>CAXTME010000069.1:0-24990 GCA_964245215.1 uncultured Lichenihabitans sp.
AAGGTCGTGATCGCGCGCTGGCTCGCGCGGGATCCCGCGCTGCTGATCTTCGCGGAACCGACGCGCGGCATCGACGTGGCCGCGAAAGCCGCGATCTACCAGATCATGCGCGATCTGGCGGCGCGTGGCCGTGGCATCCTGATGGTGTCCTCCGATCTGCCCGAGGTGGTCGGGGTCAGCGACCGGATCGTCGTCCTGCATCAGGGCCGGGTGGCGGGACATTGCGACGGAGGAGCGGCAGAGGAGGACGTGATGGCGCTTGCCGTCGGTCATCAGGCGGCAGCGAACCGGCCACCAATCGAGGTGGTCCGATGAGCGCCTTCTCGGCGGCGATGCCCGCCCGACCGAGGCGAAGGGTTTCGGTTCCGCTGCTGCTCTTCGCCGTCTCGGCGCTGCTCTATGCGGCGGTGGCCCTCGGGACTCACGCGCCCGAGCAACTCGGTATCGGTGGTCTCGTGGGCCTGCTGCAGCGTATGGTGGCGCTCGGCGTGGTGGCGCTCGGCCAGACGGTCGTGATCCTCTGCGGCTCGATCGACCTGTCGGTCGGAACCGTGATCAGCGTCGCTGCGGTCGCGGCCTCCGCCATCATGCGCGGAAACCCCGCCATGATGGTTCCGGCCGTGCTGGCGGTCGTGCTGCTGTCCCTTGCGATCGGGGTCGTGAACGGGTTGGTCATCACCCGGCTGAAGGTCAGTCCCCTTATCGCCACCTTGGGCCTCGGCCTCGTGCTGCAGGGAATATTGTCGGCGAACGTGAAGGATTTCGCGGGGTCGGTGCCGACGGCGTTCCAGGTCGTGGCCTATGGTACCGTGGGTCCGCTGCCATGGTCCGTCCTGGCACTTGCCGTGTTCGCGGTGATCGGCTGGTGGGTCCTGCAGCGGACGCGGTTCGGCGCGCATGTCTACGCGGTCGGCGGCAACGCCGCGGGGGCCCGCCTCGCCGGGATCCGCACCGACCTCGTGACGCTGCAGGCGCATGCGCTCTCTAGCCTGATGGCGGGCCTCAGCGGGCTCTACCTGGCGAGCCGCCTCGGGTCCGGTGCGCCTTGGATCGGCCGGGATGGAGTCTACGACCTCGAGTCCATCGCCGTCGTGGTGATCGGCGGAACCCTGCTCTCGGGCGGTCGCGGGGGCGTCTGGGGCACCGTGGCCGGGGTGCTGCTGTTCGCGGTGATCGATGCCATGTTCAACATGCTCGGCGTGCCGGCCTTCCCGAAGCAGATCTTGCGCGGCGCGATCGTCATCGCGGCGGTCGCGGCCTATGCGGCCCGCAGCAAGGGGCATGTCGCATGACGATCGCGCTGAAGGAAGGGAAGTCTCACGCGCGGCCCGACGGTATCGCGACCCGCGTCAACGTCGGGCTGATCATCTTCGTCGTGCTCTACGCCGCGGTGGCTCTGAAGCAACCGTCCTATCTCGAGCCGGCTGGCTTCCTCGCCTTTCTCCGCCGCGCGGCGCCGCTGGCGATCCTGGCCGCCGGGCAGGTGTTCGTGCTCGTTTCCGGCGGCTTCGACCTGTCGGTGGGCTCGATCGTGACGTTGACCGTGATCGGCGCCTCGATGATCACCGGCGGTGACCCCGCCGCGACGGGGACGGCCGTTGCCGCTCTCTATGCGATGGGGCTCGGTATCGGCCTCGTCAACGGCATCGTCGTGGCCACCCTCAGGGTTCCCTCCATCATCGCGACGCTCGGCATGCTCCTGTCGGTGAACGGGATCGCCATGATGTGGTCCGGCGGTTCGCCGCGCGGCTACCTGCCGGACAACTTCCGCATGTTCGGCCGCTTCGTGTTCCGCAACGTGCCGCTGACCGGCATCTTCCCGCTGTCGGTCGTGGTGCTGCTGGTCGTCGCGGCGATCGCATGGTGGCTCCTGCAAGGGACCGTGTTGGGCCGGCGGATCTTCGCGGTAGGTGACAATCCGCGTGCGGCGGAACTCGCAGGCGTGCGGGTCGGGGCGACCCGCATCGCTGTCTTCGTCGTGTCGGCCCTGGCCGCCGTCACGGCCGGCATCCTGCTGGGCGGTTTCGCCGGCGTCTCGACCGATGTCGGGAACGGGCTCGAACTCCAGGCCATCGCGGCCTGCGTCATCGGCGGGGCCCGGCTGATGGGAGGTCGCGGGACCGTGGTGGGGGTCGTTGCGGGCGCCCTGAGCCTCACTGCGCTGTTCACGCTTCTGAACCTGCTCGGCCTGCCGCAGGCACTGCGGGATACCGCGCAAGGAGCGATCCTGATCGCCGCCGCTGCCTCGGGTTCCATGCGCAGGGGCCGGGAAGAGTAACCAAACGAGTCGGCCCAACAAGGCGCGATCGTAGAAGAGGGAGAGAGAACGACATGAGAAAGACTTGCAAAATTCTACTGGCTGCCTGCGGCATATGGCTCGTGGGACTGGGTGCTCGGGCGCAGGACTTCAATAGTCAGAAGGACTTCGATTACGCCCAGCAGCTCTTGAAGATGACGCCCGAGGGGCCGGCAGGCAAACCGTGGGAACAGCATCTCGGCGGGCACGAGATCGACACGTCGAAGTACAAGAAGCCTGGTCCCTACAATGTGTGCTTCTCGAACGCGAGCATCGACAACCCTTGGCGCGTCGTCGGTTGGACCGACATGCAGGCCCAGGTCGACATGCTGAAGAGCGACATCAAGTCGTTCACGGCCGCGGATGCCCAAGGTAAGGACGACAAACAGATCTCGGACATCAATTCGTTCGTGACCAGCGGCAAATGCGACGTGCTGATCGTGTCTCCCAACACCACCGCGGCGTTGACGCCCGCCATCGAAGCGGCCTGCAAGACGCTGCCCGTCGTCCTGTTCGATCGCGGCGTGCTCACCGAGTGCCCCGTGACGTTCGTCAACCCGATCGGCGGCTACGGCTGGGGCATCGTCACGGCCAACTTCATTGCCGAGAAGTTGCCCAAGGACGGCAAGGTGCTCGCCCTCCGGATCCTGCCGGGCGTCGACGTGCTCGAGAACCGCTGGGCTGCCGCGGATCGCATCTTCAAGGACAACAAGGTCAACGTCGTCGGGGCCGAATTCACCGGCGGCGACAACGCCAAGACCAAGAGCATCGTCGAGGACTACATCAATCGGTTCGGCAAGATCGACGCGATCTGGATGGACGCGGGAGCGACGGCCGTGGCGGCGCTCGAGGCCTTCGAGGATGCCGGCCAGCCCTTCCCCATCATCACCGGCGAGGACCAGCAGGACTTCCTGCTCAAATGGCAGAAGGATCGCCTGACGGCCATCGCCCCGTCCTATCCGACCTACCAGTGGCGCTCGCCGGTCATCGCGGCGGTCAAGATCCTGAAGGGCGAACCGGTGATCGGACCGACCTGGAAACTCCCGCAGCCCGTGATCACCCAAGCGACGCTCGACCAGCACGTCGACCCCAACATGCCGCCGCTGTTCTACGCGCAGTGCGGATGCCAGGACATGCCGGGCTACCCGCAGCGCTGGGGCGGCAAGTAGGACGATAGCGTCAGGTTCTCTCGACGAGAGCCTGACCTTCCTCCGTGCAGAGGAGGATCGGTCCGGTCCTCACGGTACGGCTGCGAAGACGGTCCGCAGATGCGCCAATCCGTTGCGGGCGAGGGCGTCTTCGCTCTCGGCCAAGGGGCGCCACAGCGACACGGCCCTGGCGATCTCCTTGATGCTGGGCGTGAAGGCTTCGATGACGACCGGCCCGGCATAGCCGGTCTCGCCGAGGGCCGCGACGATCTCAGGCCAGGGCAGGTGGTCCTCGCCCGGCGTGCCGCGGTCGCTCGAACAGGCGTGGAATGCGACGATGTGACGGCCGGCGCGCCTGATCGCGTCCGGGATGTCCTTTTCCTCGATGTTCATGTGGAACGTGTCGAGCAGGAAGCCGACATTGGGGCGGCCAATGTCGTCGACCAGCTTGAGCCCCTGGTCGACGGTATTGACGAGATCGGTTTCGAAACGGTTCAGCGGCTCGAACCCGAGCGTCACGCCGCAGGACGCAGCATGGTCGGCGGCGCGACCGAGGCCCGCGACCGCCCGGTCCCATTGCGCCCGGCGCGCCACCGGATCGAGCATCTGCGTGTTGCCGACACCGGCATACATCGGGCCGAGCACGACCTCGCTGCCGAGCCGGGCCGCGATGTCGATGCAGGACGCGAGATAGCGGCCTGCATTGTCGCGGACCGCCTCGTCTGCGGCGCTCATGTCGCGATTGGGCCCGAAGGCGCCGCAGACCGTCACACCCAGCCCGGCGTCGTCGAGCCGGCGTCGGATACGGTCGGTGTCGATCGCGGCCGGCTCTTCGACGCAGATCTCGATCAGGTCGAAGCCGAAGTCCGCGACCTTGCCGATGAGGTCGAGTGTCTCGCTCGAGAAGGGAGACACCCAGATGAACGTGCTCGCCCCGAACCGCATGACGTCCTCCCTCCCGCCGGCGTTCATGCGTCGGCTGCTCCGCTGCCCGCGACGTTACAAGCAAGCGCGAAAGGGGCAAAGTTTCCTTCCTTGCTCCCGACGAGGTTCGCAGGCCGACGATCCGACGTTGCGGCAACGTCCTTGCCGGACCGCTGCCTCTATTGCGGCGCGACCGTCGCGCGGATGAGACCAAGCGTTTGCCCGAAGCGGACGACCTCGGCCAGGGTGTTGTAGTGCACGAGCGATACCCTGAGCGCGCCACGGTCCATCGTCAGGCCGAGCCTGTTCATCAGACGGGGCGCATACATATGGCCATCGCGGATGCCGATGTCGGCTTCGGCCATGGCTTCGGCGACCTGCTGCGGCGACAGGCCCGGAATGTTGAAGCAGAAGGTCGGGACACGCTCGCGGGCTCGCCCGCTGTCGGCAATGCCGTAGACCGTCGCGCCATGGGCGTGGAGGACGTCGAGCATGGCGCGCGACAGCGTCTGCTCGTAGGTGCGGATCGCCTCCATGCCGGCCACGATGTCGCCGCGGCGCGATCCGGTGCCGCCTTGCGTCAGGTCACGGCCGATGCCTTCGATGTAGCGCACGGCGGCGCTCATCCCGGCCACGTTCTCGTACACGAACGTGCCGGCTTCGACCTTGTAGGGCGGCACGTCGGGGATGAAGTCCTCGCGGAAGGTCGGCAAGGCCCTGAGCGCGTCGAAGCGTCCCCACAGGAAGCCCATATGCGGCGCGAAGGTCTTGTACCCCGAGCAGACGAGATAGTCGCAGCCCCAAGCCTGCACGTCGATCGGTCCGTGCGGGCCGTAATGGACGCAATCGACGAAGAGTTCGGCCCCGACCGCATGGGCCGCCTTCGCCACCGCCGCGATATCCACGAGCGTGCCGAGCGCGTGGGAGGCCGCCGTGCAGGCGACGAGCCGCGTCCGGTCGTCGAGCAGGGGCACGAGGTCTTCGACGTGCAGGGCGCCGCCCTCCCGCATCCGCCACCAGACGATGCGGGCCCCCATGGCTTCGAGCGCCGTCCAGGTCGCGATGTTGGCGTCGTGGTCGAGGTCCGTGACGACGATATGATGGCGCGGGCCGAGCCCCTGCGCGATGCCGAGGCTGACCAGCCGGATGAAGGAGGTCGCGTTCATGCCGAAGCAGACTTCGGCGGGGTCGTTGGCGTTCAGGAACAGCGCCACGCTGGCCCGCGCCTCCGCCATCGAGGCGTCGACGGCGCGACTCTTCGGGTAGCGGCCACCGCGTTGCACGTTGTGCGACACGAGGTGGTCGGTCACCGCGTCGAGCACGACGCGAGGGATCTGGGCTCCGGCCGCGTTATCGAAGAAGACGAACGATTGGGCCTGCTGGAGCGCCGGGAACTGCTCGCGCAGATCGACGGCCGGGAAGTCGGGAGACACGATGGGGTCGGTCCTTTTCGGCGGAGACGCGTGCGCCGGGCCTGGAGAGCTCGGCGCAGGCCTGGCTAGGCGGCGATTAGCGCCAGGACGCGAAGCGGGCTGCCCGACCCGTTCTCGATCTTCAACGGCGGCGTGATCAGGATGGCGCCGGTCGGCGGCAACTGGTCGAGGTTCGTGAGGCTCGCGAGCCCGAGCTTGTTGGCGCCATGCATCAGGTTATGGGCCGGGAAGGGCGGTTCGAACGCGAACGCCTGGCCGTGGTCCGTGCCGACCGCTTCCACCCCCCAGCCGTTGACGTTGCGCTCCTGCACCAGAAAGCGGATCGCCTCCGGGGAGGGGCCCGGCGTATGCGGGCCATCGTTCTGCATGTTGAGAAACGCGCCCGGATCCGTGCGCTTCGACCAGTCGGTGCGCATGAGCACCCAGGCGCCGTCGGGGATGCGTCCGTGCTTGTCCTCGAAGGCTTTGATGTGCTCGGGCTTCAGGGTGAAACGCTCGTCGGTTGCGGCATCCCCGGTGCAATCGATCACGACGGCCGGCGCGACGAGGCGCTGCGGCGGAATGGTGTCGGTGAAGCCGTCGGCGTAATCCTTGCCCGTGACCCAGTGCACCGGAGCATCGAAATGCGTGCCCGTGTGCTCTCCCATGGAGATGTTGTTCCAGTACCAGGCCGGGCCGCGCTCGTCGTAATGCGAGATTTCCTCGATTGCGAACGGATTCGAGGGAGCGTTCGGCGGCGGCAGGCCGATCACCGGGGTCGAAGGTCGCAAGGTCTGCGTCAGATCCACCACGCGGATACTACCGCTCGCGAGCGCCGCGGCGAACTGGTCCATGAGATCCTTCGACATCACCGTCTCCCACTCTTAAGAAATCACACCTGCCGGGCGGTCCTCGACCGTCGGCTCCGCGCCTCGGCGTAGCCGGTCAGTCGGACCAGCGGCCACAGGATCGCGACATAGATCACGGCCGCCCCGATCAGCGGGGTCGGATTGGCGAACAAGGCCTGCGAGTCGGTCGCCTGCTTCAGGAGATCGGGCATCGCCACGACGGACGCCAGCGACGTGTCCTTGACCGTCGCCACGACGTTGCTGGTCTGCGGCGGCGTTGCGACCTTGATGGCCTGCGGAAGGATCACCTTGAAGACGACCTGCCAGAACTTGAGGCCGAGCGACAGCGCGGCTTCCGGCTGGCCGGCCGGGACGCTCTCGATGCCGGACCGGAAGACTTCGGCCGTGAAGGCCGCCAGCACCAGCACCAGGGCGAGGCTGGCGGACGTGAAGGACGAGAAGGTCACGCCCACGAAGGGCAGCGCGTAGTAGATCAGCACGATCACGACGAGCACCGGGATGGCCCGAAACAGGTCGATGTAGATGATGGCGATGATGCGGACGACCTTCGGCCCGTAGAGGCGACCGAGGCAGAGAAGGATCCCGAAGGACGTGCCGCAGATCACCGCGGTCAGGCCGAGCAACAGCGTGTTGCCGAGTCCTCGCAGGAGGATCGGTAGCGACTGAAGGAACACCTCTCGATTGAAGAAGGTGTTGATCAGCTCCAAGCGCCGTCCTCCTGTCGCGATGCTCGACGCGGGTTCTCGTCATTCTTGCGGAAGCGGCATGACCGTTACGGTGCTGGACCCGCCGACCGCGTCCGTCCCGAACCACTTCTTGTGGATGGACCCGAGCGTGCCGTCCTGTTTCATGGTCGAGATGGCATCGTTGACGGGCTGCAGCAGCGGCGAACCCTTCTTCAACATGATCGCGAAATGTTCGCCGGTCGGGATGCGGACCGCGATCTTGTAGCCGGGGCTCTTCGACATGGCATATTGGAAACCCGCCACCTCGCCGACCCCGCCGTCGATGCGGCCGGTCTTGACGTCGAGCATCAGATTGTCCTGCGAACTATAGCTCTTGACGTCCGCGACGCCCATCGCGTCGCCGTTCTTCTTCAGGAAAGCTTCGCCGGACGACGCCGCGATGACGCCGAGCGTCTTCCCCTTCAGGGCCTCCATCGAGTCCAAGGCCGAATCCGCCTTGGTCAGGATGGCACCGTCGCTGTCGTAATAGGGTTGCGTGAACGCCTGGTTCTTCAGCCGCTCGGGCGTAATGGTGATCGACGAGATGGCCATGCCGATGCGACCGGAACTGACGCCGGCGAACAGTGCCTGAAAGCCGTAGTCCTGCAGTGTGGCGGTGGTGGACAGGCGCTTGGCGACATCGTTCACGACGTCGACCTCGAACCCTTCGAAGTGCCCGTCCGCGGCTTTGTATTCCCAGGGCGGATTGGCCGGGTAGGCTCCGACGTTGAGCGGCTCGACCGCGAAGGCGGGCGGCGCCAAAAGCGCGGACGGCGCCAAAAGCGCTACCGTCGCCAAGAGGGCGACCGTCAAGGCGGCGAGAAGGGACCGGCGTTGCCACGCTATCATACGGGTATCCTGGTCATGAGAAGGCTGCGACCATCCGGTCGAGCGCGGATTGCAACTGATCGCGGTCCCGCAGGACGCACATGCGCAAGAACGGGCGCGCCGAAGTGCCGAACATGAACCCTGGTGCAAGCCCGACGCGTGCTTTTTCCAGGATGCGAAAGCAGGCTTGGCGCGAATCGGGTTCACCGGCGAGGGCGAAGAACGTGTACATGCCGCCGCGCGGCTTGTCGGGCAGGATGAAGGACGGGACCCTTCGAAGTTGCCTGTAGGCGAGATCCATGCCCGCCTCGAGCTTGGCCCGGATGGCCCGGACCTGGGGTTCGCCGTTCCGCAGGGCTTCGAGTGCGCCGGCCTGGACGAAGGCGGCCGTTCCGCTGTTCATGTACTGGGTCATCGCGGCGATCTCCGACGCGACGGCACCCGGATGGTTGAGCCAGCCGATCCGCCAGCCCGTCATGGCCCAGGCTTTCGAAAAGCTGTTGACGACCATCACCCGATCGTCCTCCTCGGCCAATTCGAGGATCGAAGGCGCGGCGTCGCCTTCGAAATAGAGCCGGCCATAAACCTCGTCCGACACGATCCAGATGCCGGTTCGGCGGCTGAACGCGAGGAGCGCCTCGAACTCCGCGAGCGAGGCCGTCCAGCCGGTCGGGTTCGAGGGCGTCGACAGTACGATCGCCCGGGTGCGAGCGTCGCAGGCCGCGAAGAGACGGTCGAGATCGAGGCGGAAATCGGTTTTGAAGTCGAGCGGCACGGGTCTCGGTTCCGCGCCCAGCATGAAGATGGTGCGCGCGATGTTGGGCCATTGCGGTTCGAGGTAGACCGCGTTGCTGCCGGTATCGAGGATCGAGGACAATCCGAGGTACAGGGCCTGCATGCCGCCGGGCGTGATCGTGGACCGCTCGATCGGGATCGCCCGACCATAGAGCCGCGTCAGATACGCCGAAAGCTCTTGGGTCAGGGCCGGCAGACCCCGCATGTCGGGGACGTAGAACGTTGTGCCCTCGTCGAGCGAGCGCTTGGCCGCGGCCCGCACCGCCTCCGACGTCACATCGTCGCCCTCGCCGTACCAGAGCGGGATGACGTTTCCCAGCGACCTGGCCCGAACCGCGAGTTCGGCGATGTTCTCCGTATCGAGGTCGCGGATCTGGGCGCGGATGCCGTTGTGGGCGGGTCCGAGATCGTTGCGGCCGCCATGCGGGGAAGCCGAGGCGTTCACGCCGCACCTCCGCCGTCGGCGCCGGCTTGGAACGCCGCCTGGGCGGCGCCGAATCCGCTGGCCACGAGGCCGACGTCGTTCGCCACCACCACCATGGCGTAGCCTTCGCGCCGCCGTCGGGCCGCATCCTCGGCACTCGTCGTGAAGATGCCGCACGGCACGCCCGCCTTGCGGCAGGCATCGAGGACATGGCGGCACGCCGCTTCGTGGCGATGATCGAGGTCGGGAAAACAGCCGAGCGAGAGGGCGAGATCCCCCGTGCCGACGAAGATGAAATCGACCCCCGGCACCCGTGCGATGGCGTCGGCGTTCTCGACGCCGGCCACCGTCTCGATCATCAGGCCGACGACCGTTCGTGTGGCGGCTTCGGCGACGTAGCGCGCGAAGCCTCGCGACAACGGACGAACGCCGCCCCCGGACCTGTGCCCACGTGGCGGGTAATGGGCCGCTCCGACCGCCGCCCGAGCCATCTCGGCACCCTCGACGAGCGGCACCAGCACGCCGTCGGCCCCGGCGTCCAAAGCCTGGCCGATGGCGGTCGCCGTCCCGTCCGCCACGCGGACCACGGTCGGGACCTCATGATGCGCGACGGAGATCGCGGCTTCGAGCGAGGCCCGTGAGAACAGGCCATGCTGGAGATCGAGCACGACGGCGTCGGGGCTGGCCGCGAGTGACAGTTCGACCAGAGACGGGGCGCCCAGCGCGAACCAGAACACTGCCACGCCACCGGGTCGGTGCAGAGCGTGCTTCAGGATGTCTTCGTCCTGCGTCACCGGTGGCACGTGCCCGCTCTCCCTTCCGCCCAGGCGGATGCGCGTTGAGCGCACGACCCTTCCGGCCCGGAGACCAGATGGGTCACCGGAAGATGAACCGAGGTCGGGATCGTTTCAAGCCTGAAACAATCGTCACGGCGCAGTCCTATCGTGCCGGGACGGGCGCGCCTTGCGCTGCAACGCGATCTGCCGTTCCCGCGTTTTGGCGGTTTCGGCGTGAGCCTGGTTGCGCCCCGGCCAATGCGGCTCCGGCCAGTGCTGATTGCGGGCCCCGTACCAGGCTTCGGCCTGATGGGTGAAATAGGGGTTCCAGAGGTGTGGCCGCCCGAGCGCGACGAGGTCGGCCCGGCGGGTGTGCAGGATCGTATTGACC
This sequence comes from uncultured Lichenihabitans sp., assembly GCA_964245215.1. Taxonomy (GTDB): domain Bacteria; phylum Pseudomonadota; class Alphaproteobacteria; order Rhizobiales; family Beijerinckiaceae; genus Lichenihabitans. The sequence continues at coordinate 10,589 of CAXTME010000069.1, forward strand.
TGCGCCGGCTCGGTGATGGCCCCCACGGTCATCGTGGCCATCTTGGGCACGTTGCGGATCGCTTCGGCGAATTGCACCTGGAACATGCGGCCGTAGACCGGTCTCTGGTTCGGTACGGTCTGTCCGGCCGAGACGTCGATGAGGTCGCAACCCGCGGCGCCGAACGCCTGCGAGATGGCCAGCACGTCGGCTTCGGTGATGCCGCCGTCGAGCCAGTCGGAGGCCGAGAGTCGAACCGACATCGGCTTACCGGCCGGCCACGCGGCCCGCATGGCTTCGAAGACCTCCAGGGGAAAGCGAAGGCGGTTCTCGACCGATCCGCCGTATCCGTCGGTGCGCCGGTTGGTCAGCGGCGACAGAAAGGAGGCGAGGAGGTAGCCGTGGGCGCAATGCAGTTCGAGCAGGTCGAAACCCGCGCGGTCGGCGCGCCGCGTGGCCTGGACGAAATCCGCCACAACGGCCTCCATGCCGCCGCGGTCGAGTTCGCGCGGGACCTGGCTGGCTTCGGCATGCCAGGCGATCGCCGAGGCGGACACCAGGGGCCAGTTCGCTTCGGCGTTCTCGAGCGGAACGTCGGGCTTGGCCCAACCGACCTGCGTCGATCCTTTCCGCCCGGCGTGGCCGAGCTGCATCGCGACCTTCGCCTGGGTGTTGGCATGAACGAACCCGACGATTCGGGACCATTGGGCTTCGTGCGCGTCCGTCCACAAGCCGGGACAGCCGGGCGTGATGCGGGCGCCAGGCGAAGGGCAAGTCATTTCGGCGAACACCAGGCCGACGCCGCCGAGGGCATGGGATGTGTAGTGGACGAAGTGCCAGTCCGTGAGATTGCCGTCGGGGTCGGCCCGGTACTGCGCCATCGGCGCCATGGCGACGCGGTTGGGCACGGCCATGTCGCGCAGCTTGAATCCCGTGAACATCGGCGTGGGGCGGCTCTTCCGGTAATCGTCCCCGGTTTCGCGATAGATCCGCTCGTAGAACTCCGTGTCGGCCCGTGCCACGAACCCCGGGTCACGCACCGCGAGGTTGTCGTAGGTGACGGATTTGGCCCGGCACATGACCGTCATGGCGAATTGCATCGGCTCCATGTCGAAGGAGCGGTTCATGTGCTCGAACCAGGCGAGCGACACGTCGGCGTTGTGCTGCACCACCTGGCACGGAACCCGCCGGGCCTCGTCATAGGCCGCGAAGGCGGCGTCGATGCCGACTTCGGCATGGGCCAGGACCGCGTCCGACAAGGCGATGCCGCATTCCATCGCGAGCTTGGTGCCCGAGCCGATCGAATAATGGGCCGAGGCCTTGGCGTCGCCGAGAATGACGATGTTTCCGGTCGACCATGTCTCGCAGAAGATCCGTGGGAAGCGTCGCCAGAGCGACCGGTTCAGCAGCAGCGGGTGACCCTGCAGTTCCGCGGCGAAGATCGACGCGAGCCTGTCGCGCGAGTCGGTTTCGTCGTGCTCAGAAAAGCCGTGTCCCTGCCAGCAGGCCTCGTCCATCTCGAAGACCCAGGTCGAGCGGCCGGGCTCGTATTGGTAGGTGTGGGCGCAGATCACGCCGTGAGGCGTCTCGCGGAAGAAGTAGTTGAACTCCCGCATCGGGCGGGTCGAACCCATCCAGCAGAAACGGTTCGACTTGATGGCCAGCGTCGGCTTGAAGTCGGCCTTGAAGTGCTCGCGGATGGGCGAATTGATGCCGTCGGCCGCCACGATGATGTCGGAGTCGGGGAAGCGGCCGTCGAGTGCGGCCGGGTCGATCCGCGCGCCGAAATGAAGACCGACTCCGACGGCGAGACACCGCTCCTGCAGCGCCCGAAGCAGGTGCATGCGCGAGGTGCCGCAGAACCCGTTTCCGCCGCAGCGGATCTCTTCGCCCTTGTAATGGATCGCAACGTCGTCCCAGTAAGCGAAACGCTCGCGGATCAGGTCGTAGGATTCGGGATCGCGGGACAGGAACTCGTCGAGCGTGTCGTCGGAGAACACGACCCCGAAGCCGAACGTATCGTCCGCGGCATTCTGCTCGTAGACGTCGATCGACCAATCCGGTCGTGCCTTCTTGGTCAGGAGCGCGAAATAGAATCCGCCCGGCCCGCCACCAACGACCGTGATCTTCATCCGTTCCGCCTCCAGGCGTGGCGCCAGCCTGCGAAGCTTCCGGGCGACGCCGTGCCATCGGCATCGCCTCGAGCCCAAGCCGACCTCTGGCCTCGAGATTACTTTAGATATAAAATGATTTTCGACAAGGGGGTGGTCACGCCGCCTCCGATTGGGATGGTGCGGGGAGGCTTGGGCAGGCATGGACGGCAACGGATCGGAGAAGCACGCAGCCGTCGCCACCAAGCGGCCGGCGGCCGGGACCTCGTCCCCGGCGCACGAGGTGCTGCATCCCGCCGGATGGCCGCGTCCTCGAGGCTATTCCAACGGGATCATGGCCGAGGGGCGCATCGTGGTGACGGGCGGCGTAGTGGGCTGGACTGCGGCAGGACGCTTCCCCGAGAACTTCGTGGCCCAGGCGCAGCAGACCTTCGAGAACATCGCGGCCATCCTGGCGGAAGCCGGCGCCGGCCCGGAGCATCTCGTCCGGCTCACCTGGTACGTGACCGACATGGACGAGTATCTGGCGTCGCCCCGCGATCTCGGGGCCGCCTACCGCGCCGTGTTCGGCCGGAGTTTCCCGGCGATGGCAGCCGTGCAGGTGGTGCGATTGGTCGAGCCGGCGGCAAAGCTCGAGATCGAGGCGACCGCGGTTCTGCCGCGCTGATGGTGGCTTCAGGAGTTTGGAAGCAAGGCGCCGAACTTGGGGCGCTGAGTGTCTCGTTTCGCAACCTTCAGGTCGATCAAAGATGAGGTCACTGCCGCAACCGGGTCAGCCCGCCTTGTCCACGTTGCAGCCGACCCTCGATCTCCCCGAGCGCCTTTACGCGCGTCTCGGCATGTTCTTTACGGGCAACGACTTCTTCCAATACGGGTCTTTGGAAAACCCGCGACGCGAAAGCGAAACCGAACCCGCGCTTCTGGCGAGTCGAGTCACTCTTGACCGGGTCCCACTCGAACTCCGTAGCATGATATACCCATTAAGGGCATATTCAGCAAACATTCTGGGCTCGCCGAGGCAATCGGGTGGCGGGCGAGGGTGGTCCAAGTTCTCCGAGAACTCCCACCCGCTCCGCGCGTCGGAGCCCCAAATCGGCTCCGCTCAAGACGCCGCTAAGAGCGCCGCGGTTCAGTGCTTTCCGCCGGTGATCTTAAAACGATCCACCCTGCGAAGCGAGGCGCGCCACGAGAGGGGCAATCCGCCAGAGGGGATCGCCGTTCTCCAGGGCTTCGAGGCGTGACTGAACCCAGGCTAAACCGGCGGCATTCGCGGCGTGCATGGGGCCGCCGCGCCAGCGCGGGAAGCCGTAGCCGTTGACCATCACGACATCGATGTCGCTGGCCCGGAGCGCGATCCCGGCGTCCAGGATCTTCGCCCCCTCGTTCACGGCGGCGACGAGGATGCGGTCCTGGATCTCGCCGCGGGTGAACGCGCGCGTTCGGATCCCCTTGGCGTGCCGTTCGTCGGCCACGATGCCCTCCACCTCCGGGTTCGGCGCGACGGTCTTGCCCTCGTAGAAATAGTAGCCGCGGCCGGTCTTGCGGCCGAGCCAGCCTCGCTCGCAGATGCGGTCCGAGATCGCGACGTAGCGCTCGGCGGGGTCGCGGGCCGCGGCGAGGCGCTTGCGGGTGGCCCAGCCGATGTCGAGCCCGGCCATGTCCTGCATGGCGTAGAGCCCGATGGCAAAACCGAAGTCGCGGAAAGCATCGTCCACATCGTAGGGCGAGGCCCCGTCCTCGACGATCTGGTCGGCTGCGCGACGATAGGCCGAGAGGATGCGGTTGCCGATGAAGCCCTCGGCGTTGCCGGTCCGGACCCCGAGCTTGCCGAGCCGCTTGGCCAGCGCGAAGCCGGTCGCCACGGCCTCGGGCCCGGCGGTCGCCGGCACCACGACCTCGAGCAGTTTCATGACGTGAGCGGGCGAAAAGAAGTGCAGACCGATCACGTCGGCCGGCCGGGCCGTCACGGCCGCGATCGCGGCGACGTCGAGATAGGACGTATTGGTGGCGAGAACCGCGCCGGGTTTCGCGACGCGGTCGATCCCGCGAAACACGTCCTGCTTCACGTCCAACGACTCGAACACCGCCTCGATGACCACGTCGGCCTCGGCCAAGGCCGCCATCTCCACCGCGACGACGAGGCGCTCGGCCACGATCTCGGCGTGCAGGTCGGCCGAGAGCTTGCCCCGCTTAACGGCTTCGGCGAGCAGGTCGGCGAGGCGGTCGCGGCCGGCTCTCAGCGCCTCGGCGTCCCGTTCGACCAGCACGACCCGCAGGCCGGCCAGCAGGCACGCCGCCGCGATGCCGGCCCCCATTGTGCCGCCGCCGACGATGCCGATCCATTCGAGCGGACGCGCCGACCCGAGGCCGGGCACCTTCGCGCTTCGCCGTTCGGCGAAGAAGATGTGCCGCAGCGCCACCGCCTGCGCCGAGCCGCGCAACTCCTCGAACACCATGCGTTCGAGCGCGAGCCCGGCCGTGAAGTCGAGCCCGGCGCTGTCCGCCACGACATCGATCGCGCGGACCGGCGCGCTTTGGCCGGGGAATTTCTTGGCCACCGCCGCACGAGCCGTCGCGATGTCGGCGGGCTCTGCCGGCCGAAACGGCTGGTCCGACAGGCGGCGGAGAGGCCATGCGAGCCGCTCGCGGAGATAGCGAAGCGCGAAGGCCAGCCGATCCCCGCCGGTTACGGCGTCGACGATGCCGAGCCGCAGCGCTTCGGCGGCCTCCACACCCCGGCCCATGGCGATCAGGTCGATCGCCGGTCCAGCTCCGATCAGACGGGGCAGGCGCTGCGTCCCGCCCGCGCCCGGGATGATGCCGAGGGTGACCTCCGGCAGCCCGACCGCGCCAAGGGGATCGATGACGCGATAGTGGCAGCTTAGGGCGAGTTCGAGCCCCCCGCCGAGCGCCGTGCCATGCAGCACCGCGACCACCGGCTTTGCGAGGCTCTCGATCCCCGCGAAAACGTCGCGGAGCGACGGCGCGACCGGCGGTTTGCCGAACTCGCTAATGTCGGCTCCGGCCACGAAGGTCCGCCCGGCACAGACCAGCACGGCGCCTAGGATCTCCGGGTCGGCGGCGATCGTATCGGCGGCCCTCGTGAGGCCGGCCCGCACCGCCTGTGCGGTGGCGTTGACCGGCGGATGATCGATCGTGACGATCGCGACGTCACCCTGGCGGTCGAGCCGGACGACATTGCCGGTCAAGGGCGACCCGCCTCCTTACGGCCGATGTGATCGGCGATGGTCTGACGCGCGATGATGATCTTCTGCACGTCGGTCGCGCCCTCGTAGATGCGGAGCGCCCGCACTTCGCGGTAGAGTTCCTCGACCTTCGATCCCTGGCGGACGCCGTCGCCGCCATGCAGCTGAACCGCGGTATCGATGACCCGGCTCGCCGCCTCGGTGCCCTGCAGCTTGGCCATCGAGGCTTCGCGGCTGATGCGGCCTGCGCCGTTGTCCTTGGCCCAGGCGGCGCGATAGACCGTCAGCGCGGCGGTGTCGACGTCGAGCGCCATGTCGGCCAAGTGGCCCTGGACGGCCGGCATATCGGCCATCGCGCCGCCGTAGAGACGCCGGGTCGTCACGCGGTCGAGCGTTTCGTCGAGCGCCCGCCGGGCCAGGCCGAGCGCCGCCGCCCCTACGGTCGAGCGGAACACGTCGAGTGTCGCCATAGCGATCTTGAAGCCCTCGCCCGGAGCGCCGATGCGCTGCGACACGGGAATGCGGCAATCCTCGAAACGGAGACGCGCCAGGGGGTGCGGTGCGATCGTGTCGAGCCGCTCGACGATGTCGAAACCCGGAACGCCCGCCGCGACGACGAACCCCGACATGCCCTTGACACCGGGGCCCTCGCCGGTCCGGCAGAACACGACGTAGCGATCCGCGATCCCGCCGTTGGAAATCCAGGTCTTCTCGCCGCTGAGGCGAACGTGATCGGGGCCATCGGGTTCGGCCGCGCAGGCCAGCGCCGCGACATCCGAACCCGCTTCCGGCTCCGACAAGGCGAAGGCCGCGACCGCCCGTCCGGTCGCGACGTCGGGGAGCCAGCGCCGCTTCTGCTCGTGCGTCCCGAAGAGCGTGATCGGGCCCGTACCGAGGCCCTGCATGGCGAAGGCGAAATCCGCGAGGCCGGACGCATAGGCGAGCGTCTCGCGGATGAGGCAGAGCGACCGTACGTCGAGGCGTTCCGCGACACCACCGTATGGCGCCGTCACGGCGTGGCGGGTCAGACCGGCGTCGCCCAACGCCGCTACGAGCCGGCGGCAGCTTCCATCGACGTCGTGGTGATCGACGAGCGGCGCCACGCGGTCGGCCGCGAAGCGGGCCGCAGCCTCGCGGAGGTCCGCATGTTCGGCACCGAAGAACGGCCAGGACAGGAAGCTGAGATCGGGCATCGATCAGTCACCCTGGAACACGGGCTTCGCCCTGCTGGCGAAGGCCCGGTAGGCGCGCCCGAAATCCTCGGTCTTCATGCACAGGGCCTGCGCCACGGCCTCGGCCTCGATGGCATCGTCGACACCCATGGCCCATTCCATGTGCAGCATGCGCTTGGTCAGCCCGGTCGCGAAGGTCGGCCCTTCGGCGATGCTGCGGGCGAGGTCCTGCGCCGCCGCCATGAGATCCGATGCCTCGACCAGCCGGTTGAAGAAGCCCCAGCGTTCTCCCTCAGCGCCGGAGAGCGAGCGGCCCGTGTAGAGCAGTTCGCTCGCGCGGCCCTGGCCGATGAGGCGGGGCAGGATCGCGCAAGCCCCCATGTCGCATCCCGCAAGACCGACACGGTTGAACAGGAACGCGACCTTCGCCGCTGGGGTCGCGAGCCGCAGATCCGACGCCATGGCCATGATGGCCCCCGCGCCCGCGCAGATGCCGTCGACCGCCGCGACGATCGGCTGCGGGCAGGCCCGCATGGCTTTCACGAGGTCGCCCGTCATTTCGGTGAACCGCAACAGGTCTTTGGTGTTCATGGCCACCAGCGGGCCAATGATCTCGATGACGTCGCCGCCCGACGAAAAGTTGCCGCCCGCTCCCGACAGCACGAAGGCCTTCACGGACTCGTCCGACTTGGCGGCCCGGAAGATGCCGACCAGTTCCGCATAGGAGTCGAAGGTCAGCGGATTCTTTCGTTCGGGCCGGTTCAGCGTGATCGTGGCAACCCCGCGTTCGACGACGAGCGCCACATGCCCGGGCGCGTAGGCCGTAAGCGGCGCCGTGATGGCGCGGGGCGTTGTCATCGTCACGGTGTCGTCTCCTCCGACAGGTTACGCCGTACCGACGATTTCAGCTTGGCCAACAACCCCATCAGGGCTTCCATATCCTTTGCGCTGAGGTCGTCGAACATCGCGCCGATCCAGTCGCCATGCTGCCGCGCCATGGCTTGGAACGCCGTGCGCCCTTCGGGCGTCATCCGGATGATCTGGACCCGCCGGTCGTGAGGGGCGGCCGTTCGCGTGACGTGGCCATTGGCGATCAGGCGGTCGACGATCGCGGTGACGTTGCCGGCCGACACCATGAGGCGCTTCGAGACTTCGCCGAGCACCATACCGTCCGCGGCCTTGTCGAGCTGCGCCAGGAGGTCGAATCGGGGCAGGGTGAAATCGAAGGTGGTCTGCAGCTTTCGCCGGATCGTGGTCTCGATCAGGGTCGTGCAGGTGAGGAGCCGGAGCCACAACCGGAGCTCGGCGCGATGGTCCGCGGGCGCTTCGGCGACTTTGGTTTCGGCGTCGATCCAGCCGGCTTCGCTCGAGACCGGCGTCACACCTCGCCTCCGGCCACCACCACGCATTGACCCGTGACGCCGCCGGACCGCGGGCCGGCGAGCCAGACCGCGGCCTCGGCCACCTCTTCGGGTTGCATCAGGCGCCCCATCGGATTGGACGCTGCAAAATGGGCACGCGCGTCCTCGGCGCTTCGCTGCGTACGCTGCATCACGGTGGCGACGCCCGCCGCGACGAGGTCCGTGTCCGTATAGCCCGGGCAGATGGCGTTCACGGTCACTCCCGTCCTGGCGAGCTCGACGGCCAGAGCCTTGGTGAGGCCGACCAGGGCATGTTTCGCGGTCACATAGGCCGACACATAGGCGTAGCCCTTGAGGCCGGCCGTCGACGCGATATTGATCACCCGCCCTGAGCCGCAGCCGATCATGTGGGGCAGGGCGGCGCGGGTCGCTTCCACGGCACTCACCACATTGAGGTCGAAGAGGCGCCGGAACACGTCCGCACCCGTCCTCGCGAACGGGCCGGTGTCGGCGCCGCCGGCATTGTTGACCAGGATGTCGAACCGGCCGTCCGCCACGATCGCCTTCAATCGCTCGGTCTCGACGACATCGAGCGCGATGCCGATCCGGGCAGCGCCGGTGGCCACCGCGGCGTCGAGCGTCTCCTGCGTTCGTCCCAGGATCGTGACATGATGGCCGGCCGCCGTCAGCGACGCGGCGATCGCTCGCCCGATGCCGCGGCTTCCACCCGTCACGCATGCCCGAAGTTCAGTCACCCGCCGCCACATACTTTAGGTTCAAAATAATTATCAAGCCTCCCGGCGGATTCGTCAATCGCTTGCATTGTGCCGATTTGCCATGCTCATTTTCACGCAACGCGACAGGGTGAACATGGCGGATACGGAAACGACGCGCATCCAACCCTTGTCGCGTGACGACCTGCCGCCTGCCGTTTGGTCCCATGCGGTTCCGATCCGCTTCCGGCATTGCGATCCCGCCGGCATCGTCTTTACCCCCCGCTATTTCGAGATCCTCAACGAGACGGTCGAGGTGTTCTTCGGCGAAGCGCTGGGCATCGACTATTACGCGGTGCTCGGCGAACGGCGGATCGGTCTCGGCTACGCGCATGCGTCGTGCGACTTCTTGAGGCCGAGCCGCATGGGAGATGTGATCGACGTCGCGGTGGTCGTGGATCGGATCGGGCGCTCGTCCTACACCCTGATCTGCCCGATCCTGAAGCAAGGCGTCGAGGTCGGGCGAGGCCGCCTGGTGACCGTCAGCACGACGCTCGCGACGTTGACCGCCTGTCCCATCCCGTCCGACATCCGTGACGCTCTCGACGCCTACCGGGAGCGTTGCGGGGCTGTTTCGGCGCTGTCCTAGAACGGGTCAGATCATCGAAAGCTTGAGCTTCACCGTTCGTCATTGCGAGGCGGTGCGCCGAAGCAACCCAGCCTGTGGCCCAGGATGAAGCCGGGTCCCGCCGCGCTCCGCTCGCCATTCGATCGCGATAACGATCGATGGTGCTTGTCGCTCTGAAGCTGGCAGGCACACTCTAAGCAGCCTTGCGTGGCGAACGCCACGATTGTTTTGGCTTTTTCGAAGCAAAATCAATGCTGCTTCGAACCTCAAATGAGAGTCTGCTTAGGACCGCGAAGCGATGGCCGAGGTCGTCCGGCGCGCTTTTACTTCGCCGGATCCGTCGGCTTCCACAGGACGGTACTCGCCTGTTTCTCATACCCGAGGCCCTTGGGATAGCTGATGGCCTCGAACTGTAGGCCCCAGGGCGCGACGAAATAGAGAATGGTCTCGCCCGCCGCGGGACCGGCACCGATCGCGATCGGCCCCTTGAAGGTCTTGACGCCCTGGCTGTCGAGGTAATCCTTCGCCTTCTGCACGTCGTCGACATAGAGCGCGATGTGCATGCCGCCGATGTCGCTGTTCTTCGGCGTCATGTTCTTCTGGTCGGGCGACGTGTATTGGAAGAGTTCGATATTCGAGCCCGCACCGCAGCGCACCATGGTGATTTTGTCGATCGTGGCGTCCGGGTTGATGTTGAGCACGTCGCCCATCCCCGAGAACGGTCCGAAGCTCATGGCCGCCTTGCAGCCGAGGACGTCCGTGAAGAAGTGCACGGCCTGGTCCATATCGGGCACGGTAATGCCCGTATGGTCGTGCCCCCGCATGCCCGGCAATCCGTCGGCTTTCGCGGCACCGAGTGCTCCCACCATCATCGCGGCTATCGCGGCGAACCCAGCCAATCTCGTCATGTGACACTCTCCTAAGGGGCGATGCAGAATCGGGCGCCCGCCAACCCGGGTCGACGTCGTCAGCCCTCGCACTCCGACACCCGCGTGAGCCAGGTCGGATCGGGAACGGGCAGGGGAATGGCGTCGATGAGGCTGCGCGTATAGGCCGAGCGCGGGCTCGCGAAGACGGCCTCGCAGCGGCCCTCTTCGGCCACCTGCCCGTTCTGCAGCACGAGGACGCGGTCGCAGATCGCCCGGATCACGGACAGGTCGTGGCTGATGAACACCATGGCCAGACCCATGTCCCGGCCGAGGTCGCCGATCAGCCGCAGCACGTGCGCCTGCGTGGAGACATCGAGGCCCGACACGATCTCGTCGGCCAGCAGAAGATCGGGTTTCAGCATCACGGCACGCGCGATGCCGACCCGCTGGCGCTGGCCGCCCGAGAGTTCGTGCGGGTAGCGCTTCAGGGCCGCCGACGGCAGACCCACACGCTCGAGCGTCTCCGACGCCACCGCGGCGGCCGCGCGCCCGTCGCGGGCCACGCCGTGGAGCAGCAGCGGACCCGTGAGAATGCGCTGGATCGTGTGGCGCGGGTTCAACGACGCCATCGGGTCCTGGAAGATCAACTGCATGCGCCGGCGCAGCGGCCGGAAGGCGGCCTCGTCGAGCCGGGTGATGTCCTGACCGTCGAAGACGATGCTGCCGGCCGTCGGCTTGACGAGGCCGAGGAGCGCCCGGCCGAGCGTCGTCTTGCCCGAACCGGATTCGCCCACGATGCCGATCACCTCGCCCCTCGCGAGAGTCAGCGAGACGTCCTCGATCACCCGTCTGGCGGTTCGTCCGGTGCCGTAGCCGATGGTGAGATGACGGGCTTCGAGCAACGGTCGAGCCACGGATGTGCCCGGCGGTTCCTCGCCCTGAGCCGCAGGCATCGCGCCCCGATCGTACGGCGCGGCACGTGCGGCCGGCCCGCCGCCGGGCGCCACAAGATGCCGATCGCCGCTAGCCATGCTGGCTCCGGTCGTAGGACGCGATCTCGGCCCGGCAGCCCGCGAGGACGGCGTCGGACACCGGTTGCAGGCCGGCATCGGGACGGTCGTAACGGGGGCTCGCCGCGACGAGAGCGCGCGTGTAGGGGTGCTCCGGGCGAAGCAGAAGGTCTTCGGCCGTGCCCTGTTCCATCACGCGTCCCCCGTAGAGCAGGGTCACGCGGTCGCAGATCTGGGCCACCACGCCGAGGTCGTGCGTCACGAAGACCGCGCCCGTGCCGTGACGCAGCTGCATGTCGCGGATCAGACGGAGGATCTGCTTTTGCACCGTCACGTCGAGCGCCGTCGTCGGTTCGTCGGCGATCACGAGTTTGGGTTCGAGCGCGAAGGCAGCCGCGATCAGCACGCGCTGCCGCATGCCGCCCGACAGCTCGTGCGGATAGCAGCGCATCACCCGCTCGGGCTCGCGCATCTGCACTTCGTCGAGGAGTGCCAGGGCTTGGCGGCGCGCCTCGCCGGCCGAGCAGCCCTTCCACATGCGCAGACCGTCCGTCAGTTGCGCTTCGACGCGCCGGCTCGGGTTCAACGCCGTCAGCGGATCCTGCGGGATCAGGGCGACGCTTGCGCCGATCAGCGGCCGACGCCGCCGCTCGTCCAGGGTCAGCAGTTCCGTGCCGTCGAGGATGATGGCGCCCGCCGTGACCCGCACCATGCGCGGCAGCATGCCGAGCACGGCCCGCGCCACCGTCGTTTTTCCGGCCCCGCTTTCGCCGACGAGGCCATGCACCTCGCCGGGCGCGACCGCCAGCGACACGTCGCGGAGGATGGGCGAGCCGCCCTCGCGGTCGGACACCGCGGACAGGCGCTCGACCGACAGCAGCGCGGCCATCAGCGGCGCATCACGGGGTCGAGGGCGCGGCGCAGGCCGTCACCCAACTGGTTGAAGGCCAGCACCGTCAGGAATACGGCCGCGAGCGGCGCCGCGAAGACCCACCAGGCCTGGTAGATGATCTGCCGCCCAGAGGCGATCATGCCGCCCCAGGTGGGCGTATCGGTCGACACCGAAAGTCCCACGAAGGACAGGATGGCCTCCACCACGACCGCGATGCCCATTTCAAGCGCCACGAGCCCGATCAGTGCCGGCACGACGTTGGGCAGGATCTCGCGGAACAGGATGGCCCAGCGGCCGTAGCCGACCGCGCGCGCCGCCGTCACGTAATCGGCCTCTGCCTGCGCCATCGTGTCGGCTCGGATCACCCGGGCGAAGCGGGTCCAGTCGATGATCGCGATGGCCACCATCACGGAACCGACGCCCGAGCCGAGGATCGCGACGATGAGGATCGAGAGCAGGACAGCCGGGAAAGCCATCCAGATCTCGACGAGCCGGGACACGAGCGCGTCGACCCAGCCGCCGAAATAGCCGGCCAGAAGACCCAGGAGCGTGCCGAAGACGGCTGCCGCGCCGGCCGCCACGACCGCGACCGTCAGGGCCACGCGGGTGCCGAAGACGAGGCGCGAGAGCACATCCCGTCCGAGATCGTCGGTGCCGAGGAGGTGGTTCGCATCGGCATCGGCGAAGCCGATGGGGGGCAGGGTCGCGGCCATCAGGTCCTGCTCCAGCGGATCGTGAGGCGCAACAAGCGGTGCGAGCAGCGCGATGACCACGAGCAGGACGACGAAGCCGCCGCCGAGCAGGAGCTTGGGGTCGCGCAGGCGCATGACGGCGGCGCGTATTCGGCGCTCGGCGGGCTTGTCGACCTGTGCTGGTGCGGGTGCCGCCAATTGCGCGTCAGCCATGCCGAAGCCGCGGATTGAGGGTCGCCACGGCGAGGTCGACCAAGAGATTGACCAGGATGAAGAGCGCACCGAAGACGAGGACCAGGCCCTGGATCAGCGGGAAGTCGCGGTTGATCACGGCCTCGATCGCCATGTTGCCGATCCCCGGATAGGCAAAGATCCGCTCGACGATCACGGTGCCGCCGAGCAGGAAGGTGAACTGGACGCCGGTGAGCGCGAGCGTCGGACCCACGGCGTTGCGCAGGGCTTCGCGGACCACGAGACGAAGGTCCGTCATGCCCTTGACGCGGGCCAGCAGCACGTAGTCCTGCACCATGGCCTCGGCGAGCGCGCCCTTCAACACCCGCGCCACGACTGCGGCCAGCGGCAGTGCCAGGGCGAGCACCGGCATCACGAGATGCGCCGCGACATCGCGCGCCGTCGTCCAACGGCCGGTGAGCAGGCTCTCGGACAGGTAGAACGGCGTGTGGAACGCGGTCCCGAGGCTTGGGTCGATACGCCCGGTCAGCGGGAACACGGGCACCGCGACCCCAAGGAGCAGCACGAGCGCCAGCGCCCAGACGAAATCCGGGATCGCGAGGAACAGGCCCGTGACGCCGTCGATCGCGGTCTCGCCGAGGCGACGCCGGCTCAGCGTGCCGAGAATGGCGAGCGCGCCGCCGAGCGCCAGGGCCAGCGCGAGCGCCGATACGGCCAGTTCCAGCGTGGCGGGCAGCCGGCCGCCGATCAATTCGAGGACGTTGCGCCTGAACGTGATGGATGTGCCGAAATCGCCGCCGACCAGCGCCTTCAGCCAGATGCCGAACTGCAGCAGCATCGAACCATCGAGCCCATAGCGAGCCCGCAACGCCGCGATGTCCGTCGCACTCGCCCCAGGAGCGATCATCATGGCGACAGGGTCGCCCGGCGCCACGCGCAACAGGACGAAGACCACCACGGCCACGCCGAACAGCGTCACCATCATCATGGCGATCCGGTGGAGGGTGGCCGTGGCGATCATCGCGCATCCCTGCGGCGTGCAATCTCGAGCCTGCGAACCGATCAGCTTTCGAACTGGCGTGTGTCCGCCGACAGCCAACCCACACCAGGCATGACTTCAACCGCCGTTGACGAAGCGCTCTACGCCGTTGCGACCAGCGTCGGCTGAAGGGCGCCCGAAACGTTGGGCGTGATCTTGAGCGAGGATTTGTAGATCACCGGCTGCGCATATTGCAGCAACGGGATCACCAGGCCTTCCTGGGCGATATGCTTGTCGACGGCCTTCCAACCGGCGATGCGCTTGGCGTCGTCCTTTTCGCCCCAGAGCGGCAGCATCATGGCATCGAGGTCGTCGGACTTCCAGGCGGAGTGCGGCGAGGGGCCGAACATGGCGAAGCCCGTGGAGGTGGTCGGGTCGCCGATCGCATTGCCCCAATTGTAGAACGCCATGGGGGCGAGCTTGTGGGCGGCGCGCAACTCGTAATGCTTGGCGATCTCGTAGACTTCGATCTCGGCCTGGATACCGACCTTGCGCCACATGCCGACGATCGCCTGGATCATCTCGTAATCCTTCGGCT
>CAXTME010000070.1:0-24974 GCA_964245215.1 uncultured Lichenihabitans sp.
ACCATGAACCTCACCGAACCGCATTGCGGCACGGACCTCGGTCTGATCAGGACGCGCGCCATTCCCCGGGAGGACGGCCGCTACGCCCTGCATGGGCAGAAGATCTTCATCTCGGCGGGCGAGCACGACATGGCCGAGAACATCGTCCACCTCGTCCTGGCGCGGATCGAGGGTGCGCCGGCCGGCACCAAAGGCCTTTCGCTGTTCATCGTCCCGCGGCACGCGGTCTTGCCCGACGGAAGCGTCGGAGACCGCAACTCACTCTCGTGCGGCGCCCTCGAGCACAAGATGGGCATCCACGCCAACCCGACCTGCGTGATGAACTACGACGGTGCCGGCGGGGAGCTCCTGGGCGAGGCCAACCGCGGTCTCCAGGCGATGTTCGTCATGATGAACGAAGCGCGCATCGGCGTCGCCAACCAGGGCCTTGCCATGGGAGAGGTCGCCTACCAGAACGCCGCGGCTTACGCCAAGGACAGGCTCCAGGGCCGCGCCCTGACCGGCGTCAAGGCACCCGAGCGCCCGGCCGACCCGATCATCGTCCATCCCGATATCCGCCGCACGCTGCTCGGTATCCGGGCCGTGAACGAAGCGGGCCGTGCGCTGATTCTCTGGACCGCGATCCAGGCCGACCTCTTGAAGGCCTCGTCCGATGCCAGGACACGGGAGAGTGCCGAGGATCACCTCGGGCTGCTGACGCCGGTGCTGAAAGGTGTCCTGACCGATCTCGGGTTGCAGAACTGCCTGGACGCCCAGCAGGTGCTGGGCGGCCATGGCTACGTGGCCGAATGGGGGCTCGAGCAATTCGTGCGCGATGCGCGGATCGCCACGATCTACGAGGGTGCGAACGGCATCCAGGGCCTGGACCTCGTCGCCCGCAAGCTGCCCCGCAACGGGGGCCGTGCCTTCATGCGGTTCACGAGCGAGATCGGCGCCTTCCTCAAGGCCGAGGCGGATGACGCCGACATGACGCCTTATCGGGTTCCGCTCGCGACCGGTCTCGACCACCTGCAGAAAGCCACCATGTGGTTCATGCAGCATGCGACCAAGAACCCCGACCACGCGGGGGCAGGCTCGACGGATTACATGCATCTCTTCGGTCTCGTGGCCCTGGGCTACATGTGGGCGCGCATGGCCAAGGCGGCACTGAAGAATGCGGATGAGTCGGGCGACTCGCGGCGGGAGACCCGCCTGCTGACGGGACGGTTCTTCATGGAGCGCCTCATGCCGGGTACGGCAACCCGTCTCGCCCGGATTACATCGGGCGCCGACACCATCATGGCGGTCGCGGCCGAAGCCTTCTGAGACGCGTGACAGGGGCGTCAGGAAGCGGCGGCTCCAGGCGGATCGGTCCGCAGACGCTTTGGCGAACCCTGGACTTCGTCAGGTCCGGCCACTATCGTATCGAAGCGTGAGGAGAGGTCGGTCGGATAGGTCCGGCAGCGGCAGACGGGACGAACCAGCATGGGTTCGGACGCTTCCGTGTCCTGTTCGACGTTTTTCGACATGAACCGTCAGCGCCGTGGCACGGTCTGACGCCTCATCGCATTGGTAGCCGGTGGAACACGATGGCCGACCTGATTCGTTACGACCTCCTCGTCCAGGACGCGTTGCGCGGTGTCGTACGCCATGTCCTGTCCGACGTCGCTCGTAATGGGTTGCAGGGCGAGCACCACTTTTTCATCACCTTCAAGACTGCGACGCCCGGGCTGCGCCTCTCGAACCGCATGCGGGAACGCTACCCCGACGAGATGACGATCATCCTCCAGCACCAGTTCTGGGGGCTTGCGGTCACGGAGGCTGGGTTCGAGGTCGGCCTCTCCTTCAACAACATGCCCGAGCGTCTCTTCGTGCCCTACGCGGCCATCACGATGTTCCAGGATCCCTCGGTCACCTTCGGGCTCAAGTTCGACGTGAAGGATACCGCGGGCACGACCGATCAACCGGCCAAGCCGAGCCTTGTCGAAGCACCGAAAAGCCTTCCCGGCCGGCGGGCTCTCGCGACGGTCGATCAGGATCGCGGGGCCTCCGAGCCGACCTTGAAGCAGGACGACAAGCCCAAGGCCGAAAAGGCCGCCGACAGTTCCGCCAAGTCCAAGCCCGTCCTGGCCAAAGTGGGCGACGACGAGGGCGGTTCCGCTGGAAGCGGCACCAAAGTCGTCTCGATCGACTCGTTCCGCAAGAAGCCCTGAGGCGGGCCGGGGTCGCCGCGTGGCCGAGATCGTCAACCTCCGGCGTTTCCGCAAAGCCAAAGCGCGATCGGAAGAAGCCGCGGTCGCCGATGTGAACCGCGCCCGGCACGGCCGTTCCGCGGCCGAGCGCCGCGCCGAGACTGGCGAGGCGGCCCGTCAGAAGGCCGGGCTCGACGGCCATAAGCTCGAAAGGGTCCGGCCGGGCCACGACGAAGCGACGGATGGGTGAGGTACCGCATCGGGCGACCGACGGGCGGAACATTGCCGGGGGACCGGATGCCGCCGTCGTCAAGCGCTCATTGACCGTCGCGGGACATCGAACCAGCATTTCGCTCGAAGATGCCTTCTGGTCCGGAGTGCGCGACATTGCGGCGGAGCGCGGCCTTTCCGTCGCTGCCCTGGTGGCCGAGGTCGACCGAGGCCGCGGGCTTTCGAACCTGTCCTCCGCTTTGCGGGTCTTCGTGCTGGCCCGCTTTCGCGGAACTGTCGACCCCGCATCCTGACCTCCTCACGAAATGCATCTCTGGGCCGGACCGCAGTGCCGGACTTTGCGACCGATGCAACCCGTGCCATGTTGCTATCGAGAACGGGCCGGTGGCACGGCAAGGAGACGGACCATGGTGGCGAAGCGGGCGAGCAGGATAGCGGGGCTTCTGGCAGGCGCGGGCCTGGCCGTCACGATGGGCGCGGCCGCACGGGCCGCCGACATCAAGCCGGCTCTGATCTACGACATCGGCGGCAAGTTCGACAAAAGCTTCAACGAAGGCGCGTTCCACGGCGCCGAGAAGTTCAAGGAAGACACGGGGATCGCGTTCCGCGATTTCGAAATCCAGAACGATACACAGCGCGAGCAGGCGATGCGCAAGTTCGCGCGCGACGGTTTGAGCCCCATCATCGCAATCGGCTTTAGCCAGGCCAGTGCCATGGAGAAGGTGGCGGCGGAGTTCCCCAAGACCCAGTTCGTCATCGTCGACATGGTGGTGGACAAGCCCAACGTGCAGTCGGTCGTGTTCAAGGAACAGGAGGGATCGTTCCTTGTCGGGCTTCTGGCCGCCAAGGCCTCCAAGACCGGCAAGGTCGGTTTCGTCGGCGGCATGGACATTCCGCTGATCCACAAGTTCTCGTGCGGCTACGTGCAGGGCGTGAAATACGCCGACCCGAAGGCCGAGGTGTTGCAGAACATGACCGGCACCACGGGGGCGGCCTGGACCGACCCGGTGAAGGGCGGCGAACTGGCGAAATCGCAGATCGATCGCGGCGCGGACGTGGTCTACCACGCGGCCGGTGCCACGGGCGTCGGTGTGTTGCGGGCCGCAGCGGATGCGGGCAAGCTCGGCATCGGGGTCGATTCCGACCAGGATGGCCTGTTTCCCGGCAAGGTCTTGACCTCCATGCTCAAGCATGTCGACGTCGCGGTCTACAAGAGCTTCATGACCGCCAAGGACGGCGCCTGGAAACCGGGCATTCAGGTTCTCGGGCTCAAGGACGACGGCGTCGGATTTGCGCTCGACCAGTTCAACAAGGACCTGATCACGCCCGACATGAAGAAAGCCGTGGACTCCGCGGCCGCCGATATCGAATCGGGCAAGATCTCGGTCCACGATTACATGACCGACAACAAGTGCCCCGATTGAGCGGTGGTGCGGCAATCGTGAATGGCCGACCGCTTTCGAACCGGAGTGTGTCGAGCCAGGGCTGACACACTCCGGCATCGATCCTGGTGGCCCGCAGTTTTTTCGTGGACACCATCGCTCCCGTGACCGCTGGCGTCCGGGACCGAGATCTGCGGATCTCGGTCCCGCAGGGCGGGAGACAGCAGCCCAACGGCGTTCGATCGGCTGAACGGGAGACCCCCCGTCGATCGCGTCTCCCTCTCATGCGGCGAGGCTTGGCTTTGCCAGGATCGCCACCTTTCTCCCCAGGCGGAGGAAGGGAGCCGAAAGCGGAAGAACGGCCTCTTGATCGCTCCCGCCCTCGACCTGATCGGCATCAACAAGAGCTTCGGCCCCGTGCAGGCCAACCGCGACATCGCGATGGCGGTGGCACCCGCTTCGATCCATGGCATCGTGGGCGAGAACGGCGCCGGCAAATCGACCCTCATGTCGATCGTCTACGGATTTTACGAGGCCGATTCCGGCGAGATCCGGGTCAACGGCCAGAAGGTCCGCATCGCCTCGTCCAAGGATTCCATCGCGCACGGCATCGGCATGGTGCACCAGCATTTCATGCTGGTCGACACGTTGAGCGTTCTCGACAACGTGATGCTCGGTGCCGAAGGCGGCGCGCTGCTTCGCCGTGGCGCGGGCCGCGTCCGGGCTCGCCTCGGGGAACTCGCGCGCGACTACGGCCTCGCGGTCGACCCGGACGCCCTCGTGGGCGACCTCGGGGTCGGGATGCAGCAGCGGGTCGAGATCCTGAAAGCGCTGTTGCGCGGCGCCAATATCCTGATCCTCGACGAACCCACGGCCGTGTTGACGCCCGCGGAAGCCGATGGCCTCTTCGGCATGCTCCGGACGTTGCGGCGCGAGGGCAAGACCGTGGTGCTGATCACGCATAAACTGCGCGAGATCATGGCCGTGACGGATCGCGTTTCGGTGATGCGCCGCGGCACGGTGGTCGAGACCGTGGACACCGCGATGACATCGCCGGCCGCGCTCGCCGATGCCATGGTGGGCCGGCGCGTCTCGCTCACGGTGGCCCGCGGCGCCGCCAAGCCGGGGTCGCCGCGGCTCGAGGTGCGCAATCTCTCGGCCCGCGATCCGAACGGTGTCGTGGTGGTGGACGACGTCTCGTTCACGCTGCGGTCGGGCGAGATCGCCGGGCTCGCCGGCGTGGCGGGCAACGGCCAGTCCGAGCTCCTGGAGGCGCTGGCCGGGATCCGGCCGATTGCGAGCGGAGCGATCCTGATCGACGGCCGCGAGGTCCGGCCCGAGGACCACGACCCTCGCCGCATGGGGGCGCTCGGCCTCGTTCATGTTCCCGAGGACCGGCACCGCATGGGGTTGGTGACCGCCTTCGAGGCTTGCGAGAGTGCCCTCCTCGGCATCCAACGCGATCCGCGCTTCGGGCCAGGACCGTTCCTCAGCCGGCGTGCCGTGCTGGGCGACATGGCGCGCAAGATGGCGGCCTATGACGTGCGTCCGGCCGCGCCTCGCCTCAAGACCGCGAATTTCTCCGGCGGCAACCAGCAGAAGATCGTGCTCGCCCGCGAGATGGAACGGGACCCCAAGATCGTGCTGGCCGGCCAGCCGACGCGTGGCGTCGACATCGGGGCCATCGAATTCATTCACAAGCGCCTCGTGGCGCTGCGCGACGAGGGTAAGGCCATCCTGGTGGTCTCGGTGGAACTCGACGAGATCCTGGCGCTGGCGGATCTGATCCTCGTCATGTGCGGCGGACGCCTGACCGGCAGCCGGCGCCCGCCGCCGGACGCCGCCAACGATCGTGGCTTCGTGCAGGACCTCGGTCTCCTCATGGCCGGCATGGAGAACGGGACCCTCGCTCCCGCGACTTGATGCCGAATCTTGGAAAACGCGATGCCTGAAACCACGACGTCAAATCGCGAAGCCGTCGCCCTTGGGGTCCGATGATGGACCGGCGGCTTTCCATCGTGACGCTCGGCGTCGCCTCCGTACCGGCCGCACGCCGGTTCTACGAGACGCTCGGCTGGACCGCGTCGAGCGCGAGCCAGGGTGAAGACGTCGCCTTCTTTCAGTTGAACGGCATGGCGCTGGCCCTCTACGGACGCTCGGCCCTGGCGGCCGATATGGGTCTCGCAGCCGATGGCGTTCTGGCGGGAGCCCTCGGTGCCTTCTCGGGCATCACCTTGGCCCAGAATCTGCAAAGTCCCGAAGCCGTGGACCAGCTCTTCACCCAAGCCCTGGCGGCCGGCGCAACGCCGCTGAAACGCCCCGAAGCCGTCTTCTGGGGCGGCTATTCGGGCTACTTCGCCGATCCGGACGGCCACGTCTGGGAGGTGGCCCACAACCCGTTCTTTCCTCTCGACCAACACGGCAACCTGACGCTCCCCGCATGAGCGTCGCCCGCCCTCTGCCGCGTTGGGCCGATATCGCCCTGGTGCCGCTCCTCAGCGTCGCCACGGCGTTCCTGGTCGGCGGCCTCGTCGTGGCATCGATCGGCGTCGACCCGTGGTCGGCCACGAAATCACTCGTCGTCGGCAGTCTCGGTAGTGGCGAGGCGATCGGCTTCACGCTCTACTACGCCACCGATTTCATCTTCACGGGGCTCGCGGTCGCGCTGGCGTTCCAGGCCGGCTTGTTCAACATCGGGGCGGAAGGGCAGGCCTACCTGGGCGGGCTCGGTGCCGCCCTCGTCTGCCTTCACGGCGGCGGCCTGCCGGCCTATCTGCTGATCCCGCTCGGGGTCGTGGCGGCGGCGCTTTTCGGCGCGCTCTGGGCCTTCGTGCCCGGCGTGTTGCAGGCCAAGCGCGGCAGCCACATCGTCATCACCACGATCATGTTCAACTGGCTGGCCTCGACGCTGATGGCCTACATCCTGGTGAACGTGCTGCGAGCGCCGGGCTCCATGCAGGCCGAAACGGCGGCCTTTCCACCGGGCGCCACCGTGCCTTCGGCCCAGTCCCTGCTCCGCCTCGTCGGTATCGCGGCGCCCGAGACGCCGCTGAACCTCAGCTTCGTCCTGGCGCTCGTCTGCGCGGCCGCCGTCTGGGTCTTCATCTGGCGGACCCGCACCGGCTACGAGTTGCGTACGGTCGGCTCGAACCCCACGGCCGCCGTCTATGGCGGGATCTCGCCGGCCAGGATCACCATGCTGGCAATGGCCTTGTCGGGCGCGCTCGCGGGAGGCGTCGCGGTCAACGAGATCATGGGGGTGCAAAACCGCCTGCTGCTGGATTTCACCTCGGGCTATGGCTTCGTCGGCATCGCGGTCGCCCTGATGGGGCGCGGCCATCCGGTGGGCGTGGTGCTCGCGAGCCTGCTGTTCGGCATGCTCTACCAGGGGGGCGCCGAACTCGCCTTCGACGAGCCCAAGATCACGCGCGACATGATCGTGGTCATTCAGGGCCTGGTGGTCTTCTTCGCCGGGGCGCTCGAGGGGCTGTTCCGCCGCGGCCTCGCCCGGGCCTTCGCGGTTCGGTTGCGACCGAGCGATACGGGTGAAACGAGCTTGCCGGCTCGCGTGGCCGAACCCGACGGGAGGGCCCCCTAGATGGACGACGCCGCAGCCACCCTCGCGCTCATCCTGGCGTCGAGCCTCCGGCTTGCCGTCCCGCTCATCTTCGCCTGCCTGGCCGGACTCTGGTCCGAGCGGGCCGGCATCTTCGATATCGGCCTCGAAGGCAAGATGCTGGTTGCGGCCTTCGCGGCGGCGGTCGCGGCTTATGAGACGGGGAACGCCTGGGCCGGGCTCGCGGCCGGTATCGTGGCATCGGTGGTGTTCGGCCTCGCGCATGGCTTCGCGTCGATCGAGGCGCGCGGCAACCAGATCGTGTCGGGGGCCGCCATCAACATGCTGGCGGCCGGGTTGACCGCGACGGTCGGCCATGCCTGGTTCGCGCAAGGCGGACGGACCCCCCAGCTCACGACGCCGGCCTCGCGCTTCGAGGGCATCACGTTGCCGGGCGCCGAAACCATCGGTGCCGTTCCGGTGCTCGGACCTTTCTATCGGGACCTCGTGTCGGGGCACACGCTGCTCACCTATGCGGCGCTGGCAGCGGTGCCGCTGACGAGCTTTGCGCTCTATCGCACCCGCTTCGGCCTCCGCCTCCGCGCCACGGGCGAGAACCCTGCAGCCGTCGACACGGCCGGGGTGTCGGTCCGCGGCATCCGCTATGCCGGCGTCGTCATCTGCGGCGTCCTCTGCGGCTTCGCCGGCACCTACCTGTCGGTCGGCCAGGCGGCCGGTTTTCTGACCCAGATGACGGCCGGCAAGGGCTTCATCGCGCTGGCCGCCCTGGTCTTCGCCAAGTGGCGGCCCTGGCCCGCTCTGGCGACCTGCTTTCTGTTCGGCTTCCTCGACGCCGCTTCCATTCGCCTCCAGGGCACGGTGCTGCCGGGCATCGGCGAAGTTCCGGTCCAGGCGATCCAGGCCTTGCCTTACCTATTGACGGTCGTGCTTCTGGCGGGCTTCATCGGTCGCGCGAATCCCCCGCGCGCCGGCGGGATCCCCTATGTCAAGGAGAGGTGATGGTCGCGATCGAGAGCCTGTTCGATGCCGCGCGAACAGCCCAATCGCGCGCTTATGCGCCCTATTCCCAGTTCAAGGTCGGGGCTGCCATCGCGGGCGCGTCCGGCTCGATCTTCACGGGCTGCAATGTCGAGAACGCCGCCTATCCGGTCGGCGCCTGCGCCGAAGCCGGCGCCATTTCGGCCATGGTGCTGGCTGGCGAGACGCGCATCGCCGCCATCCTCGTCGTGGGCGACGGCGATGCCCTGGTGACGCCCTGTGGGGGCTGCCGGCAACGGATCCGGGAGTTTGCCGGTGCGGAGACGCCCATTCATATCGCCGGTCCCGAGGGACTGCGGCAGAGCTTCACGCTCGATCGACTGCTGCCCGTGAGTTTCGGGCCGGATCACCTTGTCGCGACACGGTCCCCGCCATGACGGAAAGCGAGCAGGCTGCCGATCTCCTGAAGGAGCGTGGTGTCACCGGACCGGTCGACGTCGCCATCGTGCTCGGCACTGGCCTCGGCGCGATCGCGGACGCGGTCGAAAACGCCGTCTCGATCCCCTATGCCGACCTTCCGGGATTTCCCGCCGGCGGGGTCTCGGGCCATGCCGGCCGGCTCGTGGTGGGCGTGTGGGAAGGATCCCGCGTGGCGATCATGCAGGGCCGATCTCATTACTACGAGCACGGCAACGCCGCAGCGATGAGGTCGCCGCTTGAAACCCTGGCGAGAATGGGCGTCCAGACCTTGATCCTCACCAATTCGGCCGGTTCGACGCATGCCGACTGGTACCCGGGCAGCATGGCCCTGATCGTCGACCACATCAATATTTCAGGGCTCAATCCGCTCATCGGCAGTACCGGCGACGATCGCTTCGTGGCTTTGAACGATGCCTACGACAAGAACCTACGGACCCGGTTGCGGCGCGCTGCCGTGCAGGGTGGGGTCACGGCTCTTCGCGAGGGCGTTTACATGTGGTTTCCCGGCCCGTCCTTCGAGACCGCGGCCGAAATCAAGATCGCCAAGCTTCTCGGTGCCGACCTCGTCGGCATGTCCACGGTGCCGGAGGTGATCCTGGCCCGGCGCCTCGGGATGCGGGTCGCGGCCATTTCGGTGATCACCAATTTCGCCACTGGCATCAGCGGCGGCAACCCGACCCACGCGGAGACCAAGAACATCGCGCTTTCGGGTTCGATCGGGTTGAAGCGCCTTCTCCGCGCCTATCTGCGGGGCCGAGAAGATGGCTGAAGGTCCGCCGGGGGCGGACAGGTCCGAGGCGGACGAGCTTTCGGTCGATCGGCCTCGGGACCTGCCGCAGGAGATCATCCGTCGGAAACGCGATGGCGCTGCTCTGTCGACAGTCGAGATCGGGACGTTCGTTTCGGGGCTGACCCGAGGCAGCATCGGCAACGAGCAGATCGCCGCTTTCGCCATGGCGGTCTATCTCAAGGGCATGAACCGGGCCGAGACCGTGGCTCTCGTCGAGAGCATGACACGTTCGGGGTTGACGCTGGAGTGGCGCGGCAGCGCCTTGCCGGGACCCCTGGTCGACAAGCATTCCACCGGCGGCATCGGCGACAACGTCAGTCTGATCCTGGCGCCTGCCCTCGCGGCCTGCGGAGCTTTCGTGCCGATGATCTCCGGGCGAGGCCTCGGCCACACCGGGGGAACGCTCGACAAGCTCGAAGCGATCCCGGGGTACCGCATCGGCGTGGCGCAGGCTGAATTCCAACGCGTCGTGCGCGACGCCGGCTGCGCCATCGTGGGAGCCACGGCCGATCTCGCCCCGGCCGACGCCCGGCTCTATGCCATCCGGGACGTCACCGCGACGGTCGAATCGATCCCTTTGATCACGGCCTCGATCCTGTCGAAGAAGCGCGCCGCGGGCATCGAGGCGCTGGTCATCGACGTCAAGACCGGCTCCGGCGCTTTCATGGCCAGCATGGGTGAGGCGCGCTCCCTCGCCGAGAGCCTCGTCGATGTCGCGACCGGTGCCGAACTGCCCACCACCGCACTCGTGACCGACATGGACCAGCCCCTGGCGGATGCGGCCGGCAATGCCGTCGAGTTGCGCCATGCTCTCGACGTGCTGAGCGGCGCGCGGTTCGATCCACGGGTCCAAGCGGTCGTGGGCGAACTCGGTGGCGAGGTGTTGCGGCTCGGCGGCCTCGTGACGGACGCGAAAGAGGGGATGCGGCGGATCGAGGCCGCAATCCGAAGCGGGCACGCGGCCGAGCGTTTCGCCGCCATGGTGCGAGCGCTCGGCGGCCCTGCGGACCTGCTGGAACGCCCCGACGCCCATCTGCCCGAAGCGCCCGTCCGGCGCGAGGTCTTCGCCGAGCGAGACGGCTTCGTGGGCCGCATCGATGCGCGGTCGATCGGCTTGGCGGTGTTGAGTCTCGGCGGTGGCCGCAGGCGCCCCGGGGACATCATCGACGCCGCGGTCGGCTTCGCGGGCCTTGCAACGCTCGGTACGCCGGTCGGCGCAAGGAGCTCCCGTGCCCTGGGCACCGTGCTGGCGCGCAGCGAAGACGCGGCCGAGGCGGCTGCGGCCCTCCTGCGCCGAGCCTACACGATCGCGGACGTGCCGCCCGAAACCCGCACCCCGGTCCTCGCGCGGATCGCGGCCACAAAGGCTCCATGATGCCCGACGATGTTTTGCTGGTCATCGAAGGCAAGGAACGAAGAGCCGCCGAGCCCTGGATCGCGGCCTTCGCGGCCCGGCTTCCGCTGCTGCGCGTCGTGGGGCTCGGCGACGCGGTCGATCCGGCCTCGGTCCGATACGTCGCGGCCTGGAACCACCCGTCGGGTCACTTGGCCCAGTGGCCTCGGCTCGACGCCATCTTCTCGCTCGGCGCGGGCGTCGACCATCTCCTGTCGGATCCCCTCGTCCCGGCGGATGTCCCCGTGGCGCGCGTCGTCGACCCCGACCTCACGGCGCGTATGAGCGAGTGGGTGCTGCTGCAGGTCCTGGTCCATCACCGGCAGCTGCGACGCTCCGACCGACAGCAGCGGGAGTCCCGATGGTACAGCGACGAAAGCCAGCCCGCGGCCCGTAGCGTGCGGGTCGGCGTCATGGGCCTCGGGGTGTTGGGGCTCGATGCGATCGAAAAGCTGCGGATGGTCGGCTTCGACGTCGCGGGATGGAGCCGCTCGCCCAAGCCCCTGCCGGACTTTCCCTGTTTCTCCGGACCCGACGGCCTCGATGGCTTTCTCGGCCGAACCGACATCCTTGTGGTGCTGCTGCCCCTCACGCCCGAAACCGCCGGTCTCCTCGACGCCGCGCTGTTCCGCCGCTTGGCGCAGGACGGCCGGCTCGGCGCCCCGTTCCTGATCAATGCCGGTCGCGGCGGCCTGCAGAAGGAAGCCGATATCCTGCGCTGCCTCGACGACGGCACGCTGGCGGGCGCGGCCCTCGACGTTTTCGAACGCGAGCCGCTCGCTCGCTCCTCGCCGTTGTGGCGCCACCCCTGCGTGACGGTGACGCCGCACAGTGCCGCCCTTTCGGACCCGGCGACCATCGCGGATCTGATCGCGGCGCAGATCCAGGCGCTCCGTCGTGGCGAGCCGCTCCAGCACGTCGTCGACCGGGAGCGGACCTACTGAGCCCGGCGTTACCCGTCATGGCGATGTCGATCGCGCATGCTGTCACGTTCGCCCATTCGGGCTAACCTCCGACCTCATGACAGGCTTCGCGCTCCACCCCCGTCTCGCCGCCGACACGCATCACGTGGGCGATCTCGCGCTCTCGAGCGTCCTCCTGATGGACGACGCTCGCTATCCCTGGCTCGTCCTCGTGCCGCGCCGGCAGGATCTCCGCGAGATCGTCGATCTCCCGGCGACCGAGCGCGCCGTCCTCATGGAGGAGATCGCGATCGCGTCGCGCGTTCTGCGGGACATCTCCGGGGCCGAGAAGCTTAATGTCGGGGCGATCGGCAATGTCGTGCCGCAACTCCACGTCCATGTCGTGGCCCGTTTCGCCGCGGACCCCGAATGGCCCGCTCCCGTGTGGGGACGAGGCACGCCGGTCCCCTATGACGCGGCCGAATGCAGCGCCCGCGTGGCGCTTCTCGCGGTGTCGCTCGGCTTTATGTCGGACCAGGGAGGCGCTAAGACGGTGACGGCCCGAACGGCCTTCGAGTCCTGAGAGTGGCATGACCCCGACGGCCTTTTCGACATCCAGCGCTTCCCTTGGTTTCGTCCACAACACGCTCGACCGGCAGGCCAACCGTCGCGACGACGGTACCTATCTCGCCGACCTCGCCTTTCTGCCTTCGGCCCGCACGCTGTGTGTGATCGGCGACTCGGTGGTCCTGAGGCAGACCGCAGGCTTCGGTGCGGGCGAGGGGCGCGATCCCTGGTTCGGCTTGGAAGAGGCAGGGCACCTCGGCTTTGCGAGGGAACGTGCCTTCCTCGGCGAAGACACGCGGGGGCCGGTCTTCGCCACGCTGATCGAGACCGAGCCCGAGACCCTTCTAGCGGAACATGCCGGGCTCGCTCTGTTCAACCTGCGCCAGGTGGCGGTGGACGGCAGCGTGTCTCCCGAAGATCTCGGGGCGCTCGCGGAAGGGAAAGCGCTGCTCTTCTGGCACGCCAAGCACCGATTCTGCGCAAACTGCAGCAAGCCGACCGTGGCGTCGGCCGGTGGCTGGAGGCGCGAATGTTCCGCCTGCGGCACGCACCACTTCCCTCGCACCGACCCGGTCGTGATCATGCTGGCAACCGACGGCGAACGCTGCCTCCTCGGTCGGCAGCCGCGCTTTCCCGCCGGCATGTATTCCTGCCTCGCAGGCTTTCTCGAGCCGGGCGAGACCATCGAAGCTGCGGTGCGCCGCGAGATCGCGGAAGAGGCCGGAATCGCGACCGGTCCGGTCACCTATCTCGGTTCACAGCCCTGGCCCTTCCCGGCCTC
Source organism: uncultured Lichenihabitans sp. (assembly GCA_964245215.1). Lineage (GTDB taxonomy): Bacteria > Pseudomonadota > Alphaproteobacteria > Rhizobiales > Beijerinckiaceae > Lichenihabitans. Next base: position 13,253 of record CAXTME010000070.1, read on the forward strand.
CTTGATGATCGGCTGCCTCGTCGAGGCGGTGTCGACCGAGATCACGGTCGACCGCCAGGAGCTCGAGGATGCGCGGTGGTTCACGCGGGACGAGGTGAAGGCCATGCTGGCGGGCCGTCACCCCGAGGGGATCTCGTGTCCGTTCCCGATGGCGATCGCCCATCACATCGTCCTGGCCTGGGCTGGCGCGAGCGACTGAGCTGGACGCTGGCCAGACGAGGCGCCGGTCGGGTCCTCCGGCCCGAATTGCCCGCGTACGGGCGTCATGTATGATAGCCGGCTCGCTGCTGAGAGATGCCCCGGCGTGCCGGCAGCCCTTATCCACGGACACCACCCATGATTGTCGCTCGCCCCTCTCGCAACCTGTGCCGTCTACTGGCAGGCGCGCTCTGTGCCGCTCTGGTCGCCGTGCCGGCCACGTCGATCCTGACCGCACCGACGCCCGCCGAGGCCAAAGGCCTCGACAGCCTGGCCGACCTCGCGGCGAGCGTGACGGATGCGGTGGTCAACATCTCGGCCTCGCAGGTCACCGAAGAGAAGCCGTCGACCGGTGCCGCGCCTAAGCTCCCCCCAGGGACGCCCTTCGACGAACTCTTCGAGGAGTTCTTCAAACGTCAGCTGCAGCGCAAGGGCCAAGGCGACGACGATGCTCCCCACAGCCGCCGCTCGAACTCGCTCGGCTCCGGCTTCATCATCGATGCGTCGGGGATCGTCATCACCAACAACCACGTCATCGAGGGTGCGAACGACATCACGGTCATCCTGACCGACGGAACCAAGCTGAAGGCCCAGGTGGTCGGCAAGGACAGCAAGATCGACGTCGCAGTGCTTCAGGTGAAACCGGACAAGCCCCTGAAGAGCGTTCCCTTCGGCGACAGCGAGAAGATGCGGGTCGGCGACCCCGTCATGGCGGTCGGCAATCCCTTCGGGCTCGGCGGAACCGTCACGGCCGGCATCGTGTCGGCCCGCAACCGCAACATCGATAGCGGCCCTTACGACAACTATATCCAGACGGACGCGTCCATCAACAAGGGTAATTCCGGCGGCCCGCTCTTCGACATGGCCGGCGAAGTGATCGGCATCAATACCGCCATCCTGTCGCCCTCGGGCGGTTCGATCGGCATCGGCTTCGCCACGCCGTCCGACAGCGTCATCCCGATCATCGATCAGCTGCGACAGTTCCACGAGGTCCGGCGCGGTTGGCTCGGCGTCCGCATCCAGCCGGTGAGCGACGAGATCGCCGAGGCGCTCGGCCTCGGAACGCCGCGCGGCGCGCTCGTGGCCGGAATCGACGACAATGGCCCGGCGAAGCCCGCGGGCCTGCAGAAGGGCGACGTCATCGTGGCGTTCGACGGCCATGACGTGCACGAATCGCGCGACCTTCCGAAGATTGTCGCCTCGACGGCGGTGGGCAAGGACGTCTCGGTCGCGGTGATCCGGGACGGTAAGCCGCTGGATCTGACCGTACGGCTCGGGCGGCTCGAGGATGTCGTGCAGAATGCCTCCGCGGAGGCGGGCAAGGGCGGTGTCGATACGCCGGCGCCGGCCGTGCAGCAGGCGCTCGGCATGAGCCTCTCGCAGCTCTCCGACGAGCTGCGCAAGAAGTTCAGCATCAAGGACACGGTGAAGGGCGTCGCCGTGACGGCCGTCGATCCCGGCTCGGTTGCGGTCGACAAGATCAAGCCCGGCGACGTGGTGGTCGAGATCAACCAGGTGGCGGTCAGCGATCCGGCCGATATCGCGCTGAAGATCAAGGCCGTGAAGGACCTCGGCAAGAAGAGCGCCTTGTTGCTCGTCTCCAACGGCCAGGGCGAGGTGCGCTACGTCGCGCTCGCGCTGAACTGAGCGGGGCTGTCAGGCCGGAGCCTGTCGCCAGGGCCTTGCGTGCTTCGACACGGCCTGCGGGCCGGCTCAGCATGAGGATGAATGAAGCAAGCAACGTGCCTCATCCTGAGCCGGGCGCAGCGCGCCCGTGTCGAAGGACGCTCCAGAAGCTACCACCCAGGCCGTCGTTCGCGGCGCTGTAGCTCAACGCAAGATCGACAGGCAGGTGAGTTGATGAAGACAGTTGAGAACTCTTCGCCGTCGATCTGACCCACTCTAGTCTAGCCGACGCTACGCAGCCGGCGCCAGGCGAAGACCGCGTAGACCCCGAGGAGGCCCGCCGCCAAGCCGAACCAGGTGAGCGCGTAGGACAGGTGGTTATTGGGGATGTCGAGAACCGTCTCGCCGCCCTGCGGCAAACCCCCCGGGATCGCGGAAGCATCCTGATCGATCGAGAAAGGCGCCGCGTCGTCGAGATGCAGGAAGGCCGCGATGGCGGCGGGATCGCGCGTGAACCACTGGTTCCGCGTCGGATCGTCATTTGGCGTAAAGAGGTTGCGTGCCTCGGGTTCGCGCATCAGGCCCGTGATCGTCACGCGACCGGGGATCTGCCCGTCGGGCCGCGTCGCAGAGTCCAGCCGCTCGATGGGCACGAAGCCGCGGTTAACGATCACCGTGCCCCCGCCGTCGAGCCGCAAGGGAGTCAGCACGAGGTCGCCGACACCATGGGCCGGACCGCGGGACTCCCCGAGCGGCCGAAAAACGTGGATCTCCGTGCCGTTATCGAAAGTCCCGGTCGCCGAGACGTGCCGGTAGGCGTAGTCGTCAGGCCGAAGTTGAGCCCAGGCCGCACGCGGCGGCAAGGACATGGGCGCCGCCGTGGTCCGCTCGTCGATCTCGCGGATCAGCCCTTCCTTCCAGGCGAGGCGCTGGATCTGCCAGATCCCTAAGCCCATCAGGAAAGCCGCCATCAGTAGCGTGGCGAGCGTCGGCGCCAACAGGCCGCGGCCACGCCCGCCGTCGGTTGCGGATCCGACGCTATGGACCGTCAAGGCTCGAACGTTCCCTGCTCGGCCTTGTTGCGGTATTGCAGCCCGATCATGATCCCCTTCGAGGGTCTCAACAGACCGAGGCACAGGACCAGTGTGAGGGGAAGCGAGATCAGGATGTGGACCCAGATCGATGGCGCGTAAAGGATATCGACGATGAGTGCCACGCCGACGACCAGCAGCCCGGCCGCGAAGGACACGAAGACCGCCGGCCCGTCCCCTGCGTCGGCGAAGCCGTAATCGAGCCCGCAGACGTCGCAGTTCGCCGCAAGGTCGATGAAGCCTGCAAACAGCTTGCCCTGCCCGCAATGGGGACAATGCCCCATCATGGCGGCGGAGACCGGCGAGACCGGCGCGAAATCGCTTTGCGGCATGGGCTCATCTCTCCAAAGCGAAAGGGCGGCTCGAGGCCGCCCCGACGGGGTTACACGGTTGGTCGAGACCGGTCGTTCAGCCCGCCGCCGCTTCGCCGATCGACCCCCACGATCCCCAGACGTAAATGGAGACGAACAGGAACAGCCAGACGACGTCGACGAAATGCCAGTACCAGGCCGCGAATTCGAAACCGAGATGTCGCCGCGGCGTGAACTGCCCACCTGACGCCCTCATCCAGCAGATCAGCAGGAAGATGGTGCCGATGATGACGTGGAAGCCGTGAAATCCCGTCGCCATGAAGAAGGTGGAGCCATAGACGTTACCGCTGAAGGCGAACGGCGCATGCATGTATTCGTAGGCCTGCACGCCGGTGAAGAGAGCGCCCAGCAGCACGGTCAGAACGAGACCCTTCTTCAGCCCGTCCCGATCGTTGTGAAGAAGGGCGTGGTGCGCCCAGGTGATGGTCGTGCCGGAGGTGAGCAGGATCAGCGTGTTGAACAAAGGCAGGTGAAAGGCATCCAGGGTCGCGACGCCTTTCGGAGGCCAATGGCCGCCGGTGAAATCGGTTCGCAGATACTCGAGGGGAGCGGCCGGGAACAGGCTCACGTTGAAATAGGCCCAGAACCAGGCCACGAAGAACATCACCTCGGAGGCGATGAACAGGATCATGCCGTAGCGCAGGCTCATCTGCACGACCCGGGTGTGATCGCCGTGTTGTGCCTCGTGCACGACGTCGGTCCACCAGGACAGCATGGTGTAGAGCACGCCGAGCAGGCCTGCGCCGAAGATGTAGGCGCCCAGTTGCAAACCTGCCATCGGCAGATGCTTCATCCAGCAGATGCCGCCGACTGCCATGACGAAGGCGCTGACCGACCCGATGAACGGCCACGGGCTGAGCGGCAGGATATGGTAATCGTGGTTCGGCTTGGCATGTCCATCAGCCATTGCGGTGTCCCTTGTAGAGGCAGCACTGCCGGCTTGCCCCGTTCGCCGCCTTCGGTCAAGGCGTCAGGAGCGTACCGCCATGGTGCGGCAGCCCGTCCGTCACGCTCGTTGCATAAGCGGCTGACGCCGTCGGGGCAACGACGAAGTGGTGCGACCCGATCGCTCCGTGCCCAACGCATCTGTCGAGGCATCGTCTGGTCGTCATCCGCTGGTCGCCATGAGGCGGGTCGGACGCTGGATCGTTTGACCCTGATCGTCGTGCCATTCTCCGCACTGCTCGTCGAACATGGCGTCCATGCTGCGCTCGATCAGTTCCACGAAAAGCGTGTGTTCCGCCAATCCGAATAGGCGCGCCATAAGGCCACCCACGAGCCTTGAGCGTCACGGTGCAATACACGTGTAGGCTTGAGTTTGGCGGCCGCACTCGCAGGTCCGGTCCGAAAGCGTAGAGCGCAACGGGCTCAGAGCTTCGGTGTGACAGGTCTCGCGGTCGTGTCCGCCGCCGTCTTCGGCGCTTTCGCGGCGAAGAACGTGTAGCTCAGGGTCATCGTATCCACGCTTTTCATCGTGGGATCCTCCTCGAGCTTGGGATCGAGGAAGAACACGACAGGCAGTTCGGCCGTCTCGTCGGGGCCGAGGTGCTGCTCGCTGAAGCAGAAACACGCGACCTTGTTGAAGTAGAAGCCGCCGATTTCGGGTGTGATGTTGTATTGGGCGTTGGCGGCCGTGTCGCGGCCGCTGAGATTGCGGACGCGGAAATACACCGTGACGGTCGATCCGGTCTTGACCGGCAGTTGGGACGTCTCCGGTTCGAAGCGCCAGGGCAGGCCCGGGGCGACATTGGCATCGAAATGGACGTTGACGATGCGAGTTCCTCTTCCGGCGGGGCCGCTCGTCGCGATTTGCGGCGTTCCTCCATAGCCGGTCGCGCGGCAGAAGACCCGGTAGAGCGGCACGGCCGCGTAGGAGAGGCCCACCATCACGGCCACGATCGAGAGGACCGATAGAGCGGTCGTTCGGTGTCGGGTGGCGCGCGGAATGGCGTTGGGGTCTTGGCCCGGGTTCATGTCACAAGACCCTGTCGCCGACATGGGAGCCGAGCTTGGCTATGGTCAGGACATAGACCAGGGCCACCAGGAGGGCGATCGCAAGGCCGATCGCCACGTTGCGGGCGCGGCGGCTTTTCTGCTGCTGGGGCGTGAGAACCAAGCCCCGAAGATCCCTGTCCTTCACGTTCACCAACCGAAGCGAGCCGCCAATGGCAGGCCGTGTTCGGCCAGCAGGACGGCGAACAGCAGGAAGAGATACAGGATCGAGAAGCCGAAGAGCTGCCGCGCGGCCGTGTCGGCTTGCGGTCCGGTCCTCACCCGATAGCAGCGGATCGCCAGATGCAGCATGGCTGCCCCGGTCAGGGCCGACACGACGCCGTAGACGGGACCGCCGAGCCCGGTGAACCAGGGCGCCACGCCGAGAGGAGCGAGCACCAGCGTGTAGAGCAGAATCTCGAGGCGCGTTCGGGCCGTGCCCTTGACGTTCGGCATCATCGGAACGCCGGCTTTGGCATAGTCTTCCGATTTGAGCAGCGCCAAGGCCCAGAAATGAGGGGGCGTCCAGACGAAGATGATGGCGAAGAGAAGGAAGCTGTCGAGCGTGACGCTGTTGGTCACGATCGCATAGCCGATCATCGGGGGCAGGGCGCCGGCGGCGCCGCCGATCACGATGTTCTGCGGCGTCGAGCGCTTGAGCCAGACCGTATACACAAGGGCGTAGAAGAGGATCGTGAAGGCCAGCAACGCGGCCGACAGCCCGTTGGCCGCGAGCCCGATCAGAATGACCGAGACGATCGAGAGCACGGCGCCGAACGCGTAAGCCTCGTTGGCCGTCACACGTCCGCTCGGGATGGGGCGTCCGCTGGTCCGTTTCATGATGCCGTCGATGTCGGCTTCATAGGCCATGTTGAGGGCGCCCGACGCCCCGGCTCCAACCGCGGTCGCGAGCAGACTGGCCAGCGCCACGACGAGATTGACATGGCCCGGAGCCACCACCAGCCCGCATAGCGCCGTGAAGATCACGAGCGACATGACACGCGGCTTCAAGAGCTCCAGGTAGTCGGCCGGCAGAGCGAGCGAGCCGGTCGGAAGGCCTTCAGCGCCGAGTGCCGGTTCGTTCATCATGGTCATTCGGGAAAGGTCCCATTCTTCCGGAGAAGCAGCACAGTCAAGCTCACGCCGAGATGCCTCCACGTGATCAGGGCGGCTCGAAGCCGCCCTGAGGGTTGGTCAGTGATCCCGGCCCGTGATGCGGGGCAGGGTCTCGAACTGATGGAACGGCGGCGGCGACGACAATGTCCACTCGAGTGTCGTGGCTCCGGGTCCCCAGGGATTGTCGCCGGCGACGCGCTTCACTTGAAAAGCTTCGAACACGACGTAGAGGAACAGGACGACACCGAGGCCCGACAGGAGGGCTCCGACCGAGGAGACCTCGTTCCACAGTGAATAGGCGTCCGGGTAATCCACGTAGCGGCGCGGCATGCCGGCGAGGCCCAGGAAGTGCTGCGGGAAAAAGGTGACGTTCACACCGACGAACATGACCCAGAAATGAATCTGCCCGAGACGCTCGTTGTACATGTACCCCGACATCTTCGGAAACCAGTAGTAGAACCCGGCGAACAAGGCGAAGACGGCGCCGAGCGACAGGACGTAATGGAAGTGGGCCACGACGTAGTAGGTCTCGTGCAGGGCACGATCGACGCCCGCATTGGCCAGCACGACGCCCGTCACGCCTCCCACCGTAAACAGGAAGATGAAGCCCACGGCCCAGAGCATGGGGGTCTTGAACGCGATGGAGCCGCCCCACATCGTGGCGATCCAGGAAAAGATCTTGATGCCGGTCGGCACCGCGATCACCAGCGTGGCGAAGACGAAGTAGCGTTGCGTGTCGAGCGACATGCCGACCGTGTACATGTGGTGGGCCCACACGACGAAACCGACGACGCCGATCGCCACCATGGCATAAGCCATGCCGAGGTAGCCGAAGATGGGCTTTCTCGAGAAGGTCGACACGATGTGGCTGATGATGCCGAAGCCCGGCAGGATGAGGATATAGACCTCGGGGTGTCCGAAGAACCAGAAGAGGTGCTGGAACAGCAGCGGGTCGCCACCGTTCGCGGGATCGAAGAAGGCGGTGCCGAAGTTCCGGTCTGTCAGCAGCATCGTGATGGCACCGGCCAGCACCGGTAGCGAAAGAACCAGCAGGAAGGCCGTCACCAGCACCGACCACGCGAACAGCGGCATCTTGTGCATCGTCATGCCGGGGGCGCGCATGTTGAAGATGGTCGTGATGAAGTTGATGGCGCCGAGGATCGACGAAGCGCCCGCGAGATGCAGCGACAGGATCACGAAATCCATGGCCGGGCCGGGGTGGCCGACGTTGGACGAGAGCGGGGGATACATCACCCAGCCACCCCCGAAACCCTCCATTCCCGGTGCACCTTCCATGTGCATCGAGATCATGAGCAGCAGGAACGAGAAGGGCAGGAGCCAGAACGAGATGTTGTTCATGCGGGGGAACGCCATGTCGGGCGCTCCGATCATGATCGGCACGAACCAGTTGCCGAAGCCACCGATGAGGGCCGGCATGACCATGAAGAAGATCATGATCAAGCCGTGCATCGTGATGTGCACGTTATAGAGGTTCTTGCCGGCGTCCATCATGTTGCCGGCATCGGCCTGCCCGACCCACTCCGCCAAATGGCCCATGAAATGCCAGTTGGGGTTCATGAGCTGAATTCGGATCAGGATCGACATCACGCCGCCGACGCATCCCGCGAAGATCGCGAAGATGAGATAGAGCGTGCCGATATCCTTATGGTTCGTCGAGTACATGTAACGGCGCCAGCCGTGGGGCAGGGCGTGGTCGTCCCCGTGGGCGGCGGTTGCGGTCGTGGCCATGAGATCCTCGGGCTCGGCGAAATATTACGGGCGGGCAGGGTCGGCAGCCGCAGCCACCTCGACCGGCGCCACGGCATTGTCGGCGTATTTCTTCTTGGCGTCCTGCAACCACGCTTCATATTGCGGCTGGCTGACGACCCTGATGGCGATCGGCATATAGGCGTGGTCCTTGCCGCAGAGCTTGGAGCACTGGCCGTAGTAGATGCCTTCGCGATCCGCCTTGAACCAGGTCGAATTCAGGCGGCCCGGCACGGCGTCGATGCGGATGCCGAGCGACTGAACGATGAAGCCGTGGATCACGTCCGCGCCGGTGACGTTGACCTGTACGATCTTGTTGACCGGAACAACGGCCTCGTTGTCGACCGAAAGGAGGCGGATGTCGTCGGGCTTCAGATCCTTGTCCTCGAGCCGGGCCGAATCGAAGCCGAAACCACCATTCTGGTCTTTCGGGTAATCGTAGGACCAATACCACTGCTTGCCGGTCGCCTTGATGGTGATGTCGGGCGGCGGAATGACGAGTTGCTTCGTGAGCAGGCGGAACGACGGAATGGCGATCACGACCAGGATCAGCACCGGGAGGATCGTCCACGCCACTTCCAACAAAGTATTGTGAGTGGTTTTCGACGGAACCGGGTGGACCTTTTCGTTGAACCTGAAAATGCAGATGCCGAGCAGCACCATGACGAACAAGCTGATCACCGTGATGATCGGGAACAGTTCGTAATCATAGAAATTGTGGATGTCGCGGGCGATCTCGGTGACGCCCACCTGGAAGCCGATCTGGTCGGGATCCGGATGGCCTATGCCATTGGCCGAAGCCGCCTGGCCGAGAGCGAGCAGCGCCGCGGGGGCTGCCGACAAGGCCCGAACCCAACCGATCTTTCGCATCAATGTCGCCGCTCCTCAGCGCCGGTTCCGGTCGACCCCGGAGCGCCGGACACAAGCAGGCTTTCAAAAACACAAAGGCGCAGGGAGTGCAATGGCGCGGCCACCGGGACTCTGCGTCATAAGGCCTTGTCACGCTGCGATGCGAAACAGGGTCGTGCGCGGCCGCAGCCTCATCGGCTGGTCCGCCGCCGGAGTCTTGGAAAAAAATCTTGGTGCTCGAGACGGCACGGGAGTGAGAGTCAATCCGGCACGAGGAATGGGCGCGATTGGCTCGGCGCAGAACCAGGGTATTCAGCCGCTGCTCGCCGTAAACGACGGGTGAGCTTCTATCGCTGGACCAGATTCAGCGTGCCGTTCTTGACGTAGACTCCTATTTCATTGTTGCGATGCCAACGCACTTCGGCATCGAAGAGCCCCTGGGATCGCTCGTCATAGACCAGCAGCAGCTTAGGCGGCATGGCGACCTGCGTATGTAATTTGAGCCGCGCGCCGTGCAGCGAAATGTCAAGAATGAGGCATTCGGCCAAGACCTTGTGTCGTTGATCGAGAATTTGACCCGTCCTCAGATGCGTGCGGACACGTGGCTCGGAACGTGCGATCTGCGGCCGCGGACGAGATTCGCCCTTGGGCCTCAAGGCATGGTGCGGCTTCGGCAAAGTTTCCACGACATGACGCTCTCAGAAGATGCCGATCGATCGGCCATGAAGACAGCGTCGCACGTCCCGCCTAATAGTGTTCTACATCACTGATAGAAAATTCGACGTAAACACGGTTTAACTTCTCTTTCAGTGTAGGACGTGGGCAGGCGCACTGACGCCCGAGCCTAGCGGCCGCTTCGACCTGTCACCGACGACGCTGCACTTGCAGAGAGCAAACGATCTGGACGCCCTCGTCGCGCCATTACGGGCCTCGTGCTATGCCGAGGACTTTGTCGAGCTCACCGCGGGTCGGCGGTTGAGCGCCCTGCCGCGTGCAGGTGATGGCTGCGGCCGCGATGGCGAAGATCAGCCAGCGGCCGATCTCGGTTTCGCTCGGCACCGTTGCGCCAGCCCCCAGCGCGCCTGAGTCCGCCATCGCGGCGAGCAGACCCGACATGAAGCTGTCACCGGCCCCGACCGTATCGACGACATCGATCGTGGGCGCCGGCTGCACCAGGCGTTCCCCACGAAAGAAGGCCTCGGCGCCGCCACCACCCCGCGTCATGATCACAAGTCGTGGACCCAGGCCGGCCCAGCGGGCCGCGGCATCGGACGGCGGCGTCCCAGGGTAGAGCCAATCGAAATCCTCCTCGGACGCCTTGACGTAAGTCGACAGTGCCACGCGCTCTTCCACCAGGCGTACGGTTTCGACACGGGGCGGCACCACGAAGGGCCGGATGTTCGGATCGTAGCTCGTGGTAGCCCGGCCGGCAGCCCGGCTCAGCGCCGCGAGGGCCGCTGCCCCGAGCGCACCATCCGTGGCCGAGAACGAACCGATGTGGAGGTGGTCGGCGTGGTCGGGCCAATCGGACGGCAAGGTCGAGGGCGTGTCGTAGGCGGTCGCGCGCAAGTAGAAGCTGTAGCGCGCCCCCGTGGCGGCCGTGCCGCGGGTCACGAAGGCGAGCGGCGAAGGTTCGCTCGAGCGCAAGACGAAGCGGGTGTCGACCCCGGCGTCCGCGAGTTGGGCCGCCAGGGCCTCGCCCATGCTGTCCGTCGACACATGGCCTGTCATGCTGGTCGGGACCCCAAGCCGACCCAGGCCGATCGCGGTGTTGAAGGGCGATCCGCCCAGCACGGCTTCGTAGGTGGTCTCTTCCCGCGGAATAAGGTCCACGAGAGCTTCGTGCCCGAACACGAGAACGAGCGTTTTGGCGTCCATGGAGGCTCCCTGTCTTGAACAGCCTTTGCCTATCTGCGGTGTAGATCGCAGCGCGAGCTATAGCACACCCCGCTGCGCCAGATGCCGCATCAGGTGGCTCGCGCCATAAGTCCACGGCGCGCAATCTGCGCAGAGCCGCATCCGATTGGTGAGGCTGCCGAGTTCGGGCGACGCCACCGTCACGACGTCTCCGATCTTGTGGGTGAAGCCCTGTCCCGGCGCGTCCCGATCCTCGACCGGAGCGAACAGCGTCCCCAGAAACAGCACGGCGCCGTCCGGATACTGATGGTTCGGGTTGATCATCTGAGCCACGAGGTCGGCCGGGTCGCGGCTGATCTTGGACAGCGAGGACGCCCCGCGCAGCCGATAGCCGTCGAGGCCTTCCACGGTCAGGGCCACCTCCATGCGCCGGACATGGTCGAGCGAGAAGCTCGCATCGAAGAAACGCAGGAAGGGACCGATGGCGCAGCTCGCGTTGTTGTCCTTGGCCTTGCCGAGCAGAAGAGCCGATCGCCCCTCGACGTCACGGAGATTGACGTCGTTGCCGAGCGTGGCGCCGACGATCCGGCCGTTCGACGCCACTGCCAGCACCACCTCGGGTTCCGGGTTGTTCCACGACGAGGCGGGGTGAAGCCCGGCGTCGGCGCCCGCGCCGACCGCCGCCATGGCGGGCGCCTTGGTGAAGATTTCGGCATCGGGTCCGATCCCGACTTCCAGGTATTGCGACCAGGCGCCTTGCGCGATCAGCACGGATTTCAGGTGCATGGCCTCGGGCGAGCCCGGCTTCAGCTTCGAGAAGTCCTCGCCGACGAGCCGGGTGATCTCGGCCCGGAT
>CAXTME010000071.1:0-24594 GCA_964245215.1 uncultured Lichenihabitans sp.
CGCCTCGCGCGGGCGCTTCGCGTTGCCCCATGCTCGTCGCACCCGCGGTCGTCCGAGGAACGGGCCCTCACCCCGACGACGCCTCGAAACGCTCCAGCCCTGTGGGCTGGCCGTCGGCGCCGAGCGTGATCTTCTCGATCCGCATCTCGGCATTGCGCAACAGCGCCTCACAATGCTTTTTCAGGGCTTCGCCACGCTCGTAGATCGTGATCGACTCCTCGAGCGGCACGCTGCCGCGTTCAAGCTTCGTGACGATCTCTTCGAGCTCGGCTAAGGCGCGCTCGAACGGCAGCGTCGCCATTTCGCTCATTTGACTCTGTTCCAAAGAAACCTCTCGCTCTTCTGCCTCGTATCACCTTCGGGCACTTGGTTGTCCAGCGCAGGCTCTCTCTTTGCCCGAACAGGGATCCATGACCGATACACCCGTCTCCCGTCCCAGGTTGATCAAACGGCACGGCGCCGTCATTCGGATCACCCATTGGATCAATGCCCTTTGCCTCGGCCTCCTGCTGATGAGCGGGCTGCAGATCTTCAACGCCCATCCGGCCCTCTATATCGGGCAGAAATCCACCTTCAAGACGCCGCTTTTCGCCATCGACTCGCGCGAGGTCGGTGGCAAGACGGAGGGCTACACGGCTCTCCTCGGGCATAGCGTCACGACGACAGGCGTGCTCGGGCTGTCGACTGTCGACGGCCAGCCGGTCGAACGCGCGTTTCCGAGCTGGATCACGCTGCCGGCCACCCAGGATCTCGGGACCGGGCGCAAGTGGCACTTCCTGATGGCCTGGTTGCTCGTGATCAACGGGCTGATCTACCTGGGCTACGGCCTCATCTCCCGTCACTTCCACCGCGACATCGTTCCGGATCGCGCCGATCTCGCCCATACGGGTGAGGCGATCGTCGATCATCTCAAGCTCAAGTTTCCGCATGGCGAGAATGCTCGCCGTTATAATGTGCTCCAGAAGCTTGCCTATGCGGGGGTGATTTTCGTGGCACTCCCTCTCATCGTTCTGGCCGGCTGGACGATGTCGCCTGGGCTCGATGCCGTCTTCTCACCCCTGCTGACGCTGTTCGGCGGCCGGCAGACCGCGCGAACGATCCACTTCGTCGTCGCGTTCGGCCTCGTGGCCTTCGTCGTGGTGCACGTCGCTATGGTGCTGCTGACCGGCGTCCTCAACAACATGCGCGCCATGATCACCGGATGGTTCGATCTCGGCGTGGCCAAGGACGGGGAGGCGACCAGCAATGGATAAATCTCGGCATAGCCGTCGTGGGCTTCTTCGGGCCGGTCTCGCGAGCCTCGGCGGCCTGGTCCTCGCAGGCTGCGACCAGCTTTCCGACAACAGCGTCGTACAGCGACTGTTCGACGCCTCTGAAGCCCTGACCTACAAGGCCCAGAGCGCGTTACTGGGCTCGGGCGCCCTGGCCCGCGAATATACCGAGGCGGACATCAGCCCGTCCTTCAAGGCCAATGGCAGCACGGATCCGCAGGACGAGGCCTATCTCCAGTTGGTGGCCGACGGCTTCAAGGACTGGCAGCTCAAGGTGGACGGGCTCGTCGATCGTCCGCAGAGCTTCAGTCTCGCGGCCCTGAGGGCGATGCCGTCTCGGACCCAGATCACACGCCACGATTGCGTGGAAGGCTGGAGCTGCATCGGCAAGTGGACCGGCGTGCCGCTCGGCCACGTGCTCGACCTTGCCGGGGTCAAGGACAGCGCCCGCTACGTGGTGTTTCACTGCGCCGACACGATGGATGCGGACAACTCGCTCGATGGCAAGGGCACGCCCTTCTACGGCTCCATCGACCTCATGGCGGCCCATCATCCCCAGACGATCCTCGCCTATGACATGAACGGCGAGACCCTGACGGTCCCCTATGGTGCGCCGCTGCGGCTCCGCGTCGAGCGGCAACTCGGCTACAAGATGTCGAAATACATCATGCGGATCGAGCTCGTGGACTCCTATGCCCAGTTCGGCGACGGCCATGGCGGATACTGGGAAGACAACGGCTACGATTGGTACGGCGGCATCTGACGGCCAAGCCGTCAGGCCCGACCGGCAGGGCCGTCAGGCCGGCAGGTCGAGACGAAAGACGGCGCCCTCGTAGCAGTCCTCGCCGCGACCGATACGTTGGATAGCGGCGATCATCCGGCCGCAACGCCCGAGCGCCGTATCGGCCAAAGCCACGAGGCGAGGGTTGGGTGTGGCGGTCGCCGAGGCGGCGCGAAGCCGAAACGCAACTTCCTCTTCGCCGAGGTCGGGGTTCAGGGCGCAGAAGGCCGCATAGGCGGCCGCCGTCGAGCGGCTGACGCCCGCGTAACAATGGATCAGCAGCGGTGAGCGGCGGTCCCAGGCCGTCACGAAACCGAGAAGGCGCTCCACATGGGTTTCGGCCGGCAGCACGTGCCCGTCCTGCGGCACACTGATGTCCGAGATGTCGATCGTCAGATGCCGGACTGGCTCAAGGACCGGGAGCGACGCCGCGAAGCCGTGTGCCAGTAGGGTCACGACACTTCCTGCTCGGCTCTCGTCCAGGGTCGCGGCCAATCGCGATAACGGGCAGACGATGATCGTTCCGCTCATGCCGGTGGCGCCGCGAGCTGCCGGCAGCGAAGCAGGAAGGCTTGCTGCACGGCATCGGCCGGCGCCGGCGCGAGCCAGGGCGCGAAGCTCTGCAGTTCGGGTTCGGGCGGTCCGAGGATCGCCGTGATCTCGGCCTCCTCGAAACCCGCGAGCAGCGTGGCTTCGAGATGAGCGGCGGCGCGATCCGCGCGTTTGATGAGGCTCAGGAGCGATCGATCCGGTTCTCCGAGCCCGAAACGCCCGAGTATGGCGTCGAAGATCTTCTGCTCGACTGCTTTATAGGTTTCGCCCACGAAAGCCTTGAACGGCGAGATGAGGTCGCCGATCACGTATTCCGGCGCATCGTGCAGGAGGGTGGTGAGACGGCCGGTCCTGTCGAGACTCGGATCGAGATGGCCGGCCAGCGCTTCGACGAGCAGCGAGTGCTGCGCCACCGACAGGATGTGCGGACCACTGGTCTGCCCGTTCCAGCGGGCGACGCGGGCCAAGCCGTGCGCGATGTCGTCGAGGTCGATATCGTCCGGAGAGGGCGACAGAAGATCGAGACGGCGACCCGACAGCATCCGTTGCCAGGCCCTCGGCGCTGAAGGAATGGCGCTCACGCGAGCCCGATGACGAGATGCACGCCGTCCGCCATGGGCGGAGCGCCGAGTGCCGCAGCGTCGGCCACCCGGTCGACGCGGACCATGGCGAGACCACGCCCGCTGTGGCTCGACCCCATCGTGCCGACCACGATCTCGCCCACCGTGATGTCGGCGCCGATCCTGGGAGACTCCCCCACGAAGGTGACGGGTTCGATCCGCTTTCGCGCGGTACCGCGATGGTGCACGCGCGACACCACTTCCTGGCCGACATAGCAACCCTTGCCGAAATCGATCCCGTTCAGCCGATCGAGATTGGCGTCATGCGGGAACGCATCGCCGTAAGCGAAATCCGCTCCGCCGGCCGGGATCGCGCAGGCGATACGATGGGCCGTATAGGCTCGTCCTGCCTCGGCGCTCGCGGCCGCGGCCGGGATCGATGGCCGGGCCACGATGGCGCGATAGCCGAGGTCGGGATGACGTGGATCGCGGTAGACGGCATCCTGGCCCGACGGCGGCTGCGGCCAGGACGCCAGCACCCCGCTGGCAGAACTAAGATCGGCGACGCGGACCTTGGCGCGCAGGCGGTAGCGGGTCAACGCGACCGCGAGATCCGCGGCGCGGTGGAGCGGGCAATCCAAGAGGAAACGGTCCGCCGCCTCACTGGACCGATCCGCGACCAGGAAATCCACACTGACCTTGCCCTGAGGCGTGAGCAGCGCGGCATAGCGAGCCTCGCCCGATCTCAGCGTTTCGACGTCGTTGGTGATGAGCCGCTGCAGCAGGGCGCGCGCGTCCTCGCCCTCGACCTCGACGACCCCTCGATCCTCGAGAAAAGCTTCACTCATGCCGATCCTCGTGAGAACTCCGCCGCTCGGCCGTCGTGCCGCTCTGGTCGGCTGGTGGCCGATCTCGCCGCCCGTCTTTGGATAGACCGTTCCAACCGGGGTTGAAAGCACCCGTCGGACGTCCTGCGACCATGCTGCGTGCGGATGGGCTTTCCTCAACGCAGTGCCCGGGCCGGCGAACCGCCTCGAGACCGACGCCTGACGGGCGCGGCGTCACGCCGCCAGAGCAGGCAGGCGGATCAGCGCCGTTTCGGTTTGGCCCGCGCCGTCTCGAGGCGCGGCATCGGGCGGGCTGCCTCGCCATAGCCGCTCCAGGCGTCGCTCTTCGTGACCAGCGCCGGCACGCTGCGGAGCGTGTATCGTTGCGGGTCGAGCCCGCTGCGGACCTGCAACCAGGTGAGCGGCATCGACACCGGGGCACCGGGACGGGCGCGGGGCGAGAAGGGCGCCACCGCGGTCGAGAGGTGGTCGTTGCGGAGGTAGTCGAGGAAGATACGACCGGTCCGGGCGGCCTTGGACATGGTGACGAGATAGCGGTCCGGGCTATCGGCCGCCATCTCGGTCGAAATCTGGCGTGCGAAGGCCTTGGCCTCGGCCCAGGTCAGCCCCGAGTCCCGCGCCAGGGGCGTCACGACATGAAGGCCCTTGCCGCCCGTCGTCTTGGGAAAGGTCACGAGTCCCAGATGCTCCAGCCGGTCGCGCATCTCCCGTGCGGCCTCGATGACGGCCGAGAACGGCACATCGGGAGCAGGGTCGAGGTCGAAGACGAGGCGACCCGGAATCGCGGGTTCGCCGGGCCAGCCGTTGGCGGGGTGCAGTTCCGTCGCCCCCACCTGGGCGAGGGCAGCCAGGCCTTCGACGCGGTCGAGGGCCAGATAGGCCTTGTGGTCGCCGTCGACGGTCATCAGCGACAGAAGGGACGAGGTGCCGCGCATGGCGTGCCGCTGGAAGAAATGCTCCCCGTCGATCCCGTCGGGGGTCCGCACCAAAGAGCAGGGCCGGCCCGCGATGTGGGGCATGATGGCGCTCCCGACCGCCTCGAAGTAGCGTGCGAGATCGAGCTTGCTCACGGCCGGCTCTCCGGCAGCGGCCGGCCAGAGCGACTTCTCGGGATGCGAGATAACGACGCCCCAGACGACCGCGGATGCGGTGTCGGGCCGGTGCCGCGGCGCCGGGGAAGGCTTGGCGCCGGCCGGCGCGGGTTTGACTTTGTTCTTCGGCTTGGCGCCGTCCGTCAGTTTGGCCAGCGCCGTGTCGGACGAGGCCGGCGTCTCGGCTTCGACCTCGTCGGCCGGCTTATCCTCCCGTAGGCCCTTGAACGAGGCCTGCCGCACCATTCCGTCGCCGGTCCAACCGGCGAACTGGATCTCGGCCACGAGTTCGGGGCGAAGCCAGTGCACCCCTGGCTCGCGGCGCGGTGCGAGGTCGCCGCCGAAAGGGCTCTTGGGCTCCTCGCGCTGCTTCAAGGCCGGCAGGATGCGCTTGACCACGGCCTCGCTGTAGCCCGTGCCGACGCGGCCGAGATAGACGAGGTGATCGCCTCGGTGCGCCCCGACCAGCAGCGACCTGAAGCGGCCCGCCGTCTCGGCCCAGCCGCCGATCACGACCTCATGGCCACCCCGGCATTTCGCCTTGGTCCAGCTGTCGGAGCGGCCCGACCGATAGGGTGCATCGAGCCGCTTCGACACGATGCCTTCGAGCGACATGCGGCAGGCTGCGAGCAGGACGGCGTCGCCCGCCGCCGTAAAATGCGCAACGTAGCGGATCGTCGGGATCGTGTCGCGGCGAGCGTCCAGCAGGGCTTCGAGGCGCGTCTTGCGCTCTGAGAGCGGAAGAGCGCGAAGGTCCCGGCCGGCATCGAACAGAAGATCGAAGGCGAAAAACACGAGATCCTCGGTGTTGCCGTCCGACAGCGCCGCCTGCAGGGCCGCGAAATCAGGAGCTCCCGCGGCATCGAGCGCCACCACCTCGCCGTCGATGACGGCATCCGGCAGGTCGGCCGCGGCGCGCCCGATCGCGCCGAAGCGCTCGGTCCAATCGAGGCCCTTGCGGGTCTGGAGCACGGCTGTTCCGCCCGAAACCGAGAGCTGCACGCGGTAGCCATCGAACTTGACCTCGTGCACCCAGCCCGAGCCGGTCGGAGGAGTCTCGATCGAACGGCAGAGCTGCGGCGGAACGAACTCCGGCCGCGGGGCCGGGGCCTTGCGCGAACCGGTCCGCTTCGCCTGGGAGGCCGTTGGCTTCTCCGGCTTCGGCGCCGAAGCCTTCCCGGGCTTGATCGCGGGGCGCTTCTCCGGCTTCTGGGCCGTATCGGGCTCGACGGCCGGCGCCTTCGCGACCGCCTTCGCGGTGGAAACCGGCTTCGTCATGAAGGGGCTCGGCTTGCGTCCCCGGCCGGCCGCGATGTCGTCCATCGAACGGGCCGACGCGATCGAGGCATCGTCCTCGAGCAAGGCCTCGCCCAGTCCTTCCCGCGCCTGCTGGTCCTTGTGCTTGATCAAGAGCCAGTTGACCCGCTTGCCGCCGGTGCGGTCATGCTTCATGCGGACCAGGACCCAGCTGCCCTTGAGCTTGTGTCCCTTCAGGGTGAACTTGAGGTCGCCGTGCCGCAAAGCGTCTTCAGGCGAGGGCTGCTCCGGTTCCCACGTGCCCCGGTCCCAGATCATGACGGTGCCGCCGCCATATTGTCCTTCCGGAATCGTGCCTTCGAAGTCGCCGTAGTCGAGCGGATGGTCTTCGACCTCGACCGCGAGCCGCTTGTCGGCCGGATCGGCCGAGGGTCCACGTGTCACGGCCCAGGACTTGAAGACACCGTCGAGTTCGAGCCGCAAGTCGTAATGGAGCCGGCGCGCCGCATGCTTCTGAACGACGAACCTCAGAGAAGACGCCGATGACGCGTCCGACCCGCCCGCTGGCTCGGGCGTGACGTCGAAATTGCGCTTTGCCGCATAGGTCGAAAGCTTGTGGTCCGGCACCGCTGGCCTCCGGGCGTTATCCCTTCAGGGTGAACGCGTCTGCCGGCACCGGCTTGATCGTCCTGGCGGGAGCCAGGTCGCTATTGGCGCACGACGGTCGAGAACTCTCCATGACGGACCCGCTCGGGCAAGCGCTCGGCAAACGTGGCCACGGCGTCTTCGCCATAACAGCTCACGAGCTTCTGGAAGGCCACGAACAGCGCTGCCTGAGTCATGCTGTCCTCGTCGAGCCCTTCGAGAGTCGCCTCGGCGAAGGTCTCGATCAGGATCGAAAGCGCGATCTGCCGCTCTTCGGCAGCCGCGAAGCGATCCTGATGCTGTGTGGTCGTCTCATCCATCATGGGTAAGCTGTACCGTTCGAAGCACGTCGAGAGTAGCTTACTCTTGACAGATCGTTAACGGAACCTGTGGCGTTAAGGTTTATAGCAAGTGTGTCCTTCAGGTTCCGCTGAACCGGGTGGTCAGATCACGCGCCAATCGATCGCTTTCCGCAAGAAAGCGGCTGATGACGAGATCGGCCGAGGGCGTACAGCTATGGTATGTCGCTTGATAGCCGCGAAATCCGCGGTTGTACGCACCGGCGAGACGATCCCGCCGACTCTCACCTTTGGCTTCCGCGTCGAGCAGGATGGTCATGCGCTTGCGCCATTCCGCGGCGTCTCCCTTCCCGCAGAGCGAACGCAGGTAGGTGAGCGTCCCGAGCATCTCGGAAAGCCGCTCGAGCTGAGGTTCGTAGGGCGGCAGCGGGTCATCGGCACCGGTGTCCGGAACTCCGCCTGTCGAAGGGATCGGCGGAAGCGGCGGGCTCGACGGCAGGGCCTGGGCCAGGACCTCGCTCGTCGGAACGAGATGGGCCGGTGTTCCGGCCGCCGCTCGCGACGCTGCGAGGACGATGACGAGACCGATCGAGGCGCTGCGGCTCACGCTGCGGCGATCTTGGCCGCGCGAAGCAGGATGGGGCCGAGCTGGGCTGTCGTCGTGAGGCCGCCGATGCCGTCCGGCGGAACCCAGACGGTGCTCAGAGCCTCGGGTCCCGTCTCGGCTTCGCCCGACACCCACCGGCCCACGAAGGACGCCACGACGAAATGCGCCGCCACGCGGCCATCGGAATCGCGTTCGACGACCTCGACGTGGTCGTTGAAAGCGATGACCTCGGCCTCGACCCCCGTCTCCTCCCGCAGTTCGCGCAAGGCTGCGTCCCGCAGCCCCTCGCCGGGTTCCACGAGTCCTCCCGGGAGCGAGAAACAGCGGGCGCCTGGCGGCACCGCGCGTTCCGCCAGCAACACCAGTCCGTCGCGGAACACGGCGATGCTGGCCGCCAGGAAAGGACGAGACGGATAGGCCCGCGACGCGGCCATGGTCATACGTGCTGGCCGCCGTTGATGTGGATCTCGGCGCCATGCACGTAGCTCGATTGCTCGGTGCAGAGGAAATAGATCGCCTTCGCGACCTCCTCGGGTGTTCCGAGGCGACGCAGCGGCAACGTGTCGACGATCTTGTCTGTGCCGGGTGAAAGGATGGCGGTGTCGATCTCGCCGGGCGAGATGGCGTTGACCCTGATGCCAAGCGGCCCGAAGTCGGCCGCCATCTCCCGCGTCAACGAGGCGAGGCCCGCCTTCGAGGTCGCGTAGGCGGCGCCCGCGAAAGGATGGACGCGGGAGCCCGCGATCGACGTGACGTTCACGATGGAGCCGTGGGAGGTCTGCAATTCAGCGATGAGGCCGCGCGCCAGCATGATGGGTGCGAAGAAATTGACCTGGAGCACCGCCTTCCAGTCCGCGATGTCCATTTCGATCGTCCCGAGCCGAGATCCGCCCGGCCCCTTGGGCGAGATTCCGGCATTGTTGACGAGAGCGTCGAGCCGGCCCTCCGGGAGGCGTTGGCGCACATCCCTCACGGCCGTCAGGATGTCGTCGGGATCGGCGAGGTCGACCTGCAGGTGATCCTCGCGGCCCATCTCCCAGGGGCAGTCTTCCGGGAAAGCATGGCGCGAACAGGTGATGACCCGCCAACCCGCGGACGAGAAGCGCTTGACGGTGGCGTGGCCGATGCCGCGCGATGCCCCTGTCAGCAGCATCGTGCGACGGGGCCCCGCCTGGTTGGTCTTCGGCATCGAGGTCATGGACATGGTGGATCAATCGCACCGCGGACGAGGACTGGGCCGGAGCGGCGTCGCGGTCGCCGAGGGCTCGTGCGAAATCCCATCCAAGATAGCCGCTTCGTATCCCTGACTTCAAGGATAGAGCCGCTGCTTCGCCCAGGCGCCGCCTCCCTTGCGTCGAAAGACGATCCGATCGTGCAGGCGCGACGGGCGGTCGGCCCAGAATTCGATCGCGAAAGGGACGACCCGGAACCCGCGCCAGTAGGAGGGCCGCGGGATCGGGCCGTCGCCGAACCGCTCTTCGAGAAGCGCGACGTCGCGTTCGAGCAGAGCACGGCTTTCGAGGGGACGCGATTGCTGGCTTGCCCAGGCCCCGATTCGGCTCTTCGGATGCCGGCTCGCGAAATAGGCATCGGCTTCGGCGTCGGTCACGGGCTCGACCGAACCTCGCACCCGGACCTGCCGGTTCAAGCTTTTCCAGTAGAGCACGAAGGCGGCTTGCGCATTGGCGGCGAGTTCCTGCCCCTTGGCGCTCTCGGCATTGGTGTAGAACACGAAGCCGTGCGGATCCTTGCCCTTCAACAGCACCATCCGGACGTCGGGACAACCGTTCTGGTCGACCGTTGCGAGCGCGATGGCATTTGGGTCGCGAGGTTCGCTGTCGGCGGCTTCCGCCATCCAGGCGTCGAACAGGGCGTCCGGGTCCTCGTCCTGCGTAAAGTCACCAGAGATTAACGCATCCACGTTATGTCCCTTCCAGTCGAGTGTTCCGAGGAGTGATACCGTGGCGCGAGGGAGGTGTCGTCCACCGATGGCCCCGGACGTCACCGGAGTACGCTCGGCGAGCCGCGTGGACAATCGGCCCTGGAGACGCACCGTTACGATGTGCTGCGGTCTCGCCTTGTTGTCGACGTCGACAGCCGCCTGCTCTCTATCGTTCCCGATTGCCGGCTTCAAGGCCGAGAGCGGGGAACTTGCGACCGGATCCATTGATCGGTCGGCCGGGCTGCTATCGCCGGCCCTGGACCGCGAGGACTGGCGGCGCGCCAAGGCGGCGCTTGCCGTCGCGCTCGATCCGCAAGGCAATGGCACGGGGGTCGCCTGGCAGAATGGCGCATCCGGCGCCAAGGGATTCTTCACGGCGTTGGCGCCGCCATTCCTCGACCACGACCGGATCTGTCGGACGTTTGCGGCCGCCGTCACGCCGAAGGAGCAGAGCGAGCGCCGTGTAGCGGGATCGGCCTGCCGCGAGAGCGACGGCGCCTGGGCGCTCCGGGATGTGAAGGACAGCGGAACGTCCTGAAGCGTTAGACCCCTTGGCCGTTGCCGAGTACCCTCAAGGATCGAAAAGCGAGCGCGTTTGCGTGCCTCCTGTGGTGTGAACCGCGTCCAGTGCGCAGGAAACATGGTCGGCGAGCTTGCTGCGGCGCGTCATTCTCACCAAGTTACAGTTCGATGAACTTCGTGGCCCCCGAGAGGGCAGCCGCCGGCAGTGGGCCTCAAATGCGTGATCCCTACACGATCCTCGGCGTCGCGAAGTCGGCCGATGCAGCCGAGATCAAGAAGGCTTACCGCAAGCTCGCCAAGAAATTTCATCCCGACCAGAGCAAGGATCCGAAAGCCAAGGAAAGGTTCTCGGAGGCCAACAGCGCCTACGAGATCCTTGGGGATGAGGCGAAGCGCGGTCAGTTCGACCGGGGCGAGATCGACGCCGAAGGCAAGCCTCGTTTCGGCGGATTCGATGGAGGGCCGGGAGGCTCGCAGGCTTATGAGTTTCATGATTTCGGCGGCGGTTCGCCGTTCGGGCGCGGGGGACGCGGCGGCTTCGACCCGAGCGATCTCTTCTCGGATCTGCTGAACAATGCCACGCGGGGCCAGCGCCGGTCGGCGCAACCCGTGCGGGGCGAGGACGTGACCGCGAACGTGTCGGTACCCCTCGAAGACATCGTTAAGGGAGGCGTCTCGCGGGTGACCTTGCCGACCGGCCGCACGCTGGAAGTGAGGATCCCGGTCGGTATCGAGGATGGCAAGACGATCCGGCTGAAAGGGCAGGGCCATCAGAGCGCAACGGGCGGCCCCGCGGGCGATGCCATGGTGTCGGTCCGCTATGCCGCCCACAAGCAGTTCAGCGTCGACGGACGCGACCTCAAGCTGGATCTGCCGGTCACTCTCTACGAGGCGGTTCTCGGCGGTCGTGTTCCTGTCCAGACTCTCGACGGAACGGTCGAGATCACCTTGCCACCCGGCGCCAACCGGGGGCGCACGCTCCGACTGAGAGGCAAGGGACTACCGGCCGCCACCACGGGCACCGGCGATCTCCTGGTCACCCCTCGGATCGTGCTGCCCGAGAAGATCGATGCCGAGCTCGAAGCACAAGCCAAGCGCCTGAGCGAAACCGGTCCGTACGACCCCCGCGCCGCCAAGACGTGAGCGCTTGATGCCATTTTGAGTTCCTACAGCTCAATGCGACATGCGCCGGAGCGAGAACGTCAAGGAGTGCTTGCGAGGTCGCGCAATTGACCGCTGATCGTCGCCTGGAGCGTCTTGGCGGTCCGATCCAGCCAATCGCCGGTTCGGCTCGTGGTCAACGCATAGCTGAACGAACCTTCCGTCCAGTAAGCGATGCTGGCGGCGTCGATGCCACCACCGTCCACGACCTTAGGGTCGCTCCCCTCCAACCCCTGCGTTCGGCCGATATAGAGGCCCATTCTGTCGCTGCCGCTGCCGTAGACCAGGAAAGCTGCCGGACCATGCTGCCCCGGAACGACGCGGCCTCCGATCAAAGACCATCCTTGATGTTGGAGGTTAGGGATCCGGAGCGGGCCGGCAAGGCTATGCTGGATCCAGCGTGACAAACGCGGTTCGTCGGCAGCCGTGATCTCGACAGGTCTGGTGAGGTCGGTCAGGAAGGCTTCATGGGTCTCGATGGCGCGGGATGCAAAGTCCCGCTCTTCGGACGGCGCCAAGGCCGCCTCGACCGGGACGGCTCGTCCGGAACGGGGGGACAAGCCGAAGTCGTCGGTGCCGAAGCTTGCCAGCGCACCGGCCGCAAAGGCCACGAGGGCGACGCCCATCATGGTCGTCGCCACCAGGCCGGAGGGACGCACCGGACTTGATGCACCTCGCCGCTCTCGGTGGGGTTGAGCCACGAAGGCACGGGGCGCCTGTCCGGGTTTGGGCGCCGCCATCGAGGTCGGGAGCAGTCGCAGAGGAACGGGCTCGAACAGCACGGAGGCGAACATCGATCTCAGGCTGTCGTTTTGCCGCTTCCAGCCATCCACGCGCGCCCGAGCGTCGCGATCCGTCGCGAGGGACTCCGACAGGGCAGCTGCACGCGAGACCTCGAGGCGTCCATCGACGAAACCATTGAGATCGCCTTCGTCGAACGTGAGGCTTGCGTCGGTCACGGCCGGGTTACTTGACCAGGCGGAGATGGGGAGCGGCGCTGGCTAACCGACTGCGCTCGCCAGCCGGGCCGCGCCATCCCCCCATGTCGGCGCCACCCGCCTTGGCCAGGAGGTCTCGCGCTTGAGTCAGACGAGTGAACACCGAATCGACATCGGTTCTCAGGATTTCCGCGACTTGAGCGTAGCTCATGCCGGCCAGAACCGTGAGAAGCAGGACCTCGCGATGGTCTAGCGAGAGCGCATCGAGCCGTAGGATTTCCTTTGGAAGGAAAGGAAGCGGGGCGCCCGACCCCCCTGGCTCCGTGGCGGACGCCCCGGCGGCGCCTTGTCGCTGCCGTAATCTGTTGAACCGTATCAGAGAACCAAAGCACCAGGAGATCAGCGCCGGACCTCGTTTCGGGCTGTCGGTCCGCATCGCCAGGACGACAGTCTCCTGAACGAGGTCGTCGGCGGCTTGTGCACCGTGACCGCGGACGAGCGCGCGCGCGAACCGCCGTAGGTGAGGCACGAGCTTCCCGACATCATCAGCACAGCCCGGCATTCGATCGACTTTCCGCACATCGGTTACGAAGTATTAACTAACCTAGCGCAGAGCGACGCCAAAGCCCATGGTGTCGGAGCCCCATTCAGCAAATTTTAGACTTCGGTTCCTCGGCCCGCCGATACGGGCGCCGGCGTGCCGAGTGTTCGCTTTTGCGGGAACGGGCGGACTTTTCACCATGGATGGCGATGGTCTAAGGAGAGGGTTGCGTTGCGGGTCGCGGCCGGCGTCGGGTCGGACAACGGGCGGAGCTTTGGAAAACGAGAATGTCAGATTTGCCCATCACCGCGACCGCCTCCGGATCTTCCATGCTGGCCGGCCGTCGTGGCCTCATCATGGGCCTCGCCAACAACCGATCCATAGCCTGGGGCATCGCCAAGGCGGCGCGGGCCGCCGGTGCCGAACTGGCATTCACGTTCCAGGGCGAAGCGCTTGAAAAGCGCGTCAGACCTCTGGCCAAGGAACTCGACGGTATCGTCGTGGGTCACTGCGACGTCACCGATGCCGCCTCGATCGATGCCGCTTTCGAGGCGGTGCAACAGGTCTGGGGCAGGCTCGATTTCCTGGTCCATTGCATCGCCTTCTCGGACAAGGATGAGCTCACCGGCCGCTACATCGACACATCAGAAGACAACTTTTCCAAGTCGCTCGCCATCTCCTGCTATTCGTTCACGGCGGTGGCGCAGCGCGCCGAAAAGCTGATGACGGCCGGCGGCGCCATGCTGACCCTCACCTATTACGGCGCCGAGAAATGGATGCCGCATTACAACGTGATGGGGGTCGCCAAGGCGGCGCTCGAAGCCAGCGTCCGCTATCTCGCGGCCGACCTCGGCGAGAAGAACATCCGGGTCAATGCCATCTCGGCCGGCCCGATCAAGACCCTGGCGGCCTCCGGCATCGGCGATTTCCGGTACATCCTGAAATGGAACGAACTGAATGCGCCCTTGCGCCGGACCGTGACGATCGAAGAAGTGGGGGAGAGTGCAGCCTTCATGCTTTCGCCCATGGCGCGCGGCATCACGGGCGAGATCATCCACGTCGATGCCGGTTACCACATCGTCGGCATGAAAAACCCTGCCGCGCCCGATATCGCGGCCGTGATCAAAGATGCGGGGCCGCCGGCTTGACCTCGAAAGCCGTCTTCCCGGACCTCTTCTTCGTCCGGCACGGCGAAACCGATTGGAACCGCGAAGGGCGCCTGCAAGGCCGACGCGACGTCGACCTCAACGCGCTCGGGCGACGTCAGTCCGTAGCGGCCGGAGAGCGGCTGGCCCGGTTGTTGGCCGGAAGAGGTCTCGTCCCGGAAGCACTGGACTTCGTTGCCTCGCCGCTCTCGCGGACCTGCGACACGATGGTGCTGCTGCGCGGGGCGCTCGGGCTCGACGGCGAGCCCTTCCGCCGCGACGACCAGATCCTCGAGCTGTCGTTCGGCAGATGGGAAGGCCGGACCTGGCCCGAGATCAAGCGCAGCGATCCCGCGGCCGCGGAAGAGCGTCGGCGAGACCGTTGGTGCTTTGTGCCGCCCGGCGGAGAAAGTTATGCGATGCTCGAGGACAGGGTGGCATCCTGGCTCGGCGGTCTCGCAGAAAATGCCGTGGTGGTGGCGCATGGCGGGGTCGCCCGTGTGCTTCTTCACCTGGTGGCTGGCCTCGCCAGGACGCGGGCGCCCGTGGCGGAGATCCCACAAGGGCGGGTGCTCGTGTTTCGATCCGGGGCCGCGCATTGGGCCTGATCCGAAGACCGCGCCGCAGGCGATCCCTCGTTGTCAGGACCCGTTCACCTCTTGGGGCCTATGGCAAGGGGTGCCGCAACCGGAGCTGGGGTTACGTCCGGGACCAAAACAGCTTAAACGTCGCGGGCATCATGACAGCGTCGCCCGGAAAACCGGCGTCGGCAAATTGCAGTCCTCCGTGCAACGAGCCATTCGGGCGATGTCGCACGGTGAACATGGGCGCTTGATCGTATGAGCCAGACCACGGTGGAACGCGACGCCCGCGATGACCCCGCCGCTTTGAGCACGGTCTCGCGCATGGCGGCGCGACTGAAGGGCGCCGATCGTCCGGATCTTCTGCGCGACGAGCTGTTGAGCGAAATCTTCGCCCGCACGGTCGCGGCGACGCCCGACGCGCCTGCTTTCCGCTCTCCCGACGGCATGCTGACCTATGCCGATGTCGACCGCCGCGCCGACGCGATGGCGCGGGGCCTTCTCGAACGCGGGCTCGGGCCTCGCGAGGTCGCGGGTCTCTGGATGCAACGCGGTTTCGACCTGCTCGTGGCCCAGATCGCCATCGCGAAAACCGGTGCTGCCTGGCTGCCCTTCGATGCCGATGCGCCGGTCGACCGCGTTGCGGTCTGTCTGCACGATTGCGGGGCGCGGCTCATCGTGACCGATGCCGGTTTCGCGTCATCCCACGGCGCCGACCTGCCCTGCGCCGTCGCCACCGAGGTCGACCTCGCGACCCGAGAGAACTCCGGCGCGGATCTCGGTCCGCCGGCACCGATCGATGCCCGCGCTCTCGGCGCCCGGCCCGAAGACCCCGCCTACATGATCTACACGTCGGGTTCCACGGGCGTTCCCAAGGGCATCGTGATCACGGGCCGCAACATCTGCCACTACCTGCGGTCGGCCAATGCCCTCTACGCTATCGGTCCGACCGATATCGTGTTCCAGGGCGCTTCCGTCGCGTTCGACCTCTCCATGGAGGAGATCTGGATCCCGTTTCTCGTCGGTGCGAGCCTCTTCGTCGCGACCCGCGAGATGCTGGGCGAGGCCGACGCCCTGCCGGACGTTCTCAACGCCGCGGCCGTCACGGTACTCGACACCGTGCCGACCCTTCTTGCGCTGCTGTCGCGGGATGTCGCCTCGTTGCGGCTCATCATCCTCGGGGGCGAAGCCTGCCCGCCGACGCTCGGGGCTCGCTGGTGCAGACCGGGCCGGACCATCTACAATTCCTACGGCCCGACGGAGACCACGGTCGTGGCGACGGCCGCGCTGGTCGAGCCCGGCGAACCCGTGACGATCGGCGGCCCGATCCCGAACTACACCTGCTACGTGGTCGACGACGCGTTGAACCTCCTCGACCGCGGCCAGGAGGGAGAACTGCTGATCGGCGGTCCGGGGGTGGCGGCGGGCTACCTCAATCGCGATGCTCTGACGCGGGAGAAGTTCATCGCCAACCCGTTCAGCACGGGGGGCGTCGATCCGGTGCTCTACCGTTCGGGCGATGCGGTGGCGCTCGACCCTATCGGCAACATCCAGTTTCGGGGTCGGATCGACGATCAGGTGAAGCTGCGCGGCTTCCGGATCGAGCTCGGCGAGATCGAGGCGAAGCTCGTCGACATCGCGGGGGTGCATCAGGCGGCCGTCGTCCTGCGGCAGGATGATGGGCTCGACCAGCTCGTGGCCTTCGTCGTGGCGCAAGCATCGGCCGTGGTCGATCCCCTCGTGCTCAGGGCGAAGCTGCGCGAGGCCTTGCCGCCCTACATGGTGCCGTCGCGGTTCGAAGCCGTCGAGGCGCTGCCGCGGCTCCCGTCGGGCAAGGTCGATCGCAACCGGCTGAAGAAGGTCGCTCTCGCGGCGCGCGCCGTCGAAGCCCAGGAGGACCCCCGCAACGCCACCGAGGCATCGCTTCTCGCGGCCGCCAAGGCGGTTCTCCCGTCGCAAGCCATTCCCTTCGACGCCGACTTCTTCACGGATCTCGGGGGCCATTCGCTACTGGCGGCGCGGTTCGTCTCGGTGGTCAGGCAAGATCCGCAGCTCAGCGGCATCACGCTCCAGGACATGTACCGGGCGCGTTCGCTCCGCGCGGTCGCGGAGCTGCTCGACGGCCGCCGGTCGATGGTCGCGCGCGAGGTCAAGGACCTCACCTTCACGCCGCCGCCGCTTCGCCGCCGCTTCCTGTGCGGCCTCGGCCAGGCCGCGGCTTTGCCGCTCATCCTGTCGCTCTCGACAGCCCAGTGGCTTGGCGTTTTCGTCAGTTACATGCTGCTGTCGGCCAGCGACGCGAGCCTCTTGGAGGAAGCCGTCTGGCTCGTCGGCACCTATATGGTCATCAACATCCTGACCATCCTGTTCGCGATCGCCTCGAAGTGGGTGATCCTGGGTCGAATGAAGCCCGGCCGCTACCCGCTCTGGGGCATCTACTACTTTCGTTGGTGGCTGGTGCAGCGCATCACCGCCCTGACCCACCCCAAGTGGTTTCAGGGCTCGCCCGTCATGCGCTTGTTCATGATCGCGATGGGAGCCAAGGTCGGCATGGATGCCATCATCGGCGACCATGAGGTCGGCGCGCTCGACCTGATCGAGATCGGCGAGCGGGCCAGCATCGGCGGCAAGGTCAATTTCGCCAATGTTCGCGTCGAAGGCGCCGACTTCATCGTCGGCCGGATCAGCATCGGGTCCGGCAGCTCCATCGGCACCTCCTGCGTGATCGAAGACGATGTCACGATCGGCGAAGGCGCCGAACTCGGCGATCTCACGGCCATCGCGGCCGGAACCGCGATCGGCGCCTACGAGAGCTGGGACGGCTCACCCGGGCGGCGTGTCGGACTGGTCGATCGAACCACCATCGAGGCGTTCCCGACGGCATCGCTGGGGCGCAAGACGCTGCTGGGCTTCGGCTACGTGGCCATGCTGCTGGTGATCCCACCGCTGGGTCTCCTACCAATTTTCCCCGCCTTCTGGGTCTTCGATCAGCTCGACGACTGGCTGAGCATCCCCGCCGTGGATCGCTTCGCCTATCTGGCGTCGCTTCCGCTCCTGGCGTGGCCGACGAGCTTCGTCATGGTGCTGATCTCGGTCGCCTTCATCGTCGCCATGCGCTGGCTCCTGCTGCCGCAGGTGAAGGCGGGACGTTACTCCGTCTTCTCCTTCTTCTACTTGCGCAAATGGACCGTCGCCCTGGCGACCGAGATCACGCTGGAGGTCCTGACGTCGCTGTTCGCGACAGTCTACATGCGGGCCTGGTACCGGCTGATGGGCGCCAAGATCGGCAAGGATGCCGAGATCTCGACCAACCTGGCGGGCCGCTACGATCTCGTCGAGATCGGCGAGAAGTGCTTCATCGCCGACGAAGTCGTGCTCGGCGACGAGGAGATCCGCTACGGCTGGATGCGGCTCTCCCGCGTGAGAACCGGCGCCCGGGTGTTTGTCGGCAATGATGCCGTGGTGCCGATCGGATCCGACATCCCGGAAGGCGCGCTGATCGGCATCAAATCGAAGCCACCGGCCAACGAGCTCATGAAGCCGGGCGATACCTGGTTCGGCACGCCGCCGATCCGCTTGCCGGTGCGCCAGCGTTTCGACGGCGGTGGTGCCAATTGGACCTACGAGGCGCCGCGCTGGAAGAAGCTCGCCCGCGCCGTGTTCGAAGCCGTCCATATCTCGCTGCCCACGATGTTGTTCATCGTGACCGGCACATGGTCCGTCGAATGGCTCGGGCCCAAGCTCTTGGACGGACTGTACTGGCAGGTCGCGGTCCTGTTCGTCCTGTTGTCGGTCCTCGTCTCGGTCGTGATGACGTTGATCGTGGTCGGGATCAAATGGTCCACGATGGGTCGCTACGAACCGGTCACGAAGCCGATGTGGTCTTGGTGGGCCATGAAGACGGAAGCCGTCGCCGTGATGTATTGGGGTCTCGCCGGGCGAGTCCTGCTGGAACATCTGCAGGGTACCCCGTTCCTGCCCTGGGTGCTTCGGCTGTTCGGGGCCAAGTTCGGGCGCGGTGTCTTCTTGAACATGACGGATATCACGGAGTTCGACTGTGTGGCGGTCGGCGATTTCGTGTCCATCAACGCGCAGGCGGCGCTCCAGACCCATCTCTACGAGGACCGCGTGATGAAGGTCGGCCGGGTCAATGTCGGACACGGCGTAACGATCGGGGCCGGGTCGACGGTCCTCTACGACAGTCATGTCGGCGACCACGCCCGCCTCGGGCCGCTGACCCTCGTCATGAAGGGAGAGTCCATTCCCCCGCGATCGGAATGGGTCGGCGCGCCGGCCGAGCCGAAAGGAACGGACCACGATGCCCCGGCCAGTCGGGCGGCGTGATGCTGCCCGTGCCGCCGACCGAGACGCCCGCCCATGTCGCATAATACGTTCGGCCACCTCTTCCGTGTCACCACGTTCGGCGAAAGCCACGGACCGGCCCTCGGTTGCGTGATCGACGGCTGTCCTCCGGGTCTCGAACTCGCCGAAACCGACATCCAACACGACCTCGATCGCCGGCGCCCTGGGCAATCCCGATTCACCACGCAGCGTCGGGAAGCCGATCAGGTGAAAATTCTGTCGGGCGTCTTCTCCGACGCCGACGCGCCGGCCCGCACGACGGGGACGCCGATCGCGCTGCTGATCGAAAACACGGACCAGCGCTCCAAGGATTACGGGGAGATCAAGGACAAGTACCGGCCCGGCCACGCCGATTTCACCTATGACGCCAAATACGGCATCCGGGACTATCGCGGCGGTGGCCGCTCTTCGGCGCGCGAGACGGCCGCACGGGTGGCGGCAGGTGCCGTGGCCCGCCGGGTCGTCCCCGGGGTCCGGATTCGCGGTGCCCTCGTGCAGATCGGCCCGCATCGGGTCGACAGGGCGCGATGGGCTTGGGACGAGGTCGCTCGAAACGCCTTCTTCTGCCCCGACGCCGCCGCGGCGGTCGTCTGGGAACATTACCTCGATGATGTCCGCAAGAGTGGCTCGTCCGCCGGTGCGGTGATCGAGGTCGTGGCCGAGGGCGTGCCGGCCGGTTGGGGTGCGCCGATCTATGGCAAGCTCGATGCTGAGATTGCCGCGGCCCTGATGAGCATCAATGCGGTCAAGGGCGTCGAGATCGGCAACGGCTTCGGGGCCGCCACGCTGTCGGGAGAAGAGAATGCCGACGAGATCCGGCGCGGCGCCGACGGCTCGCCGACGTTCCTGTCGAACAACGCCGGCGGTGTTCTCGGCGGGATCTCGACGGGTCAGACGATCGTGGCGCGCTTCGCCGTCAAGCCGACTTCTTCGATCCTCACGCCCCGCGAGACGGTGGACCGCAGCGGCAACGACGTCGAGATCCTGACCAAGGGCCGTCACGATCCCTGCGTCGGTATCAGGGCGGTGCCGGTGGGTGAAGCCATGCTGGCCTGCGTGCTGGCCGACCAGTTCTTACGTCACCGTGGCCAAGTCGGGCAGGGCCCGAAATGGCCGTTCATGACGAGGCCAGGGGCAGATATTTAGCACAACTAAACGTCGGAAGAATTTAGTTTTGCTAAAGCTGGCTATGCGCTAAGCCTAGCGGATGAAGCTTTCGGCTTGGCTCAAGGCGCGTGGCGTGACGCGATCGGCGTTCGCGAAACGCATCGGCGTCACGCCGGGAGCGGTAACCCAACTCTGCAATCAGAGCCGGCCCTGGGTCTCGCGCGAGACGGCCGAACTCATTCTGCGCGAAACGGGCGGCGACGTGACGCCGAACGATTTCCTGAGCGGACTAGCGTCGGATCGAACGGCCGATGGAGCCAATGCGATGAACCATCACAACAATGTCCACGAGGCCATCGAGGCGATCGCGCGCGGCGAGATCGTCGTCGTGACGGATGACGACGATCGGGAGAACGAAGGCGACCTCGTCTGTGCTGCCTCGCTTTGCACGACCGAGAAGATGGCGTTCATCATCCGGAACTGTTGCGGCATCGTCTGCGCGCCGATGACCAGCGAGCAGGCTCGCCGGCTCCATCTCACGCCCATGGTGGCGGCGAACGATGCCCCGCTCGGGACGGCCTTCACGGTGACGGTCGACGTGCGGCACGGCTTGACGACCGGCATATCGGCGGAGCAGCGCAACGGCACCTGCCGGGCATTGGCCAACGGCAACATGGGTCCCTCCGATTTCGTTCGGCCGGGTCATGTCTTCCCACTGATCGCGCGCGATGGCGGGGTTCTCATGCGGTCGGGCCACACGGAAGCGGCCGTCGACCTCTGCCAACTCGCCGGTCTGCCTCCGGTGGCCGTCATCTGCGAACTGGCCAACGACGACGGCACCGTGATGGTCGGGCCACAGATCGAGGTGTTCGCCGAGCGCCACGACCTGAAGCGCATCTCGGTCGACGATCTGATCGCGTATCGGCAGTCGCGCGAGAAGCTCGTGGAACGCGTCGCCACGTTTCCGGTCAAGACGTCGATCGGCGAACTCACGGGTTATGCGTTCACGACCCGCTTCGACGAAGTCCAGCATTTCGCCTTCGTGCACGGCCGCATCGGCGATGGCCGTGGCATGCCGACGCGCCTGCATCGGGCCGACATCATCAAGGACGTGCTGGGCGGAGGCGCGATCGTGAACAGGTGCCTCGAGCGCTTCGCGTCCGAGGGTCGGGGTGTGTTGATCTATCTCCGGGACGGGACCGCGGGCGTTCCGGTTTCCACCCTGTCGCGGGCCAGCGGCAATGCCGAGGCGCAACGCGTCAGCCAATGGCGGGAAATCGGCCTCGGCGCGCAGATCCTCCGCGACCTCGGCATCGCGTCGATCCAGCTGCTGGCCTCGAGCGAACGGACCTATGTCGGGATATCGGGGTTCGGCATCGAGATCGTCTCGACCGAAGCGCTGGGACTCTGAGCCACCCGCAGGCTGAGGACGAAACGGGCCCGATACGCCTCGACATGCAGCCCGCAGAGGGGTCTATTCCCTCAAGCTCGGGAGTGCCAGAATGAGTCTGATGCAGATCATCTACGTGTCGCAACCGTTCGGCTTTGACGAGTCGACGCTCAACAGCATCCTCATGGACGCGCGGCGCAACAATTTGCAGAACGATGTGACCGGCGCCCTGATCTGCCGCGCTGACGCCTATTTGCAGTTGATCGAAGGACCCGAAGCCGCCATCAGGGGCACCTACGCACGGATCGCGTCCGACAACCGGCACGTCGACGTGAACTTCCTGTTCGGCGAGCCAGTGACCGACCGCCTGTTCCCGGGATGGGCCATGCGCGACGACCCCGCACGCTCTTGGATGTGGACGCAGGCGCAAGTCGCGGCCGGCGCCATCGCCAAGGCGACCCGACCGGAGCTCTTCGCCGTTTTCGAGCGGCTGAAATCGGAAGCGCCCTGAGATGCTTCGGCATCTTCAACCCTGAAATGCCCGGCTCGAGAGATTGGTATAGCGGCTCACGCCACCGACGATCTTCCGTGCCAAGCCTCTAGCCTACCCCTTCCATCAGCGCCGAGACATGGGCCGCGACCGACAGCGAAAGGCCTTCAAGGTCGTAACCGCCTTCGAGCAAGGAGACGATCCGGCCTCCGGCGCAGTCGGCCGCGAGTGCCATGATCCGTCGTGTCACCCAGGCGAAATCGTCTTCGTCGAGGTCGAGGCCCCCGAGCGGATCGCGGCGATGGGCATCGAATCCGGCCGAGAGAATAACGAGATCCGGGCGATAGGCTTCGATCCGCGGCAGGATGATGCCGTCGATGGCTTCGCGGAACGCCAACCCTCCGTCGCCCGCCCGCAAAGGCGCGTTGACGATGGTGTCGTGCTCGCCCCGTTCCCCTGCCGCGCCCGTGCCGGGGAAGAGGGGCATCTGGTGGGTCGAGCCGTACATGACACTCGGATCGTCCCAGAAGATGTCTTGCGTACCGTTGCCATGATGGACGTCGAAATCCAGGATGGCGACCCGTCCGACGCCATGGTGCCGCTGCGCGTGCCTGGCCGCGATCGCGGCATTGTTGAAGAAGCAGAACCCCATGGCGGTCTGGCGTTCGGCGTGGTGCCCCGGCGGACGCATCGCCACGAAGGCGTTGCTGGCTCGCTTCTCCAGCACGTCGTCGACGGCCTTCACGGCGCCGCCTGCACCGCGCAGTGCTGCCGGCACGGTGCCGGATCCGATCGCCGTGTCGGCATCGAGGCGGATCAGCTGCCGGTCGAGAGGACGCATCTGCAAGAGGGCATCGACGAACCCCTCCGGGTGCACCCGGAGCAGGGCGGAACGATCGACCTCGGGCGCTTCGACCCGAAGCAGCGCCGCAAACGACGAGCCGGCCAGGATGTCGTTGACGACGCGAAGCCGATCCGGACGCTCGGGATGGCCGGCCCCCATGTCGTGGGCCAGCGCGGTCGCATGTCCGATCAGAGCTGTTGGCAAGGTGCTCGAAATCCTAAGATGGAGTTGGCCTCGCGACGCTGTAGCTGGCCTGCCACGGATGCGGCAAATATATGACAAGCACTCGTGGAGCCTAGCTGGTTGTGCTATCCCACGGGCAGGGCATTTGGTGCGACGCAGGACAAGGTCAATGCAGGTGACATGGCGTGCGGGCATTCTGATGGCGGCGGCTCTGTCGCTCGGCGGCTGCGAGTACAAATCCACACCCGATCCGAGTCTGTCGGCGCGCGACACCCAGTTCATGTCCATGGTCCCGACCGCCGACATGGGCCGCACCTTTGATCGCTACGAGGTCGACGACACGACCGGTCAGACACCCGGCACGATCGTGGTCAACACCAAGGAAAAACTGCTCTATTACGTGCTGCCGCGCGGCCGGGCGATGCGCTACGGTGTGGCGACGGGGAGCGAGGCCTATGGCTGGACGGGCAACGCCACGATCCGGCGTATGGCCGAATGGCCGACTTGGATGCCGCCGGCCGATATGGTCAAGCGCTGGCCCCACCTGAAGCCTGTGGTCGACGCCGGGGGGTTGCCCGGCGGTCCCGAGAACCCGCTCGGTGCTCGCGCGCTCTATCTCTACGACGCCAACGGCAAGGACACGCTCTACCGTATCCACGGCACGAACGAGCCGACGGAGATCGGTCACGATGCGTCGTCGGGATGTATCCGGATGCGCGACATCGACGTCATCGACCTCTACAACCGCGTCCAGGTCGGCACCAAGGTCGTGGTGATCTGAGCGACGGGTGCCTTCAGGCGATCGGTGGCGCGCTGCCGAGTACGATGTCGAGGATCTCGGGCGGCACGCCGAAGCGCATCGGAACGCCGGAGGTGCCGAGCCCGCCCGACACGATGAGGTTGCGACCGCCCTCGACGATGTGGCCGTAATTGTAGCGGCGCGACGGCGTTACGATGGGCCCGATCCCCGGCAGGACGATCTGACCACCGTGCGTATGGCCCGAGAGGGTCAGGGAGACTCTCTCCGGCATGCGGCGGAACGCGTAAGGCTCGTGCGCCAGCATGAGGACGGGAGCGTCGTCACGGACCTGTTTCAGGGTCGCCGCGAGATCGTCCGCACCTCGCGGTCTACCATGCTTGACCGTGCCGAAGGCCAGCTGATCGGCCAGACCGGCGACCCAGAAGCGCTTACCCCCACGATCGATCCGCACGGCCTCGTTCTCGAGCACCCTGATGCCGATGCCGTTCAGGGCCCGCGTCACCTCTTCCGGGCCGCCCGGCATGCCAGGGACTGGCCCGTGCCACCAATCGTGGTTGCCGAGCACCGCATAGGTTCCGAGCGGAGCGCGCAGCACCGAAAGCGCATCGGCCCAGGCGGCCGGCATCACGGGACCCGTCACGAAGCGATGCCCCGCGTTGAAGTCGCCGAGCAGGACGATCAGGTCTGGCGACAGGGCATTGGTCTGCTCGGCGATGC
>CAXTME010000072.1:0-1753 GCA_964245215.1 uncultured Lichenihabitans sp.
ACGAAGGTCTCGTAGGTGCCCTGCACGATGCCCTGGCTGCCGATATAGATCCAGGAGCCGGCCGTCATCTGGCCGAACATCATCAGACCCTCGGCATCCAGCTTGTTGAAATGCTCCCAGCTCGACCAGTGCGGCACGAGGTTTGAATTGGCGATCAGCACGCGCGGCGCGTCGGCATGCGTCCGGAACACGCCGACCGGCTTGCCCGACTGCACCAGCAGGGTCTGGTCGGCGTCGAGCCGCTTCAGCGCCGCCACGATGGCGTCGAAGCTCGGCCAATCGCGTGCCGCCCGGCCGATCCCGCCATAGACCACGAGTTCCTTCGGGTTCTCGGCCACCTCCGGATCGAGATTGTTCATCAGCATCCGCATCGGCGCCTCGGTCAGCCAGCTCTTGGCCGACAGGGTCGTGCCGCGGGGGCTGCGGATCTCGATGTCGCGATAGCGCGTGTTGCTGAGCATGATCTCGCCTTCCCGAATATGTCTACACATACTAGGTCGGCACCAACGGCCCGTCGAGAGACGCCGGGCCGGGCGCGCGATCACTCGAGGCCCATGGAACGGCGGAGGGCCGACAGAACCTATCAGACCGGGCGAGATGCGGCCAAGGGCTCGGCATCGTTGGCTTCGATGGTCGCGAGCTTGCAGGCTCGGATGACAGAGGCGCGGGAAGGCCCGCTTGCCGACAGCCCTGGCCCAATGGCAGGTCGCCGGGCCAGGGACGATTATCGGCGCTCGTGATCATCGCGCCCCAAACGAGTCGTCCATTCTCGCCGAGCCCGCCCGCCGAGATCACCAAGGCCGGCCGCCGCTGCCGCGTCGAGCGATCCCTGTAGGGAAATGGAACCCGGATAGTGTCGCCTTGCTCAAAGCTCGGCATAGGCTTTGCGATCGGCCTCGCCATCCCATTCGCCGAAGATGACGAAGGGGTCATCGACGGGAGGGGTCGTGCCTTCATGATGGCGACCCGGTACGATCGTGAAGGGCGATCCGCAAGCGCGGACCGACAAGGCTCTTTCAATAGTGTGGCGGCGGACGCTCTGGTTCGGCGGGAAGGCGGCCCTCCGCGTCTCCGAGCCTGTCGACGAGCCGTCCGACGTCGCGCCGCAGCGCTTCGAGCATGTCCCACTGCGCCGTGACGGTGGCGTTGAGATCCTCGATGACGCGATCCTGCTCGGCGATGCGGCTTTCGAGTCCGTCGACGCGATCGGTAAGGTCGGGCATGGGCGACGTCCTTCGGCTCCAGGGCTCATAGCGGCCAAAGCGCCGCCCGCAAAGACGGTGGGCGACGAGGGTTCGAACGCAGGGGGCGACCTGGCGCGAGGACCATCGCCCGGCAGGGCTCCGCGTAGCCAACACGCAGCTCCATGAGCGTCCGGCAGGGCTGCCCGGTCGCGTTCCTGCGTCAAACCGTCGAGCTTCCGAAAGGGCGGCGGACATCGCGTAAAAGGCGGCCCGATCAGCGGGTTAGCCGTTTCATATGTCCTTCGCATAAGTGGGAGTACGTTGGTACGATCCGGCATGATGTATGGCTATGCCTGGGTTCGACCGAAGGCCAGACTCTCGACGTGCAGCTGGAGGCCTTGAAGGCCGCTGGCTGCGCGACGATTTTTCAGGAGCAGATCAACGGCGTAAAAATCGATCGCACCCAGCTTTCCAAGCTGTTGGCCGTGATCCAGGTGGGTGACGTGCTGATCGTCAGCCGCCTCGACCGGCTGGCCCGCTCGACCCACGACGTGCTGCACATCCTCGAC
>CAXTME010000072.1:1853-24548 GCA_964245215.1 uncultured Lichenihabitans sp.
CAGCCGCCTCGACCGGCTGGCCCGCTCGACCCACGACGTGCTGCACATCCTCGACGCCCTGACTCAGCGCGGCGCGGCCTTTCGCTCGCTCGGCGACAGTTGGGCCGACACTACGGCGCCACACGGCCGGCTGATGCTGACCGTGCTGGGCGGCTTGGCCGAGTTCGAGCGCGGGTTGATCAACGCCCGCATCGGCGAGGGCCGCACCCGCGCCAAGGCACGAGGCGTCCATATGGGCCGACCTC
Organism: uncultured Lichenihabitans sp.; assembly: GCA_964245215.1. Lineage (GTDB taxonomy): Bacteria > Pseudomonadota > Alphaproteobacteria > Rhizobiales > Beijerinckiaceae > Lichenihabitans. The sequence continues at coordinate 2,099 of CAXTME010000072.1, forward strand.
CGAAATTGACGTCGCGTCAGCGGCGTGAGGCGTTGCAGGCACTCGCCGATGGGACCGCCAGCCAAGCCGAGCAGGCCCGGTGTTTCAACGCCAGCTACATCGCAAAGGCGGAGCGGGCGTTGCGCGAGGCGCAGGCGCTGTTGCAGCAGGCTGCGACCGAAGGAGCATGCAGCCGGGCCTATTACGCCATGTTCGACGCCGCGCATGCGGCGCTGATCGCCACCAGCCATAAGTTGCCGGCTACCCCGATCAAAGTCATCATACGTTGATCGCTGCGTTCGGGATGCGGCTGGTCAAGCCCGGTCGGGTCGATCCGGGTTTCGGGCGCGACTTGAACCAGGTGCATAATGGCCGGTTGCTCGCCGACTATTCCGCCGAGCCGCCGTTACTCGATGATGCGACCTGGGCGGTGCAAAAGGCCGAGGCGTTCGTAGTCGCCATGCGTATACTGGTGACCGACTCTCCGCCATTGTAGCCGCCATCGACCGCTTGGCAGCCTGCAGGGCCGCTCCTCGGTGCCTGCTCTATGCTGCTCACCAGCCATCGCAGCCTGCGCTCGACGAGATGCCGGATGGTCCTCCCTCCTTTGCGTCGACGCGTTCCTCCCGGCGCTTTACTCGCTCCCGATGATTCGCTAGCGTTCCCCGAAATCGCGGCCCCGGTCACCATCGCTGGTTTCACGGGGCCTTTTCACGTTCGAGGACACGCTGAGACATGGCCAACGTCGTCGTGGTCGGCGCCCAATGGGGCGACGAAGGGAAGGGCAAGATCGTCGACTGGCTGTCGACCGAGGCCGACGTCGTCGTAAGATTCCAAGGCGGCCACAACGCCGGCCATACGCTCGTGATCGGCGGCAAGATCTACAAACTGGCCCTGCTGCCCTCGGGCATCGTTCGACCCGGCAAGCTCTCGGTGATCGGCAACGGCGTGGTGCTGGACCCCTGGCATCTCGCCAAAGAGATCGAGACCTTGCGGGGCCAGGGCGTGCCGGTGTCGCCGGACAACCTGAAGATCGCCGAGAACGCTACGCTGATCCTGCCGCTGCACCGTGAGCTCGATGCCCATCGCGAGGCGGGAGCCGGCGCGGAAGGCGCCATCGGGACGACGAAGCGCGGCATCGGGCCGGCCTACGAAGACAAGGTCGGCCGCCGCGCCATTCGCGTGAGCGATCTCGCCGAGCCTGCATCGCTCGACGTGAAGATCGGCCGCCTGATGGCGCATCACGAGCCGCTGCGGCGCGGCCTAGGTCTGGCGCCCGTCACGGGCCAGGAGATCAAAGCCGAACTCGAAGCCATATCGCCCGCCGTTCTCCCTTATATGGCGCCGGTCTCGGCCATTCTCGATGCGGCACGCCGGTCGGGCAAGCGCATCCTTTTCGAGGGCGCGCAAGGCGCGATGCTCGACGTCGACCATGGAACCTACCCTTTCGTGACCTCGTCGAACACGGTTTCGGGCGCCGCCGCGACGGGCTCCGGCCTCGGCCCGGGTGCCATCGGCTACGTCCTCGGGATCGTGAAGGCCTATACGACACGGGTCGGCGGCGGCCCGTTCCCGACCGAGCTTCACGACGAAACGGGACAATTGATCGGCGACAAGGGCCGGGAATACGGCGTCAATACGGGCCGCCGCCGCCGCTGCGGCTGGTTCGATGCCGTGCTGGTTCGGCATGCCGTCCGCACGAGCGGCATCACGGGTCTCGCCCTCACCAAACTCGACATCCTCGATGGCTTTCCGGAGGTGAAGATCTGCACGGGCTACAGGCTCGACGGCGCGGCGATCGATCGCCTGCCTGCCAGCCAAGCGGCCCAGGACAGGGTCGAGCCGGTCTATCAGAGTTTCGAAGGCTGGGACGGGACCACAGCGGGAGCCCGGTCCTGGGCCGACCTGCCGGCGCAGGCGGTGAAATACGTGCGCTACATCGAGGAACTCGTCGGTGCGCCCGTGTCGCTCCTCTCGACGAGCCCGGAACGCGACGATACGATTCTGGTCCAGAACCCCTTCCAAGACTGAGCGTCAGGGCGCGCCGCCGACCCGACGGGCTCCGCGAGCGTCTCCGGAACGACACGGCCGGGCAGCATCGCGCCGGTCCGGCCGAGCCGTGCTGAGCGCGGGTTGACGCCCGCAAATTTGAATGGTCTGAACCCGCATGGCCGAATATTTCCCGCTTCTCGACCGCGCCGTGTCCGGTCTGCCGGATCAAACATCAGAGGCTCGGCAGTCCATTTACGACCGCGCTCGCGCGGCACTGATCGGTCAGCTCCGAACGATACAACCCCCAATCAATGAAGAAAACATCGAGCGTGAGAATCAGGCGCTCGACGAGGCGATCGCCCGAATTGAAACGCGGTATTCCGCGTCGGTCGAACCAAGGCGGATCGAGCCGGACGCTCCGGCCGCCGCCGTGCCCGAGCCGGCCCGACAGAAACCGGGCCCATCCGAGCGGCCACGACAGCCCCTGCCTTCGCGCCCGCCGGCCGCGCCCCCTGCAGACGATGTCCGAACCACCGTCCTGCCGACCGGCAATGCCCCGCCTGTCGTCCCGCCGCCGACACGCGACCGGCTACCGCCGCGGGTCGCTCGCCCACCCCTGGCCGCTGCTGCGCCAGGAACGAGGCCAGAGGCCGCGTCGAGGACTGCCCCTTCGCGGCCCGTCATGGCGCTCCGGCCCGTGCCGGTTGCGAAGACGGAGACTTCGGTTCCGGTCGCCGACACCATGCCCGACCGGGCGCAGGACCTGGATCAGACCCAGGCTTTGCCCCAGGCCGGGGTCCTGTCGGTCGCGGACGAGCCGGGGGCCGGCTTCGGTGCCGCGCTCGACAAAGTGGCGCGTGACGGCACCGGAGACCCCCGGCAGTCCATCCGCGTCCGGGAAGGCAGGTTGCGGCCCCAGGCACCGAGACCGATCCAGCCACGACGCTTCGGCCCAGCCGCGATCCTGTCGACAGCGGTCGTCATGGCTCTGATGATCGGGATCGGGTTCGCGGCATGGCGCTATCGCGACCGGCCGGACCAGATGGCGACGGCCACGAAGACAGAGACGCAGGGTTCGTCGGACGCGCAGCCCGGCAAGATCGTCGAGAGGGCCAACCGGCCGACCGACACGACGGTGCAGCCCGACGACGATCTATCGGCCGGAGGCGCCACCCTACCGGCGCCGATCGGAACGAATGCATCATCCGCCGACCAGTCGGGTTCGCCGTCCTCAGGCGCAACTGTCGATGCGGGGATTGCGGTGGCTCAAAGGGCGGCCCTGCTGGTCGACGCCCCGGACGATCCGCAGAAGGTCAAGACCTACCCGGGGACGGTCGTCTGGCATGTCGACAGCGTCAGCCCCGGTCAGGGTCAAGCGCTCGAGGCAGCCGTCAAAGCCGAAATCGACATTCCTGACGCGAAGCTCAAAGTCACGATGCTGATGCAGAAGAACCCGGAGCCGCAACTCCCCGCATCGCATACGATCGAGTTCCATTTTCTGCCTCAGCCCGGCAATACGCTCGGCAATGTCAAGCAGATCAATGTACCCGAAATGCGTAAGGACGATGATTCCCAGACCGGCGATCCGCTTACGGGAGTTCCAGTGGCGATCACCGAGAACTACTTTCTCGTTGGACTCTCCCGCGGCGCTGCCGAAAGCCAGAACCTGCGCATGATCATGGAGCGCAACTGGTTCGACCTCTCGGTTTTGTTTGCGCCGAACAAGCTCGGCAAGATCACCTTCGAGAAGGGTGCTTCTGGCCAGCACGTTCTCGAAGATGCGACAAAGGCCTGGCACTGACGTTCGACCGACAGCGCCACAGGTCTACCGTCGTCGACGAGACTTCGTTCCCGTCAATGGGCCGGCAGTGCCGCCTGGCCGCCTAAAACCCGGTGCGGCACCGATTCGATGCGCGCCATCCCAGCCTTCACCGCCGCCTGGACTTTTTCGAACGCCCGCACCTCGATCTGCCTGACGCGCTCCCGGGAGATGTTGAACTCGTCCGAAAGCTGCTCGAGCGTGATGGGATCCTCGGCCAACCGACGAGCCTCGAAGATACGGCGCTCTCGATTGTTCAGGACCTTGAGCCCGTCCACGAGGGCGTCGTGTCGGTTATGCCGCTCCTGCTCGTCGGCCAGCACGACTTCCTGACTGGTCGAATCGTCGACAAGCCAATCCTGCCACTCGCCTTCGCCGTCCTCGCGCATGGGAGCGTTCAGCGATGTATCGCCGCTGAGGCGGCGGTTCATCTCGATGACGTCCTGCTCGGAAACGCCGAGTTTCGTGGCGATCGTCGCCACATGCTCGGGCCGAAGCTCACCCTCTTCAAGGGCTGAGATCTGGCTCTTGGCTTTGCGCAGATTGAAGAAAAGCTTCTTCTGGCTTGCGGTAGTGCCCATTTTCACGAGCGACCACGAACGCAGGATGTACTCTTGGATGGAAGCCCGGATCCACCAGATCGCATAGGTGGCGAGCCGGAACCCCTTGTCGGGCTCGAAGCGCTTTACGGCTTGCATCAGCCCGACATTGCCTTCGGAAATCACTTCGCCGATCGGCAACCCGTAACCACGGTAGCCCATGGCGATCTTGGCCACGAGCCGCAGGTGCGACGTGACAAGCTCTTGGGCTGCATCACGGTCGTCGTGTTCCCGCCAACGTTTCGCCAGCATGTATTCCTGCTGCGGTTCCAACATGGGAAAACGTCGGATTTCGTTGAGGTAACGCGTCAGCCCGCTTTCACCCGAGATGATCGGAAGCGCGTAGGCCATTCTTTCTCTCCTTCTGGAGACCGTCAGAGCGGTCTCCCGGCGCCGTTCTCCAGGTGCTCGGCAACCATCCTATATAGGGCGGGTGCCGGGCCTCTGGAAGGGAATCCTCGATCGATCGTCACCCGTTCGTTCAGGATTCCTGTGTCGACCATGCTTGGCTCCAAAGCAAAGCCGACTCAAGGCAAAGGTGGAAGATGGCTAAAACTTAATGAAATCCGCCCGAAGGCAATTCTGTCGCGCTTCGCCTCGGGCGCGCGTGTCGTTGATGCGGGTTACAGCCGAAGCTTCGCCATTTCATCCTTGAGATGCAGCTTCTTGCGTTTCAGCTCGGCCAGCTTTGCTGTGTCGGTCGCCGGGTGAATCCGTTCCGACTCGATCTGCTTTTCGATCAGTTGATGGCGACGGCTCAATTCAGCGATATGGCCTTGCATGGACATCGTGCACTCCTTGTTCCGGTGTCGACACCGACGATCAACAACAGAATCATGACACGACGCGCTCAGGACTCAAGTCACGCCCGTTACCGGCGCGATCACATCTTTGCGATCCAGACGACAGCCAAGTCGAAGCCGATGTTTCGCGGCTCTGGATCAAGCTTTTGTTAGCTTAACTCAAAGTTGTCGCGACACGCTGGCGTTCGTCGGCGAGACCTGGTGCACCGCTTCTAAGCTGGTGGGCCGACTGGCCTGAACAGATGAATCATCTGTTGTGGTCGGACCATTAGGCGGTTGACCGGTCAGGCCGGACTCGACAGACGCTGCACGTCGGCCCCGCATTGGCAGAGCTTGTGTTCGAGATGCTCGAAGCCACGGTCGAGGTGGTAGACCCGGTTGACAATGGTTTCGCCTTCGGCGGCCAGCGCCGCGATGACCAGCGACACCGACGCGCGCAGGTCCGTCGCCATGACGGGCGCTCCCCGCAGCCTGGGGACGCCATCGACCACCGCCGCATCGCCGTCGAGCCGGATGCGGGCACCGAAACGGGTCAGTTCGCCCACATGCATGAAGCGGTTCTCGAAGATCGTCTCGGTGATCCGCGACGAGCCTTTGGCCCGCGTCATGAGTGCCATGAACTGGGCCTGAAGGTCGGTCGGGAAACCCGGAAAAGGCGCCGTCGAGATGTCGACGGGCGCGATCCCGGCCCCGTTGCGGCTGACCCGCAGACCCTCGTTGGTCGGCGTCAGCCGGGCCCCCGCCTGTTCGAGAGCGCTCAGCGCTCCGGTCAGAAGCTCGGGGCGCGCCCCCTCGAGCATGACGTCGCCGCCCGTCATGGCGACCGCCATCGCATAGGTGCCGGCCTCGATCCGATCGGGCAGGACGGAATGCCGTGCGCCCGAAAGCCGGGTCACGCCGTCGATCTCGATCGTCGACGTCCCTGCGCCCCTGATCCTCGCCCCCATCCGGTTCAAGCACTCGGCCAGGTCGACGACTTCGGGCTCCCGGGCGGCGTTCAGCAGCGAGGTGTGGCCGTCGGCCAGGACCGCCGCCATCAGGGCCGTATGGGTGCCGCCGACCGTGACCTTGGGAAAGGCGATCTCGGCGCCCTTGAGCCCGTGCTTGGCCTTGGCGATGGCATATCCGCCTTCGATCTCGATCGCGGCGCCGAGCCGTTCCAGCACCATGAGCAGGAGGTCGACGGGGCGCGTGCCGATGGCGCAACCGCCCGGCAACGAAACCTTGCACTCTCCCATGCGGGCCAGGAGCGGCGCGATGACCCAGAAACTGGCGCGCATCCGCGATACGAGATCATAGGGCGCCGTCGTGTCCACGATATGGGCCGCCCTCAGGTCGACAGTCTGCCCCGACACGACCTCCTCGCCCGGGCGCTTGCCTTTCAGCGTGTAGTCGACCCCATGGTTGCCGAGGATCCGCACCAGCAGGTTCACGTCGGCGAGGCGCGGAACGTTTTCGAGGGTCAGCGTCTCGTCGGTCAGGAGGCTCGCGATCATCAGCGGCAGGGCCGCGTTCTTGGCACCCGAGATCCTGATAGTCCCGTTGAGCGGCTGTCCGCCAACCACGCGAATGCGATCCATGTGTCCTCGCCGAGAGAGGCCGCCGGATGCGGCGGCTGATGGGGTGAAGCGTAAGGCTAGGGGTGTGCCGGTTAGTGATTGAAGCGCAGACGAACTCCGCCGTCATCGCGAGCGCACCGCGAGCGGAGCGTGGCGGGACCCCGCTTCATTCTATGTCGCACGCTGGGTTGCTTCGTCGCTACACTCCTCGCAATGACCCCAAGTGTAAGGCTTGAGCTTCAACGACGATCCTACCCACGATCGTCGCGCGATCGCGCGGTGCCGGCGAGCGAGACGTCCTGCCCAGCTTCGGCCCGTGCTCTGAGCTGCGACTTTCGCCTCTTGAGGTTGGCCCGCAGCGCTTCGGCGCGCTTGGCGGAACGAAGGTCGGCTCGCGTTTCGGCTCCCGTCCGCAGCCCCTCGGGCTCCTGCACGCCGTCCCGTCGCTCGACCGCATCCATGGGCTTACCCTCGCGACGCTCCGCCGGCCTCTTCGCCGCTCGTCAGCCATGAGCGCCTCGGAGCCCGCGGCAAACCGTCATAATGCGTTCGGGGCGCCATTGCAAAAACGCTCAAAGTTTCCGCAACGCGACTTGCTCGATATGGTGGCTCGGGCCTTTGCGCAGGACGAGGCTGGCGCGCGCCCGGGTGGGGCGAATGTTCTCGACGAGGTTCCGCAGGTTGATCCGATGCCAGATGCCCCGCGCCACGGCTTCGGCCTCGACGGGTCCGATCTCGGCGAACTTCTTGAAGTAAGACATCGGGTCGCGGAACGCCGTCTCGCGCAGGCTCATGAACCGCGACACGTACCACTCCTCGAGCAGGCTCTCGTCGGCGTCGAGATAGACCGAGAAATCGAAGAAGTCGGACACGAAGGGGATGTCGCGGCCATCCTTTTGAGGACGGTTCGGCATCAGGACGTTGAGGCCTTCGACGATCAGGATGTCGGGCCTGTCGACCAGGACGCGCTCGTCGGGCAGGACGTCATAGGTCAGGTGAGAGTAGAGCGGAGCCGGCACGTTGCGCTTGCCGGCCTTCACGTCCGACAGGAAATGGATCAGCGCCGAGCCGTTGAAACTCTCCGGAAAGCCTTTGCGCTCCATCAGGCCCTGGTCGGTCAGCACCCGGTTGGGATGGAGGAAGCCGTCCGTGGTCACGAGGTCCACCTTCGGCGTGTTGGGCCAGCGCGACATCAGGGCCCGAAGCACGCGCGCCGTGGTGGATTTGCCGACCGCCACCGAACCCGCGACGCCGATGATATAGGGCACCTTCCCGTCTTCGGCCCCGAGGAAGCGCTGCGTCGCCTTGAACAGACCCTGCGTGGCCGCGACGTAGAGCGCCAGCAGCCGCGAAAGCGGCAGGTAGATGGCCACCACCTCGTCGATCGAGATCGGGTCGTTGGTGGCGCGCAGCTTGCGCAGGTCGTCGACGTTGAGGGTGAGCGGCGTGTCGGCTCTCAACGCCGCCCACTCGTCTCGCAGGAAGTGGTGGTACGGCGAGCCGATCATGGCCGGGTGCGACGGGTCGGCAGGTGCGTCGGCGGGGACGGTCAGGTCGAGCATGGCGGGCTCAGGTTCCGGAAGGTCGTGCGGCTTTCTCTTCGTGCCCGGACTGGCGCGTCCGCCGGCCGAGTTCCGCCTCGACCTGGTCGAGCGACAGGCCCGACGCGTGGAGCAGGACCAGCAGATGGTAGATCACATCCGCGGCTTCGGACAGCAGGTGCGGCTTGTTCCGTTCCACCGCGGCGATCACGGTCTCGACAGCCTCCTCGCCGAACTTCTTCGCGATGCGCCCGACACCCGCGTCGAGCAGCGAACGCGTATAAGACGCATCGGCGATCGACAGGGCACGCTCGCCGATCAGACGTTCGAGTTCGTGGAGGGAGAATGGCCCAGTCGCGGGCACGCCGGTCCGGCTCACGCGTCGAGCCGCATCGCGAGGCCGGCTTCGGCCATGTAGCGTTTGGCGGCGCCGATCGTATGCTCCCCGAAGTGAAAGATCGAGGCCGCGAGAACCGCACTGGCCCGGCCGTCGCGCACGCCTTCGACGAGGTGGTCGAGCGAGCCGACCCCGCCCGAGGCGATCACCGGCACCGAAACCGCATCCGATACGGCACGTGTCAAGGCGAGGTCGAACCCCACCCTGGTGCCGTCCCGATCCATCGAGGTCAAGAGGATTTCGCCTGCTCCCCGCGCGACGACATCCCGAGCATAATCGACGGCGTCGAGACCGGTCGGACGCCGGCCACCATGCGTGAAGACCTCCCAACGCGGAGCTTGCCCGTCCGTCGAGACACGCTTGGCGTCGACCGCCACCACGATGCACTGGCTGCCGAACTTCTCGGCCGCCTCGGACACGAAGGTCCGGTCCTGAACGGCGGCCGTCATGATCGAAGCCTTGTCGGCCCCGGCCAGCAGCAAAGCCCGGATATCTGCGACCTTGCGGATGCCGCCACCCACCGTCAGGGGCATGAAACAGGCCTGGGCGGTGCGCCGCACGACGTCGAGCAGGATGCCGCGATCCTCGTGGCTCGCCGTGATGTCGAGGAAGCAGAGCTCGTCGGCCCCGGCCGCGTCATAGGCAAGAGCGCATTCGACCGGGTCACCGGCATCGCGCAGGCTGACGAAATTCACGCCCTTGACCACGCGGCCGTCCTTCACGTCGAGGCAGGGGATCACGCGGGATTTCAACATCGGGCGGCTTCGGTTCCCTGGCGGCGCGGCAGACCGCCCGCACGATCAATAGGCAATGACGGTCAACAGGATAGAAGCTGGACGCGATACGATCAAGGCGAGCCGCTCCAGCCGGTCCGGAGAACAACCGCCGGCGGTCAGACCTTGGCACCTTCCCGCGCGCCTCGGATCATGGCGAGAGCCTGGGCCGGATCGAGGCGGCCGTCGTAGAGGGCGCGGCCCGTGATGGCGCCGGCAAGGGCCGCACAATCGGGCGACAACAGCCGCTCGACATCGGCCAGCGACGCGAGGCCGCCCGAGGCGATCACCGGCAGGTGCACGGCTTTGGCCAGCGCGATGGTCCCGGCGAGGTTGAGCCCCTTCATGGCACCGTCTCGGCCGATATCGGTCATGATGATGGCCGAGACCCCGGCATCCTCGAAGCGGCGGCCGAGGTCGACGGCTGTCAGGTTGACGGTCTTGGCCCAGCCCTCGACCGCGACGAGGCCGTCCCGCGCATCGATCCCCACCGCGACCTGTCCGGAGAACAGCCGAGCCGCTTCTCGCACGAGCCCGGGGTCCTTCACGGCGGCGGTGCCCAGGATGACGCGGCGTACGCCGCGCGACAACCACATGTCGATGGTCCTGAGGTCGCGGATGCCGCCACCGAGCTGTACCGGAATGCCGACCCGGTCGAGGATCCCTACGACCGCCTCGGCATTGCGTGGCTTGCCCGCAAAGGCTCCGTCGAGGTCGACGAGGTGAAGGTACTCGAAGCCCTGGCGCTCGAACGTCTCGGCCTGGGCGGAGGGATCAGGGTTGAAAACGGTGGCGGATTGCATTTCCCCATGGACGAGGCGCACGCACTCCCCGTCCTTGAGGTCGATCGCAGGATAGAGGATCAAGGCTGCCACCGGAGGAAGTTGGCGATGAGGGCGAGGCCGAGCTTCTGGCTTTTCTCGGGATGGAACTGGGTGCCCGCCATATTGTCACGAGCCACGATGGCCGTGACCGGGCCGCCATAATCCGTGACCGCGACGATGTCGCTGTCCTGCTCGGGTTTCAAAGCGTAGCTGTGTACGAAATAGGCATGCAGGCCGTTTTCGCCCGTCGGTATGCCGTCGAGCAGCGGATGGATGCTTCGCGCCCTCAGCGTGTTCCACCCCATGTGCGGGATCTTGAGCGACGGGTCCTTGGGCTCGATCCCCACGACCTCGCCTGGAATCCAGTCGAGCCCAGGGCTCGTCTCGTACTCGCGCCCGCAGGTCGCCATCAGCTGCATTCCCACGCAGATCCCGAGGAACGGTCGTCCCCGGTGGACCACGGCCTCGGTCAGCGCACCGACGAGGCCCGAAACGGCGTCGAGACCGCGGCGGCAATCCGCAAAGGCCCCGACTCCGGGCAGGACGATGCGTTCGGCCTTCCTGACCCGATCGGGATCCGACGTGACCATGATCGGAACGTCGATTTCCGCCTCGCTGGCAGCGCGCTCGAATGCCTTGGCGGCCGAATTCAGATTGCCGGACCCATAATCGACGATGACGACGCTCATGAGCGCCTCACCGCTGTCCGGGCTGGCTGCGGAAACAGCCCGATCACCGGGAGCGGTCCCGTTCCGGCCGGGCTGGAGGAGGCGGGCGAGACAATGCCCGCCCGGCCGGTCGCGGAGCCGAGGCCGGTCGCGGACGATCCTGCAAAGAAGGTTCTTTCGACCATCGTCCGGGTCGACCCCGTGACAAGCGCCGAGCCGATATACCCGCGGCGACCCAGGGCCTGACGCCGCGCCTCGTTGGCTTCGAGCCCGACGAGAACAGCCAGGATCAAATAGAGAAGCAGCGTGACAGGGATCGGCAGTGCGAGGACGCGAGTCACCACAGCGACAGCGACCGCGGCCACGAGCCAGGCGAGGGCTGCACGCCAGAGCCGCCTGTAGACGAGGAAAAGCGGCGCGAATACGAAGGCCGGCAGGCTGAAACCTTCCCGTACGAAGAGGGTGCGCTCCGCACGCTCGACGTGATTTTCGATGCCGGACGGAACGTGGACCGTGAAGGTAGGCATGTCGTCCTCGAGAGCGGCTCCAGACCTTCGCAAACCCCGTGCCGGGTTGCTCGGGGTCGGGCCTTAGCTTTCTTTTCGGTCAAGGCGCTCGTCTGAGCAACCCCGCACAGCCGATCGCGAACCGTCATCCGACATGGGACGCATGCGTTGCCCGGCGCAACAAGCGCCGCCTCCAGCCGTTGGCAGCGCACCGGCAGGGCTTCGCCGAGAGGCCGGCTTTCGGAGGAGACAGTCATGCTGCCCAAACGCAAACTCGGCCGCCAGGGGCTCGCGGTGTCGGCCATCGGGCTCGGCTGCATGGGCATGAGCCAATCCTACGGGACACCCGACGATGCGGAGTCCGTCGCGACCATCCATCGTGCCCTCGAACTCGGGGTCGATTATTTCGATACGGCCGAAGTCTACGGGCCGTTCACCAACGAAACCTTGCTGGGTCGCGCCCTGAAAGGCAGGCGCGAAGGCGTGGTCGTGGCGACGAAGTTCGGATTTACGATCGACGACGGCAAGGTGGCGGGCGTCGACAGCCGGCCGGACCACATCCGCGATGTGGTCGATGCATCCTTGAAGCGTCTCGGCCTGTCCCACATCGACCTTCTCTACCAGCATCGGGTCGATCCCTCGGTGCCGATCGAAGATGTGGTCGGCACGGTGTCGCGTCTGATCGAGGCCGGCAAGGTGAGATTCCTCGGCCTCAGCGAGGCCGGGGTCGACACGATCCGCCGTGCCCATGCGACCCACCCGGTTTCCGTGCTGCAGAGCGAATATTCCCTGTGGGAGAGAAATCTCGAGCCCGAGATCATCCCGCTGCTGCGGGAACTCGGCATCGGCCTCACACCGTTCAGCCCCCTCGGGCGCGGATTTCTGACCGGCACCGCCAGGCGCGCCGAGGATTACCCGGAGACGGACTATCGCCGAACCGACCCGCGTTACGAGGGAGCGAACTTCGACGCCAATCTGCAAGCTGCCACCAAAGTGTCGGCGATCGCGGACCGGAAGGGCGTCAAGCCCGGCCAGATCGCCCTGGCTTGGCTGCTGGCCAGGGGCGACGACATCGCGCCCATCCCCGGAACCAAGCGACGCAGCTTTCTCGAAGAGAACGTCGCTGCGGTCTCCATCGCGCTTTCGGCGCAAGACATAGACGAACTCGACGCTGCCCTTCCGTCAGGATCGGTCGCCGGGCCGCGCTACACCGAGCGCCAGATGGCCATGGTGGACCGCTGAGCCCGCAACAACCACGAGGAATGCACATGACATCCGTTTCGACGCCCGTCTGGTTCATCACGGGCTGTTCCACCGGCTTCGGCCGCGAACTCGCGACGCTGGTTCTCGATCGCGGCTGGCGGGCCGTCGTCACGGCCCGGGAGAAGGAACGCGTCGAGGATTTCGCGACCCACCATGGTGATCGCGCGTTGCCGCTTTCGCTCGATGTCATCGACGACGACGAGATCGACTCCGGTGTGGCGGCCGCCATGAAGAGGTTCGGCCGGATCGACGTCTTGGTCAACAACGCCGGCTACGGCTATCTATCGTCGATCGAGGAAGGCCAGCCCGAGGAGATCAGGGCGCAGTTCGAGGCCAACGTGTTCGGCCTTTTCGCCATGACGCGTGCCGTATTGCCGATCATGCGCGAGCAGAAACGCGGGCATGTCATCAATATCGCGTCCGTGGCGGGCTTCTGCGGTTTTCCGGGCTCGGGCTATTACGCGGCGTCCAAACATGCGGTCGAGGGTTTCTCCGACTCGCTCTCGAAAGAGATGGACCCGCTCGGCGTCAAGGTGACCTGCGTCGAGCCCGGACCGTTCCGTACCGATTGGGCAGGTCGCTCGATGACGCAGACCAAAAGCACGATCCCGGCCTATGCCGATAGCGTGGCGGCTCGCATGAGCCAGACGTCGGAGAAGAGCGGCACGCAGGCCGGCGACCCGGTCCGGGCCGCAAAGGCCATGATCGCGCTCACCGAAGAAGCCAAGCCGCCCTTGCACCTCGTTCTCGGCGAGTGGGGGCACGATGCCGTCGTCAAGAAGCTGAGGGACAGTCTGGCCGAAGTCGAGGCACGCCGCGAAACGGCGCTCGCTACGGACTACCCCGGGAACGAGCGCTGACGCATACGCGCTGCCGTGATGCCGAGACTCTTGAGAACGGTTCAAGCCGCTTCGTGAGAGGGCTCGAGCAACGGACTGACGTAGCCGGACAGCAGGTTGGGGATGTCGGACGCAGGGCAAGGGCGGCTGATCAGGTAGCCCTGGGCCTGATGGCAGTTCCTGGATCGCAACAGGTCCATCTGACCCTCGGTTTCCACGCCTTCGGCCGTTGCGATAATGCCCAGGCTGCCGCAGATGCCCATGACGGCCTGGACGATCGCGGTGCAATCGGCTGCATCGCCCAGGCCCTGGATGAAGGATTTGTCGATCTTGATCTTGTCGAAGGGAAAGCTGCGCAGATAACCGAGCGATGAGTAGCCGGTTCCGAAATCGTCCATCGAGATCGACAGGCCGAGTTCCTTCAATTGGTGGAGGACATCGCAGGCGTGCTGGCTGTCAGTGATCATGATCGATTCGGTGATCTCGATCTCGAGCCGGTTCGGCCGCAATCCGGACAGCGCCAGGGCGGACTGCACAGCCTCGACCAGCACGAAATCCTTGAACTGCGCCGCCGACACGTTGACCGCGATCTTGATGTGGTCCGGCCATTGTGTGGCTTCACGGCAGGCGGTCTCCAAGACCCAGCGGCCGATATCGACGATCAGACCGATCTCCTCGGCCAGGGGGATGAAATCGACGGGCGAGACCATGCCGCGTCGGGGTGAGTGCCATCGCAACAGGGCCTCGAAACCGCAGACGACGTCCCGGTCGATGTCCACGATCGGCTGGTAATAGAGCTCGAACTCGCGGGCCGCGAGAGCGGTGCGGAGATCGAGTTCGAGCAGCCTCCGCTTCTGCAGCAGAGCATCCATTTCCGGCTCGAAGAAGCAGTAGCGCCCCCGACCTCCGGTCTTGGCGCGATAGAGCGCCAGGTCCGCGCATTTCAGAAGGTGGTCCGCATCGACGCCGTCATCGGGCGCGAGCGCGATGCCGATGCTGACGCCTGTGACGACGAGATGGTCGCCGATGTCATGAGGCTCGCTCAGCGCACGGATGAGGCGGCCCGCGAAGTCCGTCGTATCGGCGGTCTTCTTGAGGTTACCGAGAATGATCGCAAATTCGTCGCCGCCGAGCCGCGCGACCGTGTCGGTTTCCCGGATCAAACCCCGCAATTTATCCGCGACGGCCACCAGCAGCTTATCGCCGACGGGATGACCTAGTGTGTCGTTGACCGTCTTGAACCGGTCCAGGTCGAGGCACAGGACTGCGCAAGCCTCGCCGCGTTTCACGCGACGGAGGGCGTCTTGCAGCCGTTGGTGAAACATCAATCTGTTGGGGAGGTCCGTCAGAGCGTCGTGAAGCGCCATGTGGACAACCTGACTCTCCGTCCTGATCCTGTCCGAGATGTCGGCGAACGTCGACACCCAGGATCCGTCGGCCATGGACCGGTGGGCGATCGAGAACACCCGATCCGGCCCGACCTTCAACATAGCGGTCCCGCCACCCGGTTGCGTGATGAGCCGCCGATGAAGGTCGTAGCCGTCGGTCACCACGGCCTCATGCTCCTCGTCTGGGCCACTCTGGCCGACGATAGCGCGGAAGAGATCGACGAAGAGCGTTCCGGGTGCGAAGTCGGCCGCCGGAAGACCGAACAGCTCCCCGACGCGGGAGTTCGAGAGGACGACGCGTTCCTCCGGGTCGAAGAGACACAAGCCCTGCGACATGTTGGAGAGAGCGGCGTCGAGATTGCGCACCAGGTGGTCGTGATCCAGTTTTTGCGCCGTGACATCGCAGGTCACCTTGGCAAAACCCAGGATGCCGCCCTCCGCGTCGCGGATCGCCTCGATGACGACGTGAGCCCAAAATCGGCTCCCGTCCTTGCGCACGCGCCACCCGTAGGTTTCGAGCTTAGAGTCTCGAGCTGCCCGCAGAGCCTTTTCCGGCTCGCCCGCCTCCCGATCCTCCGGGGTGTAGAACGTCGAAAAATGCAGACCGATCGCTTCCGTCGCCTTGTAGCCTTTGTTCCGTTCGGCCCCTTTGTTCCAGCTCAATACGAAACCGTCGAGCGTCAGGCGATAGACCGCGTATTCGCTGACCGCCTCCACCAGGATGCGGTAGTCCTGATCCAGCAGAGCATGGTGGCCGTTCGATCCGCCCGGTGAAGCCGACTTGGTATCGCCGACGCCCCGTTCGGCTGGGGTTTGAGCGCCTCTCGCGACACACGATGGGCAAAGGGAACCAGACATCTGCAACCTGTCTTCTCGATTCAGCGCCGGTTCGCGCCTGATACTCGCCTATGAGTAGAATGATCTTCTGATCAGAATCCGTGTAGAAACTCTGAAGATCACCGACGCTGACCTCTCGCCATGCCTTTTTCTGCTCGGGCGTAACCTCCTGCCGCACGGTTCCCATCCGTCGCTCCGGACGCACGCTCGATCGTGGCCCCGCTCCGCGTTCCTATAGTTGCAGGCCCACTTCGTCGCCCCTAGACTAAGTCAAGATCGCGGGCATGCGGTCGATGCGGGAGGCGACGGATGCTCTGCGGCAGTTTCGGGCGTGGATTGCGTCGTCTGCTTTTGGCTGCCGCCCTGCTGGGGCCGGCGAAGGCTTATGCGGTCGACTACCTCAACGTAACCGTGCAACCGGACCGGGCGGTCCCGGCAGCCTGTTTCACCTTCTCGGCGCCGCTGCCCCGCGACAAGCCGGGCAGCTTTGCGCCCTATGTCGACGTGCTGCCCGGCGTGGACCACAGCCTGCAGCCGCGCGGTCGAGACCTCTGCCTGGCTGGCCTCAAGCACGGGCAGACCTACAAGGTTCGGCTCAAGGCCGGACTTCCGGCGGCCGACGGCACCAGCCTGCCCAAGGACGTGTCGGTGGACGTCGCGGTGCCGGACCGCGAGGCGCGCGTCACCTTCGACGCGACGAAAACCATCCTGCCTTATTCAAAGGGGGTCGGCCTGCCGCTGCATAGCGTCAACGTCGCCAAGGCCCGCGTCACGGTCTACCGCTTCGGAGAACGGGCCATGGCGGGCCAGACCTTCAGCGACTTCTTCGGCCAGGGCCTCGACGGTTCCACCCTGGGCCAAGTGGCCGAACGCAGCACCAGGGTCTTCGAAGGCACGGTCGACATCGCGACCAAGCCCAACCAGGACGTCGCGACCGCGCTGCCCATCGATGGGCTCCTGAAGACCGTGCAGCCAGGCGTCTACGTTGCGGTCGCGGTCAGGTCGGATAGCCAACCGGACGATTCGGACGAACGCGCCACGCAATGGTTCAGCGTGTCCGACATCGGGCTCGTGACGGTCAAGACCGATGGCGGCATGCTGGTGAGCGCCCGTTCGCTCGAGACCGCCTTGCCGCTGGCCGATGTCGACCTGCGCCTCGTGGCACGCAGCAACGAGATCCTGGCGACCTATCGCACGGGACCCGACGGACTCGTCACCGTGCCGGCCGGCCTCCTGCGCGGCGAGGGCGGCGACACCGCCCGCCTGCTGACGGCCACGAGCGGACGCGGGGACTTCACCCCCCTGGCACTCGACGCACCGGCGCTCGACCTCGGTGACCTCGACATCAAGGGACGCACGCCGCCCGGGCCGCTCGACGCTTTCCTGTGGACGGAACGCGGCATCTACCGCCCTGGAGAAACGCTCCACCTCGGCGCGTTGCTGCGCGACCGCGGCGCCCATTCGGTGCCGAAGGCGCCCCTGACCGTGCATCTGATCCGCCCCGACGGGATCGAGGTCGACCATTTCGCCGTGAACCTCGACCGGGCGGGCGGCGGCACGCTCGACATCCACATTCCAGATAACGCCTATTCCGGCGATTGGACGCTGTGGGCCGGTTCGGTCGGCAAGGAACAGCTCGGCAGCACGACGATCTCGGTCCAGGATTTCGTGCCGCCGCGGCTCGAGGCCAAGCTCGCCGTGCCGGCGGCACGGCTCGACGCCGGCGCTCCCCTCTCTGTGACGGTGTCGGCGGATTATTTCTACGGCAGCCCCGGCGCGGCGCTCAGCGGGCAAGTCGATGCCACGATCGAGCCGGCCGAGCATCCCTTCCCCGATTTCACGGACTACCGTTTCGGCCTTGTGCAGGAGCCGTTCCTGCCGAAGGCCCTCGACCCGCAGAGCTTCACCACCGACGATAAGGGCAACGCCACGGTGACGTTCCCGTCCGGCGACGCACCCGACACGACGGCCCCGCTGGAAGTGGCGCTGAAACTGACGGTGAACGACGTCGACGGACGTGCCGCCACGGCCGAGCTGACGAAATCCCTGCATTCCGCAGACCGCCTGATCGGCATCCGCCCGGATCAAGACGGGGTCGGCGAGAACGCCGATGCGGGCTTTGACCTCGTGTCGCTCGACGGCGACGGCAAGCCGACGGGACCGAGCGGCGCCCAATGGGAGCTCGTTCTCGAAGACTATGTGTACAACAGCTTCTTCCGCGACGGCCGCTGGCAGTTCGAGGAGACCGTGAACGATACGCGCGTTGCGGGCGGCGACGTGGCGTTCGGGCCCGACGGCCACGCCAAGCTCACGACCCATGTCGCCAGCGGACGCTACAGGCTCGAAGTCTTCGCGCCCGACGGCAAGACGGCGTCGAGCCTGCGCTTCGGAGCGGGCTGGTGGGGCGGGGCCTCGGCCGACAACCGCAAGCCCGACGTGCTGCCCGTCACGGTGGATGCCGCGAGCCCCGCCGGCACGATCCAGGCCCGGATCGAGCCGGCCTTCGCGGGCCGGGTGCTGGCCATGCTCGACGGCGACGGGCTGCATCAGGTCCAGGAGCTCGAGCTGCCGAAAGGCGGCGGCACGGTCTCGTTCAAGGCCGCGGACGTTCCGCCCGCGGGCGCCTATGTGCTGGCGGTCGCGATCGCACCCTCGGGCGCCGTGCTGCCGCGCCTGCCGGTCAGGGCCGTGGGTGCCGCCTGGGTGGCCGGTGCCGCGGCGGAGCATCGGCTCGACGTCGCGCTCTCCGGGCCCGCCAAGATCGAGCCCAAGACACGGCTCACCGCAGACCTCACCGTGACCGGTGTTCCTCGTGGCGAGCCCGCCTATGTGACGGTCGCGGCCGTCGACGAGGCGGTGCTGCGCATGACGGATTTCGAAGCGCCGGACCCGGGAGACCATTTCCTCGGCCGGCGCGAACCCGGCATTGAGTGGCGCGACGTGTACGGCAGCCTGATCGATCCGACCGGCCAGGCGGGGCGCCTCGTGGAGGGTGGCGATGCCCGGGCCGCGAAGCAGATGGGCGGGCTCGACGTGAAGACGTTCAAGACCGTGGCCCTGTTCTCGGGTCCCGTGGCGCTCGACCCCGAAGGCCACGCGACCGTGAAGCTCGACGTGCCGGACTTCAGCGGGCGGCTGCGGCTGATGGCCGTGGCCTGGACGGCCGACCGTTACGGTCATGCCGAGCTGCCGGTCACGGTGCGGCCCCCGCTGCTCGCCGAACTGACGCTGCCGCGGTTCCTGGCTCCCGGCGACAAGGCCAGGGTCCGGGTGATGCTGACCGACCTCGAAGCTCCCGAGCAGACCTATCGGGTGACTCTCGCGACATCGGGGCCGATCGCGGTCGACAAGGCCGACATCGATTTCGAGGACGTCCACCGCGACAAGCGCCGCTACGTCGACCGCGTCCTCAGCGCCACTGGCGGCCTCGGGGCCGGCCACATCCACATGACGGCGGTCGGAGACGACGGCAGCAGGACGGAACGCGACTTCGACATCGGGGTCCGCTCGCCCAACGCCTATGTGACGACGCGGGACGTCCGGAGCCTCGACCCAGGCGCATCGTTGACGGCGGGCGACGCGCTCGGCGCCGACATGCTGCCGGGCACCGCCACGCTCGACCTCGCGGTCTCGACCTCGCCGGCCTTCGACCTGCCGGGTCTGTTGGCGGAGCTGCGCCGCTACCCGTACGGCTGTGCCGAGCAGACGGTGAGCCGGGCCTTTCCGGAACTCTACGCCGCGGCGCTCGGCAAGGCCGCGGCCGTTCCGGTCGGCGCGAACCCGACCCTGCAAGGCGCCGTGGCGCGGCTCTACTCCCTGCAGGCCGCCGACGGCAGCTTCGGCTATTGGTCGGCCTTCGACGCCGACAACGCCTGGCTGACCGCCTACGTGGTCGACTTCCTCCAGCATGGCGAAGCGGCCGGTCTTTCGGTTCCCCAGTCGATGAAGAGCCGGGCCATCACCTGGCTCGCCGGCCGATTCGCCAGCGCCGGCTCGACACCGGCCGACATCGCCGGCAACGCCTATGCGGCGGTGGTGCTGGCGCGGGCCGGGCGGCTCGACCTATCGCAGCTGCGCTATGTCTCGACCCGCGACGACATGCACCTGCCGAGTGAGATCGCCCGGGTTCAGCTCGTGGCGGCCTTGACGCATGCGGGCGAGCGCGACCTCGCGACGGCGCTGCTCCGCCAGCCGCCGATCACCCGCGACCCGAAGATCTACCTCAACGATTACGGCAGCCAGTTGCGGGACCGCGCCATGGCGCTGTCGCTCGCCGCCGAAGAGAAGCTTCTGCCCGAGCGTAGTCTGGTCGAGCAGGCCGCCGACCTGTCCCATGCCGTCTCGGGGGCACGTTATCTCAGCACGCAGGAAGAAGCCTGGATCTTGCGCGGAGCCCTGGCGCTCTCCGGCAAGGGGCCGCTCGACGTCACGATCGACGGGCGCAAGGTCGCGGGACGCAGCCGGGCCGAGGCAGGGGTGCCGCTCGGCCAGGGCCGCAGCGTCACGGTCGCCAATGCCGGGACAGGCCCGGTCTTTCTGTCGGTCGCGACGACCGGCGTGCCGAACGGCGTACAGCCGGCCGAGGCCAACGGCTTCGGCGTGAAGCGGAGTCTGTTGCACCTCGACGGCAGCCCCGTCGACCTCGCCGACGTGCACCAGAACGACGAGTTCGTGGTCGTGGTCGAGGGAACGATGGACGACGGCGCGGAACGCAAGGTGCTGCTGGTCGACATGCTGCCGGCGGGTCTCGAGCCCGATACCGTCGGCCTCTCCGGAAGCGAGGACTCCTCGACCTTCGCGTGGCTCAAGGATGTTTCGGAGCCGACCTTCAAGGCCGTGCGCGACGACCGCTACGTCGCGGGCTTCGACCTCAACGGCAACGACAGGGCGTTCAAGCTCGCCTATGTGGTGCGGGCCGTGACGCCCGGCACCTATGCCCGGCCGGGTGTCCAGGTCGAGGACATGTATGCGCCGAGCTACCATGCGCGGGGCGAGGCCGGCACGTTGGAAGTGAAGCCGGCGCGCAAGAGCTGAGTCGATGCGGCGCCGTGCCATCACCACACGGCATGATGTCTCCCGACCCGTGTCGACGTCTTGGCACCAAGCGTTTGTCGCCGCCCTGGTCGCGTCGATCCTGGCGGGATTTGCCGGGTCGGCGGCGGTCCTGCTCGACCGACGCTTCCCCATCGCGACGCGACGCCTCGCCGACAGCTCGACCGTGGTGGCGGACCGCAACGGCGTGCCGTTGCGCGTCTTCACGACCCCTTCGGGGCTGTGGCGCCTGCCGGCCGACCCCGAAACGGTGTCGCCCACCTATCTGCGGCTTCTTCTCGATATCGAGGACAAGCGCTTCGAGTCCCATCCCGGTGTCGATCCGCTGGCGCTGGGGCGGGCCGTGCTGCAGCGGCTCGAACGCGGGCATGCCGTCTCCGGCGCCTCCACGCTCACCATGCAGGTGGTCCGCCTGCTCGAGCCGCGCCCCCGCACGCTGCGCTCGAAGCTGATCGAGATCGCCCGGGCGCTGCAGCTCGAAGCCCATTGGAGCAAGCGGCAGATCCTCGAGGCCTATCTCACGCTGACCCCGATGGGTCGCAACATCGAGGGCGTGCGGGCCGGCAGCCTCGCCTGGTTCGGCAAGGAACCCGACCATCTGTCCGATGCCGAAGCGGCCTTGCTGGTGGCCCTTCCCCGAGACCCGACGCGACTTCGGCCCGACCGCATCGGGACGATGGCCGAAGCCGCCCGCGCCCGCGTGCTGCGCCGTGCCGCCGCGGACGGCGTGCTGCCGGAGGCAGCACTGGCCAGTGCCCTCGCGGCGCCGATGCCGGCCGCGCGTCATCCGATGCCGATGCTGGCCCCTCATCTCGGCGAGCAGCTGGCGCGCCTCGAGCCCGCGGGCGCCCATATCGTCACGACGCTCGACGGCACGCTCCAGGAAGGTGCCGAACGGGTGCTGGCCCAAGCGCTGCACGAACTGCCGCGCCCCATGACGCTGGCCGCCCTGGTGGCGGACTGGCACAGCGGCGCCGTCCTGGCCCGGGTCGGCAGCGCCGACTACCACGACGCCCGCCGGGCCGGCGCCATCGACATGACGCGGGCGGTCCGCTCCCCGGGCTCGACCCTGAAGCCCTTCATCTACGGCATGGCGTTCGACGGGCTCCTGGCGCATCCCGGCAGCCTGGTCCGCGACGCCGCGACTCGTTTCGACGATTACGCGCCGCATAATTTCGACGGAACCTTCACGGGCGACGTGACGGTCCGGCAGGCCCTGCAGGCCTCGCTGAACCTTCCGGCCGTCCTGACCTTGCGCCGGCTCGGGCCGGTGGTGTTCACCGAGCGTTTCAAGGCGGCCGGCCTCGACCTCGAGCTCGGAGCGAGCGACGCGGAGCCCGGGCTGCCGATCGCGCTCGGCGGTGTCGGCACGACGCTCGAGACGCTGGTGACCGCCTACGCGGCCCTCGCCAACGGCGGCGCCGTCACGCCGCTCACCCAGACCGCCAACACGGTGCCGGCCGCGCGCGATGCCCTGTTGGCGCCGGGCGCGGCCGATGCCGTGGTGGACATCCTGGCCGGCATGCCGCCGCCGAAGGGCGTCGGTGGCGCCGGGCGGATCGCCTTCAAGACCGGCACTTCGTTCCGCTTCCGCGACGGCTGGGCCGTGGG
>CAXTME010000073.1:0-24125 GCA_964245215.1 uncultured Lichenihabitans sp.
TGAACGTCCTCGGTGTCGAGGACGGCGTGACCTTCGCCCGGGACCCGGGCACCAGCCGGCTCGTTCTGATCGTCGCAAGCGCCAACGAGGTCGACCTCGACCACGATGTCGAGACGTTCGCCAGCAAGGCGTCCGGCGTGGTGGTTCCGACGCGGGCGGGAGAAGCCGTCATCGACGGCGAGATGCACAAGAGCTTCAGCGAGCTGGGGTTCAAGCCGGAAGGCTTTGCCGGACGTCACTACACCTCGTCGCTCGATATCGTGCTGCCGAGCGACTTCTACCCCGCCAATTACGACAAGGCGCGCCTGCTGATCGATGGGGCCTACGCGGCCAACCTCAATCCGGACAGCAGCCTCGTCTTCCGCGTCAACGGGACGCTCGTGTCGACGCTGCACCTCGGTCCCGATCGCGGCGGCATGCTGACGCATGAAATGGTCGAACTGCCGCTCCGCTTCTTTCATCCGGGCCACAACGAGATCGGCATCGAAGGCAATACGGCGACGTCGAGCGACCGGCAGTGCAATACGATCGCCATGACGGATGATGTGAGGCTCTCGCTATCGGGCTCATCGGAACTTCAGTTCCCGCGCTTCGCTCATCTCGGCACCATTCCGCAGATCCCGGGCGCGATCGCAGAACTGCAAAGCGCCGATCAGGAGAACCGCGTCGACATCTACCTGCCGGACGCGAACCCGACGTCCGTCGGTTCCGGTCTGACGGTCCTGGCCAACATGTCGGTCGGCCGCGAAACCGTCCCGTCACCGCTGGTGCACCTCGGCCGCCCTTCCGCTCAGGATGCGCCAGGCATCGTGGTCGCTCCTGTCGCGGCTCTGCCGATCACGCTGGCAGGACCGGTTCAAGCCAAGACGGGTCTTGCGGCGACCGATGCTTTCGCCGGCACGGCGGCCTCCACCGCTGCGGCCAGCCCGTCTGCAGCCTCGAACGAGAGCAATGGCGTCGCCGGACCCGGCCATGATGGCGCGGTCGCGACGGCGTCGGACGGAGTGTCGTCGCTGACGGCACGGCCTGAGCTGCAAGCCCAGGCGGCGCTTGCGAAGGCACAGCGCTTCGGCAAGTCGTTGGGCTTCTTCTTCGGCGCGGACCAGGATGGTCATGCGGTACCGGCCAAGATGCCTTCCCTCGTGGTGTCGGCCGTCAGCCCACAACCGGAGAACCAGAAGCTCGCCGGCATGGATGTGCCACGGTTCACGCCCGACAAGGCGCAATGGCTTGTGGTGACGGCGCCCAACGCCGGAATACTGCAGAACGGCCTGACCCGACTCGTGTCGGATGGGCAGTGGCGGGAGCTGAACGGCGAGACCGTGAGCCTCGATCTCGACGGCGGCCGGATCTCGACCGCGCAGCCTTCGCAGGTCCTCTATGTCGTGCCGAACCATGTGGTGCTGTCCGACATCCGGCCCATACTGGGCGGCATCATCTCCAACCACATCGCGCTCAGCCTTTCGGCCCTCATGCTCCTCATGACCCTTCTGGGCGTCTCTACCCATACGCTGATCCGCCGCATGGGCGCGAAGTAACTCCCCCGGGCGAGATCGGACGAGACGGACTCGCGCCTGCGAGCCCTCCCGACGGACCGGTTCGCCCCCTTTCGCCTGCAGCGACTTTGCCGGAAGCGAAACCGCTGCAGGGATGCCGACGCCAAACCACGCCAAGCTTATTCCGCCGCCTCCCTCCCCATTCTCCAGGAAAGGTCAGACCGATGGTTCTGAAACATCCACTTCTCTTGACCTGTGCGGTGATCGCCGCCACGTCGATCGCCCGTTCTCAGGCCACGACGGCCCCGGACGCAACCCCCGCCATGGTGTTCTCCAAAACGGCGGCCGCGCCGGTCTCCGATCCCATGGTACCGCAGGCCAGAAAGCCTAAGAAGGACGCCGATACGCCCTTCGTGCTCGACGTCCCGAAGCCCGTCGTCTCCACGACCGGCGGCAGCGCCGCAGAGCGTCCGGCCGAGATCGACCTCAGCGCCCTGCGCTACTTCGCAGGACAGAACGATCTCGAACGCGTCGCGGCCGAGATCCGTCTCCTGCGGTCCAAGAACCCGGATTGGGACCCGCCCGAGGACCTCTTCTCCGAAGTGCGAAGCGGAATCGACGAGCAACCCCTCTGGGATCTCTTCGCCAAGCGAGATCTCGTCGCGGTGCACGCCAAGATGGACGAGATCAGGCAGGATAAGCCGGATTGGCAGCCGTCGAGTAATCTCGCCGGCAAGCTCGCCCTCGCGGAAGCCCATGAGACCCTGGTCAAGGCATCCGACGCCCAGCAATGGGGCCAAGTCATCGAGACGGCCTCCAACACCAAAATGCTGCTGACCTGCGGCGACATCGATGCACTCTGGCGAACCGCCGAGGCGCTGGTGCGCACGGGCGACGAACCGCGTGCCTTGGAGGCCTACCGCTACATCCTGACGACCTGCAAGCCGACGGATCAGCGTCTCGCCACGGTCGAGAAGGCAAGCCTGCTGGTGAAGACGCCGGAAGACCTGGACGGCCTCCTGCAGATGGGGCAGCGATTGCCCGACGGCCGCAACGAGTTCGAACAGGTGCGCCTCGATCTCGTGCGCCGCAAGGTTGGTGAATCAGCCGCTGGCACGTCGCCGATCCAGCCGACCCCAGCTGAACTCGACGCCTTGTCGACGAACGCTTCGAATCCGGCCGGCCAGGCCGACGCTCAGCTGCTCGGCTGGTACAGCTACTCGCGCAAGGACTACGCCGGGGCGGAAAAGTGGTTCAGGACCGCCCTGAGGGCGGGAGACAATGCCAAGGCGGCCGAAGGGCTCGTTCTCGCGTTGCGCGATGGCGGCAACAAGGACGAGGCGGCAACCCAGGCGATCCGCTATGCCGGCCTCGACCCTCTCAACCGCAAGCTCATGGTCGAGGTCCAGGCGGCGAGGCTGACGGATCCGCAAGCCCATCCTCTTTCAGCCGATGAACTGACGGCGCTCGAGAGGGCCGTCGACGAGCTGAAGTCGGCCGATGGCGCGCAGGCCCTGGGCTGGAGCGTTTACAAGGCCAACGACGTTTCGGGCGCGGAAGCCTGGTTCCGCAAATCAGCCGATTGGACGCCGAACGAGTCCGCCGCGATCGGTCTCGTCGTGACGGCGCGTCGCCTGCGACACGACGGCGACTACGCGGCTCGCGTGGCTCAATATCGCGCCGTTTATCCGCGCGTCGCCGAACTGGAAACTCTGTTGCGTTCCCGCCCCGTCGCGAGCCACACGGCGTCTTCGATGCCGAAGAGCAAACATCTGGCGCGGGTCACCGGCACCAGACAACGGCCGGCCGGCGAACCATGGGACAAGAGCGCGGACGACATCGTCAAGGCCTATGACAGCGGTCAGTACGACACGGCCGTCGCGTTGCTGGAACAGCGCCGTCAAAAGAAGGCGGAGCCGCAGGGTCTTTCGGTCGTTCGGGGTTGGGCCATGTACCACAAGGGCGACTGGGAAGGGGCCAAAAAGGTCTTTTCCGGCCTCGACACTGCCGGAACCGCAACACATGAACGCCAGGAAGGCCTGCGTGTGATCGAGCAAAGCTACACCAATCCGCGTTACCGCTGATCGGGCCCGATACTTTGAAGCTTGAGTATTCCAGCTCGTCATGGCGAGAAGTAAGGACGAAACAACCCAGCGGACGGTCCAAGATGGGCTGGGTTGCTTCGGCTCGCGCTCGCAACGAAGGTCGAAGTTTCTCCCTGCTTCAGATACTCGCTGACACACTCTGGAAGGCAGGTTGATCAAATCTGTCTTCCGCCTAGTTCGCGTCTCCTCGAAATCATCGTTACCGCGAGGCGTCACCACGCTTTGGAGACTTGTTACAGCCTCAAAGCCTCGACCCCGGGAAGAATTTTTCCTTCCATCCATTCGAGGAAGGCACCCCCTGCGGTCGACACATAGGTCAGTCCGTCGGCAACGCCCGCGAGATTGAGTGCCGCCACGGTATCGCCCCCGCCCGCCACGCTCACGAGGTTGCCGGCGAGCGTGAGCGCGGCGGCTTCCTTCGCGACTGCCATCGTGCCGGCATCGAAGGGCTGCATCTCGAAGGCGCCGAACGGTCCGTTCCAGACGAGCGTCTTGGCGCCTTCGAGCACGGCCTTCACCCGCGCCACCGATTGCGGCCCGATATCGAGCATCATGTCGTCGGGCCCGATCGCGTCGACAGCGATCACTTTCGACGGCGCGTTGGCCTTGAACTCCGACGCCACCACGGCGTCGACCGGCAGCACGATCTCGCACGTTCCGGACTCGGCCAGGATCTTGCGCGCGGTGCCGAGCAAGTCGTGCTCGCACAGCGACTTTCCGACGGCCTTGCCCTGCGCGGCCAGGAACGTATTGGCCATGCCGCCGCCGATCACCAGGGCATCGACCCGCTTCACGAGGTTGCCGAGCAGTTCGAGCTTGGTCGACACCTTGGCGCCGCCGACGATCGCGACGAGCGGGCGCTCCGGCCGATCGAGGGCGCGGGTGAGAGCCGCGAGTTCCGCCTCCATCGTGCGGCCCGCATGGGCCGGCAGCCTGCGGGCCAGCCCCTCGGTCGAGGCATGGGCCCGGTGCGCGGCCGAGAACGCGTCGTTGACGAAGATGTCGCCCAACGCCGCCAACTGGTCGATGAAGTCGGGCTCGTTACCCTCCTCGCCGGCGTGAAAGCGCGTATTTTCGAGCAGCACGATGTCGCCGTCCTTCATGGTGGCGATCGCGCTATGGGCGATGTCGCCCACCGTGGCGGGCACGAAGGCGACCGGCCGCCCGAGCTCCTCGGACAGCGCCACCGCCACGGGTTTCAGCGAGTTCTTCTCGTCCGGTCCACCCTTAGGCCGGCCGAAATGCGCCAGCAGGACCACACGGCCGCCCTTGTCGGCGATCTCGCGGATCGTCGGCAGGATGCGGGCGATCCGGGTCCGGTCGGTGACGCGACCGTTCTCGGTCGGCACGTTGAGGTCCACCCGCACCAGCACGCGCTGGCCGGCCAGCGAGGCGTCGTCAAGGGTGCGGAAGTGGGTCATGACGCGTGCCTCCGGAGCCCGTGTATCGGGTTGCCGCGTTCATCGCATGCGGTCCGGGGTCGCTCAAGCGCCGTTTGAGGGAAGGTGGCCGGCCGCCGGCACCGCCCGAGAGCGGTCCGGCGACACGACGCCAAGGCGTGATCGTAGCATGGGCTTCTAAGCGGAGGACCACCGAGGCCGTAGCCCGGCGGTCTTCGCTCGAAATCTTTGGAACCGGTGTCAGATCAGCTTCGCCATGGCGACCGCCGTGTCGCCCATCCGGTTCGAAAAGCCCCATTCGTTGTCGTACCAGGAGAGAACGCGGACGAAGTTGCCGTCGATCACCTTGGTCTGGTCCATGTGGAAGATCGAGGAATGGGGGTCGTGGTTGAAGTCCGACGACACGTTGGGGGCATCCGTGAAGCCGAGCACGCCCTTCAGTTCCTCGGTCGCGGCCCGCCGCATCGCGGCATTGATCTCGTCTTTCGTGGTCGAGCGCTTGGCCACGACCTTGAGGTCGATCAGCGATACGTTGGGGGTCGGCACCCGGATGGCCGAGCCGTCGAGCTTGCCGTTGAGTTCCGGCAGAACGAGGCCGATCGCCTTGGCGGCACCCGTCGAGGTCGGGATCGACGACAGGGCGGCGCCACGAGCCCGGTAGAGGTCCTTGTGCATCGTGTCGAGCGTCGGCTGGTCGCCCGTGTAGGAGTGCACGGTCGTCATGAAGCCGTGCTGGATGCCGATCGTGTCGTTGAGCACCTTGGCCACGGGTGCGAGGCAGTTGGTCGTGCACGACCCGTTCGACACGACGAGATGGTCGCGCGTCAACTTGGCGTGGTTGACGCCGTACACCACCGTGAGATCAGCCCCGTCGCAAGGTGCGGACACGAGCACGCGCTTGGCACCTGCAGCCAGATGAGCCGCGGCCTTCTCCTTGGTGACGAAGATGCCGGTGCATTCCATCGCGACGTCGACGCCGAGTTCCCGATGCGGCAGCGTCGCCGGATCCTTGATGGCCGTCACCTTGATGGGGCCGCGGCCGACGTCGATGGTGTCGCCGGAAACCTTAACCTCGTGCGGAAAGCGGCCGTGCACGCTGTCGAAGCGAAGCAGGTGGGCGTTGGTTTCGACAGGGCCGAGGTCGTTGATGCCGACGATCTCGATATCGTCGCGTCCCGATTCGAGTATGGCGCGCAGGATGTTGCGGCCAATCCGTCCGAACCCGTTGATGGCGACCTTCACGGTCATAGAGAAGCTCCCTTGAGGCTTTGTTTCCCGATCACAGATAGCCTGCCCCATACGAAATGGCGAGACGAACCGGCGGCCACGGCGGGGCGATGTCCATTGAAGCTCTCCCATCGCCGTCATGCGGAGCCGAGCCCGAAGCGGTTCCAGCGCGAACGGTTTGTCTTGAGGACCTGCCGAGAACAGGTCCGTGGTACGAGCGGTTGTATAGAGAGCTTCGGGTTTCGGATCCCGGTCCGACGTCGGTTGCCGCGGCACTTCCGAAGCAGCCGAGGGATTTGACCGAAGCGTTTTTCGCCGTCAGGGTTGTCGAACGGGCTCCGGGCCACTGAGCCCGATTCGTTGCGCCGACCCGGATTGATGACCTTTCCCGACATTCTCAACGACGCTTTTCAGCGATTGGGCCTGGCGCTCGATCATCTCGATGCTGCAGCGGCCAGGCGCGCCATCGGTGAGGGGATCCGGGCCGATCGGGAGCAGGAATTCACGATCCTGCAGGACGACCGCTCGCGCCTCGCCCTGGAACTCGACGACGCCATGGCACGGGCTCGCGCCCTCGACTTCGCGAACACCGAGGTTTCGGAGCGGTTGGCGCGGGCCAGCGCAACGGTCAGGACCATCCTGACCGAAATCGGACCGGCCCAGTCCGCGGGCGCTCCGATCGAGCCGACCTGAGACCGGCATGGCGCAGATCAACGTCGAGATCGCCGGCCGCACCTATCGCATGGCCTGCAACGATGGGGAGGAGGACCACCTCAGAACGTTGGCGGCGCGGTTCGATGGCAAGATCCACATGCTGCGCGGCACGTTCGGAGAAATCGGCGACAGTCGCATCACGATGATGGCGGCTTTGACGATTGCCGATCAACTGAGCGAGGCGGAACGCCGGGTCGCTGAACTCGAGGCCGAGATCGAGCGGTTGCGAAGCGCGCAAGCCGGGGTCGACGCCCAAACCAATGCACTGGCCGAAACAGTGGCGGCGGCTCTCGGCGAGGTGGCGGCCCGCGTCGACAAGGTGGCCCATGCGCTGAACGCGGGTCCGCAGGATTGACGGGTCGTTCTCACGGATACGAGGGGACGTCGGACATCACCGGCCCGGCGACGGCGATGCGGTCCCGACCCCCCGCCTTCGCGTCGTAGAGTGCGGTGTCGGCCCTGTGCATCAACCCCGACCAGCTATCGTGTCGCGACAGGCCGGCGATGCCGACGCTGATCGACAGACGTAGCCGCCGGCTCGGTCCTGCGAGTTCGAGCGCCGGCATGGCGTCGAGCACGGCGGCCAGGCGAGCCTCGAAGATCGAAGGCGTGGCGTCCGGCAGGACAAGAAGGAACTCATCGCCGCCGAGCCGACTGAAATAGCCGTCCGGGCGCACCGCGCCGAGCATCCAGCGCGCAAAATGCACGAGCGCCCGATCGCCCGTCACGTGTCCATGGATGTCGTTGATGGCCTTGAAATGGTCGATGTCCATCAGGGCGATCGCCAGATCGCGATTTGAGGCCCTTGCCGCGCCGAACAGCGCTTCGCCCCGGCGGAGCCCGTGGCGCCGGTTGGGAGCGCCCGTGAGATCATCCGTCTGGGCTTCCTCGACGGCCGACGCATGCGCGTCCCGGAGCCTGAACTCCTCCTGTTTGAGCCCAGAGATCTCCTGCGCCACGGCCAGCATCCAGCCATTGCTCAGCTTGGTGTCCGTGACCCACCACCACCGCCCGTTCCGCATGTCGACCGTGAAGCTGAGGGAACCGGTCTGATCCCGGCGCCGGCCCGTTATGGTCTCGCTGAAGACGTTCGGGTCCGTGCTGTCGAGCTTGATCCCGGTGCCGGCTTTGATCGCCACGACGATCTCGGTCATGAAATCCTTCGGTGTCCCGTCGTATTGCGGGAAGAAGGACGCCCGATAGGCTTGGTTGACGTAGCGGATGAGATCCTGCTCGTCGGCCAGGCACACACCCACGGTGCTGTCCTGCAGCCCGGTCGCGAGTGCCAGGAGGGGCTCGTTGTCCATCAAGGACAGCGGCACGTCGACGCGCGCGGGCTGGCGTTTGCTGCGGCGCCTCGACGACCGTCCGGTCATAGCAGGTGCATACCCTTCATTCCGCTACGGTCCGCTTCCAGCGGCACCTTTAGCTTCAAACCATTAGCCGTCCCTGAATCCCGGTGTTGTCGGGCCTGAGGGCGCTGGGTCGAGCGACAATGTGCGTCAGCTACCGGAAGCCGCCGCGATGGCGTAAGACAGCCGACCGTTCCGCACCGAGGCCACCATGTCTGCCGCCACCGCCAACGCCTTCGTCCTGGTCGCGATCGGGCTCGTCTTCGTGGTGCTCTGCGCTGGTCTCATCAACATGGTGCGGGGCGGCAGTTCCAACACCTCGCAAAAGCTCATGCGCTGGCGCGTTGGGCTCCAGTTCTTCGCGATCCTGGTCGTGATGATCGTACTCTACTTCAGGGGGTGAAGACGTGGTGGTTCTGAACCGTATCTATACGCGCACCGGCGACGATGGCTCGACGGCACTCGGCTCGGGCGAGCGCAGGCCGAAATCGGACGTGAGGATCGCGGCTTACGGCACGGTCGACGAAACCAATGCGGCGATCGGCCTGTCGCGCCTCTCGACCGCCACCGAGGCTCCCGATCTCGACGCCATGCTGGGGCGCATCCAGAACGACCTGTTCGACCTTGGAGCCGACCTCGCGACGCCGCCTGTCGAGGGCGAGCCGGACGGCAAGGCACTGCGGATCGTCCAGGCCCAGGTCGACCGGATCGAACGCGAGATCGACGCGCTCAATGCCGAGCTATCGCCGCTGCGCAGCTTCGTCCTGCCGGGCGGCACGCCGGCGGCCGCGGCCCTGCACCTCGCTCGCACCATCTGCAGGCGCGCCGAGCGGCTGATGGTCGAACTCCGGCAGGACCGCGGCGAAGTGGTCAGCGCTCCGGCGCTCGGCTACGTCAATCGCCTGTCGGACTTCCTGTTCGTGGCCTCACGGCATTGCAATCATCGCGCGCAGGGAGATGTCCTCTGGATACCGGGCGCCAACCGAAAGTGAAGGCATTGCCGTGTTCAGTGATGCGCGTCTCGCATTTCAACGTGGTTCCCGCGGCATCGGGCTATTTGAAACGATGGTCCCACGTCCCTGCCAGCGTTTGACATCGAACCTACAGCGCCCGTGTTTCCTGCTTGGCAACCGGTCCGTGAGAGGATCGTGACAAAGTTAACGCTGTTGGAAAGCAGGCGGACGGGGGCTTCCTCATGGTCCAAAGAATTCGGTTCACTCCGAGAGAGCTGGCAACGGGACAACACGCTTTCTTGTCGCCTGATCTCAAGGGTTTTTCCTCGGCCCTCGTGGCCGACGATCCGAAGCGCATTCAGGGTCATCGGTCGGGAAGTACATGCAGACCTTCCTCAACGCGAAGAGCGCTGACGGATCGCCGTGCGACTGGGCAACCCTTTCGGTCACGCCGCGTCGACCCGGTGTATGAGGCCCATGATGCTCTCGCTCATCGCATCGTAGTCGCGGTTGTTCACGATCTCGCCCCGGATCCGGTAGTCGTTCATGACCGCGATGCGATCGGCGAGCGTGATCATTTCGGGCATGTCGCTGGTGATCAGCAGGATGGCGGTCCCGCCGTCGGACAGGTCGCGGATCAACCCGTGGAGATAGGCCTTGGTCTTGATGTCGATGCCGACCGAGGGTTCGTCGATGATCAGGAGCCGCACGCCGGCGGCGAGCCATTTTGCGACACTGATCTTCTGCTGGTTGCCCCCGGATAGATTGCCGACGAGCTGGTGCAACGAAGGGGTGCGCACCTCGAGTTTGCGGATGAAGGGTTCGGTCTCGGCCTGGATCCGACGGTCGATCAGGAAGCCTGTCGCCCGGGCCAGGCGACGCCAAAGCGGGATGCCGGCGTTCTCGAGCACCGAATGCATGAGGACCAGCCCCTCCCCTTTCCGGTCTTCGCTGACATAGCCGATGCGGTGGCGATGGACCGCCTCGGCGACATCGCCGATCACAGCGGGTTCCCCCGCGATCCTCATCGTTCCGGCCGTGACCGGAAAGAGACCTATGATCGATTTGGCGAGCTCGGTCCGTCCCGCCCCGACGAGCCCGTAGAGCCCGACGATCTCGCCGCGTCTGACCTGGAGCGTAATGTCGCGATGCCCGAGCGCCGTCGCGAGCTTGTCGAGTTCGAGCACCGGAGGGGCGCCGCCGTGATCGCGGGTGCTCCAGTCGGGGATCTGCTCGGCTCGACCGATCATCAGGCGCACGAGGTCCTGGCGATCGAGGCCAGCCATGCCGCGGCTCTCACAGGCGTTGCGGCCGTCGCGCAGGACCGTGACGGCATCGCAGATCGCCTGGACCTCTTCGAGCTTGTGGCTGACGAACAGCATGCCGACGCCGTCGTCGCGCAACTTGCGCAGAAGCCGGAACAGCGAGTCCGTCTCGTGCGGGGTCAGCGAGGCCGTAGGCTCGTCGAGCAACAGCACCTTGGAGCGCAGCGACAACGCCTTGGCGATCTCGACGAGCTGCATCTTGGCGACGCTCAGCCGGGAGACCGGCGTCCGCGGGTCGAGGTCGAGGCCCAGCATGTCGAGCCAATGCCGCGCCTGGGCATGCACCTCCTCGTAGTCGATGGGCTTCACTGGCCGTCCGGCCAGCCGTTCCAGCATGATGTTCTCGCCGACCGAAAAGCGCGGAATGAGGTTGCGCTCCTGATGCACCACGCCGATGCCCAGCGTCATGGCGTGACGGGTGGTGAACAGGCCGACTTTTTCGCCGCCCACCGCGAGGTCGCCTTCGTCGGGCCGGTAGACCCCGGTGATGATCTTGATGAGCGTCGACTTGCCGGCGCCGTTCTCGCCGAGAAGCGCGTGGATCGAGCCCCTGGCGAGCGACAGCGAGACGCCCTGGAGGGCTTTGACCCCGGGGAAGAACTTGCTCACCTGGCGCGCTTCGAGCGCGATTTCCGTCATGACAACACTCTCGCCGCGGCCTTCTGCAAGCGCACCTCGCGCCAGCGGTTGACGCCGACGGCCCACAGGATCAGCACGCCGAGCACCACCTGGACGAGGTAAGGATCGATGCGGAACAGCACGAGCGCCTGCGTGATGATGGCCACGATGGCGACGCCGAGCACGGTCGCGGCCACGCTGACGTGGCCGCCCGCCAGGACGGCGCCGCCGATCACCGGTGCGGCGAAGGACAGGATCAGCCAATCGTCGCCGATCGACGGCTGCCCGATCTGGAGACGCGCGACGAGCACGACGCCCGCGAGCGCCGCCAGAAGACCCGAGATGGCGTGGGCCGCGATCACGGTCCGGCCGACCGAGATGCCCGAGAGTTCGGCGGCATGCCGGTTGCCGCCGACCGCCAGGATGGCGCGACCGAGAGGCAGGCGCTGCAGCAGGAACCAGGTCAGAAGGACGACGATGACCGTCGGGACGATGAGCCAGGGCAGCGGACCTGCAACGGTGTCGTTGCCGAACGCCTTCACGCTCTCCGGAATGCCGTAGAAGGGTTGCGCCCGCGTGATGCCCGAATTGATGCCCTTGAAGACCGACAGGCTCGCCAGTGTGATCACGAAGGCCGAGATCCCCGTGCCGGCGATGAAGGCGCCATTGATCGCGCCCCCGATGGCACCGATGGCGAGGGCCGCGAGAACGGCTAACGGCACCGGCAGGCCCCAGACCTGCATCAAACCCGCAAAACTGATGGCGGCAAGGCCGCCGATGGCCCCGATCGCGAGGTTCATCTGGCCGATCGCGATGATGATCATCTGCGAGAAGGCGATCAGGGTGTTGATGGCGACCGCGAGGAGCAGCACCTCGAGGTTGAGGGGCGAGAGGAACGAAGGCGCGGAAGTCCCGATGACGACGACCGCCAGCACCGTGACCGCGAGGGGACCGAACCAATCGGTCTGAACGAAGCGGAGGGTGCCCTGCATCACACCAGCCCCTGGTGGGTGAGGTAGACACGCCTGGCCTTGTCGATCAGCACGGCGAGAAGCAGCAGCAGGCCGAGGCAGGCCTGGACCCAGAACTCGCCGACCCGCAGCAGCAGCAGGCCGTTCGTGAGAATGGTGACCAGGGCGGCGCCGAGGAACGTGCCGATGACCGAGACCTTGCCGCCGCTCAGCAGCGTCCCGCCGAGAACCGGCCCGAGGAAGGCCGGCAGCAGCCAATCCTGGCCGAGCTGACCGGCCATCGAGGGAATGCAGGCGCCGTTGCGGGCCACCAGCAACAAGGCCGCCACCGCCGCGAGCGCGCCCGACAGCATGTGACACCAGATGAACACGCGCCCGACCCTGACGCCCGAGAGGACGGCGGCCTCCGGCTTGGCGCCGGCGGCGAGCATCTCGCGCCCGAGCGCCGTGAAGCGATAAAGGACGATGAGCAGGAAGCCGGCCAGCAGCGCGACGAGAAGCAGCGGCGACACGGCCGAGAGCATGCGCATGCGCCCGAATTCAGCCAAGGCCGGCGGCAGCTTGCGGAAGGACTCGGCATGGGTGAGGAACACCATGACGCCGAAGAAGATGCTCATCGTGGCGAGCGTGATGATGAAGCTGTGCAGGCCGGAACGGACGACCGCCCAGCCATTGACGAAGCCGAGCCCGGCCCCGAGTCCCACGGCGCCGACCAGGGCCAGGGGCCAGGGCAAACCGGCGCTCTCGACGAGCCAGCCAAAACCCATCGCGGCGCAGACCCCGATGGCACCCACGGCGAGGTTCAGGCCCCCCGTCACGATGACGGTCATCATGGCGAAGCCGATCATCGCATTGACGGCCGCGACGCGCCACAGCGTGAACTGGTTGAACGCGGAGAGGAACCCGGAGGTCAGACCCGCGAAGCAACACACGAAGAACGCGATCAGCAACAGGAGGCCGAACTCGTTCGTCAGGTAGAAGCGGACGCCGCCCCCGGTTCGCCGCGCGGACGACGCGGAGGGCGTCGCGGCTTCCGCGGCGGTGTCATGGCCTGGCATCGACCGCACTCCCGACGACGCCTCCACCAGAACCCAGGCTGCGCCGCGAAACGGCTCTCGGCCGGGTTCGACGGCCGGAGCGTCTCAGGGATGCTTCGGCCGCTCCGTCACGATTTGCAGTCAAGATAGGTCTTCTCGAAGGTGGCGAACAACGTCTTCGTGATCCCCTGCATGGCGGAGACGTAGCTGCCGACCTGCTCGGGCCCGGCGAACACGGTGCCGGAATCGATGAACTTGCTCGTCAACGCATTGGATTTGAATGGCGCATCGGCCTTCACGGTACAGCCACCCCGAAGCTTGTCGGCCGCGAACGAGCCGATGTAGCCCTGGCCGTAGGGGTTCTGCAGCATCGTGCCGGTGACATAGCCATCCTTGATGGCATTCAGGACCACGGGATCATGATCGATCCCGACCATCTTGATGCGCTTGTCGCCGATCTTGCGCAGGGCATTCGACGCCACGACGGCTGGGATCCACGCCGTCGTGACGATGCCGTCGACGTCCTTGGCGTGGGCCGCCAGATAGGCGTCGATCTTCTCCTCGGCGGGCTCGGGCGCGTCGATGTCGGCGATGACCTGCACGACCTCGTCTCCCGCTTCCGCGGCAGCCTTGGCGACCGCGTCGATGCGCAACTGCGTGTTGGGATCGACCAGGAAGCCGGTGAAATGCGCGATCCGCTTCTTGCCAGGACCCATGGCCTTGATCAGTTGCTGGGTGCCGAGATAGGCCGAATTGCCCGTGTCGGTGCCGAGGCAGAACGCCGCCTTCGATGGGTCCTTCAGGCAGCCCGCCAGCGCGATCACGGGAGCGCCGGTGTCGGCCAGTTCACCGGCCGTGCTGACGGACCCGACCGGGTCACCCGGAAAGATCAGGAAGCCGTTGTAGCCCTGCGTGACGAGGCTCTCGAGCAGCTGGTTCTGGGCGCTCAACTCCCATTTCTCAGGGACCTTGTAGTCGGCCCCGGCGAGGTGGAAATCCTTGACGGCATCTTTGCCGGCCTGCTCCCACGCCGCGAAATACGGATGCGGCCCGCCCGGCACCAGAGCCACCTGGGTGTCGTCGGCCAGGGCCACCCCGGCAACCAGCAACGCCGGTCCCGCGACGGCGGAAAACAGAGTCGTGCGACGTGTTTTCACGATGTTCTCTCCCTTTATGTTTCTGACTTGAGCCAGTAATCGACCCTTGCATCCAGCGCCGGAACCCTAGTATCCAAGGATACCAGTGGCAAGAGGCTTCCAGCGTTGGACGGCGTCGTTGTCGAGCTTTGGGGGAAAGATGCCGGCGACAGCGTTACGACGTGAAAGCCGGGAAGACGCCGATCCACTCCCCGTCAGCATCGTGCTCGAACGGCGGCAGCCCGTCGCCGACCAGGTCTACCAGGCGCTCCGAGTCGCCATCGTGACGGTTCGGCTGATGCCGGGCACCCCCATCAGCGAGAACCGCATCTGCCGCCACTTCGGCGTATCACGAACCCCGGCGCGCGCCGCCCTCCTGCGGCTGGCCGAAGAAGGGTTGATCGACGTCTATCCTCAACAGGGCAGCTTCGTCTCTCCCATCCGGATGAGCCACGTCGAGGATGCCCGCTTCATTCGTCGCTCGCTCGAGGTCTCGATCATGATCGAGGCGGCCGCGGTCTGGACTCCCGAAATGGGCGCGCAGTCTCGGGCGATCGTGAAGAGCCATGCGCAGGCCATCGAAGACGACGATATCGATGCGGTGTTTCGTGAGGATATGCGGTTTCACCGGGCCTTTTCGGTCTTTGCCGGGCGCGAGGGTGTCTGGGACTCGATCCTGGGCGCAATGGCCCGTCTGAGCCGGATCGTGCGCCTCTTCGGAAAACCCGAGCGGTTGCCGGTCGTGCTCGCCGAGCACAATGCCATCTTGGACGCACTCGATGCCGGCGATGCCTCGACCGCCGTCAGCAGCCTCGAATATCATCTCGACAGGATCTTCGTCATGCTGAAGCAAGTGCCCGAGCAGTATAGTCCCTATGTGGTCGAGTGACTTACGGGACTCTTCCGCCTTTCGGGATCACAACGACGGCCGACACCGGGCGATGGCGAGCCGAATGAGGGCAGGCGTTGTGCCCCATGCGAGGAGTTTAACGAGAAAGCATCCGGCGCGTCTTCCAAAATGGGCTGCGGTGCTCCGGCTCGCGCTCGCCAAAAGGATCGATGATCCTGTCCGCTTGCAAAGCGTGCTGACGCAGATCAGATCTTCCGCCACGTCCCTTTCTTGATATCGAAGCCGACCTTGCCGGCGTCTCTCATCTTCATCAGCAGGATCTGCAGGGCTTCGTCCGATCCCGACGGGTCGGTGACCTGCCGGATGGAAAAGAGCTTCCGCGGCTTGTCCAAGGCCTTCAGCACCGCCTCTTCACTGACCATCGCTTCGCCTTCCCAAACCGTAACGCCGGCCCGCCAGCTTAGAGGCGGCAGGCCGACACACCTTGGACGAAAAGTCTTCCGTCCGTCTCAGTCGGTGCACCAGAGCACCAAGGCCGTCAAGAATGCGTATCTGCGGCCTCAGGCCCGACCGCACGCTCGGTTCCGAAAGCCAGAACCTGTCAGGAGAAGCTGACGCCCTTGCCTCGTCAGCGCTTCGCGGCGTCGGCATAGGCTTTTTCCTCGCGCGCGAGGACCTTTTCGGCTTTGGATCGCACCGCCCCGTGACGGCGCTCTGCTGCCGTCGCTTCGGCTTCGACAGCCGCGCGGCGGCTTCGGAGATCCTTCTCTTCCGCCGCGATCGCGGCCGACCGTTGCGAGAAAAGCTCGTCTTCCACGCGCCGTTCTTCGTCGATCCGCCTCAACTCGGCCTCCGCGGCGTCGAGGGCTCGACGATCCGGAGGTTCGGATTGCGGCTTGGGCTGAGGCTTATGACTGGGCTTCGACACCGTCGACGGCCGCTTGCCGCTCTCCTTCCGCTCCGCTGTTCCTAGCTCGGGTAGGCGAGGCAACCCGGGGTTCAGGCTGAAAGGGTCATGGCTCCCGACGCCCCGTTTTAACGGGACTCCGGGTCGCGCCAGGGCAGCCTCGATCCCCCGCAAATCGGTCGCTATGCGAGCGGTGCCATCGGCGAACAGATTGAGGTGGACCCCCCAGGCGCG
Source organism: uncultured Lichenihabitans sp. (assembly GCA_964245215.1). Lineage (GTDB taxonomy): Bacteria > Pseudomonadota > Alphaproteobacteria > Rhizobiales > Beijerinckiaceae > Lichenihabitans. The sequence continues at coordinate 16,326 of CAXTME010000073.1, forward strand.
CAGTGCCGCGGCCTGGCTCGGGGCCGCGACGATCAGCTCATAAAAGCCGATCTCCGTTTGAAAGACCTTCAAGGCTCGAGGCATGCCACGGTTCACCGCTATCGTGGTTGGCCCGACACTCTACGCCGGCTGCGAGTGTTGGCGAACTGCGCAGCGGGTGGACCGATGCGACGTCAAAAACGTGCGTACCCGCGTCTTGCCACGCCACCGGTCTGATGCAGTTCCACGATCTGGTCGCCTCGATAATCCGCACCCTCGGTCGTGATCTGCGCGGACAGGAACTCGCCCTTCCGCAACTCCTTCATCGCGACCCGCACCGCCTCCTGCAGGGATCTGAATGAACGCTCGTGCGGGACTTCCTTGCTGATCCATCTCAAGATGGCGGGCGCGTTCAGGTCTATATTCGACATGCCATTTCCCTAACCGATCGCGTCGACATGTTGGTCGAACTCATCGCTGTTCCGTCGATCTACGAAACAAAACCGTGCTCTCGACATGTTGATACACAAGCCATTGTAAGGTCCACGACCATGATGGTGCGCGGCACTACGTCACTCTGGCTCGAATACGATTCATCAGAGCGTAACGTGAAATTTAGAGGTGGAATGTAGTTTGGCCGCGATGTACTGCGGCCGTCATTGTCGGACCCGCAGGCTCTCACCCGAGGCTCGCGCAGATGGTCGGACAAAGTCTCAGCCCGGCTGCGGAAAACTCGGCGAGCGGCATCGAACGGCTCTCTCGAAACCCTCCCCACGGCATCCTCGCCGCCTATTTCGAGCACGTGGACGACGGCATCGTGCTGATCGACGCCACGGGGCGCATCGCGGTCTGCACGGGCAAAGCCGCCCGTTTCCTCGGTCTGACCTCCGGCAGCAGCGTGCTGGGCCGGCTCGCCGGGTTCGCGTTGAGACGCGTTTGGCTCGGCACGAGCGCGAGCCGCCCCGCAACAAACGAACGACTGCGCCAAGCGCTTCGCGACCGCCGCCGCATCAGGGAGAACTGCCTTCTGGACGGCACGTTACTGTCGATCGACGTCCGACATCTGGCCGATGCGGGTTGGGCCATCACCGTATCGGACGCATCGCGGCCGGCGGGCGACAACCTGACGTCGGACGGCTTGCTCGACACGCTCACGGGTCTGCCGAACCGCGCTCTCTATGCCATGCGGCTCAAGGAAGCGGAAGCACGGCTGCAGCGCGCGGGGGAAGGTTTCGCGGTCCTGGCCGTCGATCTCGACCGCTTCAAACAGGTCAACGATACATTGGGTCACCCGATCGGCGACGCGCTGTTGTGCAAGGCGGCTGAGCGGTTGCAGACGACGCTGAAGCCCGGCGATACGCTGGCTCGTGTCGGCGGCGATGAATTCGCGGTCTTGCAGAGCGGTGGGCCCGACGAGGCGGGAACAACGACCCTGGCCCGTCGGATCGTCGATCTCGTCGGCCGCGCCTATGTGGTCGAAGGACATCTCGTCAATATCGGCGCCAGCGTCGGCGCGGCCCGGGCGCCGGCCGATGGTGCCGAGCCCGATCTGCTGCTGAAGCAGGCCGACCTCGCGCTCTACCGGGCCAAACTCGATGGGCGTGAAACTTTCCGTTTCTTCGAGCCCGAGATGATGGCCCGCATGGAGACGCGCCGTCTGCTGGAACTCGATCTGCGGAAGGCGCTGGCCATGCGCGAGTTCGAGCTGGTCTACCAGCCTCAGATGAATCTTGGGAGCGATCGGCTCGTCGGCTGCGAGGCCTTGATCCGCTGGCGCCATCCGACGCGCGGGACCGTGTCGCCGGCCGACTTCATCCCGATCGCCGAAGAGCTCGGTCTCATCGTGACGATCGGTGAATGGGTGGTCCGCACGGCCTGCCAGGAAGCGGTTCGCTGGCCCGGTGACCTCTCCGTGGCCGTGAACCTGTCGCCGGCCCAGTTCAAGAGCAGAAACCTCGTCGAGGTCGTGACATCGGCGCTCGCGACATCGGGCCTCGCGCCGCATCGGCTCGAATTGGAGATCACCGAAGGCGTTCTGCTTCAGGAGAACGACGCCAATCTCGCGACCCTGCACGCGCTGCGAAACCTCGGGCTTCGCATTTCCATGGACGATTTCGGCACCGGTTACTCGTCGCTGAGCTACCTGCGTGCCTTCCCGTTCGACAAGATCAAAATCGACCGCTCGTTCGTCTCGGGCATAGCCGCCGAGGGAGACACGATGGCCATCATCCGCGCCATCGCCAGCCTCGGCGCGAGTTTCGGCATGACCACGATCGCCGAGGGTGTCGAAACTGCCGAGCAGATGCGGCGCATCCGCGAGGAAGGCTGCACCGACGTCCAGGGATATTTCATCAGCCGGCCCATCTCGGCCAACGATATTGGACGATTATTCAGGGACCAGAGCCGTTTCAGCCCCGTTTTCCAAAAGCCTTGACGCCCGGAGCTCCGCCGATGTCCGACATCCACCGCCTCGTCTATACCAGCCGAAACCTGATACCGGGCACGGAGGACGAGCAGGTCGCCATCGTGGCGCAAATCCTGGAGACGTCGCAACGCAACAACGGCAAGGTCGGGGTCACCGGGGCACTGCTGTTCAATTCCGGCAGTTTCGCTCAGGTTCTCGAAGGCCCCCGCATCGCCGTCGAGGCCACGTTCGAGCGCATCCAGCGTGATCCGCGTCACAGCGATGTCAGCGTCCTGCAATGCGAGCCCGTCGAGAGTCGCGGGTTTCCCAACTGGTCGATGGCGTTTATCGGCCACTCGGTTCGGGGACGTGCCCTGTGGAGCGAGATCGCAGGCCGCACGCATTTCGATCTCGGCCGGATCGAGGGCGATCAGCTCTTCGCGGTCCTGCACCGGATCGTGGTCGACGAAGAACGCATGGCGTCCGACGCATCGTCCCCCGCGGGTCCACGGCTCGGGACCGCGGATCAAGAAGGCGACGGTCTCGATGTCGAGCGTCTGCGGGCCGAACTCGGGGACAGGATGCCTCGAGAGCATCGGGCGGCGCCAAGCGATTTGGAAAGCGGAGGAACTGGGTCAAAGGCGCACTCGATCACGTCCCCGAGGAGCGCCGGGAGTGCCGCGGCCGGGTTCGATGTCGCGATCCTCAAGACCGCGCTGGCGGAAGAGCGCGAACGCACCACGAGCTTGCGCAAGAGCCTGGACGACGCCCGCATCGCCTTGGCGACCGCGAACGGTGAGATCGACATCTTGCGCCGTCATCGAGACGTCTGGGCTGAACGCGCCAAGGCCTTGGCGACGGCCTTGGTCCGAGAACCTGGGCAGGCGGAAGCCTTGCCGAAGCCAGCCCTGGACCACGACGGCACGAGCCTCGTATCGGATCGGCCCGCCGCTCGGGCGGGATGATCGAAACCGAACGATCCCGCCTCAATCTAGAAAACTCAGCGCTCTTCATCTCGCACGCCGTTCACATCGACGATGTCCCAAGAGGAACGGCGCGACGCCAGTGCACGACAGTCATACTGACCGAAGTGATTCACACCGCCGCCTGAAGTTCGAGTTCCTCGACTCTTGCTTTGGCAAGAGCCGTATTCCAGCTCATCGGTTCGATCATGCGTTTATAGAGCTGCTGCACCCAGTACCGTCCAGCCGCGAAGTGGCTGAGCGGCTGCAAAAGAGGTTCAAGGTCGGGATTCTCATCGACAAGTGTCGTGTAACAGGTGTGAGCCGTTGGTGGCCACGGTCGAAAGGCGCCTTGCCATGGCCGAGGATTCGACATGAAGTGGTAGACATGTGGCTCTATCAGCCCGTAATCGAAGTTCAAGAAAAATACTGGAAAATTCCACTTGAAAGATATGAGTTTGATATCGCGATGGAACGCCAAGTTCAGCGCGTCTTGTTCCCCGAAAACCAGTTTACCTTTTAATTTCATGCAGATTCGCAAGCACTCGAGCCCGATAGCACCGAGATCGGTGCGATTGACGCGAAACACGCCGGAGTTGACGTAGCGGCTTGGCTGATCGCCGCAGATTCCGATCGAGTCGAAGTAGTGACGCCGTGCTGCCCACGCTCGCCCCGGGGCGTCGATCATGACCGCCATGGGATCTGGAGCCGCCAGTATCTTACCGGTCGGCAGGGCAACGTCGATGACGGGATCGAGCGAGGCCATGATTTGAGTATCGCCATCGACATGCATGACATCGACGTAATTGGCATCCAGAAGGCGATCCAGGTAATGACGTGCGAAGCTCGGCGGAAGATTGTCGATGGCGGCCGGTGGAACGAGCTGGAATAAAATGTTGTAGCGCGAGCATACCCTTGCACAAGCTCGCGCTACATCATCGTCCGTTCCGATAAACAGGATGACGACGTCAGCCTTGGCTAGTGACAGATGCGCTCGCGCCTGGATCGCGCTTAAGAGCGTTGGTAGCGCGTAGTGCCGGTCCACAGTGTAGCAGAAGCATGTTGTCGGCATAGCCAAGGTCTCGATAAGACTGTATTGTATTTTCGGCAGCGAAATGTTTTTTCGGATCGCGTTGGAGTGACCGCGTGACGGGGCCGCTCGAAGCCTCCTGCAAGGCGTCGATCAGCATGGCTCCTACGGCCGTCTGCCAGAGCCAAAGCCCATTCGCCTGACCCGAGAAGGATGGTTCACCGCCGAACTTGCCGCTCGGCCGGAACCCGGCCGCGAGTCCGATCGCGAAAAGCCGTTCGATCGGCCGTCCGGCGGCGTCGAGAACGCGGCATTCACCATCCACCGCCGGCACGTTCCGGCTACGGCCCGCAAGCTCGATCTCGTCTCCCTTCGCGTCGTACACGGTCAAGAGCCTCGGCCGATATCCCATCGCCGCCACGATCACATCGGCGCGCTCCAGAATGGCGTGCGTTTCGCCTTGATTTTTCTCGCCGATACGGTGCAGCAGCAGCCGTGGCTCGGCAGGCCGGCCCCCTATGCCCGACGCTCGCATCACGAGTTCACGCGAATCCGTCCGAAATCCGGCGAGCCGGTACACGAAGCCGCTGACCGGGCAGATGTCGTCGGGCCCGAAGTCGGTGTAGCCTTCGGCAGCTGCGTCTTCCGGCGATCGGTAGAAGACGCGCAGCGCACGCCGATGCAGGACCGTGATGGCGCCCGCAGCGCGTGTCTCGTTCGGAAGGCCTTGCAACAGCGCTCCGGAGGCCGCAAGGGCGCTCGTGCTGCCGCCCACGATCGCGATGGTCGGGGACGCGATGCCGGCCAGGCGCTTGGACATGGCGGCAAGTCCTCCGAGACGCAGGACCTCGTCCGACTGAACGACCTTCGCCGCATAAGTCGGCACCAGCGGCTTGCCCGCCACCGGCTCTCGATGCAGACGTTCTGAGGCCTGATGACCTCCCGCGGCCAGAACCAGCGTGTCCGAGTGAAGCTCGCTCATGGAGCCGTCCTCGAGGCACCTGACACTGGTACGCCATCGACCGTCGCTGCCCTGACGGGCGCTCAGCGCTTCGTGGCCGACCATCACGGCCCCGCCCGCGTCCAGTACGGCTTTGCGGAGAATGGAGCCGATCATGCCCATCAAAGCGGCGGCCTTGACGAGGGGCACGGCCCCGGGCCCGACGGCTCGCAGTTCCTGGCAAAGCGGATGGTCTGCCAGTACCCCCAGCCGCGGATCGGCGTGGCCCAAGACGGCGGTCATGAACGTATCGGCCGTGCTGTCGGAGGAAATGCCGTACTCCCCGAGCTGCCCCGATCCTATGGTGGAACCGCGTTCGACGATCGCGATACCGCCGGCCAGGACCTCGTCGAGTCGGCCATCGCGGGAGGCCGAGATGAGAGGCGCCAGAGCGGCCGGACCTCCCCCGACGATTACGGTACCGAACCTCAGGTCTGGTGCTGACGTTCCGGTATTCCCGATCCGGATATCGGATTTCGGGAAAGCAGCCTTGCGGGATGCGCCGCGAACCGCCTTGCACACCCGAACGACATCGTCGATCTCCATCGAGTCCGACATCGGAAAAGACATCATCCGGCGCGCGACCGCCTCGGTGACCGGCAGAGCACCGCTGACGCAACGCGTGCGGAAATACGGTTGCTCGGCGATGTGCGGGCTGAAGTAGTGACCGGTGCCGATCCCGAGTTCAGACAGCCGGGCCTGCAATGTTTCTCGCGAGTCGACGAGGTGCGACGGCATCAGAAGCGGCATGAACTGATAGGCGTCGCGCAGCCCCAGCGAGTGCTGAGGCGTCCAATCCGGAAGTTCGCGACGGTAGCATTGGGCCAGTTCGGCGCGATGCGCGGTCAGTCTTTCCAACTCCGGCAACTTGATCAGTGCCGAGAGCGCCGTCACTTCGCTCACCTTGCCGTTCAGGCCCGGCATCGTTGCGCAACGCTCGGCACCGAAGCCGAAATTGGCCATGTTTCGCAGCGTGGCGATGGTGTCGGCATTCCCCGAGTAGACAAGCCCCGCTTCCCCGACCCCGAACGCCTTCGTCGCATGCATCGAGAAGACGATCGTATGGGAAAAGCCGACGCCGAACGCCGATCCCTTCTCGTCGAGTGCGCCCAACGACGAGGCTGCATCGACCACCACGCCGACCCCATGGTCTCGCGCCAGTCGCTCGTAGCGGGCGAGATCGATGTTGGAACCGAAGGTCGCATAGGGCATCAGGACGGCGATGGCGTCACCATACTCGCGCAGGAGTTGCTCTTCCCCATCGCGACAGGCTGCCCAGTCGAACGGATCGATGTCGACGAGCAGGGGAGTCAACCCCGCCCAAAGCGCGGCATGCGCCGCAGCCGCGAACGTGAAGGACGGCATGACGACGTATCGGCCCTTGCCGACAGTTCTGTCTGCAGCCAGCTTCAAGGCAAGGATCAATCCAGTCGTGGCATTATTGACGGTCGTACATGCACCAGTGCCGTCGAACACGATGCGTATTAATTCGCCTTCGAGTTCTGTATTTACGGGACCGTAATTTGACAACCAGTTTGATTCTTCTATTGATTTTAGTCTTTCAATATTATTACTAAGTTTTGGAGCTGAAGGACAGGTCAGTGGAATTTCTCGAGACGTTAATTTTTCGGCTTGACGCTGTGGCTCTGAGTGAGTATCAAGCATTTACTTTTCCTAATAATTTCTTGATGTAAGAAGTCATTAACGAAACTTATTTTGATCCAACCTGCGCTGTCAAATTGAATATTAGCGATGTCGCGGTGGACTGGTCGGCATACGTTCGGTAACGTACGTCGCGTTGCAGGCTCAAAGTCGCGTAATGCGATGCAGGGTCGCTCAACCCGTAATAAATTGGCTAAATGCAATTCTCGATGCGATCCGTTGTACGATATGTCGGTGTCATTTTCGTGCGACGTGGCACGTCATGGCGACATCGTCACGCCGAGAGCTTGAAGCTCATGCTGACGACAACTGTCGAAACACGACCCGGGTGCTCCCCGGGAGCGCGTCACACGGCGGCGCGGACGCTCCCGACATCGTCAGGAAATGGCGTCGGGCATAGGCATCTGCCCATGCTGGAACAATGCCGTTGCGAACCGTCTCCGGTCGTTCGCTTTGGATTGCCCTCAAAGCTTCGGAGACGCGACCCGGGGAGGTTCATGCTTCGCAACCACCGCCGCATAACGTCCCCGTCGGCCTCGGATATTTCGATTGCATTGAAACGAGCATTTAATTTAAGCTTAATCGCTGGTGTTGACACTCAGAATTAGATAATATAGACCATTCTCGTCCGGATGTAAACAATATATAATTTGAATTAAACCGAATGTAATTTTCGTTCTAATGCAAGGAGCTGGCTTGATGGTCGGGACGGCAGATGTTGTGATCGTCGGGGCGGGCCCCTATGGATTGTCGCTGGCCGCCC
>CAXTME010000074.1:0-18123 GCA_964245215.1 uncultured Lichenihabitans sp.
GCCTGGCTTTCGCGGCGCGCGATTGTTACGCCGCGATGGGCGCCATGCCGCCGGAGGTCAGGATCACGGGAGGCGCCGCGCGCTCGAAGGCCCTGCGCACCATCCTGGCGGCGGCGCTCGGCACCCGCATCCGGAGTTCGACCCGGGAGGAAGCCGGTGCGGCCGGCACCGCCATGATGGCGGCCGTGGCGACCGGGCTCTACCCCGACATGGAGCGCTGCATCGATCGTTGGGTCACGCCGACCCTTGGCGGAACGCTCGAACCCGACGCCACCCTCGAGCGCCGTTACGACCGGCTGTTCCCGACCTATGTGGCGGCACGCGAAGCGAGCGGCCCGGTCTGGCACGCCATGCAGGTGGCGCGCGACGCCGGTTCGTGCGGCGACGGAGGAACAATGCGTGGCTAGCGTCGCCATCGCCGTCATCGGCGACCGCTTCATGCGGCCCGAAGTCTTCGCCGCGGCCTTGGTCGAAACCTGCGGGTCCGGCCATGCGATCCGCACCTTGGAACTGCCCTGGCCCGACGAGCCGATGCGGCCCGAGGCCCAGGATGGCGTGCTGCGAGGTTTGCGCGAGTTCATGGGCGAGCCGGACGAGATCGTCGGTTTCGTTCGCGATGCCGAAATCCTGGTGAATCACCTCGCACCGCTCTCGGGCGAGATGCTCGATGCCCTTCCGGCCCTGCGGCTCGTCGCCGTATCGCGCGGCGGCGCTGTCAACATCGACATGGCAGCTGCTCGGGCCAGGAACGTCAAGGTGGTCAATGTGCCGGGCCGCAATGCGAGCGCGGTGGCGGAGTTCACGATCGGGGCGATCCTCAGCGAGACGCGGCTGATCCGGGCCGGGCACGAAGCGCTGCGCCGCGGCGAGTGGCGCGGCGACCTCTACCGCGCCGATCGTACGGGCCGGGAACTCTCCGAAATGACGGTCGGGGTCGTGGGCTACGGTGCGGTCGGCTCGCGCGTCGTGAGGCTGTTGCGGGCGTTCGGCACGCGGGTGCTGGTGGCAGACCCCTACGTGCAGCTGTCGGCCGAGGACCGGGCCGCCGGCGTCGAGCACGTCGGCCTGGAGGCGTTGTTAGCGGAGTCCGACGTCGTGTCGCTGCACGCCCGCGTGACACCCGAGACCACCGGCATGATGAACGAGCAGGCGTTTGCGGCGATGCGTCCGGGCGCCGTTCTCGTCAACACGGCGCGAGGACCACTGGTCGACTACGCTGCCCTTCAGGCCGCGCTTGCGGGCGGTCATCTCGGCGGCGCCATGCTGGACACCTTCGCGGTCGAACCCGTGCCGCCGGACTGGCCGCTTCTCGCCCAGCCCAACGTCACCCTGACGCCGCATATCGCCGGTGCTTCGGTCAAGACCGTCTCCTATGCGGCCCGGCAGGTCGCCGAGGAGGTCCGACGCTATCTCCGTGGCGAAGCCCTGGTGAACCTGTGCTGATCGAGGCGCGGCGTCCCCGATCCGCATGGAGCATCCACCTCCACGAGCCAACACCCTGCCCCGTGCTGGATCATCGGCGACATCGACGAGTTTACGTGAGGGCACGAAGAAGGCCGACCTTCGCAACGGGGTCGAGAACACCAGGGAGGACCAGATGAGCACGAGCAATTCACGCATGACCGCCGTCGTGTGCCACGGCCCCGAGGATTACCGGGTCGAAGAGGTGGAACGGCCGACGGCCGGCGCCCGCGAACTCGTCATCAAGATCACGGCCTGCGGGATCTGCGCCAGCGACTGCAAGTGCTGGTCGGGCGCCAAGATGTTCTGGGGCTCCGATCCGTGGGTCAAGGCTCCGGTCATTCCCGGCCACGAGTTCTTCGGTGAAGTCGACGAGATCGGCGAGGGCGCGGCCGAGCATTTCGGCGTGAAAGCGGGCGATCGCGTCATCGCCGAGCAGATCGTACCCTGCGACCGCTGCCGCTACTGTCGCTCCGGAAAGTATTGGATGTGCGAGATCCACCATATCTTCGGTTTCCAGCGCGTCGTAGCGGACGGCGGCATGTCGGAATTCATGAAGTTGCCCCAGAGCGCGCGGGTGCATCGGATCCCGCCGTCCATCTCGACCGACGACGCCGCCATCATCGAGCCGTTGGCGTGCGCCATCCACACGGTTCAGCGGGGTGAAATCCAGCTCGACGACGTCGTCGTGATCGCCGGCGCCGGACCGATCGGGCTCATGATGGTCCAGGTGGCGCATCTGAAGACGCCGAAGAAGCTCATCGTCATCGACCCCGTGGCCGAGCGGCGCGCGCTCGCGACCTCCTTCGGGGCCGATGTCGTGATCGACCCGACCGAGGGCAGAGCCGGCGAGATCGTGCGGGGCCTTACGGAAGGCTACGGCTGCGATGTCTATATCGAGGCGACCGGCGCCCCGATCGGCGTCACGCAAGGCCTCGACCTCATCCGCAAGCTCGGGCGCTTCGTCGAGTTCTCGGTCTTCGGCAAGGAAACCTCGGTCGACTGGTCGATCATCGGCGATCGCAAGGAACTGGACGTCCGCGGGGCCCATCTCGGCCCCTATTGTTACCCGATCGCCATCGACCTCCTGGAACGCGGCCTCGTCACCTCGAAGGGCATCGTGACCAACGCCTACCGGCTGGACGAGTGGGACACCGCCATCAAGGTCGCGAATTCCCTCGATTCGATCAAGGTTCTGCTCAAGCCGGCCGCTTGAGCACGAACCGACATCAGCGGAGCAGCAGCATGGACCACGTCATCGGGGTCGACATCGGGACCCAGAGCACCAAGGCCGTCCTGGTCCGTCAGGACGGAACCATCGTGGCCCAAGCGTCGAAGAGCTATGCCCCGGAGACGCCGCGCCCGTCCTGGGCCGAGCAATGGCCGCAGGTCTGGCTCGACGCCGTGATCCACTGCATCGCGGCCGTGATGCGCGACGCGGGTGAACCGAACAGCGGTACGCCGCTCTCGCCGACCCAGGTCAAGGCCGTCTGCGTTTCGAGCCTCTACGGCGGCTCCGGAATCCCGGTCGACGCCGACATGAAGCCGCTGCACCCCTGTCTGATCTGGATGGACCGGCGGGCCGAGGCCCAATGCACCTGGGTCAGGACCCATGTCGACCTCGAGAGGCTCCGGGCCATCACCGGAAACGGCGTCGACAGCTATTACGGGTTCACCAAGATCCTCTGGCTGCGCGACAATCGCCCCGACCTCTGGGAGCGGACGAACGTCTTCTTGCCACCCAACGCCTTCGTGATCCATGCGCTGACGGGCGAGGTGGCGGTCGACCATTCATCGGCCGGCAACATCGGCGGCATCTACGACGTCGAGCGCCGCACGTGGTCGCGCGAGATGCTGGACGCCATGGGCATTCCGCCCCGCTTCATGCCCGAGCGGCTCGTGGCCTGCACCGACGTCGTGGGCGGGCTCAGGCCCGAGCGGGCCGCGGAGCTCGGCCTTCCGGCCGGCACGCCCATCGTGGCGGGCGGCGTCGATGCCGCGGTCGCCACCTATGCGGCCGGGGTCGTCGGGCCGGGCCAGCATGTCGCGATGATCGGCACCAGCATGTGCTGGGGCTACATCGCGCCGACGGCCGACGCCGCCCACGGCCTGATTTCGATGCCCTATGTGACGCGGCCGCGCGACGACCTCTACGTCTTCGGCGGCGCCTCGACGGCCGGGGCCTGCGTGACCTGGTACCGCGACCAGTTCTGCCAGGCCGAGGTCGAAGCCGGCCGCACGACGGGACGCGATCCCCATGCGCTGCTCGAGGAGGCTGCGAACGGCGTCGTGCCGGGCGCCGACGGGGTCGTCTTCCTCCCCTATCTCATGGGCGAACGCTCCCCCGTCTGGGACGGGCAGGCCAGCGGTGCCTTCGTGGGCCTGAGCCTGTTCCATACGCGCGCCCACCTCTACCGCGCCGTCCTGGAAGGCGTGACGCTGGCACTGCGCCATAACATGGAAGCGGGGCGCCAAGGCGCCGTCTCGCTCGACCAGCGATTAGTGGTGGTCGGCGGAGCAGCGCACTCGGACCTCTGGATGCAGATCATCGCCGACGTGACGGGTTTTCCGGTGTGGACCATCAAGGAGGATGTCGAAGCGGCCCTCGGGGCCGCCCGCCTCGCGGCGCTCGGCGTTAAGCTCATCGAGCGCGATGGCGGGGACGCCTGGATCACCCTGGTCAAGCGCGCCGAGCCCGACCCGGACCGGAAGTCCCGCTACGACGCCCTTTTCGCCGTCTATACCGGCCTCTACCCGGCGCTGAGCGGGTCCATGCACGCTTTGGCGTCGCTGCGCGGGCCGGTCGCGTCATCGGCATCGAGCGCCGTCAGGACAGAATGAGCTGCGCTTCCGGACTCTCCGGATCCAGTGCCGGCCGCGGACGCATCCGGGCGGTCGCATAAGGGCGAGCCCAGGCCAGTTTCGGGTTGTGGATCGCGCCGTCGATGCATTCCAGGCTGTCGACACGGTTGAGAGTGTGCAGGCGCCGGCCCGGCCAGAGCGGCCCCGGGGTGACCATGGCGCGAATCGTCTGGGTGAAATCCTCGGTGTCGAGCCTTTCGATCTCCGCGAGTGCCAGCATCCGGCCGTATCCTGCCGAACAGTCCTGAACCGGACGCCAGAGGCGACCGTTCCTGGCCACGACGCGTCCCCCCGGCCTCGCTCCCCCGACGTCCAGCAGGGCCGGGCTCCGGGCGTGTTCCAACCACGGGCCGAAGAGGTCGTCGGCGTAGTGGATCGCGAGCGTGTCGGAGTAGCCGCCAAGTCCCTCCCGCGTGACCGACATCATCCAGAATCGTCCTTCATGACGGAAGATGGTGCAATCGGAAGCCTCGGTGCCTTCGAGCAATGTCGCGACCGGTTCCCAACGATGCGGGAACGCGACGCAGCGATACAGTCTGACGGCGCCGGACGACGATGCTTCCGGCACCATGTAGAGGCTGCCGGCGTGGTCGATGACGAAGGGATAGGAAAGGTGCCATGGCTCTTCGAGCACGCGGACCGGTTGCCCGACGGGCCCATCGGGGCCGAACTCCAGTGCCGAGATGACACCTTTGCCGATCCTGTGTTCCAGTTCTTCGATAAACAGGAAGGTTCGGCCGTTCCAGCGGACCGGGAAAGGGTCGGCGTAGAAGCTGAGACCGGGGTCTGGCAGGACCTGCCACGCGGGTCCTCCGAGATCCCCGCGCTCCATCACGCCGGGACCGTCGTGCATCCGCCAGCCGACACGCCAGTGCGGCGCGTGGAAACACAGGCCGAAGATGGCGCGGGCGCTATCCCGCGCGATGTTCCGCATGGCGAAGGCCAGCGCCTGCCGGGACTTCCTGCCCGGAGTGCCGCTGGCCGCCGGCGGCGTCGGTCGCGGGGACCGGGCGGCGGACGTCAGCAGTACGATGGTGCGCGACAGAACCGCCTCGAGGCCGCCGCTCAGTCCCGGCAACCCCGATCCGGGCTTGCCGGAGGCGACAGTGAGGCCTGATCCGACGTCCTCGATGACGATGTCGGGCATCGAACCCGAGAGAAGGCTCGCCACGAGGACCTCTTCGGAGGCCGATCCCGCGTAAAGCGGCCTCAGGATCCGCGCCGACGCACCGGCTGAGGCGGCGCCGTCGAGGCCTGTGCAGTCGAACACGAGATCGGGCGCAAAATCAGCGGGTGTTTGCCGGCCCGCATCGGCTTCGGCGACAGGGTCGTACAAGGTCGGCCGGGCCCGTCGCAGGATCATGCCTTCGAGCATCAGCAAAGCCTTGACCGACGCGGGAAGGGACGCCTCGCCGCCCACCAACGTGAGGCGGATGTCGCAGTCGTGGAAGGTCCGGCTCAGCCGGTCGGCCAAGCTTCGATGCCAACGCCTGAGATTGGACCTCTGGATCCTGATCTCGACCCTCATCCGCCTCTTTCCATTCGGACGTCGCGTCCGCTCACCCCGATACGTCGGTTCGTCCGGCCCACTTTGACCACTGGGCGTCGAGATCATCGTCCGAAGAGAACGAATTCACTATAGGCGAGATCTCCGAGACCCACGGGATGCGGCCCTCGGGCATAGCGTGGCGCTCGGCCGGAAAAGAAGCGTCCCGGGAGACCCACGACGGGAGCGTCGGCATCCAGCAAGATCCAAGGGACGGCGAACCGGCGCAGCAAGACCCGTCCGAGGACCGCCGCGATACGCGGCAAGTCGACCAGCGACGCGCAATAGATCAGATGGAGACACGGAAGTGTTGCTCCGAGAAGCAGCTTTCCCAGGCTGATTCGGCATCGCTGGAACACCAGGGGATGGCTCGCATCCTCATCGCTCCAGACGAGGCATACGCATCCGTAGGACAGGTGATCCCGGACGAGCGCGCGTTCGCCTGCATCGAGGTCGTCGAGAGGGTCGAGTTCAGTCACGACGCGCACTCGACTGCCCGTTTCGACGCGGGACAGCACGGGAAACGCCAGCATCTGCCCGAGCCCGTAGCGAATGAAACCACGCGCTTCGTGCATGGCCCGGGTATGGGGTGCCGGTGTCACGTTGAACAGTGTCACGCCCGGGTCGCGGAACGGCATCCTGTCGAGGAGGGTAGCATAGGACCGGAACGCCGGCTCCACGTACCAGCTCGACAGGTTGCACCGGACAGTGGTTTCGGTTCGAAAGTCAGTGGCGGTGTAGAGCGTCAGGAGGACGCCGACCGGCCGTCCGTCGGCTTCGAGCAGATAGCCGTAGACCGGATAGCCGGCCGGCAGCGCGCGCGCCGATTGTCGGGCCAAGCCGCGCCGCCAATAGGATTCGGTGCGCTCCGGGAAACCCCGCTCCAGCAATGCGACGGTCGCGTCGAGATCGTCGGGTCGTATCTCCCGGCACCGGATACGCTTTGCTTCGGATTTCACCAAGGTCGCCAACATGCGGCGCTTGTTACAGGATCGGCGGCCTTATGGCATCCAATTCGCATGCCGTGGTGAACACGGTCGAAACTCGAAGATAGCCGCGTCACGCGGTCCGGTTCGCCGGAAGCCCGTCGATGATGGTGTCGAGGGCTTCTGCAGCCCTGCCGACCGTATGGATCGCGGCTCGGGCCCGCAAGCTTGCGCGATCGGGCTCGCTCGCCAAGCTCTCCGCGATCGCCGTCGCCATGGCTCCTGAGTCGCCGATCGGCACGAGCCGTCCATAGCGGCCATGATCGAGAATCTCGGCCGGCCCGTAGGGACAATCGGTCGAAACGACCGGCGTGCCACAGCTCAAGGCTTCGACGATCACGTTGCCGAAACCTTCGTATTGCGATGACGACACTGCCAGTGCGGCCCGCCGGAAAACCGGGAAAGGATCAAGCACGAAGCCCATGAGTGAGACGCGATCTTGAAGGGCGAGGTCGGCGACGAGCCGGTCGAGGTCGGGCCGCAGCGGACCGGCGCCGTAGATCTCGAGCCGAGCCTCCGTGTCGCGGGGCAGGGCCGCGAAAGCCCTGATCAGGGTGGCCTGATCCTTTTCCCGAGACAGCCTGCCGACCGCGACGACGAGACCCGGCACGCGGGAGTGGTCGTCGATCGGGATGTCAGCCTGCCGCTCGTCGATGACGGCGTTCGATGTCACGAGAACGAGGTTCCTCGGGGGAACGCCGAAATTGTCGGCAAGGTCGCGGCGCGCTCCCTCGGTCAGTGCCACCACGGCATCGGCATGGCGGTAGAGCCAGCGCAGGGCCCCGTAGGCCCATCGGGTCTGGCGGTAGGGGTCGAGGTGCTGGCTCACGGAGGGGCTGCTGACCTCACGCAAGACGATGCGCGGCCGCGTGCCCCGGGGAAGCGACCGCGCCGCCACGAGGGTCAACAGATTCGATGCCGCTTCCGCGCTGACGAGAGCCTGGGGTCGTCGCACCGCAAGCGTGCGGCGAAGCCCTGCCCAGGCGGTGCGGAGTTGTCGGCCCGCAACCTCGACCACGGTGACGTTCCGGCCGACGAGCGCCCGCAAGGGACCCTGCGGTTCCAATGTCAGGATCTCGACGGAACGCCCGCGCGCCGCCATGGCGTTGGCCAGCAGGATCATGTCCCGTTGAGCACCGCCCCCGTCCATCGCACGGATGAAGAAGGCGATTGTGCCGCCTGATGCGCCTCCCGCACTCGGAACTCGAAACTCCGTCAACGCAACACCTCCGATCGGCGACCGCCGGGTTCGATGCACCATGGGCCGAGCCTCGGTCTCGCCTTCCGGGTCTACCCAATTCACCTGTTGTTAACCAGTTCGCCGGTCGGAGCGTGGAACGAGCCGTCCTGGAGGTTAGAATGCTGGTTGATGTCCGGCTGACCCCCGCTGCCGTTCCGCTGCCAAGCCCGATGAAGCATCCGCATGAGGATCCTACAAATTTTGCATGGGCGTGAGGCCGGCGGAGTCGCGACGTTGGTCGACGCCATTGGCAAAGGACTCACGGCCCATGGCTTTGAGACCGATGTCGTCTATCTCTTCGATACCTCGGGACGAGGCGCCGTGGGGAGGATCAAAGGCATCCTGCGTGTCGCCCGCCTCATCCTGGCTCGGCGTCATGATGCGATCATCGCCTACCAGTCCAGCGCTTCGATCCTGGCCGCAGTCGTTGGCTGGCTCTCGCGATGCCCGTGCCGGATCGTCCACCAGACGGCCCTGCCGCTCGAAGTCAAGCCACCGCTGCGGTGGCTCGATCTCCTGGTCGGGACTCTGGGCCTTTACACGGTCAACATCCTCAACTCGCGCTCCACCGAAGCCGCCTTCGCGCGCTATCCGTCGCGCTATCGCCGCGACATGGTGCTGATCGAGCATGGGGTCGCCCTGCCCTTTCCGGCCGCGTGTCGCGAGACGGTGCTGGCGCGTCACGGCGTGCCGGATGACGGCCCGATCCTGCTCAACGTCGGCCGGCTGACGGCGCAGAAGAACCAGGATGTCCTCATCGAAGCCCTCGCGGCCCTGCCCGAGGCTCGCCTGGTGGTGGCCGGCGCCGGACCGCTTCAGGCAAACTACGAGGCTCTCGCCAAAGCCCAGGGCGTCACCGAGAGGCTGCACCTGCTCGGAGACGTCTCGGCCCAGGAGGTCGCCGACCTCCTCGGCTGCTCGGACGTCTTCGTCTTCCCGTCGACCTGGGAGACATTCGGCTTGGCAGCCGTCGAAGCCGCCATGGTGGGCTTGCCGATCGTTGCAGCCGACCTCCCCGTACTAAGGGAAGTCCTGGCCGGCGCTACAGCGGTCCGCCTCGCGCGCCCTCATGACGTCGCGACCTGGATCGAAGCCATCGGATCGATGATCGGGGTATCACGGGTGGGGCACGATGCATCCCGCGGCGCTGCCGTCGCGGAGCGCTATGCGATCGACCGCATGATCGACGACTACTGCGCGATCCTGGAGCCCGGGGAAGCGGCGCCGAAGGCCGCGCTTTATGCGAGAGCGCTTGCGCCATCTGCAACACCGGCTTCGGCTTGACGCGAAGACGTATCGCAGCGCGATGTCAGGCGCATCGGCGATGCCGCTCCAAGTCTCCTCATCCTTCAGTCTCGACGCAAATGGCGCGGCGAATCCATTAACTCGTCCCGTGGTAATGTCCGAATAAGCCGCATGGATCGAAGGGGACGCAGAAGAAGCAGACTGCAGGGACCTTAGCGAACCGGGGGCTCGTCTTTCCTATCGATCGTTTGGGTGCCGCCGACCTATCAGGATCTACTCGTGTCGACGGGTCACGCTTGGGTCAGAGACGGCGGCGGCGCTGGCGAGTGTCAAGGGCGTATCATGTTCCAGAAGCCGTTGGTGGACGGCGTCGGTCTGCCGGCGCGGAGCGCCGTTCAGGGCCGAGGCCCCGTCTCGGCATCACCGGCCGAGACCGTCATCGCGCCGCAGCGCTCCGACCTCGTAGACCTCCTGCGCAGCAGCTGGGCCTGGATCCTTGTCGGGCTTCTCGTCGGCCTCGTTGCCGGCAGCCTGTTCTTCGTCTTCGCGACGCCGCGCTACACCGCCGAATCCCAACTGCTCATCAATCCGACGGATCTGCGCGTCGTCGAGAACAGCGTCACCTCGTCGAACGCGCCGAACGATGCCAACCTCGCCGAGGTGGAGAGCCAAAGCCGCGTGCTCGTTTCCGAGAAGGTCCTGCGCGACGTCGTGCTCGCGTTGCACCTCGACCAGGATCACGAATTCACGCGGCCCCGCTCATTGCTGACGGATCTGTTCTCCGACCTCGGGTTGGCGTTCGGCGTCAGCCGTCAAGTCTCCGAGAACGCTCCGGCGCTCGAAGCCTATAGGACCCTGGCCAAGCGGGTCAGCGCGCGACGCGAGGAGCGGACTTACGTGGTCGACCTGTCGGTCACGACGAACGATCCGCAAAAATCGGTCGCGATCGCCAATGCCGTCGTCGCGTCCTATCTCCAGGCGCAGGCCTCGGCCCGCACCGCCGCGGCGCAGCACGCCACCGGAGAGTTGTCGTCTCGCCTCGAAGAGCTGAAGCAGCGGGTGCACGACGCGGAGGACCGGGTCGAAACGTATAAGGCCGCCAACAACATCGCCGACACCGGAGGCGGCTCGCTGGTTTCCGATCAGCAACTCGGGGGGGTCAGCAGTCAAGTCGTCGCGGCGCGTGCGCGGACCGATTCCGCCAAGGCCCGCTACGACCAGATCGACCATCTGCGTACCAGCGGTGCCGACCCGGGTGCGATCGCCGAGGCCGTCCAGTCTCCGACCATCGCCGGGCTTCGCCTGCAATATGCCGACGTCGTCCGGCGGGAAGCCGAACTGACCGCGCAACTCGGTGATCGACACCCCTCCGTCGTCGACATCCGGGCCGAAGAGCGTCGCATGCGCCAGGTCATCGGCGCGGAACTCGAGCGGCTCGCGCGGTCGGCCAAAGGCGATTACGACCGGGCTTTGGCCGACCAACGCGCACTGACGAGAAACTTCGACACCCAGAAGGGCACGAACTACGCCACCAACCAATCCTTGGTGCATTTGCGGGAACTCGAGCGCGACGTGGACGCGAGCCGCGTGGTCTACCAGGCCTTCCTGATCCGCTCGCGCGAGACGAGCGAGCAGGAGCGGATGAACGCCGCCAACGTCCGGGTCATTTCGGAGGCGACCCTGCCCGAAAAGACTTGGCCGCCGAGCCCTACGATTATTCTGTTCTTCGCGGGCCTTCTCGGAGCGACGGCGGCGGCCGGTCTCGTGTTGCTGCCAGCGCTTGGCGGGCGGCGCGCGATGCCGGTCGCCGAATATCCGATCGAGGCCGGCGCATGACGACGCGTATCGGTGGAAGCTTTAGTCGCAGGGATGTCGTGACCGGCGGTTTGGCGGGAGCGTTGTCCCTGCAGCTCTTGCCGGACAGCGCGGCTGCCCGCGCTCGTGCTGCAGTCCCGGCCCGCTTCGAGACTCTGGGCTCGGCTCTGCATTGGGACGGTCGGCCGATCCGCCTCAAGGGCGTCGCGGTCGGCGACCCCTACTACGTGCGCAAGGACCGCGATGGCTCGACCTCCGACTTTGCCACGATCCACGATGTTTGGCGTGCGAATGTCGTGCGGCTCAGCCTCCACCCGACCCATTGGCGGCACGACGGGAAGGCCGCCATCGAGCGGCTCGGCCGAGACATCGCGGCAGCGCGCGCCGCGTCGCTCTTCGTGATCTTGGATTGGCATGCCATCGGGTTCCCGGACCGCTACACCGAACGCCCCGACCCGGCCTGGGGCTTCGCGCCCGACACGTACGATTCCAGTCTGGATCTCGCCCTGTCGTTCTGGACGGAGGCAGCCCGCAGTTTCGGCCATGATCGCGGCGTCATCTTCGAACTCTGGAACGAACCCGTGGTCGATCCCAAACTCTGGGTCGACAGCGGACAGCATTGGCCGCTGCTGAAGGCAACCTGGGCGCGCCTCATCGAGGTCATCCGGCGTTACAGCGACGCGGTGGTGCTGGTCTCGGGCGAACGATGGGCTCACGACCTGACGGGCGTCAAACACGACAGGATCGACGACCACCGGCTCGCCTATGCCTGGCACTGCTACCCGCAGGAAGCGCGACGTTCACCGAACGGTGATTGGGCGTCCGGGATTGACGGGTTGAGCAGCATGAGCCCGATCGTGGTCACAGAATGGGGATTCTGCCCGACCTGCGACCCTGGACTTCGCGGAACGCCCGTTGATTTCGGGGTGCCCTTCATCCGCGACGTCCTCGACCGCCTCGATCTGCACTCGACGGCCTGGTGCTGGAGCCCTGGCGCAGCCCCGGCCATGCTCGAACCGGACTGGAGCACGCCGAACGAATACGGCCGTCTCGTCCAGGACTATCTCAGGCACCCTGGCCAACAACACGCGATGGGGGAGGCCGGCTGGCCGTTGCGGGGTCCACTCCCGTGAAACGCGCTCGACCGAGACGTTCGGCGTGTCCGTGAGCGGTCACCGGACCCCGGCGCCGCGGCTCCTCCCGGATCTCGTCCCGGCGGAGTTCGCGAGCGGGACCGCGGGCCTTTCGGCGACGACGGCGCGAAGCCTGCTGTTCGTCGCGACACTTCTGCTGGCCTGGATCTCGGTCACGCCCTTCGCAAGCCTCTCCGACGCCCGATGGGTCGAGAACGGCGATACGGCCGATATCTACAATCAAGCCGCCTATGTGGTGCTCGGTGGTTGCGCGGCCGTCGTCCTCATCCGGGACCGAGGGCTGCTCGGGCCACTGCTACGTCCAAGCTACGCCGTGATGCTGCTATGGCTGCTGGTTTCGGTCGCGACCTCGCAGCACCCGGATCTTTCGGCGCGCCGCCTGACGTTCCTGATCTTCGTCATCCTGCTCGGCGCGGCCGCTCCCCTGCTTCCCGCCAACCGAGAGCGGTTCTGCGATCTCCTGGCGGGCGTCACGGCCTCGGCGTTGGTCTTGTGTTATGCCGGTGTCGCGGTGCTGCCACAGCTTGCGATCCACCAGGCGACCGATCTCGTAGAGCCGAGGCTGGCCGGCAACTGGCGCGGCGTGTTCATCCACAAGAACGTCGCAGGCGAGATGATGGGCATCTTCGTGTTCATCGGCCTCTTCGTGGCCCGGGTCCGAAACCCTTGGCTCGGATGGGGGATCGTCTCGGCTGCCGGCGTGTTCCTGATCTTTTCGGAAGCCAAGACGGCCGCCGGATTTCTGCCATTGACCCTGCTCTTCGCCTGGACATCGCCGAGTTCCTGGGCGTTTCGAGGCCGGCTCGCTGCATTCTTCCTGGCCCTGATCGTGCTGAACATGTTCAGCATCGGCCAGTTGTTCTCGCCCGACATCGCGGCCATGACCGAACGCTTGTTCTCCGACCCGACCTTCACGGGTCGGACGGAGATCTGGCAGGTCGCGCTCGATTGGATCCCGAAGCGACCGGTCTCCGGTTTCGGCTATGGTGCGTTCTGGCTCACCGACGAGCTCATGTACGCGACGTCGATGGTCAAGGACGGCGGCGCCGCGGCCGACCACGCCCACAACGCCGTGCTGAACCTCGCCGTCACGACCGGCATTCCGGGCGCGCTTCTCGCCCTGTTCACCACGCTCGTTCTCCCGCTCAAGGATCTCGACCGATGTGCCAGGAACGGAGCCGATCCGGCCCTGACCAATCTTTTCCTGCGAATCTGGGCCTTTACGATCGCCAACTGCTCGTTCGAGAGCATTTTGTTCGCGCGCGGCGACCCGATGTGGTTCACCCTGGTTATGGCCCTCGTGGGCATGCGCTACCTGTCGGTCTTTCGGCTGACGGGTAGCACTTCGCAAGCCGGTCCCTGACGCGCTCAGACCGCAGCCGAGTACTTCTCGTCGAGAGCGTCGATGGCGTGGACATTGCCGGCGGAGCTGCCCTTGGCGTCGAAATCGGATGCCAGCCAGGTGTCGACCACCGCCTTGGCCAGTTCCGGACCGACCACGCGAGCGCCCATGGTGATGATCTGGGCGTTGTTGCTCTTCGAGGCTCGCTCGGCCGAATAGGTGTCGTGGGTCAGCGCGGCCCGGATACCGGGGACCTTGTTGGCCGAGATGCAGACCCCGATGCCGGTACCGCAGAACAGGATTCCGCGCTCGTAGTCATGCTTGGCGATGGCGAGGCTCACGCGCTCGGCCGTCTGTGCATAATATTCGGGGGGGCTGCCGGCTTCGGCCGACATGTCGGTGTACGCGACGCCCTTGCTGGCCAGATGCTTGGCGATGACGTCGAGAAGCGGCTTGCCGGCACTGTCGGCTCCAATGGCGAGTTTCATGTTCGAGACCTCCCTGGGACATCGTAGCGCCGTATCGGGCGTCGCGCCTCTCGTAACAAATCCGCAATGCTGTAAAAATTTTCAACCCCACGACCGGTATTTTTGACCCGTCCACCGTCCTTGCCGAAGTTCGGGGCAACTGGCACGGTCCGCCTGACCCCCATCAAGAGGACCGAGATGACCGCGAGCATTCCCTGGATCGGGACGAGCTGGAAGATGAACAAGCTCCGGGCCGAGGCTCGGGACTACGCGCAAGTCCTGGCGCAGTCGGATCTCGCGAGGAGCGACGCCGTCAGGCTCTTCGTCATTCCGCCTTTCACGGCAGTGACCGAGACGGCGGTTGCCCTGGCCGGCACGGCCGTGACGGTCGGGGTTCAGAACATGCATTGGGCCGACGCGGGAGCCTGGACGGGCGAGATCTCCGCCACGATGGTTCTCGATGCCGGCGCGACACTGGTCGAACTCGGGCACAGCGAGCGCCGCACGCATTTCGGCGAGACCGACGAGACGGTGGCCCTGAAGACCGCCGCGGCCCTGCATCATGGCCTGATCCCGCTGGTCTGCGTCGGCGATACGCGGGAGGAATACGAGGCCAAGCGCACGGCCGAGGTGCTGGCCGCGCAAGTGAGGGCCGCCGTGTCCAAGATCACGCCCGAGGCCGCCGCCGGGGTGGTGTTCGCCTATGAGCCCGTCTGGTCGATCGGCGAACACGGAACGCCGGCCGAACCGGGGTTCGCCAACGACCAGCACATGCGCATCAAAGACGTCCTGCGCGACGCCACGGGCCACGACCTGCGCGTTCTTTACGGCGGCAGCGTCAACCCGGGCAATTGCCGGGCCTTGGCGGCCGAGACGGGCATCGACGGACTCTTCATCGGCCGTTCGGCCTGGGACGCCCGCGGCTATCTCGGCATCGTGGCGCGCGTGCTGGGGCTGGTTGAAGCTGATTAGCGCGCCTGCATGGTGTGTCGGCCGGCTACGGGAGCCAATCGAGCAAACCTCATCGCGAGCGCACCACGAATGGAGCGAGGCAGGACCCCAGCTCTATCCTGAGTCGCCCGCTGGGTTGCTTCGGCGTTCAGTCTCGCAATGACGAACACGACCATTGCGGTCGAGCAGGCCGGCATCGGACGTCGGGCCGCTCCGCCCCGGAGGACGACCGCGCCTACCGGCGTTCATCGATGCCCTTGAGGTAGGCGCAAAACATGTCGGCCATTGCGTCGGCGTAGGCCGCGACGTCTTCCGGGGTGCGGGGAGTTTCCGAAAAGTGCTTTCCCCCGGCGCTGAGCGTCGTCGTGATCAGGTTGCCGGCGAGGCGACGCAGCGCCTCGGGAGCCTCGGGCAGCACCTCCCGCATGAAGGTGTCCATGGTGCGGTCGCCCGACGCCCGCGCGTCCTGGGCTTCCGGCGCGTCACGGTAGAGCGGGGCCGCGTCATCGAGCGCCACGCGCATTTCGGCTTCGTCGCACTCGGAGCGAAGGAACGCATGAACCAGGGTGCGCAACCGGTCGAGCGGCTTTGTCTGGCGATCATCGAGGATACGGCGCAGCAACTCGGTCGTCTGCCGCCATTCGTCGACCTGCAGCCGGAACAGGATCGCGACCTTGTTCGGGAAATATTGGTAAAGCGATCCGACGCTGACGCCAGCCTTTTCGGCCACCCGCGCCGTGGTGAACCGTTGCGCGCCCTCCTTCGCTAAAACCTGAGCCGCGGCGTCCAGGATCGCGGCGACGAGGTCCGCCGACCGCACTTGTTGCGGTTGTTTTCGTGAGAAGATCTGCGATTTCCGACGATCGGTCATGGGTGTCACGGAACGCGAATAGCGAATGCGATGGTTTAGTCGTATTTTCTGTCCGGCACAAGAAAGCTCACCTTCGCCCGGAGAACCCCATGACGACGCTCGACACCGCTCCGCTTGCTCCCCTTCTCGAACGCCTGTTCGAAGCCGCCGCCGCGTCATCACCGCTGGCGAACCCTGCCCTGATGGCGCTCGGCGAAGACGAGCGTGGACGCCTGATGCGGAGCAAAACCGACTACCTTCAGTTCTATGGCACCCTGAAAGATGCCCCACTCGCGGTCTCGCGGGAGACCGGCACCCTGCTTTACATGCTGGCGCGGAGCTGCCGCGCCCGGACGATCGTCGAGTTCGGCACCTCGTTCGGCATCTCGACCCTGTATCTCGCCGCGGCTCTCCGAGACAACGGCGGCGGTCGCCTGATTACCAGCGAGTTCGAGCCTTCCAAGGTCGCGCGGGCTCGGGACAACCTGACGGCTGGCGGTCTCATCGACCTTGTGGAGATCCGAGAGGGAGACGCTCTGCAGACGCTGAAGGTCGACCTTCCCGACACGATCGACCTGCTTCTGCTCGACGGCGCGAAGGCGCTCTACCCGGAAGTCCTCGGCCTGGTCGAGAGCCGGCTCGGACCAGGCGCGCTCATCGTCGCCGACGACGCCCATTACAGCCCGGAGTACATGGCGGGCGTGCGCTCGTTCTCGAAGGGCTATATGTCGGTCCCGTTCGCCGAAGACGTCGAGCTGTCGATGAGACTCGGCTGACGTCGATGATGACGTCCGGAGACACTGCCTTCACCAAGGATCTTCCCGGTGTCGGCATGGAATCCGCCTTGTGGAAGGTCGGCCGTGACCTCGTGGACGCCGCCTTGCGAGGGGTCGGCGACGCCGACCTCGTGGCCGTGCTGGCTGCGGGTTTGAACGCCGCCGGCCTCGACATCTGCACGGTCGAGGTCGCCTGCGATGCCGTCGATCCCGAACGGTCCAACCACTTCATCCGCTGGCGCCGCGACGGCGATACCCCCGAAAGCGGGATCCATTCGGTCGAGCTCTTCCAGAGCATGTTGCGCGAAGACTTGGAGACGCTTCGGCTCGAAGCCGAAGACCATCGGTTCGCTCGCGTCAAACGGGAAGGGGCGACGGACGCCATTGCGTTCGTGAACCACCTCGCGCCTGAGGTGACGCTCGGCTTCTTCGACGACGTGATGAGCCTGTTCGCCACGGAGCGGCCGGGCGGGTTCGCCGCCGGGCAGATCGACGTTCTGACGCGCGTGACGCCCCTTTTCGCCCTGGCGCTCGGCGCACGCTTGAACGCGGCCGCGGCCCGCGTCCTCCTACGAACCTATCTCGGACGGGACGCAGCGACGGCAATGCTCGAGGGGCGTGTGGGCCTGGGAGAAGTCGCGAAGATCAGGGCCATCGTCATCTACTGTGACATGCTCGGCTTCACGTCCATGACGGAAAGGCTGGAGGCCTACCGCCTCATCGACCATCTGAACACCTTCTTCGAGACGGTGACGCGACCGGTGTCGGTCGCCGGCGGACAGGTGGCGGGTTATGTCGGAGACGCCGTCGTCATGTTCTTTCCGATCCCCGACCCGGAGAGCGAGCGGTCCCTGTGCGCGACCGCCGTCAGGGCCGCGCTCGATGGTCTCGAGGCACTCCGGGTCCTGAGCGGGACGCGGAGTTCGGACTCCGAGCCGTTGCGCGCACGCATCGGCATCGATGTCGGCGAAGTCGTGCACGGCAACATCGGTTCGGCGGGCCGCTTCTCGTTCACGATCATCGGCACCCCCGTGAACCGGGCCGCCCGGCTTCAAGCGCTTGCCAAGGATCTCGGCGCGTCGCTGCTCATGACGGCCGACTTCACCGATGCCGCAGAGGTTCGTTGCCGTGCATTCGGCAAGCACGCGCTCAGAGGATTCGAGAAACCGGTGGAGATCGTCGGCTATCCTGCTGCAGCTACGATCTGACACACGCTAGAGGTCCGCCAAAGCCCGATCCAGGATCCTCATCGCGTCGTCGAACTCCGCGTCGGTAATAGTCAAGGGCGGGCAGAGCGTCAGGACCGTGCCGCCGCCCACTTTGAAACTGAGCCCACCGTGCAAGCAGGCATAGACCAGGTGGTCGGCCCGCGTTTCGGCCTCCGCTACACTGCCGCCGCCGATCTCGACGCCGAAGAAGGCGCCGACG
>CAXTME010000074.1:18223-20234 GCA_964245215.1 uncultured Lichenihabitans sp.
TTCGGCCTCCGCTACACTGCCGCCGCCGATCTCGACGCCGAAGAAGGCGCCGACGCCGCGCACCGCCCGCACGGCCGGGTGCCGTCGCTGCATTGCCTCCAGCGCCACGAGCCCGCGCGCCCCGAGGGCTTGGGCTCGCTCGATCAGCCCCTCGTCGCGGATGACGTCGAGCACCGCCAGACCCGCAGCCGCGCCGACCGGGCTCTTCTCATGCGTGTAATGGCCGAGGGCCGCTTGCGGCACGCAATCGAGCCGAGGGTCGGCCACGATCGCCGCCATGGGCATGATGCCGCCGCCGAGCCCCTTGCCGAGAACCAGGATGTCCGGGACGGCGCCGGCCTGTTCGCACGCGAACATCGTGCCGGTCCGCGCGAAGCCGCTCGGGATCTCGTCGAAGATCAGGAGCGTGCCGTGACGCGTGCAGCTGTCGCGTACCCGCGGCCAGAAGCCCGGCGGCGGCGGCTCGACGGTGGTCCAGCGCATCGGCTCGGCCACCAGCGCCGAGACATCGCCCTGCACGGCCAGCGTATAGTCGATGAAGTCGGCGAAGCGCTCGAAGGGCCGGTCCTCGCCGAAGAAACGCGCCGCGAGATGCAACGGCGGCAGATGTTCGCCGCCCGGCATCATCGGCCCGAGATCGCGCCGGAACAGGGCCTCCCCGCCGACCCCGATCGTGTCGAGGTTGGCGCCGTGGAAGGAATCCCACATCGACAGCGTCTTGTGCCGGCCCGTCGCGTAGCGCGCGAGCTTCAGCGCCATGCCGATGGCGGCGGCCCCGCTCGGCGCGAACAGCACTTTGGCAAGGTTGCCCGGTGCCGCTTGGCCGAGCCGTTCGGCCAGCGCGATGGCGGTGCGGTTGGTGTAGCGGCGCGGGCTGAAGGGCAGACGGTCGATCTCGGCCTTGATGGCCGCGACGACGCGCGGGTGGCCGTGGCCGAGCTGGTGGACGCTGTTGCCGTGGAAATCGAGGATGCGGCGCCCCTCGACATCGATGAGCGTGGCGCCCTCGGCCCGCTCGATGACATCGAGACACGGCGTCGACAGGGACTGGTGCAGGAAGTAGCGCTCGTCGGCGTCGAGAAGGTCGCGCGTCTCGGCGCCGAGCTCTGCCCGCCAAGCGGCGCGCAGCGGCGAAAGATTACTGTCGCCCTCGCTGACGGTCGGGTCGTCGAGAGACGGCCGGGTCGGCATCACGGCCGTTCGCCGCGCTCAAGCCGCCCTTCGATCGCGGCCACGACGGGCATGAGGTCGGCGACACTGTCGATCACGTAATGCGCGCCCGCGCGTGTCAGCTTGGACGACGCGGCCGACCGACGCGTGGCGAACTCCTCCGGCGACAAGGCCTCGGTGTCGGGTCGCGACAGGCCGAAGACATTGCCGCTGACCGCCACGCCGACCGTCCAGGTGCCCGCATTCAAGCCCTCCGCGATCCCCACCTCCGTGTCGTCGACCTTGATGGCGCTCCAGGCGGGCCAGACTTCGAGATCGAGCAGGGTCTTGTAGATCATGTAGGGGGTCGGGCGGCCTTCCGCCGTATCGCCGGTGCAGACGAGGCTGTCGGGCGCGAAGCCGTGCGCCGCGGCGCCGGGCGTGATCTCGGCCATGATCGAGCGCGTGTAGCCGGTGGTCGACCCGATCTTGGCGCCACCTTCCCTCAGGGCCGTCACTACGTCGGCGACCCCGGGGATCACGGTCGAGAACCGCGCCGCCACGGCGGTGTTCTTCGGGACGAAGACCTCGTAGACGGCGTCGATGTCGCGTTCGCCGGGCGGCGCACCGTGCCGGTCCGCCCAGGCTGCGGCGACGCGCGGCAGCGCCATCAGGGCCGCGATATGGGGCCGCTTCGCCATCCCCATCGGGCCACGCGCCTCGTCGATCGAGATCTCGACGCCGAACTCCCCGAACGTCTCGACGAAAGCGCCCATCGGGGCCAGCGAGCCGTAGTCCACCACGGTGCCGGCCCAGTCGAAGATCACGGCCTTGACGTGTTTCATGATGCGGCTCTTTCCGT
>CAXTME010000074.1:20334-23512 GCA_964245215.1 uncultured Lichenihabitans sp.
CCGATCGCGAAGGAGGTGCTGGCGCCCGTGCCGCTCGTGATGATCACGATGCGCAAGGCGTCGGACGGGCGGTCGACCAGCATCAGCCGGTCGACCGCCGAAGCATAGGTGCCGGTCCAGTGTTCGACGACGTCCGGCATCGGGCCGTCGAACACGCGGGCATACTCGTCGAGAATGAGGTCGTCCACGCCGGTCGGCGCGAAAGGATCGGGCGTGTCGGCGTAATGGTGGCTGTCGCCCACCACCAGCGAGCCGTCGGCCGATCGAACCACGATCAGGTGGATGCCATGCGTGAGGTGCTCGCCCTGCTCGTCGAGCAGCCGCGCCTTCAGGGCCGCAGCAGCCGGCTGCTCGGCGTAGCCGAGATAGCGGACGAGGCCGAGATCGGACATGACCGGCGGAAGACGATCGTCGAAGCGCTCCGGCCGGACCCGCATCATGTGGAGCTTGCATCGCACGAGCCCGTAGGCGGCGATCCGGTCGGCATGGAGGCTGCGGAAGTCGTCGCCCGGGCAGACCACGACGGCTGCGGCCTCGACCGGACCGCGGCTCGTTTCGAGCCGGGGCGGCGACGCCGTGCGGACCGCCGTATCGCGCAGGAAGGTCACGCCGTGCCGTTCTTCGAGATAAGCGGCGAGGCGCGGGATCGCGTCGCGCGACTCGACCCGGATCTCGTGCGGCGAATGCAGCGCGCCGGCGAAGGCCCCTGCCCTCAACCCCGCGTAACGGTCGGCGATCTCGGCCGGCTCGAGGACGCGGCAGTCCCGGCCCATGTCGGTTCCGCAGAACTCCTCGAGGACGGCGCGGGCCTCCGGACGTCTTGCCACGGTCAGGAGCCCGTGCTGCAGGACCGCGATGCCGGCCCTGGGCGCGACTTCGAGCCAGATGTCCCGCGACCGCATGGCCCGCCGCCAGCACGCGCCCGCCTGCTGGCCCGTGACCGTGATGAAGCCGAAGTTGCGGATCGAGGCGCCGTTGGCCTGGGCGTCGCGGTCGATCACGACGACGCGCTTGCCGCGCCGCGCCGCCGCGAGGGCATGGGCGAGGCCGCAGATGCCGGCCCCGACGACAGCGAGATCGTAGGTCCGTGCGGTCACGCCGGTTCCTCGGTGAACTGGCCGTCGCGGGACAGGAAGCGGGTCAAGGCGCGGTCCTCGTGTCGCTGCCGCCACGTCATCATGCGGTCGAGCCCCTCGAGCCGCAGGTTGCGGGCCGCGGGGTCGTCGGCCCGGTTGACGAGTTCGTCGGGATCCTCGCCGAGGTCGAACAGGACCGGCGGCTGGCCGGCGAAATGCACATATTTGAGCTTCTCCGTGCGGACCACCTGGAGATTGCACCAGTCCGACGGAAGGCCGAAGAGGCGCTCGAAGCGCTTCGAGCGAATGTCGCGGAAGTCCAAGCTCCAATGCGCCTCGTCGCGCCACTGGGCCGGGGCGCGTCCGGTGCAGAAGGGCAGCAGGCTCGCGCCGTCGCAGTTCGGCGGCACATCGAGTCCCGCGAGCCCCAACAGGGTCGGCATGACGTCGATCGATTCGGTGAAGGCCCGCACGCTGCTCCCCCGGCCGGCGTTCGCGGCGGGACGCGGATCGCGGATGATGAGCGGAATATGGGCCGACTGGTCGTAATAGCCGGTCTTGCCGAGCATCCAATGATCGAAGAGCTGTTCGCCGTGGTCGGCCGTGAACACGACGACGGTGCTGTTCCACCGGCCGCTCTCACGAAGGGCAGCGAAGACCCGCCCGAGATGGTGGTCGACCTCCATGGCGAGCCCGGCATAGATGGCCCGCACCTTGCGCACCGTGGCCTCGTCCTGGTCACGGGCCAGTCCCTCGAGGCCGGGCGCGAAGTGCCGTGTGTCCAGGCCGGCGATGATCGCGGCCGCGAGAGGATGCTGCGCGGACTCGATCTCGGGCGAGGCGCCGCGCAGCGGCATCGAGACCTCCTCGGGCGAGATCGCGTCCGCGAAGGGCGCGGCTGCCGCGAAGGGCGGGTGCGGCGCGATGAACGACAGGTGGGCGCAGAACGGCGCCGCGCCGGCGACCGCCAGCCAAGCCAGGAACCGGTCGGTCAGGAAAGCCGTCTCGCTGTCCTCCGCCGCGAAGACGGCAGGCGCGCCGAACCCGCGCCTCCGGAAGATGCCGTCGCGGCCCGCGTCGGGATCGTCGATCCGCAGGCCCTTGGCCTTGAGATGGGCCAGCCAGGGCGTGGCCCGCTCGGTCAGCAGCGTGTCGACCGCCATGCCGGGGCAGACGTTCTCGTAGTCGCCGTTGTCGGGGTCGAGGGGCGGCTTGCCGCGCGGGTCGAGTGTCGTGTCGGTGTAGCCGAAGAGGGTCGGCCGGTAGCCAGCCCGGCGAAGTTCCGCGAACAAGGTTGGATGCCGCGCATCGAGCGGCACCCCGTTGCCGACCGATCGATGCTTATGGGCATAGAGCCCGGTCACGAGCCCCGCACGCGCCGGACCGCACGGATAGGCCTGGCAATAATGCTGCGAGAAATGCGTCGCCTCGAGCGCCAAAGCATCGAGGTTCGGCGTGCGGGCGAAGGCATGACCCCGTTTCCCGAGCAGGTCGCCGCGCCATTGGTCGACCGTCACGAGCAGGATATTGGGGCGCGGGTCGACCATGGCCTTAGAGGTTCAGGCCGGGAAAACATGCGCGTCGCGGGGATCGACGCTGATGCGGACCCGGTCGCCCATCCCGATCTCGGCCGTATCGCGGCTCGGCCAGTCGGCCTTGAGATGAAGCGGCCCGTCCTCGGTCTCGAGCGCGAGATAGAAGCGCGTCGTCGATCCCTGGAAAATGCGATTCTCGATCCGAGCCGGCGCACCGGCGCCCTCGCCGCACAGGCGCACGTCTTCGGGCCGCAGGAAGACGAGCGCGCGCGGCGTCGTCACGGCCTTGGCCGGCACCGTGGTGCCGCAGAGGCGGATGCGGCCGTCGCGGATCGGCAGGTCGAGCGTGTTGCGGTTGCCGATGAAGGCGGCGCTGAACTCGGTCGTCGGCGTCTCGTAGAGTTCGGCCGGCGTCGCGACCTGCTCGATGCGGCCCTCGCGCATCACGACGACGCGGTCGGCCACGGCCAGCGCCTCGGACTGGTCGTGCGTCACGAGGAGCGCGGTCGTCCTGATGCTTTGCTGGATGCGGCGGATCTCGTCGCGGAGATGCAGCCGGACCACGGC
>CAXTME010000075.1:0-23360 GCA_964245215.1 uncultured Lichenihabitans sp.
ACGGCACGCGCCGCCAAGGAGCGGCTGTCGAAAGCGCAGGGCGAGCGGGCCGGCAGCAGCAAGACAGGACCGTCCGCGAGCGCATGAGAATCTCCTATTTCACGCATTCTCTGCTCTCCTGCTGGAACCACGGCAACGCGCACTTCCTGCGCGGCGTCCTGAGCGAGTTGGTCCGCCGCGGCCACGCGGTTTCGAGCTACGAGCCGGTGGGCGCCTGGAGCCTGGACAACCTCCTGAGCGACGCCGGGGAGGCCGGGCTCGACGCCTTCCGCCAACACTACCCGCATCTTTCGTCGCATAGCTACGGGGCGGCTTTCGAAGCCGCCGCGGCCTGCGCCGAGTCCGACCTCGTCATCGTGCACGAGTGGAACGAACCGGCCCTCGTGGCGGCTCTCGGGAGAGCCCGCAAAGCCGGCGGGCGCTTCATTCTGTTGTTCCACGACACCCATCATCGTGCGGTGAGCGATCCGGACGCCGTGCGGGCCTTCGACCTCGATGGCTACGACGGGGTCCTGGCGTTCGGTGAGACCCTGGCCGACGTCTACCGGCGTTGGGGGTGGGGGCAACGGGTCTTCGTCTGGCACGAAGCCGCCGATACCCATGTGTTCCGTCCGCCCGCGGCCGAACAGGAGCGGCAAGGGCTCGTTTGGATCGGCAATTGGGGCGATGGCGAACGCAGCGCCGAACTGGAGCATTTCCTGTTCGCCCCCGCCCGGCGGGCCGGCTTGGCGCTCGACATCTACGGCGTGCGCTATCCCGACGAGGCGCGCGCGACGCTCGACCGCTACGCGGCCCACTACCGCGGTTGGCTGCCCAACGCGGCCGCGCCGGAGATTTTCGCGAGCCACATGGCGACCGTTCACGTGCCGCGGCGCTACTACGTGGAACTGCTCCCCGGCATTCCGACCATCCGGGTCTTCGAGGCCCTGGCCTGCGGCATCCCGTTGCTGTCGGCGCCTTGGGACGATTGCGAGCACCTGTTCACCCCGGGGCAGGACTTCGTCATGTGTCGCAGCGGCGGTGAGATGCAACAGCAGTTGGCGGCGCTGCAGGCCGACCCGGTGCGGCGGGCCGCACTCGTGTCCCAGGGGCTCGCCACCATCGAGGCCCGTCATACCTGCGCACATCGTGTCGACGAGCTGCTGGCGATCCTGGCGACAGTGCAGGCGCCGGCCACCGCAACACCTCTCCCGACAGTGCCACGATGAAGATCGCCTTCTACGGCTCGAGCCTGCTGTCCTCCTATTGGAACGGCGCCGCCACCTACTATCGCGGCATGATCCGGGACCTCCATGTCCGCGGCTACCGCACGACCTTCTACGAGCCCGACGCCTTCGACCGGCAGCAGCACCGCGACATCGACCCGCCCGACTGGGCCGAGGTCGTGGTCTACCCGGCGACCGACGAGGGGGTCGCCAGGGCGATGGTGGAGGCCGGGCACGCCGACGTCGTGGTCAAGGCGAGCGGCGTCGGGGTCTACGACGACGTGCTGGTCGAGGGCGTGATGCGCCACGCCCGGCCCGATGCGATCCGCATCTTCTGGGACGTCGATGCGCCCGCCACCCTGGCGGAGCTCCGGCAGGACCGCGACCATGCGCTCCACAGCGCCCTCCCGGGACTCGACTTCGTCTTCACCTACGGTGGCGGGCCGCCGGTCGTTGCGGCCTATGAGGGGTTCGGTGCGCGCCGCTGCGTGCCGATCTACAATGCCCTCGACCCCACGACGCATCACCCCGTGCCGGCCGAGCCGGCGTTCGAGGCCGACCTGTCGTTCCTCGGCAACCGCCTCCCGGACCGTGAAGCGCGGGTCGAGCGGTTCTTCCTCGATGCCGCGGCCCGGTTACCGAACCGCAGCTTCCTGATCGGGGGCAACGGTTGGGAGACCAAGGACATGCCGGGCAACGTGCGCCACATCGGCCACGTCTACACGCGCCAGCACAATGCGTTCAACACGTCGTCGCAGGCGGTGCTGAACATCGCGCGGGACTCGATGGCGGCCGTGGGCTATTCGCCGGCGACACGCGTCTTCGAGGCGGCGGGCGCCGGAGCCTGCCTGATCACCGACGCCTGGGTGGGGCTCGACCTCTTCCTGCAAGAGGGCGAGGAAGTGCTGGTGGCGCGCGACGGGGCCGACGTCGCGGCGCATGTGGCGGCTTTGACACCCGAACGCGCCCGCAGGATAGGCGAGGCGGCGCGTCTCCGTATCCTGCGCCACCACACCTACGAGCGGCGCGGCGCCGAGGTCGACGCCTTGCTGAAGCGCCATCGCGCGGAGCGTTCGCAACGGGCGGGCGCGTGAGCCGCGATCTCGTCGTCCTGGGCTTGAGCCTGTCATCCGCCTGGGGGAACGGACACGCGACAACATACAGGTCGTTGCTGAAGGCCTATGCGGCTCGCGGCCACGACATCCTGTTCCTCGAACGGGATGTCCCCTGGTATCGGGGCCCGGCCCGCGATCTCGTCGACCCCGCGTTCTGCCGCCTCGAGTTCTACGACGATCTCGCAGGTCTCGAACGCTTTCGAGACGAGATCGCCGGGGCTCGTGCCGTCGTGGTCGGGTCCTATGTGCCGGAGGGAGGAGTCGTGGGTGGCTTCGTGCAGCAACACGCGCGGGGCGTGACGGCCTTCTACGACATCGATACGCCGGTCACCGTGGCGGCGATCGAGCGCGGCGTTTGCGATTACCTCTCGCCCGACCTGATCCCCGGCTACGACCTCTACCTCTCCTTCACGGGCGGCCCGATGCTCGACCGGCTGGCGCAGGATTTCGGGTCTCCGGGGCCGCGGGCGCTCCATTGCTGCGTCGACCCCGACAGCTACGGTTTGCGCGACGATCCATCGCGATGGGACCTCAGCTATCTCGGGACCTACAGCGACGACCGCCAACCGGCGCTGGAGCGACTTCTGATCGAGCCGGCCCGGCGAGCGCCGCACCTGCGTTTCGTCGTGGCGGGCCCGCAGTACCCTTCATCGATCGCTTGGCCCGCCAATGTCGAACGTTTCGAACACGTCGGACCGGCCGATCATGCCGAGTTCTACGGCTGCAGCCGCTTCACCCTCAATGTCACGCGGGCCGACATGGTGCGGGCAGGATGGAGCCCCAGCGTGCGCCTGTTCGAGGCCGCGGCCTGCGCGACGCCGATCATCTCGGATCCCTGGAAAGGGCTCGACGCCATCTTCAGGCCCGGTCGCGACATCCTCGTGGCACACGACGGCGAGGCCGTGCTGACGCTCCTGACCACGATGACCGAGGCCGACCGGCAAGCCGTCGGGGCTGCTGGCCGTGCCTGCGTCTTGGCGGGCCACACGGCGGCCCACCGTGCGGCGGAACTGGAGCACTATATCGCGGAAGCGTCGTGCCGGAAGCGCTGAACAGGACAACCAATAGGTCGGGCGGGAAGAAGCTTCCAGGGACAATAGGATCAATACAAAAAGCCGCGGAGTCCGTTAGGATCCCGCGGCCTCTATCAAACCTCAAAGAGGCGAAAGCATTGTCAGCCGTGTTGCGGCTTGAAACTCGTTACGCGGCCTTCACCGAAGAAAAGACCAGAGCCTCACACGACCTGAAACAATGAGACACTCGATCACCTCCTTCCAATTGGTTGACGATGACTGCATGATACACGCCAAACCTCATCGTGCAAGGGGGTTTGACGCTGATAGGTGGTGACGATTTGCCTGTCTCCATCCGGCCACACCGCCATCCGACGCGATCGGCCTGGTGAACAGGACCCCGTGATTGTCGAAACCCGGTGCGCCACCCTAGATGTGGGTCGGGCCAGGACGCGCCCCCATCGACGAACTGCGAGGACCCTGAGCCATGAAGATCGATCTCACCGGAAAACGCGCGCTCGTGCTTGGGGCGAGCGGCGGTCTTGGAGGCGCCATAGCGCGGGGGCTCGGACAGGCGGGGGCCCGCGTGGCCGTTTCGAGCCGCTCGGCCGGAAAGCTCGAGGAGCAGTTCCCGGACGACGCGGCTTATCCCAAGATCGTCGTCGATCTCGCGGCGCCCGACGCGGGACAAGCCGTCGCCCAACAGGTCCTCGCCGTGTTCGGAGGCGTCGATATTCTTGTGAACAACTCCGGGGGCCCACCGCCGACGACCGCGCTCGCGGCGACCGCCGAGCAGTGGCAGACGCAGTTCGACGCCATGGTGATGTCGCTGGTGAATCTGACCGGGGCCTTGGTGCCTGGCATGCGGGAGCGAGGCTGGGGACGCATCATCACGGTGGCGTCGTCCGGGATCGTGGCACCTATCCCGAACCTCGCGCTGTCGAACGCGCTGCGCTCGGCCCTGCTCGGCTGGTCGAAGACCTTGGCCACGGAAGTTGCGGGCGATGGCGTGACGGTCAACATGATCCTGCCCGGCCGGATCGCCACGGCGCGCGTCGCGGCGCTCGACAAGGCAGCATCGGAGCGGACCGGCAAGAGCATGGACGAGGTCGAGAAGACAGCGCTGGCCACGATTCCAGCTGGCCGTTACGGGGAACCGGACGAGTTCGCAGCCGCGGCCGTCTTTCTGGCGAGCCCGCAAGCCGCCTACATCACGGGAACGACCTTGCGGGTCGACGGTGGCGCGTTGAAGAACGTATGACGCCACGGCTGCGACATAGACAGCGAGCCCCGGATCTTGCCTTCTTTTGCCCAAGATTCGTTCCGCCCGCGATGAACTTCCACTGACCTTCCGTATTTGAGTCGTTCAGGAGAGACGAGCGTCGGGGCTGTCGCTCTCGGCCCGTAGAATGCCGCGATCACCCGATGTCGTCTGTAGATCTAATGCGTGAGGAAACCCATTATGGCCAAGGATAAGACTCTGAGCGACGCGTTCTACGAAACCCTGAAGGATGTGTACTACGCTGAGAAGCAATCGGTCCGGGCGCTCGGCAAGTCTGCGAAAGCCGCCAAGGCGTCGGATCTGAAGAAAGTCTTCGAGCAGCATCGCGAGGAAAGCAGCCATCAGGTCGAACGGCTGGAGCAGGTCTTCGAGATCATCGGCAAGACGGCCCGTGCCAAGACCTGCGAGGCCATGAAGGGGATCACCACCGAGATGGAGGAGGATCTCGAGGATTTCGGTGACACCGAAGCCGGCGATGCCGTACTGATCGGCTGCGCCCAGGCGGTGGAGCACTACGAAATCGCACGCTATGGCATGCTTAAGACTTGGGCGAAGCAACTCGGCTTCGCGGATGCCTCGAAACTGCTGGACGAAACGCTCCAGGAAGAAAAAAAGGCTGACGAACTGCTGAGCCAAGTCGCGGAGGCGACCGCCAATGCAGCTGCCGGCGAGGGCAAGATCGAAAGCAGCGAAGACGAAGACAAGGAAGAAAAAGAGGCCAAGAAAGATCTGAAGGAGCCCAAAGAGCCGAAGGCGGCGGAAAAACCGGTCAAGAAGGCGCCGGCCAAGAAGAAAGTCGCGGCCTGACGGTCTGCTCCTCGGTATGGCAAAAGGGCGGCCTCGGGCCGCCCTTTTCATTGGGCGGAGCTACTCGGCGGCCGGGACGTAGAGCTTGCCGCCGCCATCGAGGAACTCGCGCGACTTCTCCTCCATGCCGGCCATGGCCTCGGCCTCGCGGCGCAGGTCCTGGGTGATCTGCATCGAGCAGAATTTCGGACCGCACATCGAGCAGAAATGGGCCACCTTGTGGGCGTCCTTGGGGAGCGTCGCGTCGTGGTACCGGCGCGCCGTGTCTGGATCGAGCGACAGGTTGAACTGATCGTTCCAGCGGAAGTCGAACCTGGCGCGCGACAGTGCATCGTCCCGCAACCGGGCGCCCGGATGACCCTTGGCGAGGTCGGCCGCGTGGGCCGCGATGCGGTAGGTGATGACACCGGTCTTCACGTCGTCCCGGTCGGGAAGGCCGAGATGCTCCTTCGGCGTGACGTAGCAAAGCATGGCGGTGCCGAACCAGCCGATCATGGCGGCCCCGATCCCGGACGTGATGTGGTCGTAGCCCGGCGCGATATCGGTGGTCAGCGGCCCCAAGGTATAGAACGGCGCCTCGCCGCATTCCCTCAGCTGCTTCTCCATATTGACCTTGATCTTGTGCATCGGCACATGGCCCGGTCCCTCGATCATCACCTGGCAGCCGCCGGCCCAGGCCACTTTGGTCAGTTCACCCAGGGTCTCGAGCTCGGCGAACTGCGAGGCGTCGTTGGCGTCTGCGATCGACCCCGGACGCAGTCCGTCGCCCAGCGAGAACGACACGTCGTAGCGCCGCATGATCTCGCAGATCTCGCCGAAGCGCTCGTAGAGGAAGCTCTCCTTATGGTGGGCCAGGCACCAGCGCGCCATCATCGAGCCGCCGCGCGACACGATGCCGGTCACGCGTTTGGCGGTCAGCGGCACGTGGGCGAGCCGCACGCCGGCGTGGATCGTGAAATAGTCGACGCCCTGTTCGGCCTGTTCGATCAACGTGTCCTTGAACACCTCCCAATCGAGCTTGACCGGGTCGCCGCCGACCTTCTCCAAAGCCTGATAGATCGGCACCGTGCCGATCGGAACCGGTGCGTTGCGGACGATCCAGGAGCGGATATTGTGGATGTTGCGGCCGGTCGACAGATCCATGACCGTATCGGCGCCCCAGCGGATCGCCCAGACGAGCTTCTCGACTTCCTCGGCCGCCCCCGACGTCACGGCCGAGTTACCGATATTGGCATTGACCTTGACCAGGAAGTTGCGCCCGATCGCCATGGGTTCCAACTCGGGATGATTGATGTTGGACGGGATGATGGCGCGGCCGAGCGCGATCTCGCGCCGTACGAAGTCCGGGGTGACGAACTCAGGAAGTTCGGCCCCGAAACTTTCACCGTCGTCGAGGCGCGCCCTGGCATTCGCATGGGCGGCCTCGCGGCCGAGGTTCTCGCGATGCGCCACATAGGCCATCTCTTCCGTTACGATTCCGGCACGGGCGAACTCGTATTGCGTCACCATCTGGCCGGGGCGGCCGGCCCGGAGGATGCGGTGCGCCGGGCAGGCCTCAACGATCCGGTTTTCGGCGAGGTTGCCGTTGTCCTCGGGGCGGAGGGCGCGTCCCGCTACGACATCGAAACCCCGACCCGCGATCCAGCCCTCGCGGATGGCCGGCAGGCCCTGGCGCAGGTCGATGCGCGCATCGGTGTCGGTGTAGGGGCCGGACGGATCGTAGACCCGCACGGGCGGCTCCTTCGGATCCGACAGGACGATCTCGCGGAACGGCACGCGTAGCCCGGGGTGGGACGCGGGCGCCGCATAGACCTTGCGCGAACCCCCGATCGGCCCCGTGGTGACGCTGTCGGGCGCGGGCTGGAGTTTAGGTTCGGATGATTGAAGCGACATGGATCTCCTCCTTCGTGTTGGAGACCCGGGCGCGATGGGGGTGTGGCATGGCCGGGCGTGGAGGCGCGGCCGATCCCGTCCCTTCGCCGGCATGACCCGGATCAGGTTCAAAGGGTTCGGCTCGACGCCATCTCAGCCCCGGAATGGGACGCCCCTCGGACGCGCCGAGAGTGCAGGGATGCGGAAGGCGCGTCAAGCGGGCCGCGAGGGATTCTGTCTCGATGGCATCCAGCATCGGCAGGTCCGTGCTGTCCACCTCGTTTCCTGCAGAAGCGCAATCCGGTCGCAACCCGTCGCAAAATCCGACATTCTGCCGGTGGTCCCCACGCGAGGCCCCGAAGATGGACAATACCGATATCGAGGACATGTTTTCGGGGCTCGGCCCGGTGGCGATCAAACGCATGTTCGGCGGCAAGGGCATTTACTATCGGGGACTCATCCTCGCGATCGAGATCCGCGACACGATGCTGCTGAAGG
Organism: uncultured Lichenihabitans sp.; assembly: GCA_964245215.1. Taxonomy (GTDB): domain Bacteria; phylum Pseudomonadota; class Alphaproteobacteria; order Rhizobiales; family Beijerinckiaceae; genus Lichenihabitans. The sequence continues at coordinate 7,793 of CAXTME010000075.1, forward strand.
CCGACGCCATGAGCGCGCCGGAGTTCGAGGCCGCGGGCGCAACGCAGTGGACCTATGAGGGAAAGAAAGGTGTCCCGGTCCGAATGCCTTATTGGTCGATCCCGGACGAAGCCTTCGACGATCCCGACGTCATGGCCCGCTGGGTACGGCTGGCTTCAGAGGCGGCGCTGCGGGTCTCGTCCACGAAAGCCGTGATCGAGCCCGATCGACCGCGTTCCTCGGTCCGGCGGAGGGACGACCCGCCCTAAAGCTGAGCTTCTATCGCAGCCTTGTCGATCACCGACCAGACCTGCCAAATCCTGTCTCCCCGCAGCTCGTAGAAGACATTCTCGGCAAAGGAGACACGTCGACCATCGACCTTGAGCCCGAGGAATTTGGCCTTCGGTGAGCAGTCGAAATTAAGCCGACTGGCAATGCGCGGAGGATCGCAGATCAGCATTCCGATGTCGAAATAGAGATCCGGGATCTCCGCCAAATCCTTCACCAGCATGTCGCGATAGCCTGCAAGACCGATCTGCCGATTGTTGTGGATCACGTCATCGTGGACAAATGTCCCTAGATTTGGCCAGTCCTGCTCATTGAGGCAGGCAATGTAGCTCCGATAAAGATCGCAAATCGCAGCTCGATCCATGACGAGAGCCCTCATGAGCAAAGATGATCTTCAGGCGACCTTGGCGAAACCGGAGCGCGACGCCGCTTCGATGGCGCGCTCGCCGGCGCTCCTGAGGTCCGCGAGGCGGTCGAGACCGGCACCCCTGCGCGCCTCTTGTACGATCTCGGCGCAGAGCGCGCTCAATTCGTGAAACCCGAGCTCTCCGGAAGTCGAGACCAGCATGTGCATCTGATCGGACAACGTTTGCGGTCCTCCCGATCCGGCCAGCGCCAGCCGCGATGGCAGTTCCTCGACGAACTTCGTGAGCATGCCTGTCAAACGGTTGCGACCGAGCAGTCCCGCCAGTTCCTCGAGTTTACGCAATTCGAGGACATCCGCGAACCGCGTGACGTTGCGCGGCTGCGGCGACAGCCTGTTCGCCGATCCCAGCAGCCGGTCCAGGGTTGCGAAGAGGCCTGCCCATTTCACGGGCTTGGCCACATGGGCATCCATCCCCGCCGCGAGACATCGCTCCGCGTCCTCCACCATGGCGTTGGCCGTCAAGCCCACGATCGGCGTTCGCGCGCGGCCGGCCAGCGTTTCATGATGTCGAATGGCACGTGTGGCACTGAGACCATCCATCACCGGCATTTGTAGGTCCATCAGGATCAGGTCGAAGCCGGGCTGCTGCCGGGCAGCCTCTTCCGCCCGGGCCCCATCGGGGACGATCGCCACGGCGTGTCCCCGGGACTCCAGCATCGCGGCGATGATCTCCGCGTTCACGGAATTGTCCTCGGCCAGCAAAAGCCTCCGGCCCGACGTTTTGATGGCCATCGGACCAGACACGGGCACGGCGACCGAGCCCTCGTGCCGGGCCAGCGGCAGCTCGAACCAGAAGTTCGACCCTCCCTTCGCAGGGGCATCGACGCCGATGAGGCCGCCCATGAGCACGACGAGGCGTTTGCTGATCGCAAGGCCCAGGCCGGTGCCGCCGTAGCGCCGCGTCATGGTCGTGTCGGCTTGCGTGAAGCGCTCGAAGAGCAACCCGATCTGGTCGGTTGCAATACCGATGCCACTGTCGGTCACATCGATCCGCAACCTTCCATCGGCGTCCGAGAAGACGGCCCGGATGGTAATGTCGCCGCGCGGCGTGAACTTCACGGCATTCGTCAGCAAGTTGAGAAGGACCTGCCGGATCCGCGTCGGATCGCCCCTGAAATGACCGAGGAGGGCGGGATCAGACTCTGAAACGATCCGCACCGGCTTGCCGTGCAAGCCTTCGCGCGCGAGATCGCGGCAACTCGCGATGACCGCGTCGAGGTCGAAGGCGACCTGTTCGATCTGCATCTGCCCGGCGTCGACCTTGCTGAAATCGAGAACGTCGTTGACGATGGCGAGGAGCGAACGTCCGGCTTCGCTCGCAAGGCCGACCAAACGTCTTTGGCCCTCGCTCAGCGAAGCATCGTTGCCCAAGAGGTCGTGAACGCCGAGAATTCCGGTCAAGGGCGTCCGCAACTCATGGCTCATATTGGCCACGAACTCGGTTTTCGCTCTCATCCCGGCCTCCGAACGCTCCTTGGCGACGAGCAGCTCCTGTTCCGATTTCTTCTTGGCCGAAATGTCGGTGTGGATCCCGATCATACGCAACGGCTGGCCGTTCCCGTCGCGTCGGATCACCTTGCCGCGATCATGGATCCAGACCCAGTGGCCGTTTTTGTGACGCATCCGGAACTCGTGATCGAAGGCGTCCGTGCAGCCTTCGAGATGTTGGAGGTTGGCCTCGAAAGCGGCCTCGCGGTCGTCGGGATGCATGAGGTCGAGCCAAAGCTTGGGGGTCGATTCGAGCTCGTCGTTCCCGTAGCCGAGCAGTGCCTTCCAGGCCGCCGAATAGAAGATCTGACCGTGCTCCAAATCGTTGTCCCAGACACCCTGCGCCGAACTCTCCAGCGCAAAGCCCCAGCGGGCTTCGCTGGCCGCGAGGGCCTGTTCGGCTTCGTGCCGCGCGCTGATGTCGCGAGCCCGGACGATGACGCTCTGACTGGGTTGGCCAGCGTTGGTCAGTTTGAAATCTGCATCAAGCCAGATCCAGTGTCCCGCCTGGTGCCGAACGCGATGCACGCTGGTCTGACACGGCGTCTCCACGCTCAATACGGCAAACAGGGCAGCGACCCGCTCACGATCCTCGGGATGGATCAGATCGGATGCGGGTATGGCAGCGAACTCATCGGGATCGTAGCCCACGACCGAATGCGACGACGGGGAGACATAGGCCCGGACGCCATCGAACGTGGGCTTCAGGATGATCAGGTCGCTCGAATGATCGGCCAGGAGCCGATAGCGGGCCTCGCTGTCGGCCAGCGATTGCTCCACCGCGCGGCGGTCCGTGACATCCCGCCCCGCCGCGACGACGTCACCGCTCTCGGTCAACCGAAACACGGAGTCGAGCCAGATATAGTGGCCACTCTTGTGTCGAACCCTGTGCAGGCTGGTGACACGCGGGCAATTCGGGGAAAGCGAACCGAATTCCGAGGCGACCCGGTCGAGATCCTCGGGATGGATAAAGTCTTCGATCGGCAGCACCCTGAGTTCCTCGGGCTTCCACCCGACCGTCGATCGGGCAGAGGGCGACACGTAAGACCTGACGTCGGAAAACCCCGGCTTCAACGTGACCAGATCGCTGGCGTTCTCGGCCAGGATCCGATACTTGCGATCGGCCTCGTGAGAGATACGCTCGAACGACCTGACTTGCCGGCTCCGCAGTTCGCTGATGACGCCCAAGGCGATCAGTAACAGCCCGGCCGCCCCGACGAATCCCGCTTCGACAACGGCTTCCCGCCTCCAGTCCGCCAGGACGTCGTCGACCGCGATGGCGACAGAGACCGCCAGCGGATATTTGTCGACATGTTCGAAAGCGAGGATCCGCTCGACGCCATCCCGGTGGGAGCGCATCCTCGACACGCCGGATTGTCCCGACAGCCCATGGGAGAGTCTTGCGAGGTCTGGGTTGTCGTCGACGAGCTCCGGCGATTCAGGATATTGGACGAGCCTTCGCCCGTCATCCAACGTCAGGGCGATCGTGTTGTGTGAGCCCAACTCGACCTTTTGATAGAAGGCGCGAAAGAAGTCCGGGTTCAGCGTGCCTACCGCGAGGCCGCCGAAGGAACCGTCGGCTTTGGTGATCCGTCTCGAAAGAGGGATCGTGACTCTACCGCTCGTTTTTCCGACGACCGTCTCGCCGACATGCGGGCCGCGATCGGTGTGATCGCGGTGCCAGGCGAAGTAACTGCGGTCACCGCTGCTCGTGGGAGCATGCGGTGGTACCGTATCGGCGATCCATTGGCCGCTTGCATCGGTGATGATCAGGTTGAAGACCTGATCCAAGGGACTTCGGCTGTGCAGGTAGGCGATGAGCTCCGCCGGGCTTCGGCCATTTTCCGCCTGCGCGACCGCATCACGAAGATCGAGGTCGACGGTTTCGACGGTTCGCCCGGCATGTTGCGCCAGGGCTCGCGCAAGCGTGCTGGTGTTTTTTTCGGCATCCCGCAGGATCGCCTCGCGCGTGCGGACGAGCTGCCAACCGCCCAAGCCTAGGACGATCACGGCGGCAAAGAACGCCACCATGGCGGCGGTTCCGACGGGCGTCGAGGGACGCTGGGAAGCAAAACTCGCCATTCGTTGAGAGCATCACATCGAATCAGGATCGTTTTTAGCGATGATCTTTCTATTTCCTGTAGATATCGTCAACTCGCGACCTGGATTGCTGCGACGACGCATTTCGGATCTATACAACTTTTGGATGTACAGGGGTCAGCCGCGGACGGTGCCAAGCTTCCAAAGGTATCGAGGTCGCCTCCCGGACCCACGTGCAGCCTTGAGCACTCCCGATGGTCCGGATTTTGCTCGTCGTCGTGAGCAGGTGCGGGATGGCCCGGCATCGGCCAGGAGAGCGGTCCATGGCGGTCGCCAAACTCGCCCCGCTTCCAGAGACGGCGTTGGTCTTCGCGACGCGGATCAAGGACTGGCTGAGATCCACGCCGCCCGGAGCAACCGGGATCCGACACGCCGCACGGGCGTTCGGCCGCAGCCCCCGCAGCTTTCAACGTGAACTCGCCGACTTGGGCCTGACCTATGCCGAGGTAAGAGATGCCGCGCGCTGCAATGTGGCCAAGCGGCTGTTGGAGCAGACCACGTCTTCGATCACCGACATCGCGCTCGAGATCGGCTACAGCGAACTCAGCGCGTTCTCACGAAGCTTCAAGCGCCAGGTCGGCCTTGGCCCGTCGCGCTACCGCGCGGCTGTGCTCGACCGATCCGCCGCGCTGGACCTCCGGGCGCCGTCGTGACGCCCGGTCTTTGCTTCACCCTTCGAGATCGTGCTCGATGTTGAGCAATTCCTGCGGTGCCGTCTTTTTCAAGAACAGGAACCAGGCCACACCCACCAGCATGTAGACGACGAAGATGTAGGGCAGAAGATTCAAGGGGTAGTCCGGCACAGGATAGATGCTGCCCCAGATGACGAACAGCATGAGCGCGACTCCGACCACGCTATAGAGGATGTTCTTGGCCCTGAGTTCACCGTGCCTGTAGAGATCCATGGGCGCCACGATGCAGACCAGCAGGTAGACGACCAGAAAGCCGAAGGTCGCGACCGTGCCGGCATCACCGAAAGCGTCGAGCGGGCTGAGATGCACCACTTCGAGGATCGCCAGGGCGATCAGCATCGACAGGCCCGCCGCCAGGATGACGGCCCGATGTGGCGTCTGGTGCGCGCCGTGCACCGCGCCGATCGAAGAGCCGAAGAAGCGGAACCGGCCCATGGAATAGATGAGCCGAGACCCGGCGTTGATCGACGCCAAAGCGCAGGCAAAGCTCGAGATGATGGCGCCCGCGTAGACGATCGTGGCGGCCCAGGGCATTCCTGCATGGGCGGTGAGATCCGCGAAGGGCGAGCTCGACTTGCCGATCGCATCGGCGTTGCCATCCATGCCGAGCACCATGAAATAGGTGACCACGATGAAGAACGTGCCGGCGAGGGCGGCGCTCAGGATGATGGCGCGCGGCACGTTGCGGCCAGGGTTGGCGGTTTCCTTGGCGAGCGTCGCCGAGCTCTCGAAACCGACGAAGCTGAACACCCCGAAGGTCAGCGCCGACGTGACGCCGCTGAGACTGAGATGCGAAGGCGAAAGCTGGATCGGATCGATGATCGTGCCATGCCGCACCGTCACGACCGCGATGATGGCGATGATGATGGCGATCGAGATGCCCTCCATCATGAGCCCCATCCGCGATGAGAACTTGATGTCGCGATAGGCCGCCGCGGCCACGATGACGCTCAGGATGATGGCCATCAGCCAGGCCGGCGGTGTCGCATCGGCGAGCCCGAGCCCCGTCAGCACGTTGCCGAGAAAGATGCCGATGCTGACGATCACGGCCACGGCCGTGAGCAGGTAGGCCGCGATCATGGACCAGCCCGCCATCACGCCCGCGAAAGGGCCGAGGGTCCGGCCGATGTAGATGAAGAACGATCCCGACAACGTATGCCGACGCGCCAGCGCGTTGATATTGGCTCCGACGAACAGCATCGCGATGGTCGAGACGAGATAGGCCAGCCAGGAACTCGTCCCGGCGAGGCCCGCCACCACCGAGATGTTGAGGGCCGGCGTGAGGGTCGGGGCAATATTGGCGATGGACTGGCTCAAGCTTTCGAGCGGGGTCAGCGAACCGGCCCTGAGCTTGATGCGGGTGTCCGGGATGGTCCCGTCGAACGGAAGGGTATCGATCGAACTCATGGGGTACGGTTCCTCTGTCGTTTCCGCGGTCAGGCGGTTTGGCAGGACGGGCAGGCAGGCGTGCCGTGGAGGCGGCTCGCCGCATTGATGTCCGGCGGCAGGTCGATGGCCGGATTGCGATCGAAGAAGCCCGAAGGCATCAGCTTGAAGCCCGTGCTGATGCAGGGCTGCACGGGGAAGTCCTCCGGCCGCGGGTTGTGGTGCAGGCCGAAGACGTGCCAGAGCACGATGCGGCGGTCCGCGATCGCGCGGCTTTTGGCCACCATGTCGGGGAGGCCGCCCGCACCGGTCGAGCGGTTCACGAAGTCGCCGCCCGGATAGCGCTCCTCGGGGTCGTAGGCCGTGACCCAGAGGTGGTTCTCGGTGAAGGCGCTGCGGCGGCCGGAGGGCGAGTCCGGCTTCAGAAACGGCTTGATGACGCTCGAGGGCGCGAGCTTGTAGCCGACCGGCCGGCCTAGCCCGTTGAGCTTGTTCGGATTGACGATCCGCCAGTAGCGCTGCGTCTCGTAGTCGGCCTTCCGCCCGACGTCCCGTTCGAGCGTCGTCTCGGCCACGTAGAATCCGTTGCCGTGAGGGTTCAAGTCGTCGTCTTCGGCCAGCGTGTCGCATTCGACGACGGAGTTCGTGTCCCCGTCGAGGGCGGGCTCGAGACGGGCGCAGAAGGCATGCTGATGGATCTGCCCTTCGACGCCGGGCGAGACTTCCACACCGTATTTGGATGGGCTTCCGGGTCGGCAACCCACCGTGTTGACGATGCCGGTCGCCTTCATCTCGAACTCGATCTCGCCATCCTGCTTGAACATCCAGTAGGAGGCATATTCGTAGTTGCCGACGGTGCACACGCAGGAGATCACGAGCTTGCGGCCGCGCCGCACCTCGGTGCGATCCGTGCGGAAATCCCAATGCTTCCAGAGGAGGCCGGCATCCTCCTCGTGGATGCAGATGGCTTTCTCGATCTTGAACGCTTCGCCCGTCATGGTGTTGAGGTCGGCGTCGAGATAGGCGATGTGGCCCAGGCAATCGCAGCCGAGCGTCAGTGAATTGGCGAGCTTGCCGAGCCCGTATTCGCCGATGTCGAAGACGTTCTTGCGGTGGTGCGCGCCTTTGGGCGAGCCGTAGGGGACCACCATCTCGACCAGCGAGGCCCGGCGGAACAGCGGCCGGCCAGCGAAGCTGATGTCGTGCAGCGTGATGGCTTCGCGGGCGTTGAAGCCGATCGTGAGGCTCCAGCCGTCCCAGGTGATCGCGTGTCCGTCGAGCACGAAGCTCGGGCCTTCGGGCTGCACGATGTCGAGCGGCTTCAGCTTCGGCCGGAACGTCGTGAAGAACTGTCGTTCGTAGTTGCTCTCGGCCATGGGGACCGGCAGCATGCCGTGGTCATCGACCCGCAGCACCGTCTTGGCTTTGAGGTCGATGACCGCATTCAGGCCCTCGATCGGATGGGCGTAGAGATTGTCGTTGTCGCGCGTCCGGAGCCAGCAGAAGGTATGGGCGATATGCAGCCCTGCCTCGTCCGGCAGGTTCGTGCTGCCGGCCGACCAGGGATCGACGCATACAAGGCTCATATCCGTGATGCCGCGGGTCGCGCAGGCCGCGATGAAGCGTGGGTCGGCCCGCGTCAGGTCCTCGACCACCATGAATTGTTCGAGCTGGATCATCGGTCGTGCACCGGCCACGAAGGTCCGGGTCAGGACACGCCCCCGCGCGATCGAAACGGTTACGCGCCACACGCCGTTTTCGGTATCGCGGAACAGATTGGCGCGAGCCTCGCGGGATGTCGTCCCCCCCTGCAACGCCTCGGGCGAGGGTTCGAGAAGCTCGATGGTCTCGAAGAAGATTCCGGACGCGAAATCCGGGTCGCGCCTCACGATAGCGACGACGTCATGAAGCTCCGCGGCGTCGAGCGGCTCCAAAGCATGATGCCGGAGCCTACCCCTCATCGCTTGGCCCCGGGGTCTATCGAGGACCTGATCCATGGTGATTCCGCCTGTTGCGCCTGGCCGCGCACCGACCATCCTCGCTCAGGCTAATGGCCGAAGCCCCCGGCAAGCTTGACACTTCACGCCAGACTCAACGGTTGATTAGCAATACAGCAGCTTTGACCAACCTGAGGCAGTGTATGCCGATCGGCTGAGCGCAGTTGCCGCAAATCTGCTCCGTTTATCGCCTGCTCTTCTCTTTGATCTTCGGACTGTAGCGTGCAGACGAGATGCGGCTAAGCAGCCTTGCGTGGCGAAAGCCACGATTCATTTGGCTTTTCAAAGCAAAATCAACGCTGCTTCGAACCTTAAGTGTAAGCAGACTTGTGAGAGTCTGCTTAGGCGAGCGGGAGCCGCCAGAGCTTAACGGGATGGCAGGAAGCACTTGGCACGGTAGCCGGAGCGCGACTGCACCGGAAGCCGGGAAGATCACGGAACCTATGACTTTCGCCCCCTCGGCGATGAACGCCTTACCCCTGCAACGCGACACCACGCACGTCGCGACCGCTCCCGCTCGCATCCCGGCGCTCGACGGGCTGCGCGGGTTGATGACGCTCTTTGTCGTGTTCTCGCATTACGTCGTCGAGGTGCCGCATGGCATCGGGATCTTGTCGGTCGGCTGGGTGGCCGTGATCGTCTTCTTCGTCCTGAGCGGTTTCCTCGTCGGTCGCCTCATCGTCGAGAAGCATGAGGCCGGCAATTTCCTCGCCGTGTTCTACATCCGCCGGATGTGCCGCACCTTCCCGACCTACTTCATGTCGACGGCCGCCATCCTGGCGCTCGGCGGGTGGTTCGGGGCCGGCGGCTGGGCCACGGCATCGAGCGGGCCACGCCTGCCGGCCTGGTCCTATTTCGTTTTCGCGCAGAACCTGTTCATGGTCGTGCGCGACAGCACGGGGCTGCATTGGCTGGCACCGACCTGGACGCTGGCGCTCGAGGAACAGTTCTACATCCTGGTGCCGTTCCTGTTTCTGCTGGCGCCGCGCCGCGCCTGGGTTCCGCTGCTGATCGCCTTGTGCGTGGCCGGCCTCGGGGTGCGGGCCGTCGGGGTCTTCTCCGGGCTCATCGGCACCGCGCCGTTGGCCCTGCTCCCCGCCAGTGCGGACGTCCTCTGTATCGGGCTTCTCCTCGCCGTGCTGGTGGCGCGGAACGGGATCGACTGGACGCGCTGGAGCCTGCAACTGCGTTGCGCGCCCGTCGTGCTCCTGTTCGCCGCAGCCGGCGCGCAACGGCTCGACGGCGGTTCGGTCGGCCCGTGGTTCCAGGTGCTCCAGCCGGCGCTCATTGCCCTTGCGGCGGCGTTTTTCATCCTGACCCTGGTGGAAGGAGCGCCCGAAGCCGAGCGACTGAAGTCGCCGATCCTGCGGTTCTTCGGCGACATCTCGTACGGGGTCTATCTCACCCATCTGGCGGTGCTGGGTCTCCTGCACGGCCTCCTGCTGGGCGGGGAGCCGGATTTCTCCACCGGCGCGCAGCGTCTCGTCACGCTCGCGGCCGCCATCGTGACCGTCGGGCTCGGATGGGCGATCACGCGCTATGTCGAGCAGCCCGTGACGGCCTGGGGCCGCAGTTTCCGCTGGCGATGACCGCTGTCGCCACGCCGCCATCGGGGACGGCTCTGAAGCACGCTCCTAAGCGGCAGGCGGGATCTCGCGCGGGCGGCGGCTTTCGCCGATCGCCACGAAGGTGAACGTGGCCTCCGTCACGAGACCACTGTCGTCGGCGTCGCGCGAGCGCCGCCAGGCTTCGACCTTGATGATCATCGAGGTCCGGCCCACCTTCTCGATCGTGGCGTAGAAGCTCACCTCGTCGCCGACCAGGACGGGCCGGTGAAACGTCATCTTGTCGACCGCCACGGTGGCGCAGCGTCCTCTGGCTCGGCGCGCTGCCGCGTTTCCCGCTGCAAGATCCATCTGCGCCATCAGCCAGCCGCCGAAGATGTCGCCAGCCGGGTTGGTGTCGGCCGGCATGGCGATGACCCGCACATGCGGCGGCCGGTCGGGCAGGCCCGCAGCCGTGCCGCCCGCGGCGATCTCGTGGGACGGGTGTTCCATGGGCCAGCCGGGTCCGCAGCTTGAGACGTACGCCCGACCCACCATAGGGCGGCGTCGAGCCCTGCTCAATCGCGCCGATCAGCCCCGGCAACTACGAATCGAAATCGCCAGCGTTCGCAACGACACCGCGCCTTGCGCGCCGCCCTCGGGTGCTATAGGTCCGGGCTCCGATCCGCGACCCAAGCTGAGGGAAGTCTTGCCGCAACCGTCATCGATTCACTGGGGTAATGTCACGACCATTGTTTCGGTCTGCATTCTGGTCGGCACCGAACTCGTCGGCATGTCCTGGGCGGCAGGATGGGCGCTCGGCGGTCTGTTCGGGCTGGCGCCCGCCATAGCGCGCACGGTCGAGATCATGTTCGGCCTCTCGGGTTTCATCGCACTTTATTATTTTATGCGGGCCGCCATCAAGGTGGAGCCCCTCAAGGGCTGACCCGTTCAATTCGTTCAACAAGAAACTTGCTGGAGCCGGGCCTTCCCATGATCGACCTCGACCGCCGTTCGCTCTTGAAGGCGATCGCAACCGCTTCGGCTCTGGGCATCCTCGGCGACGGGGTCTCGCCGGCCCTGGCGGACACGGCCGTGCAGCAGGCGGCCCTGAAGCTCGGTAACCCGGAACCCTTCTCGTTCGACATCCTGAAGCAGCAGGCGCGGGACCTCGCGGGGCTGCCCTACCAGGCCCCGATGAGACCGGCCCCCGAGATCGTCAACAGGCTGACCTACGAGGAATGGGGCAAGGTCACGTTCAATACGGACGAAGCCCTCTTCGCCGACGGCCCCGGGCCTTTCCCGGTGACTTTCTTCCACCTCGGCATGTTCTTCGCCAAATCGGTCGACATGCTGGTGGTGACCAACGGCCAATCGCGCGAGATCGTCTACGATCAGTCGATGTTCAACATCCCGGCGGGCTCGCCCGCGAACCAACTGCCCAAGGGCATCGGTTTCGCGGGTTTTCGCGTCCAGGAACCGCGAAACGGCAAGCTCGATTGGCGCAAGAACGATTGGGCGGCGTTCCTGGGCGCGTCCTACTTCCGTGCCATCGGCGAGCTCTTCCAATACGGCCAGTCGGCGCGTGGCGTCGCCATCAACACGGCCGTGGCCGACCGGGACGAGGAATTCCCGGACTTCACCAAGTTCTTCATCGAGACTCCGCCGGACGGCGGCGACACGCTGACGATCTATGCGCTTCTCGACGGCCCTTCGGTGACGGGCGCCTACAAGTTCCTGATGACGCGCGGCAAGTCGGTCGTCATGGACATCGAGCATACGCTTCACCTGCGCAAGGACGTGGAGCGGCTCGGAATCGCGCCGCTCACCACCATGTTCTGGTTTTCCGAGACCGTGAAGGAGACCGGTATCGATTGGCGGCCGGAGGTGCACGACAGCGACGGCCTGTCGCTCTGGACCGGTGGCGGCGAACGGCTCTGGCGCGCGCTGAACAACCCCGAACGCACGACCGCCTCGGCCTTTTCGGACCAGTCGCCGAAAGGTTTCGGCACGATGCAGCGTGACCGCGTCTTCGATCACTATGTCGACGGCGTCTACTACGACCGCCGGCCGAGCGTCTGGGTCGAACCGCAGGGCGACTGGGGCAAAGGCGCGGTTCAGCTGATCGAGATCCCGACCGACGACGAGATCCACGACAACGTCGTGGCGACCTGGGTTCCGGCCGAACCCGCCACGGCGGGCAAATCCTACGCCTACCGCTACAAGAGCTACTGGACGGCCTACGAACCTTTCCCGCCGGCTCTCGCCAAAGTCGTGGCAACCCGTCTCGGGCGCGGCGGGCAGCCCGGGTTGCCGCGGCCCAAAGGCGTGCGCAAGTTCATGGTGGAATTTCTCGGCGGCCCGCTGGAGACCTTGCCGTTCGGGGTCACGCCCGAGCCGATGGTCTCGACGTCGCGGGGCAGTTTCGGGCCTTACAGGATGACGGAAGCCGTGCCGGATGGCGTGCCGGGCCACTGGCGCACCCAGTTCGACCTCATCGTCGACGGGACCGACCCGGTCGAACTGCGGCTCTCGCTCAAGCACGGCGAGCAACTGCTGACCGAGACCTGGCTGTTTCAATACCACCCGTTCTGACGGGAACGGAGGCTCGCAGCAGGGCGGGGTCGGGCCGTCGGACCGCGGGGGCGTGGCCGTCGTCGTGAGGGGCGACGGCCCGACCACGACCCCGAGTGACGGGATCGAGCCTTTGCCTCGGGCCAGGTCGGGCCACCACATCGGAACGCCTCGGACCTTCCCGACCGGCGCGGCTGCCGTCTGGCCACCCATACCGATCATCAAGGTCTCAGCAGAGGCGCCGGGTTCGCCGACCCCCGCAACGACGCACATCATGATCAAGCCGCGATTACCCGCCTCGCTTCGATGCCCTTCACGGCGTGCTCCGAAAGATCGTCGACGTCACGGCGTCCCGATCGATGGCATCCGCAAGGCTCGCGGGTCGCGTGTCCCTTCCGCCAGCGTGTCATGGACGAGTCATCGAACTCATCGCTGCGGTTTTGACCGCGTAGGTGCGGGATTGAACGCGGCGTTCACTCGAATTCGACGGCAGTCTCGGCTATTCCCAGCCGATCCTGATCATGACGAGGAGGAAGCTCAAAACGCATATCACCACTGCTATGGTCTCGATCTGCATCCGCAATCTCCGCGTTCGTCTATAGCTGCATTTGTATCCGGTGGCGTGTTGAGAGCATTGCGGGAGCTACGCCGGCGGATCGGGAAAGTTTCGCTCGGCCCGGTGTGCGCCTCGGCCTTCTGGTCGCGTCGAACATGCTGAGATTCCGACAATCAGGTCGGATCCTGCGGCGGAACGTCCGCGCCGTCCTGTTCGACCCGCTTTCTGCATTCCTCGGCGAGTGTTTCTGCCAGACCCAGGCAAACGCCAACGTTTCCGCCCCACGCCTTGAGCATGCGCTGCCCGGGAATCTGCACTTTGCAGACCAAGGATCCACCTGAGGCGTGAACCAGAGCGAGCAATTGCCCCAAAGCAGCGTCGACCGCTTTCTCGGTCTCCGTGAGCTGATCGATCATTGACAACCCCCATCGTGTCGGCGGTCGACGCCGCAGATGAGGATCATGTCACGGCTGGGCCGGAAACCCGAGCCACCAGCTCGATCACCATCCACGCCAACATGAGCGCGAACTGCCGGGCCGACAGGATCCGGTGCTGATCGTCAGTCGAGCCCGTGTGTCGCAAGGTCGAGCACGAGGTTCGGCGTCTGCAGGCGGCGAGACACGCCACTTTTCCGGCGGCAGCCGTCAGGCCTGTCGGGCTCGCCTCTGCCCGACCGCCACCGCAAGCGTCATCGCGAGGGCGAACGTGCCCGAGACCGCACGGAAGGCGCCGAAATCCGCCTCCGCCACCTCGAACCAGACGCGCGCGCTCGCGGTCAGGGGCGAAAAAGCCGAATCGGTGATCGCCACGACGGGAAGGCGCTGGGCCAACCGGTTGGCGATCTCGATCGTACTCGGCGTGTAGGGCGTGAAGCTGACCGCCAGAAGCGCGTCGCCGGCATCCGCGAACGCCACCTGGTCGGGTCCGAGCGACGCCACATTGTCGACCAGCACGTTCCTGATCTTCAGCTTGGCAAAGGCATAGGCCAGGTATGAGGCCACCGGAAAGGCGCGCCGCTGGCCAAGCAGGTAGATGGTGTCGGCCTCGGCGAGAATCTCGACGGCGCGTTCCAGCGTGTCGCGGCTGATGCGCTCGCGGATGCGGGACAGGGACTGAGCGGCGCTCTCGCAGAATCCCGCCAGCAGTCCGTCGACCCCCACGTCGCTGTCGGGCGACAGCGACTTCAATCGATCTTCGTAATCCGGCCAGCGGTTGCGCAGGAGGGAATGGAACACCGTCTGCAGGTCGGAAAAGCCCTCGTAGCCGAGCGCCTGAGCGAAGCGCACCAGCGTCGAAGGCTGCACGCCGGCAAGGTCGGCGACGGCCGCGACCGTTCCGAACGCCATGTCCTCCGGATTGTCGAGTGCAAAGCCCGCCACCTGGGACAGCCGCTTCGGCAAAACCGCGCGCCTCTCGATGAGAAGGTCCCGAAGCGCCGCAAAAGACCTCGGCGCCCCTCCGGCCTGCGCGTCCGGGCCGATGTCCTCCTCCTCGCCCATTCCTGCCCCAGCCTTGAGGCGGACGGCCAGCGCCCGCACCTGATCCGGTCGTCTCGCCGGATTCGAAATAGCCGTTCCATTTGCAGGGCTTCGCCACTCCACGCAAGAGCCGGCTTGACGCTCGACTCGGACTGATCCTATAAAGCGGACAAAGTGTTCGAAAAAGAGAACAGAGCGAGATTCACGTGGCAGTCGTGGCAGTCAACCGGACTCACAGTCGGGAAGCCGACGCGCCGACAAGCTCCGTCATCACCTTCGCCACCGAGAGGCCTCTGCCACTCGATTCAGGGGGTGCTTTGACGCCCCTGACGATCGCCTACCAGACCTACGGCACCCTCAATCGCGACAAGAGCAATGCCGTGCTGGTGTGTCATGCCCTGACGGGCGACCAGCATGTCGCGAACGTTCATCCGGTGACGGGCAAGCCCGGCTGGTGGACCGCCATGGTGGGTCCCGGCAAACCGATCGATACAGACCGTTTCTTCGTCATCTGCTCCAATGTGGTGGGCGGCTGCCTCGGCTCGACCGGACCGGCCTCCGTCAATCCGGCCACAGGCAAGGCCTATGGGCTCGACCTCCCGGTCGTCACCATCAGGGACATGGTGAAGGCCCAGGCCATGCTGATCGACCATCTCGGCATCGACACGTTATTCTGCGTGGCGGGCGGATCCATGGGCGGCATGCAGGTCCTGCAATGGGCGGCCCTCTATCCCGATCGCGTCTTTTCGGCCATGCCGATCGCCACGGGGTCGCGCCACTCTTCGCAGAATATCGCGTTCCACGAGGTCGGACGGCAGGCCGTCATGGCCGACCCCGATTGGTGCCAAGGCCGCTACCTCGATGCCGGGACCCGGCCCGAGAAAGGCCTGTCGGTGGCCCGCATGGCGGCTCACGTCACCTATCTGTCCGATCAGGCGCTGCATGCCAAGTTCGGCCGCAAGCTGCAGGATCGCGCCGCGCCGACCTTCTCGTTCGATGCCGACTTCCAGATCGAGAGCTACCTGCGCTACCAGGGCCGCGCCTTCGTGGAGCGGTTCG
>CAXTME010000076.1:0-3421 GCA_964245215.1 uncultured Lichenihabitans sp.
CACATAGGCCAGCGTCGCGAGAAAACAGACGGTCACGATCGTGGCGACCAAGCCGCGACGGCACCACAGGATCCGCCAGACGTCTCCGACCTCGGCTGTCCCTGCCGGTAGTCTTCGCAGGTCCTGGACCTGCTCTAACGGAGCATTGACAAGGTTCGGATCCGCCATGGAGCGTCGCATCGGTGCCGACCTCCAAGACGGCTCGGAGCAGCATGGAGGGGAAGCCTTGAAGCGGCGTTAACATCGTCGGGTTAAACAAAGCGTTGCAGGTTCGCGCTTGGTCTGGTGCGAAATCGTCGGAGCCTATACAACACGAGGGTGAGATGAGGCGCGTGAATGTTCGCCTGGACGGCAACGCGCCGCGGCGCTGGCACCTCCGTCTGATCGAGCGGTTGGTGGCCCGCGGCGATTGTGTCGTGGCGGTCGACGCCCGTCCCGGACCCGGCGGCCTTCCGGCCAATGCCACGATGCTGTTCAGCCTCGAGACGACCGTTCACGGCCTCGTCCGGCCAGGTCCGTCGAGCCGGATCGGGCGCGACGCCCTGGCGGGCCACGAACCCGCGTTCCCGGACCCCGACCTCGTGATCGATCTCTGTGGCGATGCGGGCGAGGCGCTGCCCCGCATCTGGACCCTCGCGTTCGACGGGATCGCGGGAGAGCAGTCTCTGCTCTTGTCGATACTCGGGGGCCGAGCCCCGATCGCGACGGTCGTGGAGCGAAACGAGGTCGTCGCGATCGCGCGGCTCGGCACGGAGTACCGCGGCATCGCGCTCGCGACTTTCGACGATGCTCTGGCGCGTTGCATCACGCTGTTGCTGGCTGCCCTCGACGGCGGGGCCAGGAGCTTGCCGGCCAGCCAGGAGGATCCCGCAGTTCCGGCAACGCTCGATCGGCTCGCGATGAAGCGGCTGGCCCGCAAAGCCGTCACGATGCTGGCCGGCAAGATCGCGAGCCGCCTCTACCATCTCTGCTATCACGCGCCGCATTGGCGGGTCGGCTGGCGCAAACTTTCGGATCGGGACCTTGTGGGGTTGCGGAACCATCCCGGGGCAGGGTGGCATGACATCCCCGATGACGGCCTTCGGTTCTACGCAGACCCCTTCCCGATCGCGTTTCGCGGCAGCGTGACGCTGTTCGTCGAGGACTACATTCACGCGACCGGCAAGGCCGTGATCTCGGCCGTAAGGTTCGGACCCGGCGGCCCCGTCGGAAAGCCGGTCCCGGTGCTGGAACTCGGCCATCACCTGTCGTATCCGTTCGTGTTCGAAGCCGAAGGCTCGGTTTGGATGGTCCCCGAAGCCTGCACGTCAGGGCGGATAGACCTTTACCGATCCACTGATTTCCCGGCCGGGTGGCGTCACGAGGCAACGCTCGTTTCGGACGTGTCCGCCAACGACGCGACGCTCCATTTCGATGGACACCGCTGGTGGCTGTTCGCCACCGTCCGGGACGAAGCAGGCGCGTTCTCCGACGCCTTGCACCTGTGGTCGGCACTCGACTTTCGCGGTCCTTGGACGGCGCATCCGAAGAACCCCGTGCTGATCGACATCGCGTCCGCCCGCCCGGCCGGACGGTTGATCGAGCAGGACGGAGCCTTGTTTCGCCCCGTCCAGGATTGCCGCAAGGGCTACGGGGCGGCACTCGGTTTGGCCCGCGTGGTTCGCCTCGACGACGACGGGTTCGAGCAGACGCTCGAGACCGTCCTGCGCGCCGGCCGCGAATGGCCCGGACGGCGGCTGCACAGCTTGACGAGCGCGGGAGGTCTGGCGTTCATCGACGGCTCGGCCTGGGCCCGGCGCAAGCTCCTGCCACGGCCTTCGCCCTGAAGCCACGCACGCGTTCCACGCTGCGGGGAGCGGCAGGTGCGAAGAACCCGGCCGCTCCGCTCGTACCAGAGCGCGGCCGCTCCTTTCCACAACCATGCTATCAAATTCTTCAGCTTCGGCGGGTAGTGAACGTCGAGGCGACTCGTCGTGACGCCCGAGGACTTCCATGTTGCGTCATGGCGTGAAGCGGATCCGGAACAAGCTGACCGCGTTCCGGCATGCCTCACAGGGCGCGACCGCGGTCGAGTTCGGCATGATCGCGTTCCCGTTCCTGACGATCATCCTGTTCATTCTCTTCGTCAGTCTTACCCTGTTCTATAGGACGACGCTCGATTATGCGACGCAGAAGGCCGCGCGCGCCCTTATGGTGGGCACGCCGCAGAAAGCAGGACAGACCGCGACGCAGTTCCGCACCGATACGCTTTGCCCTTACTTGACGGTGATCATCTTCGACTGCAGCAAAATCGTCATCAATCTGGTGACCGTGACCGAGACGATCGAGCCGACCGCCTATACCCACTTCGTCACTCCGGACCTGTCGGCCATTATCCTTCCTCCGCCGTCGATCAGTTACTGCCCCGGGGTGGGCAGCAGCTACGAGGTGCTGGAGGTCGTCTATCCCTTGCCCATCTATCTCAGCCTCTTCTCTACAGCTCCGAATGTCGTGCAAGGACAGTTCTTGCTCATGTCGACGGCGACATTCAGAAACGAGCCGTTTGCTGGTACTACGGCTTTGGCAGGTTGTTGACCTATGAAACAGCGTCGATCGGTTTCTCGACTGTGGGACGGGCTGCTCCATTCGCGATGGCGCGGCGTCCTCCGTCCCACGCCTCGATCTGGTCTTTGGCTCGGCAGCATGGCGTCTCGTTTCGCAAGCGCCAACCGCGGCGTCGCGATGCTCGAGTTCAGCCTTGTGACACCATTCTTGATTGCTCTTCTGTTCGGCTCATACGAGTTGACGCGCTACATCAACACGACGCGACAGATTACGAACTTGGCGGACTCGGTTGCGCAATTGTTCGCACAGAATACGACCGGATCGATCAACGATACCGATCTGCACTTCGCCATCGATTCCACGATGGTCACCTTTCCTAATGTATTGGTAGATGCTCATAATCAGGGGATCTACTGGTGGCAGGACATCTACGTGTCCATGTCCAGCGTGTCGTTCTCGCCGACAGTGGCGGGCTGCACGTCCAATTGTACCTATAATGCCAAGCTCATGTGGACAACCGGGAGTCGTCCCTGCTCGACGAACCTGACCCCGGCCGCCGATACCGCGACCCCTTCGCTCACGACGTTGCCGATGGACGCTTACGGTCCGGGTTCCATGATCGTCGTCGACGTCGTCTACTTCTACAGGCCCATCGTCGCGACGAACCTTCTTGGGATCAAGACCATCAGCCGCTCGACCTATCTTCAGCCCCGCTATGTTTCTTCGGTCAAATACGCTGCCGGAGGCAGCATGGGAACGGCGTGCCCCGGGATGAATTAGTTCCGGTTCATCTTCGAAGTTCGTCGCGAAGCACCAGACCTGCAACGGGTCATCTCGCTGGCGTCGGCAGGGTGTTCCGGCGGATGCCTGTCAAGCA
>CAXTME010000076.1:3521-23312 GCA_964245215.1 uncultured Lichenihabitans sp.
ACGGTCGAGGAAAGACCAAAGGTCGAAGATCACACCGGCCTCGACTGATCCGCCCTCGACCCGCCGTCCGATTCGGGCGGGCAGCCCCGCGAAATCTCGTGGTGCGACGCTCCCGCCTCCAGTCATCGCAAGCCGAACTCGACCGTTCGGACGGTAAGCTGTGGGCCGAACGACTGCATGCAGCAGGTATCAAAGTCTTAACTAGGACAGGCGATGAAGACAACGATCAATTGCATATGGTCGTGTCGATTGTTATTCTAGCTCTCATCGATAGCAGAGCCGATGAAACGACAGAGCGTATAAATGTTGATTGCAACCCGAAACAAGCTCAGATCCGTGATCGTGGATCGCGGTGGCAACGTGGCAGTCATAACGGCTTTCTGTGCTTTTCCATTGTTTGGCTTGATAGGTCTTGCGATGGACTATGCTTTGGCAACCGCGACCAAAGCAAAGATGGACGTGGCAGCCGACGCCGCCGCCATCGCGGCCCTGACTACGGCGCAGAACGAGATCTCGGCTAACTCGGGCGCCTCCGGAAACGCTCTCACCGATGGTGCCACTCGGGGCAAGGCGGCATTCTTGGCCAATATGGGGGCGCTGAACTTCGCGGGTTCGCCGACGATCTCCGTCCAAGCGGTCACCCGCGTCGGTCAAACGTTGACCGAAACGGTCAGCTACACCGTACCGCAAACCAACAGGTTCGGAGAACTTTTCAACGTAACGACGACCCAGATCGCCGGCAGCGCCACGGCGTCGGTGACCATGCCCAGTTACCTGGATTTCTATCTGTTGTTGGATGTGTCAGGGTCCATGGGCCTTCCCTCGACGACGGCCGGCCAGACGCAGCTCGCCTCGATCAACCACGACGATCAGGCGTCTTACCCGTCGGGCTGTAACTTCGCCTGCCACATGAGTCCCTATACGGGGTTCACCCTGGCACGCGCCAACAATATCCAGTTGAGGGCCGACGCGGTGGGCAGTGCCGTTTGCCAGCTCAT
Source organism: uncultured Lichenihabitans sp. (assembly GCA_964245215.1). Taxonomy (GTDB): domain Bacteria; phylum Pseudomonadota; class Alphaproteobacteria; order Rhizobiales; family Beijerinckiaceae; genus Lichenihabitans. The sequence goes on from CAXTME010000076.1 coordinate 4,520, forward strand.
GCAGACCGCGAAGAACACCGCCACCCTAACGAAACAGTATCGCGTCGGTCTCTACCCATTTATTGTAAAGATACAAACCCTTTATGCTATGTCGTCCGATCTGGACGGAGCCATGTCGGCTGTCAACGGTGGCGCGTCCAACGGATGTAGTTCAGCCACACCGGGTTCGGCCATCGGCAATCTTCTCGACACCGGTGACACGACCAGCACGATGGGATCGGGAGGCTCGCATTTCGATAATGCTCTTCCGCAAATCAACACCACCATCACTTCGGTCGGGGATGGCTCTACCGCCAGTTCGACCTTGCCATTCGTCTTCCTCGTGACCGACGGGCTGGATAACAATCAGGGTTACCAGGGCAGCATCGCCAAAGTCTATTGGTGGTCGAGCGGTTCCCAACCGCGACTGATGGATCCGAGCGTCTGCACGAGTCTCAAGAGCCGTGGCGTTACCGTCGCTGTCCTCAACATCAGTTATCAACCCATCATCAATCCAAATCCGAGCTACGCTAACGATGAGGACGACAAAACCAACAATCTGATCAGCGGCAATCCCAATATCGCTTCGACGCTGCAAAGCTGCGCCTCGCCTGGGTATTACTTCACCGCGAACACGCCTGGTGAGATCACTCAAGGCTTGAACAACATGTTCGCTCAAGCGATTCTGAAGACACGGATCACCAACTGAAAAGGGGAGCCACGCGTCGACGGCTCAATCCGTTGTGTCAGGTAAATTTTTCCGCTGCGGGGAGTATGGCGATGGGGCAACCAAAGGCGTGGTGTCGGTTCGACCCCAGCCGCCAACAAGCGTGTGATCCTAAGGCTTCATTAGGGACGCAACCCGTCTCTGCGTGACGTTACGTCAGGCGATCTGTATCCCTTTCGAGGGCCAGATATCCAGGCTCGAAGCTGGTCCCAGAAGCGCCTGCGGCGCTCGCCTTAGACCTGCGATCGCAGCGATTGGACCGCGCCATCATGACGCCTTTGCATCGGTTGCAGTCCTTCCTCAAAGATCAGACCGCCAATGTCGCGATGATCACGGCGTTTTGTGCTCTCCCGCTGATGGGGCTGACGGGTTTAGCGATCGACTATGCCATCGAGCTCTCCGCGAAGGCGCAACTGGATCACGCCGCCGACGCAGCCGCGGTGGCGGCCATCACGACGGCCAAGACGGTGATCGGTGGTGGCGGCACCGTGGCGAGCGCGCAATCGCAAGGTCAGGCGCAGGGCGTGAAGGCCTTCAACGCCACAGCCGGGACGCCTCGTTTCCTCAACGGCGGCATTCCGACGCCCATCGTTCAAATTACCCCGAATGGGCAGGTCCTGACCGCGACTGTCGCCTACACGACCACTACGGCAAGCCAGTTCGGCAAATTCTTCAACATCACGAGCAACAACATCCGCGGCTCGACCTCTTCGTCGACGGTCGTCAATCCTTATTACCAATTCATCTTTGTCGTCGACATCTCGGGTTCGATGTCGGTCGGCGGTACGAGCACCGACATCGCCGGCCTGATCGCCGATGGAAGGATCCAGTGCGGCTTCGCTTGCCACGACCCTTACCATAACCGCGGGCCCGACTATCGCGCCTATGCCAAGGCCGATGGATGGACCTTGAAAATCGACTACGTCAATACTGCGATCCAGAACTTCATCACCGACCTGCAGGCTCAGACCGCCAATCTGGCTGGCGTCTACTCCATCGGGATCGATTCGTTCGCATCCAACTTCAACGTGGTGCTGGCCCCGACCACGAACTTCGCGACCGCCAAGTCGGTGGCTGCGACGATCGACATCGAGACCATGCTGCCCTACAGCGTCGCCACTCAGGGATATACGCAGACCACGGCGAGCCTGCTCGCCGCGTCCTCGCAATTGACCAATGTCGGCGACGGCACGGCCGTCAACAAGCAGCAGACCTATATCATCCTGCTGTCCGACGGGGTGGAAGATATACAGGGCAACATGATGTATGACCGTGGCACGGATGTCAGCTATACATCTGCCTGTACGGTTCTCAAGGCCCGATCGGGCTTGACGATGATCACCATAGGGACGCCGTACCCGACGATCCCGGGCGACTCGCAATATGCGACGCTCGTGGCGCCCTGGGTAACATCCAACGTTCCCAATGCGACGGCCTCGATGCAATCGTGTGCCAGCGGCAGCAACTGGGCATTTCAGGCCACCAATGGACCGGAGATCAACACTGCGGTCCAGCAGGCCTTGTCGCAGATCCTGCAGGGTTTGACGCGACTGACGCAGTAACGGCCGAGCATCGACCTCACCTCACCTGGCGCTTCTCGAGCTTGCGCGCCAGCGTGCGCCGGTGCAGGCCGAGACGCCGTGCCGTCTCGGAGATGTTGAAGCCGGTGTCGGCCAGAACCTCGTGGATCCGCTCCCATTCGAGCGTCTTGATCGATGTGGCACGTTCGCTCAGCGGAACCGCGGCATCGCCCGCCGCCTTTCCGAACGCGGCCTCGATATCGTCGGTGTTCGACGGTTTGGCGAGGTAGTGGCAGGCTCCGAGCTTGATGGCCTCGACCGCCGTGGCGATGCTCGCGAAACCGGTCAGCACGACGATCAGCATGGCGGGATCATGCGCGTGAAGCGCCTCGAGGCAGGCGAGCCCCGATGCGCCCGAGAGCTTCAAATCCACGACCGCGAAGCCGGGCGAGTGCGTCTCGAGCAACCTTTGCAGCTGATCGAGCGTCGGGGCCACCAGGACATCGTATCCCCGCCGCTCGAAGGAGCGCTTCAGGCTCTTGGCGAAAGCCTCGTCGTCGTCCACGACCACGAGCAAACGGTCAGCGCTCATGGCTCGTCTTTCGGTTGTCGATCGCCAGCGCGGCTAGCGGAAACGCCAGAGTCACGGCGGCTCCTCCCCCCAGCCGGTTCTGGGCCGTGACGCGCCCGCCGAGCTTGCGCACGACATTGACGACGAGAAAGAGCCCCAGCCCGCCCCCAGGCTTGCCCTTGCTCGATCGGTAGGGTTTGCCGATCTGCTTCAGCATGTCGGGCTCAAATCCCGGGCCGCTGTCGGTCACCGCGAGGACCAGCATCTCTCCCTCGCGCGACGCCTCGAAACCAACCCAGCGCGGCGAGGCTTCGATGGCATTGTCGAGAACGGTGCAGATCACCTGTTTCAGCGCCGAATCCGATACGATCGGCAGATCGTCCTTGGTCCGGTTCTCGTAGGTGAGGTTCGACGACGATCGCGCGACCCGCCAGTCCTCGACGAGATCGTCGAGGAAGGCGTGGAGCGTCGTCACGGCCGCCGATTCGCCGCGCGCCTCGCCCGCCGAAAGCAGGATGCCGGTGACGATCGCCTTGCACCGCCGCACCTCGGCCTGCATGGCGTCGATCTCCTGCGACAGTTCGGGATCGGCCGTCAGCACCGGCATGCGCCGCCAATCCCCGAGGATGACCGAGAGTGTCGCGAGCGGCGTGCCGAGTTCATGCGCGGCCCCGGAGGCGAGCAACCCCATCCGCACGATATGATCCTCTTCGGCCGCCTGCTGCCGGAGATTGGCGAGATGCGTGTCGCGCTGGCGCAGGTTCCCGTTGATCCGCGTGATGAAGACCGCCAGCAGGGCCGCATCCAGCATGAAGCAGATCAGCATGCCGGCGATGTGCAGGCCGAAGAGACTCTCGCCGAAGGCGGTCCCGAGCTGGAGCGGACGGTAGGCCAAGGTCAATCCGGCGAAGCAGATCGCCGTGAAGGCCACCATGGCCCACAGAGAGCGTGCATCGAGCAGGACGGCACCGAGCGTCACCTGCAGGACGTAGAGGAAGATGAAGGGGTTGGTGGCGCCGCCCGTGAGGTAAAGCTGAGTGCTCAGGGCCGCCACGTCGAAGATCAGGCTCGCGAACAGGGCCGGTGTTGCGACGGTGGTGCGGTGTCGTGCCCAGGCCAAGCTCGTGAGGTTGAGGCTCACCAGCGAGGCCAGCACGGCCAGCATCGCGACGTAGGGGAGCGTGATGCCGAGCGCCTCGTGGACGACGCCCATCGTGACGATCTGGCCGCAGACCGCGATCCAGCGCAACTGGATCAACAGCAGGAGGTTCTTGAGCCCGGTCGTGTCGCCGTCGGTCTGCGCGACCGGTTCGGCTTCCGGTCCCAAGGCACGGCCGAGCCACGTCGAAGAGCCACGGCCTTTCGGGTGCGTCGGCGCGAGCGCCGTCACGGCGTCGAGGCTCGCCGCAGGCCGTCGGCCTCCGGAGTCACGGCGCGCGGCGCTGCGCCATCCGTCTTGCGGGCGCGCCATTCATCGCGGATCGCCCAGGCGACCGCACCGGCCAACAAGGCCGCGAGCCCGTACCAGGTGATCGCATAGACCAGGTGATTATTGGGAAAAGCAATCACGGTCAGGCCTCCGATCGGGTTGCCGCCAGGGTTCGGCGTCGCATCGGCATCGATGAAATAGGGCGCGACCGGGCCGAGATCACGCGCTGCCGCGATGGCCGCGACGTCGCGCGAATACCAGCGGTCCGTCCCGGCGTCGTTGCTGCGCAGGAAAGCGCCATTCGGCTCGCTCATGCGCAGGAGGCCCGTCACTGCGGTCTCGCCATGGATCTCGCCGGCTCGCCGCGACGCCGGATCCCGCAGGTCTGCCGACACGAAGCCGCGGTTCACGAGAACCGTGAAGCCGGCATCGGTGCGGAACGGCACGAGCACCCAATAGCCGCCGCCGCCGTCCGTCACGGCTTGGACCAGCGCCTCGCGATCGTCGAGGAACCGACCCTCGACCCGAACATGGCGGTATTCATCGTCTGCCGCCGTCACGGCCGGCCAAGCGGCTGGCGCGGGCGGAGGTACGGGTGCCGCCGCGACCCGTCGGTCGACCCGGGCGATCAGGTCGAGCTTCCAGGACAGGCGGTGCACTTGCCACGTCCCCAGCGCCATCAGAGCCATGAACACGACCAGGGCCGCCGCACCGATCACCGCAACGGCGGCGAGGGAGCGGCCACCATTGGAGGTATGCCTATCCGTCTCGAGAGGCGTGCCCATGTCGCATAAGCTCAGGTTCTGCCGGGTTCCGGGTATCGTCCATCCGCGCGGATATCCGTCATGGCATCTGCCGCATGTCCTGCGGCGACATGGGCATCATGTTGGCGTTGAGGTGGTACATGACCCAGATCGAACCCGACAGCGTGATGACCACGAGCACGATCGTGAAGATCAGCGCCAGCATGGTCCAGCCGCCCTCGGAGCGTGTGTTCATATGGAGGAAGTAGACCATATGGACCACGATCTGCGCGGCCGCGAAACCCATGATGACCAGGGCCAGGATGCGGGAATCCGCGATGATATGGTCCATCACGAGCCAGAACGGGACGGCCGTGAGGATCACCGACAGGACGAAACCCGTCATGTAGCTCTTGAAGGTGCCGTGTCCGGCCTGTTCGTGGTCGGGCAGGGTCTCGATATGGGTGTCGGCGCCGTGGACCTGGGTGCTCATGGCAACACGCTCACGAGATAGACGAAGGAGAAGACGCCGATCCAGATGACGTCGAGGAAATGCCAGAACATGCTGAGGCACATGAGGCGTCGCTGGTTCTCGGGGCCGAGCCCACGGATCGCCACCTGCGTCATCAGGGTGATCATCCAGACGATACCAACCGTCACGTGCAGCCCGTGGGTGCCGACCAGCGTGAAGAAGGCCGAAAGAAAGGCGCTTCGCCCCGGGCCCGCGCCGTCCTGGATCAGATGGGCGAATTCGTTGAGCTCGAGCCCGACGAACGCCATGCCGAACAGGGCCGTGACGGCCATCCAGAGCAGCGTGCCGCGGCGGTCCTGCCTCTCCATGCGGAGCATGGCGAAGCCGTAGGTGATCGACGAGAGCAGCAGCATCGACGTGTTGACGGCGACGACCGGCAGATCGAAGAGGTCGGCCGGCGAGGGGCCGGCCGCGAAGTTGCGCCCGAGCACCGCATAGACGGCGAACAGGGCCGCGAAGATGAGGCAATCGCTCATCAGGTAGATCCAGAAGCCGAGCATCGTGCCGCCTTCGGCGTGCCCATGCTCCTCGGCCACGTAGAACCGAAGCTCTTCCGTCGCCGTTGCGGCTTTCACGGCCGCCACGTCGGGCGCGTGGGTGATCGCCATCGCGCTAGGCCCGCACACTGAAGAGGCGGCTGCGCCGCTCCTCGGTCCGCGCGACCTCGTCGGCCGAGATCATGTAGTCGCGGTTGTAGTTGAACGTGTGCCCGATCGCCACGACCACGATCCCGATGAAGCACAAGGCCGCGAGCCACCAGATGTACCAGATCATGGCGAAGCTGAAGACCGTGCACAGTCCCGCCAGGATCACGCCCGTGCCGGTGTTCTTCGGCATGTGGATCGGCTTGAAGCCGCCGAGCGGGCGGGCGTAGCCGCGCTTCTTCATGTCGGTCCAGGTGTCGAGGTCGTGCACCACGGGCGTGAAGGCGAAATTATAGGCCGGTGGCGGCGATGAGGTCGACCATTCGAGCGTCCGTCCGTCCCAGGGATCGCCGGTCAGATCGGCCAGCCGCTCACGGTCGCGGATGCTGACGTAGATCTGCACGAAGAAGGACGCGATGCCCAGGGCGATCAGTACGGCGCCGAAAGCCGCGACGAGAAACCAGATCTGCAGGGACGGATCGTCGAAATGGTTCAAGCGGCGCGTCACACCCATCAGGCCGAGCACGTAGAGCGGCATGAACGCGAAGTAGAAGCCGACCACCCAGAACCAGAACGTCATCTTGCCCCAGAACACGTCGAGCTTGAACCCGAAGGCCTTGGGCCACCAATAGGCGATGCCCGCCATCACGCCGAACAGCGTGCCGCCGATGATGACGTTGTGGAAATGGGCCACCAGGAACAGGCTGTTGTGCAGCATGAAATCGGCCGGCGGCACGGCCAGGAGCACGCCCGTCATGCCGCCGATCACGAAGGTGATCATGAAGGCGACCGTCCACATCATGGGCAGTTCGAAGCGGATGCGGCCGCGGTACATGGTGAACAGCCAGTTGAAGATCTTGGCGCCCGTCGGGATCGAGATGATCATCGTCGTGATGCCGAAGAACGAGTTGACGCTCGCACCGGAGCCCATGGTGAAGAAATGGTGCAGCCACACGAGATAGGCCAGGATGGTGATCACCACCGTGGCATAGACCATCGAGGCATAGCCGAAGAGGCGCTTGCCGCAGAACGTCGACGTGACTTCCGAGTAGACGCCGAAGACCGGCAGGATCAGGATGTAGACTTCGGGATGGCCCCAGATCCAGATGAGGTTGATGTACATCATCGGATTGCCGCCGAGATCGTTCGTGAAGAAGTTGGTTCCCACGTAGCGGTCGAGCGATAGCAGGGCCAGAACGGCCGTGAGGATCGGGAACGCCGCCACGATCAGCACGTTGGTGCACAGCGCCGTCCAGGTGAAGATCGGCATCTTCATGGCCGTCATGCCGGGCGCCCGCATCTTGACGATGGTGGCGATGAGGTTGACGCCGGAGAGCAGCGTGCCGATGCCGGCGATCTGCAGCGCCCAAATGTAGTAGTCGACGCCGACTCCCGGGCTGTAGGCGGGTTCGGACAGCGGCGCCATGGCGAGCCAGCCCGTGCGGGCGAACTCGCCCACGAACAGCGACAGCATGACCGTGACGGCGCCGCTGACCGTCATCCAGAAGCTGAAGTTGTTGAGGAACGGAAACGCGACATCGCGCGCCCCGATCTGCAGCGGCACCACGAAGTTCATGAGTCCCGTCACGAAAGGCATCGCCATGAAGAAGATCATGATGACGCCATGCGCCGTAAACACCTGATCGTAATGGTGGGGCGGCAGGTAGCCCTGGTTCGATCCGAACGCGATCGCCTGCTGCGAGCGCATCAGCAGGGCGTCGGAGAAGCCGCGCACCAGCATGACGAGGGCCAGCACCATGTACATGATGCCGATGCGCTTGTGGTCGATGCTGGTGAACCACTCCTTCCAGAGATAGCCCCAGAGGCGGAAGTAGGTGAGGGCGCCGAGCAGCGCGACGCCGCCGACCGCGACGCCCGCGAAGGTCACGAGCAGGATCGGCTCGTGGTAGGGGATCGCGTCGAGGGTCAGGCGTCCGAAGACGAGCTTCTGGAGATCCAGGTTGGCCAACATGCGGATTGCTCGTTCAAAATGGTCGTGAGGCGTTCGGTTCAGTGGTCGTTCAATTGCGCCGGGGCAGGGTCTTTCTTCATGCCGGGCATGTCCATGCCCGGCATGGCGTGGCCTTGACCCTCGTCAGGCGTGCTCCGCTGCTGGTTGACGTCCGGCGACAAGGGACGCGCCTTCATGCCTTCGGGCTGGACATTGGTGTTGGGCGGGCGCCCCGAGGCCGGGAAGGTGGCGCCCGGAGCCTCGTTGCCTTCCTTCACGCGAGCGCCATCGTATTTCAGGCGATCGCGGTTGGCCTCGCTGTCCTTGCCGCCGCCGCCGGCCGCGTCGATGGCCATCATCTCGCCCATGCACATCTTGCCCGCCTTGGTGCACAAGTTCAGGATCGAGTCGTAGAGGCCGGGGGACACCAGCGAGAAATAGGCTGGCGGCACCGCCTCGCTGGGTTTCTCCAGCTCCTCGTAGCGATTGATGTCGAGCGCCTTGCCTTGCTGCTTGACCTTGCCGACCCAGGCGTCGAACCCCGCCTGGTCGAGGCTGTGGAATTTGAAGTGCATGTTCGAGAAGCCGGCCCCGCTGTAGTTTCCCGAGAACCCATCGAAGACGCCCTGGCGGTTCATGACGGTGCCGAGCCGCGTCTCCATGCCGGCCATCGCGTAGATCTGGCCCGACATGGCCGGAACGAACAACGTGTTCATGACGGTGGCGGATGTGATCTTGAACGCGATGGGCACATTCACCGGGGCTGCCAATTCGTTCACAGTGGCGATGCCCTGATCCGGGTAGAAGAACAGCCATTTCCAATCGAGCGCCACGGCTTCGATCGTGAGCGGCTTCATATCGGCCGGCATCGCATGCGCCGCGTCGATCCGACCGACGGCCCGGAACGGGTCGAGCACGTGGGTGCTGATCCAGGTCAGGGCGCCGAGCGCCACGATGATCAGGAGTGGCGCCGTCCAGATCAGGACTTCGAGCTGGGTCGAGTGATGCCAATCGGGTGCATAGGGGGCGGTCGTATTGGAGGCGCGGTAACGCCAGGCGAAGATCGCCGTCGCGGCCATCACGGGAAGGATGATGAGCAGCATCAGGCCGGTCGAGGCCAGAATGAGATTGCGCTGTTGAACCGCCACGTCACCCGACGGGTTCATCAACACCATGTCGCAGCCGCCGAGCAGGGCGAAGACGGGGAGCAGCAGGAGGAAGCGCACTAGTCTCACGGGCGTAGGGGCCATCTGTTCGTGTCTGTGCTGATCTATGGACGAACCCCGCGCCGCGGCATTGGACGTTTTGTCCAAGCCCCTCGGGTTGGACCCGTTCGGGCCAACGCGGTATGCGTCTTGAGACGGTGGATCGCATCGATCCGCACGTCATAGCAGGGATCCCGGGGATGGCCACAGTCGAGACAGCGGCAGATTCGTCGGCGGCGTTGGAACGCGACGCGAGGCTCGTGTCGGCCGACCCGCATAGCGTTTCTCCCGGTGAGATCGCGCTCGGCGTGGTGATCGGACGAACGTCGGAAGCCTTCGACTTCTTCGTCTACGGCATCGCCTCCGTCCTGGTGTTCCCGGCCGTGGTGTTTCCCTTCGTCAACCCGCTGACCGGCACGCTCTACAGTTTCGCGATCTTCGGCCTCGCCTTCGTGGCGCGGCCGATCGGTTCCGTCATCTTCATGGCGGTCGACCGACGCCATGGGCGGGGCGTCAAACTCACCATCGCCCTGTTTCTGCTCGGCGGGTCGACCGCGTCCATCAGCTTCTTGCCGGCATACGGCGACATCGGCTCGTGGTCCATCGTGATGCTGGTCATCTGCCGCATCGGCCAGGGCTTGGCGCTCGGGGGCGCGTGGGACGGTCTCGCGTCTCTCCTGGCCTTGAACGCGCCGCAGAATCGCCGGGGCTGGTACGCCATGGTGCCACAACTCGGCGCTCCCTTCGGCTTCATCGTGGCCAGCGGCCTCTTCGCCTTCTTCCTGCTCAACCTCTCGCAGGAGGACTTCGTGTCCTGGGGCTGGCGTTACCCGTTCTTCGTCGCCTTCACGATCAATGTCGTGGCGCTGTTCGCGCGGCTTCGCCTCGTGGCGACCGAGCAATTCGCCGAACTGATGGAGAAGCGAGACCTGGTGCCGGCGCCCATCTCGGTGCTGATCAGAACGCAGGGCTACGACATCGTCATCGGCGCCTTCGTGCCGCTGGCGAGTTTCGCGCTGTTTCATCTCGTCACCATCTTTCCGCTGTCCTACGTGGGCCTCTTCACGGACCGCACGCCGGGAGCCTTCCTGCTGCTAGAACTCTTGGGAGCCCTCTTGCTGGCCGTGACCGTCATGCTGTCGGGCCTGATCGCCGACCGGATCGGGCGGCGCAACCTGCTCGGCACCTGCGCGATCCTGATCGCAGTCTTCAGTTTCTTCACGCCGATGCTGCTCGGCGGTGGCGAAGTCGGGCAGAGCACCTTCGTGCTGCTCGGCTTCGGCCTGCTCGGCCTGTCGTTCGGCCAGGCGGCCGGTGCCGTGGCCTCGAATTTCGCGAGCCACAACCGCTACACGGGCTCGGCGCTGACCTCCGATCTAGCGTGGCTCTTGGGGGCCGGCTTCGCGCCGCTCGTGGCGCTCGGCGGCTATCAAAGGTTCGGCCTCTGGGCGCTCTGCGCCTACCTCTTGTCGGGCGCTATCTGCACCCTCGGCGCCTTGGCCATCAACAAGCGCCTCGAACTCAGGGACCACTGAGGTCATCCTCCCGGACGTGGCTTCATCGGGTCGAGATCGCGCCGTCCATGATGGTGATCGGCCACCGGACCGTCCTGCCGGTTGACGGTTGCCTCGATATCGGGCGTGATCCGCCGTGCGAGCAGTCTCGCAGCGGCGGAGGACGGCAAATCCGGCTCCGACGAGCAGCAAAGGGCCCGTCGCGAAGGACGGGCCGGGTCGAGGGAGATGGCATGAAGACGCTGATGATCGGGTTGATGGCGGTCGCCGCGCTGGCGGGCACGGCCTCGGCGCAGGACAAGGTGGTCCGGATCGGCACGGAAGCCGCCTATGCGCCCTTCGAGTACAAGGACGACAACGGTGTCTTGAAGGGCTACGAGATCGACCTCGGCAATGCCATGTGCGCGGCCGCCAAGCTGAAATGCGAATGGGTGAACGCCGACTTCGATAGTCTCATCCCGGCGCTGAACGCCCACAAGATCGATGCCATCCTGTCCCAGATGTCGATCACCGACGATCGCAAGAAGGCGGTGGACTTCACCAATCAGGTGACGGTGGCGCCGGCCCAGTTCATCGCCAAATCGGGTTCCGGCATCACCGACGACCCGAGCACGCTCAAGGGCAAGACGGTCGCGGTCCAGAGCGGGACCACGCACGAGAAGTACCTCGGCGAGAAGCTTTCCGGCGTCGTGACCGCCAAGGTCTACCAGAACCAGGACGATGCGTTCCTCGACGTCGAGAACGGTCGCGCCGACGCCACGCTGGCCGATGCGACCATCGAGTACGACTGGCTGCAGAAAACCGGCAAGGCCAAGGGCTTCGCTTACGCGGGCAAGCCGCTGTTCGATCAGGCCATCTTCGGCGATGGCACGGGGATCGCGGTGCGCAAGGGCGATACGGCCTTGCTCGGCGACTTCAACAAAGCCTTGGTGACCGTGACTCAGGACGGCTCGTTCAAGAAGATCAACGACGCATATTTCCCCTTCGACATCATGGGTACGGGCGGCAAGAAGTAGTCAGTCCGAACAGCCGGGTCGGCGGACCGATCCGCCGACCCGGCTTTGCCGATGATGGCCGAAAGCACCGCGCCCGATGTTCGATCTCTACGGTTTCGGTGACCAGCTCCTGCAAGGTGTTCTGGTGACGCTCGAGGTGGCGGCGCTGTCGCTGGTCTTCGGGCTCGTGCTCGGCGTCCTCGGGGCCGCGGCCAAGCTCTCGCCGTCCGCGGCCCTGCGCGGGCCGGTGACGCTGTTCACCAACCTCGTGCGCGGCATCCCGGAATTCCTGATCCTGCTGATCTGTTATTTCAGTCTTCCGCAGTTCCTGTCGACCCTGACAGGTCAGGACGTCAGCATCAGCCCGCTGGTGGGCGGCGTCTTCGCACTGTCTCTCGTGTTCGGCGCCTATGCGTCCGAAACCTTCCGGGGCGGGTTCCTGGCGGTCCCGAAGGGGCAGCTCGAGGCCGCGCGCGCCTTCGGCATGCCCCGCGGCCGCACCTTCTTTCGTATCCACCTGCCACTGGCCTGGCGCTACGCTCTGCCGGGAATCAGCAATCTCTGGCAGACGCTCCTCAAGGATACGTCGCTCGTGTCTGTGCTCGGTCTTGAAGAGATCATGCGAAAAGCCAGCATCGCGGCCCAGGTGACCAAGAAGCCCTTCAACTTCTATCTCGCAGCGGCCCTGATCTACCTCGTCTTCATTCTCGTCTCGGGTCCGGCCTTCAACTGGCTCGAGCGTCGCGCCAATCGCGGCCTCGCAGGGGCGCGGTGACGGTATGACCATGTTGGCCGGTGCCACTGCGACCCTAGCTCGGGACCTTCCTCTGCTCATCGCCGGGCTTTGGGTCACGCTCGAACTGCTCGTCGTCTCCTCCACCATCGGCATCATCCTGGCCGTGCCGGTGGCGCTCGCCCGGGTGTCACCGTCGCGCCTGCTGTCGGCGCCGGCCACGGCCTTCACCTATTTCTTCCGCGGCACGCCGCTCCTGGTGCAGATCTTCCTGATCTACTTCGGGCTGCCGCAGTTCGATCTCGTGCGGAATTCGATTCTTTGGCCGCTGCTGCGCGATCCCTTGCCTTGCGCGTTGCTGGCCTTCTCGCTCAACATGGCGGCCTACGTGGCCGAGGTGATCCGCGGCGGCATCCTCGGCGTACCGAACGGCGAACGCGAGGCCGCCTTGGCGGTCGGCATGCCGCGCGGGCTGTTAATCCGGCGAATCATCCTTCCGCGTGCCTTCCGCGTGACCTTGCCGGCCCTGTCCAACGAAGTCGTGCTGCAGCTCAAGGCGACGTCGCTCGCCAGCACCGTCACCCTGCTCGACGTCACGGGTGTCGGCCGGCGCATCGCGGCCAAAACCTACACGAGCGAGGCCCTGTTCATGGCCGGCGCCATCTACATCGTGTTGACCGTGATCCTGGCCCAGGGCTTTCGCCTCCTGGAAAGGCGCTACAACGCCTATCAGCGACCCTGACGGCGCCATGCTGTGGCGCGGTCGTCGAGAGCGGGCGTGTCGTGCGGGCGCCACACTGCGACGTAATCCCGTCAGGTTGTCCTGCGCCGTGGCACCTGCGCCTTGACCCTGGGCCGACCCAGGCGCCATCGTGGCCCGGGAGCGGTCGACCAGGAGCGGACCACGATGAGACGCGCATTTCGATCCGTGGCCTTGGCCGCGGTTTTGGCGGGAGTGGCCGGAGGCGCGCTGGCGCGCCCGGTCGTGCCGGCCGAGCAACGCTACGATAGTTACGACGGCATTCTTCCGGCCTGCGACGACCCGGGCGTTCTCGACAGGATATCCAGCCGGTTCAGCCGCAAGGAATCGGAGTACTGGAACACGTCGCTCGAAATCGTCAGCTACGATCGGGTCAAGCTGTTGGCCGCGCGTCCTTATGGGCTGGACCATATCCCGCGTAATTTCTGTACCGCGCGGGCGCTGTTGAACGACAATTCCTATCACGACGTGTCTTACTCGGTCGCAGAGGACTTCGGCATCATCGGGTTCGGCTACGGCGTCGAATGGTGCCTTCAGGGGCTCGACCGCAACCTCGCCTATGCGCCGGCCTGCCAGGCGGCCCGCCCCTGATGCGGTGGACCGAACGGCTGCCGGTCTCGGCGCTGTTCTTGGCCTGTCTGCTACAACCGGTTTCGGCGCAGAGCCCGGCCTTGCCCTGCGTGCTCGACAAATGCATGGGGGTGGAGGCGCCTGCGGCTCCGGCCTCCGGCAGCGTCCCGATGCGGCCAGGGAAAACCGCAACCGCGCCCGGCCAGTTCGATTTCTATGTCCTTTCGCTCTCCTGGTCGCCAGGCTTCTGCGCGACCGGCGGCGACAGCCGGGCGCCCGATCAATGCGCACCGGGGAGCGGCCTAGGGTTCGTGGTTCACGGGCTCTGGCCGCAAAACATCCACGGCTTTCCGGGCGACTGCGGCCCTGCGGGTCGGGTCCCGTCGCGCCAGGCGCTCGACACCGTGCGGGGCCTCTACCCCGACGAGGGCTTGGCCCGCTACGAATGGCGCAAGCACGGGACCTGTACGGGCCAGAGTCCGACCGATTATTTCGCCGATGTGCGCCGCGCGCGGGACGGCGTGACGATCCCGCAACCCTTGCAGGCACCGCAGGGCGACCAGCGCTGGGCGCCGCTCGACGTGGCCCGGGCCTTTTCGGCCGCCAACCCGGGCCTGCGGACCGACGCGATGGCGGTCACCTGCCGGCAGGGCTTGCTCGAAGAAGTTCGTTTCTGCCTGTCCAAGGATCTGCGATCCTACGTCGGCTGTCCCGAAGTGGCCCGCGGCGCCTGCCGCAACCTCGGCATGACGGTGCCGGGCCTCCGGTGACGGGCCGGATCCGCTGATCTGGCGACGATGAATTACCGTCACGCTTTCCATGCGGGCAATTTCGCCGACGTTTTCAAACACGCGCTTCTGACGCGGGTTCTCATCTACCTCATCCGGAAGCCGGCGCCGCTCCGCTTCATCGACACGCATGCGGGGATCGGGATCTACGACCTCACGGGCGACGAGGCGTCTCGCACCGGCGAGTGGCGCGACGGGATCGGGCGGCTCGATCCTGCCGCGCTTCCGGCCGACATCGCCGGTCTTTTGGCGCCGTATCTCGACGCCGTCGGGCCGCGGGGCACCGATGGCGGCTGGCGAACCTATCCGGGCTCTCCGGGCCTCGCGCAGTGGATCCTGCGACCCGACGACCGGATCAGCCTCTGCGAACTGCACCCCGTCGACGCCAAGACCCTGACGTCGCACCTCGGCCGCGACAAGCGGGTCCATGTGCTGCCGATCGACGGTTATGCGGGGCTGAAAGCCCTTTTGCCGCCGCGCGAACGCCGCGGTCTCGTGTTGATCGACCCGCCTTTCGAGAGCCCGGACGAATTCGAGGCTCTGTTGTCCGCTACCCTCCGGGCGACCCGGATCTGGGCGACCGGAACCTACATGCTCTGGTACCCCCTGAAGAACGAGGCCGCGGTGGCGCGCTTTTCGGAAAGGCTGGTGACGTCTGGCCTCAGGCGCGTGTTGCAGCTTCACCTCACGGTGGCGGGTGCCGGATCGATACCTGCTGGTGCGAACTCGACCGGCGCCGGTCATCTTGCCGCCGCCAGATCGGCCGGTCCGCTGGCGGGCGCCGGTCTCGTGGTCGTCAATCCGCCTTACACGCTGAAAGCCGAGGCGGATCTCCTGCTTCCCTGGTTGGCCGATCAACTCAAGCGTGACGATCGAGCTTCTTGGTCGTCACGCTGGCTTGCGGAAGAATAAGGCTTGCGTGTGCGCCCGAGAAGGAAGCGTAAAGGCGAGATGTTTCGGCAGCCTTAAGGCTTTTTCAACCATGCGAGACGAAGCTTCCATTCTACACCGGCTGACGTCATTCAGCCACAAACCCATAAGGTTGGCTCACAAAGCCGCACCGCGATGCCCTAATTCGGTGCCATCTCGGCTCTATGTCAATGCAGGATTTGGGCTGATCGGGCCGCCCCGGACAAGGGTCGTCCCACTTGGGCTTGGTTGCGGGAAGATGTCGCGAAAACCTCGACGTCTACGTTTCTTCGGTATCGACGAGGCTTGGTTATGAGTTTGTTGTCTCGCTGCGATGGCTCACCTCGCTATGCCGTTACCGTGCCCGTGTCGGCGAAGCCGGGTGGCGGAAGCGCGTCCGGGGAGACCTCACCGCGCGCCGCCATCGCGACCTTCTTCGAAGAACTTGGTATCCTGTTTCGCTATGCGGCTGGTCTCGACTATTACGGTCGCCGCCTTTTGAGCGGAAAGCGCTGACCTCGACGTCGAACTCCGATCCTTGCTTCGTAGACGATCTCGCTCGAGCGTCCTGGTCGATGCGACCGTCCTGTAAATAGGCTCACGACGCCGTGCAGGACGCGATGGGGCGCATCCATTTGACACCCGCCTCGGCCCCGCCGTAATGATCCTCGTAGCACGCGCCCCCGCCAGGGGGCTGGCGCCTCGTGGCGCTGGAAGGGAATGCGGTCGGTTTTCTTCTCGGAAAGCCGGCAAGCCGCGACTGCCCCCGCAACTGTGAGCGGAGAGTCGGGCCATCGATAGGCCACTGGAGCGGACTTTCGGGTCGTTCCGGGAAGGCGATGGTTCGGCGCTCGATCCGCGAGTCAGGAGACCTGCCGTGCTGGTCCGCGACCCTTTGGGGTCGGGGCTCGATGTCTGCGTGCTTCGGGCGGGGTGTCCCGAGGTCTGTCCGGTCCGTCTCCGACGGCGGCCGGGTATCCTCAGCGGTTTTCCGCCGGGCGCATGCATCCCGTTCGACCCGGTGAAGCACGTCGCGGAGATCGTCACAGGATGCAAGCCCCCGATCCCTCGGACGCCGATTCAACGGCACCCGTCGACGAGACCTTGGTCTACGTCTGCGTGACCTGTCGGGCCGAAGGCGAAGCGGCACCCCCGCCCGAAGGGCGGGCAGGCCTGCGCCTCCACGACGCCTTGCTGGCCGAATTTGAACCTCGGTCGGGGATCTCGGTCGTCCCGGTCGAGTGCCTCAGCGTCTGCCGGCGCCCCTGTACGGTGAGTTTTGCCGCGCGCGGCAAGTGGACCTACGTCTACGGCGACCTGCCGGCCGATGGTGCGGCTCCGATCGTGGCGGCGGCGGCCCGGCTCTACGCTGCGGCCCCGGAGGGCCTCGTTCCGTGGAAACTCCGCTCCGATCCCATCAAGAAGGGGGTCGTGGCCCGTGTCCCGCCCCTGCCATCTCGGTCGCGAGGACTCGTCGCATGAGCCAGTTCGGCAAGGTTCCGGTGACGGTCGTGACCGGCTTTCTCGGGGCCGGCAAGACCACCCTGATCCGCCACCTCCTCGAAGGCGCGCATGGGCGGCGCCTCGCATTGATCATCAACGAGTTCGGCGACGTCGGGGTCGACGGCGACATCCTGCGCTCCTGCGGCATCGAATCATGCCCCGAGGAGAACATCGTCGAACTCGCCAACGGCTGCCTCTGCTGCACCGTGGCGGACGACTTCGTGCCCGCCATCGAGGCATTGCTGACCCGCTCGCCGCGTCCCGACCATATCGTGGTGGAAACCTCGGGGCTCGCGCTGCCGAAACCGCTCGTCAAGGCCTTCGACTGGCCGGCGATCCGGGCCAAGGTGACGGTCGACGGCGTCGTGGCGGTGGTGGACGGGGCGGCAGTCGCCGAGGGCCGCTTCGCCGACGATCCCGCGAAACTCGCGGCGCAGCGAGCGTCGGACAGCGCGGTCGACCACGACAATCCGCTGGAGGAGGTCTACGAAGACCAACTGCTCTGCGCCGACCTCATCATCCTCAACAAGGCCGACCTCGTGAGCCCCGAGCGGCTCGAGACGATGGCGGCCGAGATCCGGGCCGTGGTGCCCCGCGCGGTCAAGATCGTGCCGACGCGCGAAGGACGGGTCGAAGCCGCGGTGCTGCTCGGCATCGGGGCCGCGGCCGAGGACGACCTCGCGGCCCGGCCTTCGCACCACGATGCCGAGGAAGGCCACGACCACGACGATTTCGACAGCTTCGTGCTCGACGTTCCGGCGCTCGACGACCCGCAGACCTTCGTGCAAAGGCTCGCGTCGGTCGCGGACCGCCACGGCGTCCTGCGCATGAAGGGATTCCTGGCCGTGGCCGGCAAACCGATGCGCCTGCTGGTCCAGGGCGTCGGCACCCGTTTCCGCCAGCAGTTCGACCGGCCCTGGGCGGTCGGCGAGGCGCGGCGAGGCCGGCTCGTCGTGATCGGCGAGAAGGGGCTCGACCGAAGCGCCATCGCGATGGACATCGGCGTTTGATCCTGGCCATCTGAGCCGATCCGAGGCGCCGCCCATGCATCTGCTGCCCGTCCTGCAAGGCTCTCTCGACCGCGATGCCGCGGCGATCGACCTTGCTCAGACTCCGGCCGAGATCGTGGTGCTGTCATTCTCGGACGGGGACCTCTCGGCGCTGGCCAGCGCCGTCGCGAACACCGGAACGGATCGGCCGAGCCTGCGGCTCGCCGGCCTCGCGCAGCTGAAACACCCGTTCTCGGTCGACCTTTACGTCGACAAGGTCGCATCCCGCGCCCGCTTCGTGCTGGTTCGACTGCTCGGCGGGCTGGACTACTGGCGCTACGGGGTCGAGGAACTCTCGGCCGCGGCCCGGCGCCATGGCTTCGATTTCGCGGCCGTGCCGGGCTGCGAACAACTCGACCCGCGCCTCGACGGGCTCTCCACGCTGCCCGTCGACGACCTGCGCCGGCTCTGGCGCTATTTCCGCGAGGGCGGCCCGGAGAACCTCGCCCAGTCGTTCCGCTTCATGGCGGCCAGGATCGGTCGTGACGTGGTTTGGGACGAACCGAAAGCCTTGGCGGCCGCGGCGGTCCATGCAGCCTGTTGCCGCCCTAGTCTGGATTCAAAACTCCCGGTGCCCGGGGCGCCGCACGCACTCGTCACCTTCTACCGCTCGGCCCTGCTGGCCGGCGATATCGCGCCCGTGGAAGCCTTGGCCGATGCGCTGCAGGTCC
>CAXTME010000077.1:0-22792 GCA_964245215.1 uncultured Lichenihabitans sp.
CCTTGGCGGTCGAGGCCAGGAGGACGACGGCCCAGACGGCAAAGCAACTCAGCGCAGGGCGGCGAGCACCGAACCTATGCATCGTGTATCCTCGGAAGTGCCGCGGCCCTAATCTAGCGGTACAGTCTTCGCGGACGCAACGGGTTCGGTGGAGTATGGTAACGGGCCGCAAGAGCGTCGCGCCCTCGACCGATCTCTCGTTCGGGGTGCCGCTGCCCCCGCGTCAGGCCGCTCCGTATCCCAGCACGCCCTTGATCTCGAGAAAATCGTCGAGCCCGTATTCGGCGTATTCCCGGCCGTTACCGGACTGGCGGTAGCCGCCGAACGGTACGCCGAGGTCGGGCACCGGATAGTTGATGTGGACGTTGCCGGTCCGCATCCGCCGCGCGACGGTCCGCGCCTTTTCGATGTCCTTGGCCTGGATATAGGACGCGAGGCCGTAGACGGTCGCGTTGGCCTGTCGGACGGCCTCGTCGACGTCGTCATAGGGCACGATCGACAGCACCGTGCCGAAGATCTCCTCACGGGCGATGCGCATGTCGAGCGTCACATCGGCGAACACCGTCGGGCGCACGTAATAGCCGCGCTCGAGGCCGTTCGGGCGTCCCGGTCCGCCGGTCACGAGGCGCGCGCCTTCGGCGATGCCGCTCGCGATCAGGTCCTGGATCTTGCCGAACTGGACGTCGCTCACCACGGGCCCGAGGTCGCTGCCGGACACGTCGGGCGCGCCGACCGTGAAGGCTTCCGCGGCCGCCTTCGCGTGGGCCGCGGCCTCGTCGTGCCGCTCCCGGGGCACGAACATCAGGGTCGGTGCGTCGCAGGACTGGCCGGCATTGTCGAAGCAGCCCGCCACGCCCTTGGTGACGGCCTCCTTGAAATCGACGTCAGGGAACAGGATGTTGGCAGACTTGCCACCGAGTTCCTGGTGAACCCGCTTCACCGTTTCGGCCGCGGCCTTGGCCACCAGGATGCCGGCCCGCGTCGACCCGGTGAACGACATCATGTCGATATCGGGATGGGTCGCGAGGGCCTGTCCGACCCCGGGCCCGTCGCCGTTGACGAGATTGAAGACGCCGGGCGGCACGCCGGCCTCGTCGAGGATCTCGGCGAACAGGATGGCGTCGAGAGGCGCGACCTCGCTCGGCTTCAGCACCATGGTGCAGCCGGCCGCGA
The DNA here is from genome assembly GCA_964245215.1 of uncultured Lichenihabitans sp. Classification (GTDB taxonomy): domain Bacteria; phylum Pseudomonadota; class Alphaproteobacteria; order Rhizobiales; family Beijerinckiaceae; genus Lichenihabitans. The sequence goes on from CAXTME010000077.1 coordinate 1,174, forward strand.
GGGCGGGACCGACCTTGCAGGCGATCTGGTTCAGGGGCCAGTTCCACGGCGTGATCATGCCGACGACGCCGACCGGCTCCTTGACCACGAGCGACGTGCCGCGGCGCTCTTCGAAGGGAAAGTCCTTCAACACCTCGGCCATTTTTTCGAGATGCGCCAATCCGGACGCCACCTGGGCATCGAGCGCGTAGGGGCGCGGCGCACCCATCTCGCGCGAGATCGCCAGGGCGAGCTCAGGACTGCGCCGCTTGTAGATCGCGACGATCCTGTGCAGCAGTTCGAGCCGCTCGGCGGCTTTGGTGTAGCCGAAGGTCTCGAACGCCCGCTTGGCGGACACAACCGCCCGGTCGACGTCGGCCTTGGCACCAATCGAGATCGTGGCGAAAGGCTGTTCGGTCGAGGGATCGATGACGTCGAGCGTCTTCGCCACTATCGGATCGACCCAAGCGCCGTCGATGTAGAACTGCAACTCGTGGGACATCATGCCTCCGCCGGCACGGAGATCCGGCCGCTCTTTTGCGACCGATAGAACGATTCGCGAGGCTCTGACAGTCCTCGATCCGCCTCCTCATCCTCCATGGTCGCCGGAGAGGACAGCTGCCGAGCAACGACCCGCCCTTACGCCGATTCATCGACTTGCGTTCTACACGCGCCTCATCGTGAGCGTGAGGATGGGTGAAACACATCCTCTGTCGGGCTCACGCCCCCATGAGCACCGGAGCCCGCCTGTGCTTCGTGGCCTGCTCATAGGCATAGGCGTAGGCCAGGAGGTCGGCTTCGCACCACTGGCGGCCGAGGACGATCAGACAGAAGGGTGCGCCCGACTCGTAGTGACCCGCCGGCACCGTGACGCCCGGCAGCCCGGCGATGTTGATCTCGCCGACCGTCGTCTCGTGGATCGTGTCCGACCCGTGCAGCGGCGGCAGGGCATCGCGCATTTGCGGGTAGACCAGCGCATCGAGACGCTCGCGCGTGAGGACCTCGTCGACAATCTCGAGATAGGCTTCCTTGAGGGCGATGAACTCGGACAGGTCGGGCGGACGGGTCGGGTCGGCCAGGCAGGCCGCGAACTGTGGCAGGCTCGGCATGAAACCGAGGACGCCCGTCGGCGCGAACGCATCCTCGGCCGCGGTGGCTTCGGCAAATTCGGCAATGCTCTTCAACGCCGCCTTCGGGCCCAACCGACGGAGGTAAAGCTCGAGGTCGTAGGGCACGGATTCGAGCCCGCGCCCGTCGAATTCATGAAGTGGTGCCGTCGGCTTCCGCAGGTCTGCGAAACCCGAACCTCGGAACGGGTCCTCGACCAGGACGGCGCCCAGGCCTTCAAGTTCGCCCTTGGCCCGGCCATAAAGCCGCGTGGCCTCGTCGGAGAGCGGCATGGTGCGCCAGCCCGGGCCATAGAGCCCGATGCGCTTGCCACGCAGTGCATCGGTCGAGAGCCTGGACGTGTAGCCGCCCTTCGGCCTGTGGCCGACGCCTGCGATGGTCTTCGGGTCCTCTGCCGTGTAGCCGGCCAGGACATCGAGACAGAGCGCGGCATCGCGGACGCAGCGCGCGATCGGTCCGACGACGTCGCGGTTGGCCGCGAGCGGCATGACGCCGGCATTGGGCACCAGCGCGAACGTCGGCTTGATGCCGACGAGGCCCTGGGCCGATGCGGGGTTCTGGATCGATCCTCCCGTCTCTTCGGCGAGGCCCAGGACCGCCAGGCTGGCCGCGACCGCGGTGGCGGTGCCGGCGCTGCTGCCGCCGGGCAGGAACTCCCGTCCGGCCGCGTTGAAGGTCGGCCCCGCCCAGCTGTCGTTGGCGTGGCTGCCGGTGTGGCTCAGGACCGGCACGTTGGTTTTGCCGAGAATGACCGTGCCGGCCGCCTTCATGCGGGCCACCACGGGCGAGTCCGTGCCGGGCATGAGGTCGACGCCTCCGGTTTTCGAATGGAGCAGCCGCCACCCGGCCGTGGTCGGGAACCCGACCATGTCCATCGGGTCCTTGACGACGACCGGGACGCCATCCAGCGGACCGAGCGTTCGGCCGGCGGCGCGGCGCTCATCGCTGGCCCTCGCGTCGTCGAGGGCGCCCGGATTGAGGAAGATGATGGCATTGTAATCCGGGTTGAAGCGCGCGATCCGGTCCAGGAACGCCTGCGTCAGAACTTCGGACGTCGTGCCGGCCGCGAAAGCGCTCTGCGCCTGTTCGACCGTGAACTCGACGAGGTCGAGTATTGCGGCGGGTGTGGCTTCGCTCATGACAGGGTTCCCTTGCGAGACGAGACCTCGTCGCCGACCAGCACCGTCACGTCGCCGAGAAGGCCAGCCGTCGCGGCGAAAAAGGCTTTCGAACCCGCCCCCTCGTTGTGGGCTTCGAGGGCGGCGCGGTCGCGGAAGCGCTCGTGGGTGATCAGGGCGGGCGCGTCGCCGTCGACCCGGACCACGCGATAATCGAGGGTGCCGGGCTCGTGGGCCGCCACATAGTCGCCGACCTCGACGAGCGCCTTCTCGACGGCGTCCACCGTGTCGGGCCGGCAATGGATGACCGCCGTGAGACAGACGACGCCGGACCCGCTCATAGCTGGACACCTCGGGTCAGGGCGCCGTCGACCACGAGATTGGTGCCCGTGATGAAGCTCGCGGCCGGGCTCGCCAGGAACACGACCGCATTGGCCATCTCCTGCGGCGTGCCCATCCGGCCGGTCGGGTTCAGATCCATCGCGGTCTTGTAGAGATCCGGGTTGCCCTCCTGGATCCGGTGCCAGACGCCGCCTTCGAAATAGGTGTTGCCGGGCGACACCGAATTGGCCCGGATGCCCTTGCCGGCGAGCTGGAACGCCAAGCCTTGCGTGTAGTGGATCAGGGCCGCCTTGAACGCCCCGTAGGGACCGGCCGCAAAGTCGACCTCGCGGCCCGACACGCTCGATATGCTGACGATACTGGCGGCTTCACTCGCCTCGAGCGCCGGCAGGGCGGCTTCGACGAGCCGCACGCAACCCATCATATCGACCTCGAACCCGGCCCGCCAACTCTCTTCCCCGGGGCCGACCGACAAGGCGCTGACGTTGGCCACCACGATGTCGATGCCGCCGAGGGCACCTGCGGCGTCGCCGACCCAGGTCTTCAGCGCCGCGGCATCGGCGATGTCGAGTGCCGTGCCGAAGGCCCGCACGCCCAGCGCCGCGATCGCGTCCCTCGCCTGTTCGACGTCGGAGGCATTGCGGGCACAGAACGCGACATCGACACCCTCGCGGGCCAGCGTCTCCACGATGGCGCGCCCGATGCCTTTGGTACCGCCGGTGACGACGGCCTTGCGACCCTTCAGTCCGAGATCCATGGGTTTCCTTGCGAGGATTCAGGCGATGACCGGGTGACGCCGATGCCAGTCCGTCACGGTCTGGAAGGCGTGACCGGCGCGGCAGAGCAGGGCTTCGTCGAGGTGTCGGCCGATGAGCTGCACGCCGACCGGTCGACCGGTCCCGCGCTGCGCCTTCGTGAAGCCGGCCGGCAGCGTGATGGTGGGTTGGCCGGTCATGTTGAAGATGCAGGAGAAGCGCAGCAGGTCCGCGATCACCGGATCGGCCTCGGCCGCCGTCAGGATGTCCGCCATGGTGGGGCCGCTCATGCCCTGGACCGGCAGCAGCAGCAGGTCGATCCCGGCCATGGCGGCTTCGACCCGGCCGCGGAACTCCAGGCGTCGCACGGCGATGCGATGCATATCGATCGCCGTCACGCCCGGCGCGAGGTCGAGGAAACCCGCCAGGATGGGCCCGTACTCGTCGCGCCGCGACGGAAACGTGTCCGCATGGAACGAGGCCGCCTCGACGGCGCAGAGCGGGAACCAGTCCTGCAGCACCTGTGCCGCATCGGGAAATTCGATCTCGACGATCGTGGCGCCGAGCCGCGTCAGGGCAGCCCGCGCGCCCTCGAAGGCCGTCGCCGCGTCGGCATCCGTGCCGAGCGCCATGAAGGCCGGCGCAATGCCGATCCTGAGGCCCGCGATGCCGCCGTCGATACCCGCGAGATAGTCCGGCACGGGCGCCAGCAGGGCGGTGGGATCCTTCGGATCGGCACCCGCGATAACACCCAGCATCGCGGCCGCGTCCACGGCGCTGCGGCACATCGGCCCGAGGTTGTCGAGCGAGGCGCCGAGTTCGAAAGCCCCGTAGCGGCTGACGCGACCCCAGGTCGGCTTCAGGCCGGTGAGCCCGTTGGCGGCCGACGGGAAGCGGATGGAACCGCCGGTATCGGAGCCGATCGAGCCGTAGCAGAAGCCGGCCGCGGTCGCGACCCCGGAGCCGCTCGACGAGGTGCCGGGCCAGGCTTCCGGGTCCCAGGGGCAGATCGGCACCGTCATGTCGGGGTGGTAACCCGCATAGGCGCCCTCGGTCATGGCGAGCTTGCCGAGGATCACGGCGCCCGCGGCCCGCAATCTCGCCACCACCGTGGCGTCCTCCGCCGGTCGGAAGCCGCGATGCATCGCCATGCCGGCGGCCGTCGGGGCATCGGCGGTCCAGCAGAGGTCCTTCACGGCGAGCGGCACGCCGTGCAGCGGCCCGCGGCTTTTCCCCGCCGCGATCTCGGCCTCGGCCACCTTGGCCTCGGCCAACGCGCTTTCCGGCATCACGAGCTCGTAACTGTGCAGCTTGCCGTCGAGCGACGCGATGCGATCCAGCATCGCCCGTGTCAGCTCGACCGGCGACAGCACCTTCGTCCGCAGCTTCTCCGCGACTTCGGTCAGGCCGGAGAAGGCCAGTGCGTCATCCATGCCGGAAGCCTTCGATCGACATCATAGCTTCTCATCCTGCCGCATCATTGCGTTTCCCCGTTCGTCATCGCGAGGAGCGCAACGACGAAGCGACCCAGTGTTCGATTCAGGACGAGACTGGGTCGCGTCGCTGCGCTCGCGATGACGAATGAGGCTCTCATCGCGAACAGCAGACCTCACGAAAGCGCTCAGAGCGACTTCCAATCGGTCCCGGCCTCGAAGGCAGCGGCTGCCGCATAGATCGACATCTCGTCGTAAGATTTGCCGACCAGCATCATGCTGATCGGAAGCCCGTCGCTCATGCCGCAGGGGATCGCCATCGCGGGGTGGCCGGTGACGTCGAAGGGTGCAGTATTGGGCAGCATCTCGAAGGCGCGCTGCAGCACGAGCCCGAGCGGCGCATCGGCAGGCGGGATCGGCGTCGCCTTGCACGGCAGGGTCGGCATCAGCAAGAGGTCGTATTCGCCGAGCGCCTTGTCGTAGGATGCCTTCAGCATGCGCACGAGGTTCTGCGCCTTGGCGTAGAAGCGGCCGCGGTACTGCGACACGAAATACTGGCCCACCAGCATGGTGATCTTCAGCGTGTCCGACAGCGTATCGGCCCGCTCGCGCCACGCCGCATGGGCGTCGAGCAGCGACACCGTGTAGAGGCCCTTCCAGTTGTAGCCCATGCCGTTGCCGAGCATCATCTGGATCTGCGCGCCTTCGCTCGCGACCGGCGTCCAGATGGCGGCGCCCATCAGATGCTCGGGCAGCGAGATCTCGGTCACCTCGGCGCCGAGCTTGCGCAGTTCGGCGGCGGCGGCCCGGACCTTGGCGTCGACATCCTCCTCGCTCTGGGCGAAGCCGAAGCCTTCTTTCAGCACCGCAATCTTCATGCCCTTGACGCCGCGGCCGAGCGCCTGCGTGTAGGGCGCGACCTTCGGCGCATATTGGCGCGGGTCGAGTCCGTCCTCGCCGGCCAGGACCTCCAGCATCAGCGCATTGTCGGCGACGTTGGCCGTGATGGGACCGGTATGGTCGATGGTGGATTCGATCGGCATCACGCCCGTGTAGGGCACGAGGCCGTGGGTCGCCTTCATGCCGTAGGTGCCGCAATAAGCCGAGGGAATGCGGATCGAGCCGCCCTGGTCGCCGCCGATCGCCATGTCGACCTCGCCGGCTGCCACCAGCGCCGCGCTGCCCGAGGACGAGCCGCCCGCCGAATAGCCGCGTTTCAGCGGGTTGTGGACCGGTCCCGACGCATTGGTGTGGCTGCCGCCCGAGAAGCAGAAATACTCGCAATGCGCCTTGCCCATGATGGTGGCGCCAGCGTCGAGCAGGCGCGTCACGATGGTGGCGTCGAGGTTGGGCACATAGCCTTCGAGGGTCGCGGCTCCGTTCATCATCGGCACGCCCGCGAGGCAGACGTTGTCCTTCAGCGCGACGGTCTTGCCCTTGAGCTTGCCGTCGGGCGCACCCTTGACCTCGCTCTTTACATACCAGGCGTTCAGCGGGTTCTCGGCCGGGGTCGGAAAACGGCCCGGCGTGCGCGGGTACTTTACCTCGGGAATATAATCGGGCAGCGACTCCACGAGGTCGTATGCCGCAAAACTGCCCGCCATCTGGTCCATGAATTCGGTGACGCGCTCGGGCGACAGGCTCATGCCGAGGCTCTCGGCGATGTCGGTCATCTGTTCGAGGGTGGGGCGTGCGACGGACATCGGTCTCTCCTCCGGGTCGGCGTTTCTTTCTCGGTTCAGGCCGCCATGCCGACGAGGTCGGCCACGATGGCGGGGTCTTCGAGCTGGTCGGGCCTGAGTTCGCCCGTGATCCGGCCTTTCTGGATCACGAGGACGCGGCTCGACAGCGAGGCGATGAATTCGAGGTTCTGTTCGACCAGGATCATGGCGACGCCGGTCGTGTCGCGCAGGCGGTGCAGCGTCTCGGCGATCTCCTCGATGATCGACGGCTGGATGCCTTCCGTCGGCTCATCGAGCAGGATCAGCTTCGGCCGGGTGCAGAGACAGCGCGCCAGCGCCAGCAATTGCTGCTCGCCACCCGAGAGCGCGCCTCCCTGCCGGTCGAGCAGCCGCTTCAGCCGCGGGAAGATCTCCAGCGTCTCGTCGATGACGGCGCGGTTCTCCTTGCCGCCGGCCACGCAGCCCATGCGCAAGTTGTCGAGAACGCTCAGCGCCGGAAAGATTTCTCGCCCCTGGGGCACGAAGCCGAGGCCGAGCTTGACCCGCTCGTGCGGCTTCAGGTCCGTAATGTCGTGGTCGAGGAACGTCACGCCGCCGGCCGTGGCCGGGATGAAGCCCATAAGGGTCCGCATCAGCGTGGTCTTACCCATGCCGTTATGACCCAGGATGCCGAGGAATTCCCCGGCCTTCAGCCGAAAATCGATCCCCATCAGGACCGGGACGCGGCCATAGGAGGCCTGGAGTGCTGCGACTTGGAGCATCGGGACCCCTCAGGCCGCCTTCTTGCCGAGATAGACGTCGCGGACGCGTTGGTCGCGCATCACCGCATCGGCCCGGTCCTCGACCAGCACCGAGCCCTGGTTGAACACCGTGATGAGATCCGAGATCATGCGGATGAAAGCCATGTCGTGTTCGACGACGATCAGCGACTTCGTCTTGTTGATGGCCCGGATGATCTCGGCCGTGCGGCCGACCTCGTCGTGGTTCATGCCGGCCGCGGGCTCGTCGAGCAGGATCAGGTCCGGCTCGCCGCTGAGAACCGTGCCGATCTCGACCCATTGGCGCTGGCCATGCGACAGTGTTCCGACGATCCGCTCCGTGCCGCCGGTGAGTGCGATCAACTCCAGCACGCGGTCCACGATCTCGTCGGCCTTCCTGGCCGCGTTCTTGCGGCGGGCCGCGAGCCACAGGTTTTCGCGGATCGAGAGGCCGTTGAAGACGCTTGGGGTCTGGGTCTTGATGCCGATGCCGGCCCGGGCGATCGCGTGGGGCGAGGAGCCGGCGATCGATCGTCCCCGGTACGAGATCGTGCCGGCGCTCGGCAGCAACTGTCCGGTCAGCATCTTGAAGAAGGTGCTCTTGCCGGCGCCGTTGGGGCCGATGAGGCAGCGCAGCTCGCCGTCCGCCAAATTGAAATCGACATTGTCGACCGCGACGACGCCCCCGAAGCGCATCGTCAGGCCGCGTGTTTCGAGAAGGGTACCGGCCGTCGTCATGTCAGGGCCTTTCCGCAGCCGTCGCCGGTCCGGGCGCGGCGGATTCCGCCGCCATGGCCTGATCGGCCGAGGCGGTGGTTCCTCGCCTTGAAGCTTTTCCGACGCCGCCACGCCGCCACAACGCCCCGCCGAGGCGTTCGACCACGGGGACGACCCCTGCCGGCAACAGCAGAACGAAGACCAGCAGGATGATGCCGAGCACGAGGTTCGCGTCGAGGACCTGCTGGCCGCCGATCTGGGTCACGAGCCACTGGATCGAGACGGCGCCGAGCACCGGGCCGATCAGCGTGCCGAGACCGCCGATCATCACCCAGATGATGATCTGGGCCGAGGTGGCGAGGCCGAAGATCGTCGGGCTGATGAAGGCGCCCCAAAGCGTGTAAAGGCAGCCCGCGATCCCCGCGATGCCGCCGCCGATCATGAAGGCCAGGAGCTTGTAGAGGCGCGGGTCGTAGCCGAGCAACGCGGCGCGTGCCTCATTCTCGCGGATCGCCACCACGACCCGGCCGAAGTGGCTCGCCAGCAGCAGCTTCAAGCCGACGAACACGAGAATCAGAACGCCGGCCGACAGATACCAGTCCTCCTCCGGACCGAAGCTGTAGCCGGAGATCGGGACCGTGATGCCCGGCACCGACGGTATGCCGTTAAAGCCGCCGAGCGCCGCAGCACCGATCCGGTAGGCGTCGCCCGCCGTCGAGTTGACCACGTTGAACAGGATCAGCGTCACGGTGAGCGTGATGACCCCAACGTAGACGTTGGAGATGCGGCCGTAGAACATGAAATAGCCGAGCAACCCGGCAAACAGCACCGGCACGACGATCGAGGCCAGGACCGGCACCGTGCTGTCGGCGAAGTTGAAGGCCGCCACCGCATAGGCATAGCCGCCAAGGCCGAAGAAGGCGGCCTGGCCGAACGACAGGATGCCGCCGAAGCCCCAGATGAAGCCGAGGCTGAGCGACAGCACCGCCATGGCGATGAAGACGCTGAGCTGAAGCAGCGAGAAGGTGTCGATGAACTGGGGCGCGAGGCCGGCCAGCACGGCCGCGACGACGGCGGCCACGAGGGTCAGCCGGATCGACATGAGGGCGCGGATCACAGGCTGCCCCTGAAGAAACGCCCGGTGATGCCTTCGGGCAAAATGCGGATCAGGACGGTGGCGGCGACGAGAAGAATGACCTCGCCGAAGACCGGGGTCGTGAGGTAGGAGCCCATCTGGTTGATGAAGCCGAACAGCACCGAGGCCGAGGCTGTTCCGGCCAGGATCGCGGCCCCGCCACCCACGACAGTGATGAAGGCCTTGGCCACGAAGGCCGACCCCATGGTGGGCGCCACACCCGAGACGGGGGCCAGCAAGCCGCCCGCGAGGCCCGTGACGGCGGCACCGATCCCGAACGTCGCCATGTAGACGCGGGTCGGGTTCACGCCGAGGGCCGAGGCCATGTTCGGGTTCTGCATCGTGGCGCGCGCGATGAGCCCGAACCGGGTGTAGCGCATCACGACGATGACCCCGACGAGCAGCAGCAGGGCCACGAGGGCCAGAAAGGGAGTGTAGAGGTCGGACCGGTAGACGCCGACCTCGAAGCCGCCGAGCGGTGTCGGCACGCCATTGATCGTATTGCCGAAAATGGTCGTGACGAGCCCGACGATGAACAGGCTGAGCCCCCAGGTGGCCAGCATCGTATCGACGAGCCGGCCATAGAGGAACCGGATCAGGGTCCGCTCGACGAAAAGGCCCACGAGCCCGACGAACAGCGGCGAGATCACCAGCATGGAGATCCAGATGTTGACGCCGTGGTTCGTCGACAGGACCGTCGCGTAGGCGCCGAGCATCAGGAACTCGCCATGCGCGAGGTTGATGATCCGCATCATGCCGAAGATGATCGCGAGCCCCAGGCTGATCAACACCAGGGATGCGATTCCGCTCAGCACGTTGAGCCCGACGATGGCGGCCAGATCCATCGGTGTTCTCCGTCCGGGGTCGGCTAGGTCAGATCTTGACCACGTATTGCTGATTGTCGTTCGGGTTCTTCACGAGGTCGCAGACCGCCGCCGTGTCGAGGGGCTTCTGGTTCGGGAAGCTCCCCGTCACGTCCCAGAGCTTGTCCTTGACGGTCGCGAGATAGGCGCTGCGGATGGCATGATGGGTCGGCTTGTCGATCGTCACGGTGCCGCTCGGTCCGTCGAAGCTGATGCCGGTCTCCAGCGCCTCGATGACCTTCATGCGGTCGATCGAACCAGCCTTCTTCACCCCTTCGGCCCAGATATGGACGCCCTCGTAGGTCGCGCAGGCGAGTTCGCTGATATAGGGGATGCCCTTGCCATATTTCGTATGGAGTTTGTCGACATAGGCCGTGCTGGCCGGCGTCGTAAGCTCCTGGAAATAGCCATAGGCCCCCATGATGCCTTCGCTCTCCTTGGCGTCGAGCGTCGAGGGTTCGTTGACGAGGCCGAACGTGGTCGACGCGATGGGGATCTGGCTCTTCATGCCGGCCGCGGTCCATTGACGATAGAAGGCCGTATGGTTGCCGCCGACCAGTGCCGACAGGATCAAGTCCGGCTTGGCGGCCTGGATCTTGGAAATCGTCGGCCCGAAATTCGTCACGTCGAGCGGGAAGAACTCGGTGGCGAGGATCGTGCCGCCATTGTCCTGGCAGTACTTCGTCATCCATTTGGCCGTGATCTGACCGTAGTTGTAATCGGCCGCGATGATGTAGGCCTTCTTGCCGCTCTTGCTCATGGCGTTGGGGACGAGCTTCTCGACCGTCTGGGCCGGCGTCGTGCCGAGGCAGAACTCGTCGCGGTCGCAAACCCCTCCTTCGTAAAGCGTATTGTAGAAGTAGAGTACCTTGAACCGGTCGAACACCGGCCGGATCGCCTCGCGCGAGGCCGACGTGATGCCGCCATGCACGACCGCGACCTTGTCCTTCAGGGCCAAGCTCTGCGCATATTGCGAGTAGAGCTGGATGTTGGACTGCGGATCGTAGCTGATGATCTTGAGCGGGCGTCCGAGCAGCCCGCCGGCAGCATTCAATTCGTCGACCGCGAGTTCGACGCTGAGCACCATGGGCTGACCGCTGGTCCCGAGCGGGCCGGATTGATCGTGAAGGCTGCCGACCAGGATGGGGCTCTCGGCTCCGAGGGCCGTGTGGCGCAGAACCGCCGGCGACATGACGAGCCCCGCCGTAGCGGCGGTGGTCGAGGTCAGAAATCTACGGCGCGTAAGGTCGATCATGCTGGCTCCCGGATGGGGCAAAGGGCAGGTCCCATCGTGCCGTAGACCATCATCAATTACTTGAAAGTTCAAGTATCAAGATTCAACAGTTTTCGGACCTGAACTGCACAAGCGCTGCGCGGACTGCCCGATATTCCGGCTCTATTGGCTGCGTAGAACGTGCAAATCGAGGCCATCGGCTGCCGCGACGTGGATCTTGCGATGCCGAGCGGTGCCCTGTCCGGCAAAGCGGGCACTTCTGTGGAACGGCAGCGACCGCTCGGCCCGGCGCATCGCCCGGGCCGAAGTGGAGCGCGCATGCTCGGCCAGGGCCGCGAAGTAATGGAGCCCTTCGTAACAGGATTCGCCGAGGTCGTTCTGCATCGGCGGAGCTTCGCCGAGAAGCCCATGGTAGCGCTCGCGAAAGACATCGTTCTCACGCGTCGCGAGATGCGCGAAGTATCCGGACGACACGACCATGTTCTCGGTGCAATCTGCCCCAATGCCGTAAAGTACATTCTCGTCGACCGCGGTCGAGAACCGTTCGACGCTGGCCGGCAACCCCGCGGCCGCGAAAGCCCGGTTGAAGCGGATCGCTTCGTCGCCGAGCAGCGACATGAGAACCGCATCGGGTTGGGCGCCCTTGATGGCGGCGAGCACGGGTTCGTAGTCCTGGATCCCGAAGGGCAGGTAGGCCTCACCAACGTCGCAACCGCCATGCTGGACGACGAGGCCACGCGCCACGCGATGCATCATCCTGGGCCAGACGTAGTCGTTGCCGATGAAGAACCAGCGCCGGGCGCGGTGATGGTCGGCCATCCAGGCAATCCCCGGACGCAGCAGGCGGTCCGGGGTCTCGCCGATGGCAAAGACATTCGGCGCGAACTCGCCGCCCTCGTAGAGGGGCGTGTAGATGTAGGGCAGATCGGCCGGGATCGACCGGGACACGAAGCCTCTGAGATCGCTCGGGTGCATGCCGACGAGGGCGTCGATCGGCTGACGACCGGTCACATGCTGCGGGGCGGTGGCATTGGCGAGCAGGCGGGCAACCTCCGCCCGCGAGGCCCCCGAGTCGAGAACGAGGAGCTCAACGGACTCGCCGAGCACGCCGGACGCCGCATTGAGATCCGCCATGGCCAGGCGAGCGCAGGACTCGCAGGACGGTCCCCAAAGGCCTGCCGCGCCTTGCAGGGGGATGAGCAAACCGATCTTCATCGCGATGCTCCCCGTTCCGACAGCCTTCGGCGTGTCCCTCGAAGTTTGCAAGCGCCATGCCGTTGCCAACCGCCGATGAGACGGTTCATGCCGCGGATCGTCGCCCGGACCGGAGACTGCACCGGCCGAGCCGCCGCTCGCTGTCGGCTCAAGGCTTTTTCGCGGAATAAAACCGTTGCAGCTCCGGTCTCCATCCCAACGGGCTTGATCCATCTCGGGGGGAGCGGACACATGATCTCCAGCTGCGGTTGCGGCGCGCTGGGCGCCGGAGTGGTTCTGGGTGCAGCGTCGATCCTGTCGATCGGACCCAACAACCTGATGTTGGTGCGGGAAGGATTGGTGCGCGGTCGCGTGGGTTTCGTGGCGACGCTGGTCTTCGCAAGCTACCTTGTGCTCTTGGTCACGGTGTTCTTCTTGACCGACACGATCTTGACCGGGCTCTCCCCCTATCGATCGGTTCTGACGTGGCTCGGCCTCGGGGCGGTTTCATGGTTCGCGTTTTTGTCGTTCAAAGCCTTTGTTCGACCTTTTGGCCGGCGAGCCGCGCGGGACGTCAGGGGTGAGACGCTGCAGGGCTGCCTCCGCCGTGTCATGGCGATCGTCTGGCTCAATCCGCTGACCTACATCGAGATGCTGCTGATCCCGGCTTCGGTTTGTCAAAGCTATCAAGCGCCGCCTGTCCGCTTGGAGTTTCTTACAGGCCTTGTCGTGATGTTCGCCATTGCTTGCTACGGCTACGCCTTTGGTTCTGGATTCTTTTCGTCCCTGTTCAATCAGCAACGATCCCTGCAGATCTTCGATCTGACGTCGGGAATTTTACTCACCTGTGTCGCTTTGTTCATGGGCATAGGGGTCGTGCCGCAGATCACCTGAGGACTCAGCCGACGGTCGCGTCGAAGTCAGCCGCCGATCGGCGCACGTCACAGCGTCGTGGGCGTGGACACACGAGGAACGCGCTTCTACAAGCAACTCCCATCGTTCCGCATCGGAAAGCGTTTCCATGGCCGATAAGCTTGCAGATCAGATCGGCTACATGATCGCCAAGGTGGATTGGCATCTCGACGCCCGGCGCAAGGCCTCCGCCGGTTCGGTTAGCCTTGCCGTCGAGCAGTGGCGCATTCTGGAAATCCTGCACGAGCGCGGCGGACGCTCCATGAGCGACCTCGCGCAGTTGGCTTTCGTGGAACTTCCGACCCTGAGCAAGATGATCGATCGCATGGTGGGTGACGCCCTGGTGTACCGTTCGCCTGATGCCGAGGATCGTCGCCGCGTCCTGATCTTCCTCTCGGACCGGGGCAAAGCCTGCCTCGAAGCCCTGCTTCCCACCATCAAGGCCGAGGAGCGCGCCATGGCCAAGCGGCTGGGGAAGACGGGGCTGGCCGCGTTGAAGCGATTGTCCGACGACCTCGGCAGCGTCGACCAGACGGACGGCCCGCGGCATGCCCGCCCGGATTCGCATGTGTCATCTCTCTCGTGACCCTATGCGTCAAAGCTTGAGCTCTACGCTACGTCATTGCGGGGGGATGTAACGACGACGCGACGCAGCGCGGGATGCAGGATGAGCTGGGTTGCTTCGCTGCGCTGGCAATGACGGTTGATGATCTTGTGACCGAAACTGGCTGACAAACTCTACCGGCTTCTGAACTGAGCCACGTGGTGGAGTTCGATGCGGGGCGTCTCTTCGCCTTCGTCGAAGAGCCAACTCGCGATGCTCTCGAACATCGCCCTGTGCCGGGCGAAGCGTTCGATGAGCGGGTCGCCATCGTTCTCGATTTCGTCGACATCTTCGATAGCGCCTTCATCGACGAAGCACTCGACGAGGGTATCGCCCTGCTTCATCGCAAAACGGATTTCGAAGCGATCTTCTTCGGGAGGGGTCCGCGTCGGGGTAAGCGGCATGACGGTGTCTGGTCCCGGACGGCGATGGCGTTTCCGTATCACGCGGCGGCGTCAGCGTCGCCCCCGATCACGGGCGTTCTCGTCCGAGGAGTGGAACCACTCCTGGGATCCGGACTGGCTCAGGGCATCATCGACCCGACCATGTGCATCGCCACCGTCATCAGATCGGGGCGCACCAACAGCGCCACGATCGCCAGCGCCAGGAACGCGAGGGCCGTGCCGCCGAACACGCGCAGCATGGCCGAGCGTTGGTCGGCGCGCTGCGATTTTGCCTCGAGAGGCGTTTCCACGTGATCGTCCATTATCCGCCTCTGAGCCGGGAGGGCGTGAGCGCACCCTACGACGAGGCGATGCGACGGAACGGACGGGTTTCCATAGCCCCAATCTATCGCGGGCTCGGCCCCGCGCGCCGCGCGACCGCTGTCCTGTAACGGCAGCGCCCAGGAAACGAAGGAGGAGCATGCAAGGGAGCACCTGCATGGAAATGCATCAGGTTCGTTATTACGTCGCGGTGGCGAAATATCTAAGCTTCACCAGAGCCGCCGAGGCCATGCGGGTCGCACAGCCTTCGCTGACGCGCGCCATCCAGAAGCTCGAGTCCGAACTCGGGGGGCCCCTGTTTCGCCGGGAGCGGTCGAACACGCATTTGACCGAACTCGGGCGCCTGATGTTGCCGCATCTCCAGGCAGCCCTGACGGCCGCCGAAGCCGCCAAGGCTCAGGCGCGACGGCTGAAGAAGCAGGATATCGGCTCTCTGGCGCTCGGGATCTGTGTGGGCATCGAGGCCAGTCCTCCGGCGGCGCTGGTGCTCGACACTGTCCGCAAGCTCAACAGCATCGAGCTTTCGGTCGAGGTGGCGTCGACCGAAGCGGTCGAGCAGCGCCTCCTGGCGGGCGAATTCGACGCCGCGGTCCTGGCGCCGCTGAACGAAACCAACGAACGCTTCGACCTCGCTTTGATTCACCAGGACGAGCTCGTGGTGGCGTTCGCGGACGGGCACCGTTTCGCGACACAGCCAAGCGTGACCCTGGACGCTCTCGACGCCGAACCCCTCGTGGTCCGCTTCGGTTGCCGCTTCGAGGAGGCGATCGCCGGCCACATGGACTCCCGTGGGCTCACGCGGCACGTCCGGCACCGCTGCAACGAGCCACGCTGGATCGCCGAACTGGTCCGCAACGGGCTCGGGTGTTCGGTCGTCCCGACCGCGGTGGCCCATGCTTACGACCTTTCGCATTGCAGGCTCGAGGGGATCCCGCTGCAGCATCGCACGATGCTCGCGACGGTCGCCGGGCGTCGGCATTCTCATGCCGTGACGACGCTGATCCAGCAAATCGGCGCTCGGTCGCGCGCCTGATCAAGGCGCCGATGAAAGGGTCTCGAGCGTTTCGACGATCAGCTTCGGATCGAGGCGCCGCGTGAAATCGGACTCGGCAAAGGAGAGTGCGACGCAGCCGCTGCGATCGACGACGAAATCGGCCGGAAGCGGCAGGAGCCATGACCCGGTGCTCAACTCGCTTGCGAGGTCGAAACCTCGATCCAGATAGAACTGCCGCAGCGCCTCGGGGACGAGGTAGACGAGACCATATTGGAGAGCGACGCCCAGCATCGGGTCACGGAGCAGGTGTGTTCGAGGCCCGAGGCGCCGGACATCGTCGACGAGCTTCTCGCTCGCGGGCTCGGGCGAGATCAGGACGAGGCTAGCGCCATGGACGGCGATTTCGGGCTGGACGGCCATCAGGGCCTCGAGCTCTGCCTGGCAGAACGGACACCACTCGCCCCGAAAGAAGCTGACCACGACCGGGCCGGTCCGTAGCAGGTCCGAGAGCATCACGAAGCGACCATCGGAACCCGGCAGGGCGAAGTCGGGTGCCTGATCGCCGACTTGTCGTCTCGATTGTGGCACCCCGGCCTTATCGAGCTGCGCGGCTGCGGTTGCGATGCGGCTGAGGTAGAGCGGTCCCGCTTCGGCACGTCTGACGTCAAGTTCGCTCTGAAATAGCATGTCAGGCATCCATCGCGTTTGTTGTCTTTTGGAATGACGTGCCGAACATGCCCGTTTTCCATTCAGGCGTGAACAGCCGCAGATGCCTTGTTTCGATGTTGAACGGCTATCGCACCACTGAAAGCCGTTCCCCCGCAAAACCCAGACGAGGCATCGACATCATAGCCAATCGGCATTTCCAAACGGCTTCGCAATGGAGTGTGATGTCGTTGCGCCAAGCGAATGGTCTCAATCTGTCGATGGATCCGAGCGACAGCCAGGGCAACCCGTGCAAGACATCATCGTAAATCAGTATTCGGCGAGAAGCTGTCGGTCGAGGCCGCTGCATCCATGGCCTGTCCGCGCCATGCACTGGACCAACGCCGTCGCAGTGCTGATGATGATCGGGAGTGGCTGGCGCATCTATAACAACAACCCGATTTTTTCCTCCATCCATTTCTCTATTCCGCTGACGCTCGGCGGTGACGAGGCCTTGACCTTCAAGCTTCACGGCGACGCAGGGTTCGGCAATGCGCTGCTCTGGCACTTCGCCTTCATGTGGCTGCTCGTGGTGAACGGTCTCTCCTATGTGAGCTACGGGCTTGCGACCGGGCGCTTCCGCCGGATGTTGTGGCCGATCCGGCCGACGGAACTCCTCGCGACGGTCAAGGACGCGCTTCGACTGAAGCTCGGCCATGACGATCTCACGATGTACAACGCCGTTCAGAAGACGATGTACGTCGGGGTGATCCTGGCGCTGATCACGATCGTCGCGGCAGGTCTCGCGATCTGGAAGCCGGTCCAGTTCCATTGGCTGACAACGCTGTTCGGCGGGTTCCAGGGCGCACGCCTCGTCCATTTCCTGGCCATGTGGGCGATCGTGCTCTTCCTCGCGGTACATGTGTCCTTGGCCCTGATGGTTCCGCAAACCCTCAAGGCCATGGTGACCGGGGGACCGGCGGTCCCGGTCACACCCGTCCCGATCCGGTCCGCGGTGCCAGGCGAATGACCGAGCGCGACGTTCCCCGCTTTTCGTCGCTGTTCCGGCCTGCGGGCGGCATCGACCAGACGATCCTGGCCGAAGAAGCCTCCGTCGTTCTTTCGATCAACCGCCGCGGCCTGCTGCGGGGTGCCGTCAGCCTCGGCGCGTTGACCATGTTGACGGGCTGCGACGTCTCGAACGGCGAAGAGGTTCGCAGCGCCCTGAAACGGGTTTCAGGGTGGAACGACCGCGTGCAGGCGGCCCTGTTCGATCCCAACACGCTGGCCCCCACCTATACCGAGGCCGAGGTGCTGAAGCCGCCGCGCTTCAATGCCTATTACCCGATCGACAAGGTCAAACCCGTCGATCAGGCCGCTTGGCGGTTGGATCTTAGCGGACTGATCTCCGACAGGCGCGCTTGGACCGTCCAACAATTTGCCGCGATGCCGCAACAGGAGTGGATCATCCGCCATGTCTGCGTCGAAGGGTGGGATTATATCGGCCAGTGGTCGGGCGTGAACTTGCGCGTGTTTCTGGAACGCATCGGCGCCGACCTGACGGCGGCTTACGTGAACTTCCGCTGCGCCGATGGCTATACCGCTTCGATCGACATGCCGACGGCGCTGCATCCGCAAACGATCCTGGCGACCAAATACGCCCGTGAGGCCTTGCCTGACCCTTTCGGTGCGCCGCTTCGTCTGCGCACCTCGACCAAACTCGGTTTCAAGAACCCCAAGTGGATCACCGGGATCGAGGTCAGCAACAATCGAGGAGGCGACTATTGGGCGGACCGGGGCTACAATTGGTTCTCAGGACTCTAGCGTGATGACCGTAATCCGCCGGGGGGCTGCCCCGAACACGGTTGGCTAGATCGAGGCTGACCCCATGAGCATGACCCCCACCGTCGACCGGCCGGCCCTCGACCCGCGCCGCTACCACGAGACGGCACCGATCGTCGTTTCGGCGAGAACCGAACGTCCTCCGGTCTGCCTCTATCTGGAGACCACGAACCGCTGCAACCTGCTCTGTACGACCTGTCCTCGCACTTACGTCGACCTGGAGCCGCCGGCCGACATGAGCTGGGAGCTGTTCACCAGCATCGTGGACCAGGTGCCCGAGGCCAAGCGCGCGGTGCTGCATGGCGTCGGCGAGCCCATGCTGGTCAAGAACCTTCCCCGGATGGTGCGATATCTCAAGGATCGCGGCCTCTACGTCCTGTTCAACACCAACGGCACATTGCTGAACGATAGAAACGGGCGTGCCTTGATCGATGCAGGCCTCGATGAACTGCGGGTCTCGCTCGACGCCTCGACGCGCGCCTCCTACCTGGCGGTTCGCGGCAAGGATTACTTCGACCGCATCTTGCGCAACGTCCGGGCGTTCCGCACCCTTCAGGAGCGCGAGGGCCATACCAACCCTCGCGTCTCGGCCTGGCTGACCGGGCTCAAGGAGACACTGCCCGAACTGCCGGCTTTCGTGCGGGTCGCGGCCAGCCTCGGGGTGAAGGAGGTCTATCTCCAACGTCTCGTCTTCTTCGATGACGCGATCGGCCATGCCCGGCCGGACCAGGCTCTCTACGAGCGGATGACGCGGGACGACGCCGCCATCCTGGAAGAAGCCGAAGCGGTCGCCAAAGACCTCGGCATCACCTTTTCGGCGTCGGGTGCCGCGACGGAGCCCGGCATGAGCCTCAGGCGCAACGACGACCAGAACCCCTGGTCGCTCTGCCGACGCCCGTGGACCGTCATGTATTTCACGGCCAACGGCCGGGCTCTGCCGTGCTGCATCGCGCCGTTCTCCCAGCGCGGTTACGAGCACTACACGCTGGGTGATGCAACACAGAACAGCCTGCGCGAGATCTGGAACGGCCCTGCCTACACCGACTTTCGAGCAGCACTCCTCTCCGACCGTCCCCCGTCGGCTTGCGCCAGTTGCGGGATGCATTGGAGCCTCTGAGAGCTCCACGGACGTTTCCGTCGCATCGAGACGACTTCCGCCGGCTCATCGCCGCCTGGCGGGTGAGCCCGCCAGGGCATAGCCATCACTGCGAGGATCACAGCATCGTGGAACGTCTTCTTGTGCTCCCGAACGGGATGGAAATCGCCGACCTTCTGGACGGGTCGCCCTTGCTGGCACGCCAGGACCACGCCGCACCCTCCGTGTTTCGGCCCGAGAGCCTGCTGCGCGAGGCACGTCGTCAGAAGGGCTTGAATCCCGGGCCGGTCCCGCCGGTGTGCATCCTGGATCCCGACGGCGACATCGTGGCGTTGATCCGCGCGACGCGGAGCGCCACCCGGTCGCATCATTGGGCCTGCTATCACACGGCCATGTGGGAGTGGCACGAGGCCGGGAACCGCTTCGGCATCGTGGGGAGCGCGGTCGGCGGCTCCTTTGCGGTTCTGGTGGCCGAGCAGTTGTTCGCTTCGGGATGCGAACTCCTGATCAGCATCGCGTCGGCGGGCCAGATTGCACAAGGTCTCGAAACGCCGGCTCACGTGCTGATCGAGCGTGCCCTGCGCGACGAGGGCACGAGCCACCATTATCTGCCGCAAGCGCCGTTCATCGATGCCGATCCGCGGCTGATCGGTTTGGCCGAGACGGCTCTCCGGGCCGGCGGCCATCGGGTGGTCCGCGGTTCGACCTGGACCACCGATGCCCCGTTCCGTGAGACCGCCGATGTTATTGCGTTGCGTCGTAGCCAGGGCATTTTGACGGTCGAAATGGAAGCCGCGTCACTCCTCGCCTTCGGGCAAGTCCGCAAACGTCACGTCGTGTGCCTGGCGCATGTCACGAACCAACTCGGCTGTGTCGACGGTGACTTCGAGAAAGGCGAGCACAACGGCGCTGCCTATTCCTTGACCCTGGCCCTCTCGATCGCGGAAGCCTGCTGGGAGGCCACCCAGAAGAAACGATTTGCGTGACTCGACGGGTTAGGGCGACAGCATCGGAATCGGGCCGAGCGTCGCGGCGATCAGGCCCCGCGACCGCTGCGGGGCGAGACGCGATCTCTCCGGTCAACAGCTTCGAACGGTTCTGCGGCTCGGGAGCGGACATGCTCCAGGATCGAAATCAGGTCATCGACGATGACGGCCTCGGCATAGGTGATCCCGCCGGTCGCCAGTTGTCTCTTCATGTGGCCGATCAACTGATCGAACTTCTTCACTTCGGTCGACATCGCACGCTCCGTGTCGCTAAGCGAACGTGCGACGTGCAGAACGGTCCCGGCCTTCCGCTGCGTCACGATGTTCTCGCCCGCGTCGAAGCGGCTCACCCCGAGATGCCGCGCGAGCTTCTGACCGGACGGCAAGCCGCACTCCGCCGGAATACGTCAGCCAGGCGTGCCGATCCAGAAAGCCGAGCACGTGCTACGATATGATGGGCGTGAACGGTTCCTTCGCCGCGCCGGTGCGGCGAGATACGGTTCACTCGCCTCGATGGCCGAGATGCTATAAGCACCATCCGCGCCGCCCGGTGGACAGAGCAAGGCATCGTTCGTCGACAAGGGGGTCGAGTGGAACCTGCATGACGCGCTTTCGCATCGTTCTCATCACGCTCCTGGCGCTGACCCTGACGGGCTGTGCCAATCCCCGACCGACACTTTACGACGACCCTGTCTCGGGGCTGCGCTGCCTCGAGATCGCTCTATCGGGCTGCATCCGCTACGGCCGTTGATCGGCCCTTCATCGACTTGACGGGCGCCCGCGCTTCTTCGGTCCACGTGCGGGGAGATCGACGCTCGGCGTTGCTTCAGGCGTGACCGCTTCCTCCTTCACCTCGGCCTTCGCCGGCTTCGATGCCTTCTTCGGCTTGTCGTCCTCGGGGTCCTTGTCCACGAACTTGATTGCCATTGTCGCGCCTGCTCATATGCGGGTCAGGCCTGCATGAAAGCACACCAGCATGGCGATCACCTACTACGTCGTGGTGCCGTTCGGACCCAGCCAGGATGGCGATCTTGTGCCCCTGGAACCCATGGAGGCGCAGAGCGGAGAGGCCGCCAAGCGTCGGGCCGCCACGGCGGCTCTCAAGCACGGCGGTGCCATCGCGTTCAGCCGGACCGGTGACCCGAACACCGGCGAGTTCAGCGATGCCGTGGTCCTGGCCACTTACGGAGACGTGGATCGGACGATGCTGGGGGATTGAGGTCGAGGCCCTGCGTTGCAGCGCTTTTCCGAACCGACCTATCGGCGAACTCCCGGCCAGAAGGCCGGGTCGACCTGGCGGAGGCGGATTACGAGCCTCGATGCTGACGCTCCAAACGCCGTGCAATCTCGCGAGCGACCCGGCACCAGTGGCCGTGGCCATCCACCTCGCGGGCTGCCGAGGCCCCCAGCCTCGCCATACCGTAGGCTCCACGCCCGTGCGCCGTCATCAGCCGGTCAGCATCCCGCATGACCGCCG
>CAXTME010000078.1:0-13532 GCA_964245215.1 uncultured Lichenihabitans sp.
CCTGGGCTTCGACGAAACGGTCGAGGTCGTGAGGATCGTCCATGGTCGGTGCCCCTTGTCGATGTTCCGTCTGGCTATATCGGACTTTGGAACGCGCCATCCCGGTGGCATGTTGCTTGACATTGCCGGCGCAGGGCGCGAAGGCGCGGCTTTGCGCCGTCTCGCACCGACCAGGCTCTTATGCTCCCCTCGCTCGATCGGTTCCGGCGTATCGTCATCAAGGTCGGCTCGTCGCTCGTCGTCGATGACGCCGCGGGCACGCCGAAGCGAGCCTGGCTCGAAGCCCTTGGAGACGATCTCGCGGGGCTGCACCGCGCCGGCGCCGACGTCCTGGTGGTGTCGTCGGGGGCCATCGCGCTCGGGCGACGGGTGCTGAAACTGGCAGGCGGCACGCTGAAGCTCGACGACAGCCAGGCGGCCGCAGCCGTGGGCCAGATCGCCCTGGCCAGGACCTGGGCCGAGGTTCTGGCGTCGCGCGGCATCACGGCCGGCCAGGTGCTGGTGACGCCTGGCGACACCGAGGAGCGCCGCCGCTATCTCAACGCGCGCGCAACGCTGGAGCGCCTCATGGGGCTTCGCGCCATCCCGGTCATCAACGAGAACGACACGGTCGCGACGAGCGAGATCCGCTACGGCGACAACGATCGGCTCGCGGCCAGGGTCGCCACCATGGCGAGCGCCGACCTCTTGATCCTGCTGTCCGACATCGATGGACTCTATACAGCGCCGCCCGCCCAGGATCCCTCGGCGACCCTGATCCCACTGGTGCCGCGCATCGACGGCGCGATCGAGGCCATGGCGGGCGGGGCGGCGTCGGAATATTCCCGGGGCGGCATGCGGACCAAGATCGAAGCCGGCAAGATCGCCACGGCCGGCGGTACTCATATGGTGATCGCCGACGGACGAGTGTTCCAGCCGATCGCCCGCATCCGCGCGGGCGGACGCTGCACCTGGTTCACGACGACCTCCAATCCCGTAACGGCCCGCAAGGTGTGGATCGGCGGAACGCTGGAGCCGCGGGGTGCGGTGGCGGTCGACGTGGGTGCCGCCCGCGCCCTGGGGCAGGGCGCGAGCCTCCTGCCGGCAGGCGTCACGGCCGTGGCCGGCACTTTCCTGCGCGGCGACTGCATCCGGATCGAGGACGCGATGGGCCGCGAACTCGGCCGGGGACTCGCGGCCTATGACAGCGCCCACGCCACGCTGATCGTCGGGCGTAACAGCCGCGAAATCGAGGGGCTCATCGGCTTCGGCGGTCGGGCCGAGATGATCCACCGCGACGACATGGTGCTACGGGGCGACTGACCTGCCGGCGGAAACGTGTGCTAGCGTCGGCACATATCCTTTACCGGGCCAGATGTGACGCGTCGATCCTCCCCCGAAGCGGGGAGGTGGCTCGGCCGCAGGCCGAGTCGGACGGGGTGAAGCCTTGGCGGGAGTACCCCACCCGTCGCTTCGCGCCACCCTCCCGTTCCGGATCAGGGCTTCGGGGCGTCGGCCGGTGCTGGCGCCGGCGTGGCGTCGGGCGAGACGGGCGCAGCCGCGGGCGGCGGCGTCATGCGATCGATCTTGGCGGCTTCCCGCAGCTTCATGACTTCGTCGCTTTGCGCCTTCTGGGCGACGTAGCGAGCCACCTGGTCCTTCACCTGATCGAAAGGCGGAAAGCTCTTTTCGCGCTTGCCTTCGAGCTTGATGACGTGCCAGCCGAACTCGCTCTTGACGGGGTCGGAGATCTGGCCGGGCTCGAGCTTGAAGGCAGCCGCCGCGAATTCCGGCACCATCTTGTCTTTCGTGAACCAGCCGAGGTCGCCGCCTTGCGAGCCAGGATCCTTCGAGACTTCGTCGGCCACCTTGGCGAAATCCTCGCCCTTCTTGACCCGGGCGAGAGCCGCCTTGGCTTCGTCCTCGGTCGGCACCAGGATGTGGCGCGCATGGATCTCGGTCTCGGGCTTCTGCGCCTTCGCGGCGTCGTCGTAGACCTTCTTCTCGGCGTCGGCCGTCGTGGCGGTCTTGGCGATGGTGCCGAGCAGGTTCTCCATCAGGACCTTGTCGTGGTAGTAGGCCATGCGGCGCGCGAACTCCGGCGTGTCGCCGAGCTTGTCGGCTGTCGCCTTCTGGGCCGCGAGCTTGAGGTCGATCAGGTAGTCGACCACATAGGCCTCCCGAGCCGGACCGGTGAGCTGCGCGGGCAGCGATGGGCCGAGGTCTTCGGTGGCGGTGCGGACGTCGTCATCCGTGATGTCGGAGCCATTGACCGTGGCCAGCACCTTGGCGGAAGCCGGGGTCAGGGTTGCGAGGCCCATCAAGGCCGCGACCGCGACCGCACGAAGGGCCGCGTCTTTTTTCTTCATCATCAGTTTTGGTCCTCGAACAACTCTTTCGGTGGCTTGTCGCGCGCCACCCGCGCCCGAACCGGGTCGATCCGTCGACGGTCACAGCGGATCCGCCGCGACCAAGCCACCGGGACTAGCGAGGCGCCCCCTCCGGCGGCGGCTCGAGATCGGAGGCGTTTGGGCCTCGCCCCAACGCCCTTCGGCCACGACGTCCCGCGATTGACATGGTTTGGGGCGGCTCTTATCTCTCGCCGTCGCCGATTGCCACCAGTTTCTCGCGGCAAGCCCGTTTGCGGTGACCGTCGGGCAAGGTCAGGCGGTTGACCGTTGAATGGTCGTTTCGCGCGGCCTACATGCGGAACTCGGACGTTCTCAACCCGGGAACCGGTCACGAAGGCGGGATAAGCCGCGCGCCACTCGGGTCGTCGAGCGGTCAAGACTAAGGTTTTCAACGGATGCTCGGCTCGCTCGCTAAAAAGATTTTCGGCACGGCCAACGCGCGGCGGCTGAAGACCTATACGCCGAAGGTCGCCGCCATCAATGCCCTGGAACCCGATGTCGCAGCCCTGAGCGATGCGGAACTCGCTGGTCGAACCGTAACGTTTCGAGAAGAAATCGCCGCCGGCAAGTCGCTCGACGACCTTCTGGTTCCGGCTTTCGCGACGGTCCGCGAGGCCGCCAAGCGCGTGCTGGGACAGCGCCATTTCGATGTCCAGCTGATCGGCGGCATGGTGTTGCACGAGGGCGGCATCTCCGAGATGCGGACCGGCGAGGGCAAGACGTTGGTCGCGACGCTGGCGACCTACCTCAACGCGCTGCCGAGCGCCGGTGTCCACGTCGTCACGGTCAACGACTACCTGGCCCGCCGCGACGCCGAATGGATGGGGCGCGTCTACAAGTTCCTGGGCCTGAGTGTCGGCGTCATCGTACACGGGCTCGACGACAGCGAGCGCAAGGCTGCCTATTCGGCCGACATCACTTACGGCACCAATAACGAATACGGCTTCGATTACCTCCGCGACAACATGAAGTACGAACTGGACCAGATGGTCCAGCGCGGCCACCCTTACGCGATCGTCGACGAGGTCGACTCTATCCTGGTCGACGAGGCCAGGACGCCGCTGATCATCTCGGGTCCGTCGGACGACAAGTCTGACCTCTACAACAGCATCGACAAGCTGATCCCCCGCCTGATTCAGGGCGACTTCGATGTCGACGAAAAGCAGCGCACGGCAAACCTGACGGAAGCCGGCAACGAACACATCGAGTCGCTGCTCGCCGAAGCCGAACTGCTGACCGAGGGATCCCTCTACGAGGCCGCCAACGCGACCCTGGTGCATCACGTCCAGCAGGGCCTGAAGGCCCACAAGCTCTTCTCGCGCGACAAGGACTACATCGTCCGCAACGGCGAAGTCGTGATCATCGACGAGTTCTCGGGCCGCATGATGCCGGGCCGGCGCTATTCGGAAGGCCTGCACCAGGCGCTTGAAGCCAAGGAAGGCGTGCAGGTCCAGCCCGAGAACGTCACGCTGGCCTCCATCACCTTCCAAAACTATTTCCGGCTTTACAAGAAGCTTGCCGGCATGACGGGAACGGCCGCCACCGAAGCTGACGAGTTCGCCGAGATCTACAAACTCGACGTGGTCGAGATCCCGACCAACCGGCCCGTATCCCGCCACGACGAAGACGACGAAGTCTATCGCAGCGGCCCCGAGAAGTCCGTCGCCATCGTCAAGGAAGTCGAGGCTGCCAACGCCAAGATGCAGCCGCTGCTGGTCGGCACGACGTCGATCGAGAAATCCGAGCAGCTCGGTGCCATGCTGGCCGAGGCCGGGTTCAAGCGAATCGACTTCACGGACCCCTCGGCCCTGAAAGGCCTTTACAAGGCGGCCCGGGCCAATGACGGCAAGCCGTCCAAGCTTTTTGCCATCCTGAATGCTCGTTTCCATGAGCAGGAAGCCTATATCGTGGCCGAAGCCGGCGTACCCGGCGCCATCACGATCGCCACCAACATGGCGGGCCGCGGGACCGACATCCAGCTCGGCGGCAGCGTCGACATGCGGATCGCGCAGGAATGCGCGGACCTCGAACCCGGCGAGAAGCGGGTCGCCAAGGAAGCCGAGATCCGCGCCGAAGTGGAGATGTTCAAGCAGCAGGCCATCGCGGCCGGCGGCCTCTACATCGTCGGGACGGAGCGTCATGAGAGCCGCCGCATCGACAACCAGCTGCGTGGCCGCGCCGGTCGCCAGGGCGACCCCGGACGATCAAAGTTCTTCCTGTCGCTGCAGGACGACCTCATGCGGATCTTCGGGTCCGAGCGTATGGACATGGTCTTGAAGCGGCTCGGCCTGCAGGAGGGCGAGGCGATCGTCCACCCGTGGATCAACAAGGCTCTGGAAAAGGCGCAGCAGAAGGTCGAGGCCCGCAACTTCGACATGCGCAAGAACATCCTGAAATACGACGACGTGATGAACGATCAGCGCCGCGTGGTCTTCGAGCAGCGCCGCGACATGATGGGGCAGGAATCGCTCGAGGAGACGATCGGCGAGATGCGGACCGGGGTCGTCGACGACCTCGTGGCGCGGTTCATGCCGCATGATGCCTACCCCGAAGCCTGGGACATCGCCGGCCTGAAAGACGCGTTGCGCGATGGCATGAACGTGGAACCGCCCGTCGAGGACTGGGCCAGGGAAGAGGGCATCGCCGACGAGGAGATGCGCGAGCGCCTCAACAAGGCGATCGATGAGGCCTATCTCGGCCGGGTCGCGAAGAACGGGCCCGACCTTTCCCGCTATATCGAAAAGCAGATCGTCCTGCAGGTGCTGGATCACCTGTGGCGGGAACATCTCGTGGTGCTGGACCACCTGCGTCAGGTCATCGGCTGGCGCGGCATGGCGCAACGCGACCCGCTCAACGAGTATAAGTCCGAGGCTTTCGACCTCTTCGACGGGCTGATTACCAAATTGCGCGAGGTGGTGACGGCGCAACTGATGCGGGTCGAAGTGGCGTTCGATCAGCCCACGATCAGCCAGGATCTCCCGCCGATGTTCGCCACCCACGTCGATCCTCTGACCGGAGACGACGACATGGCGGTGGCCGACATGAACGCGCGCCTGTCGGCCGGTGATTTCGGCGAGGACGGCGGAGCCACGACCATCATGACGCGCTTGGCCGAAACTGCGCCTACCACCCGCGACCCCGCGGATCCGTCGAGCTGGGGCAAGGTCGGGCGCAACGAGGCTTGCCCTTGTGGCTCGGGCAAGAAGTACAAGCACTGCCACGGCGTGCTGGTCTGAATAGCAAGGGGCCGATCGGAACGCCGTAGCTAATCCCATGCTTTTGGCACACTTTGTGGGGGAAACCGCGGCTGTACCGGCCGCGTTGCCCGGACATGACCGACCCTCTCCTTGACACCGTCTCCTTCGAGATCACCGAGCCTCGAGAAACCCCCTGGCTCGGCGTCTTCTTCGGCTACGTCGCCATGATCCCGTTCGTGCTCGGCTTGTTGACGTTCTGGCTGGCGTCGGAACCCTGGCGGGGAGGGGCGCTCGCGATCACGCTGTTCTGGGGCTGCGCGATCCTGACATTCCTGTCGGGCGTCCGGCGAGGCGTCAGCTTCCGCACACCGGGAGGTGAGACCGCCGCGCAGATCGTGACCATGCTTGGTCTGTTCTGTCTCGGTTTCGCAGCCATCGTGTCGACGGCGCTGGCATTGCCGATCGTGAGCGCGATCTTGTTGCTGGTCGGCTATCTCGGCCTCGAGATCCTTGATCCGATCGCGGCTCGCCGGCTCGAAGCGCCGCTCTACTTCGCGAGGCTTAGACCGGCGCAGATGGCTATTCCGATAGCCTGCCTGTTCCTTACGATCGTGCTATTGGTCTGGCGATAGCGGATCACGGGCCGGAGGCGACACACCATGCAGATCACCACGGTTCTCAGCCTCGCGGGCTTCATCGCCGTGGCCGGCGTGGTTGCGTCGAGCGGGGCGCTCTTCAAGCCGGATGAGTGGTATCAATCGCTGCGAAAGCCTTTCTGGACGCCGCCGCCCTGGGTTTTTCCCGTTGTCTGGACCCCGCTCTACCTCATGATCGCGATCTCGGGCTGGCTCGCGTGGCGGGCCGGAGGTTTGGCAACGGTCCCGTTCGCCTTCTATGCCGCGCAACTCGTCTTCAACGCCGCTTGGTCAGGTTTGTTTTTCGGCCTGAGGCGAGCCGATCTCGCTTTCCTGGATCTGATCTTGATGTGGTTCGCCATTCTCGCCACGCTCATGGGGTTCGCGCAGGTGAGCGAGGCTGCGGCGTGGCTGCTGGCCCCCTACCTCCTTTGGGTCACGATCGCGGGGGCGTTGAACCTTTCGGTCTGGCGGCTCAACCACGATCGCTTCGCGCGCGCCTGAGACCCTGGACCCAGCATGATGCGGATGGCGACGATCGCTGCAGTCTTGGCGGCGATGCTCCTGCCCACAGCGACGCGCGCCGAAGATGCGCCCGCCGCGAGCGACGCCGCTCTCAAGGCTGCGGTCGAAGACCGGGTTCGAAGCCCGAGGATGGTCGAGCGGGATGCCGTCCGGCACCCGCTTGACGTGCTCGCGTTCTTCGGCGTGAAACCATCATCCACCGTGGTCGAGATCTGGCCGACGGGCGGTTACTGGACCGAGATCCTGGCGCCCTACCTCCATGGTGCCGGCACATATTATGCGGCGCTGGAAACGACGTCGCCCGACAGCCCCGACCGCGAAGCGGCCGAAAAGCGAAACTCCTACTTCACTCGTCGTCTAGCCGAGGACCCCGGCCGGTATGGACGGGTGAAACTGACCCGGATGGGACCGGGTCAGGACACGATCGCGCCGTCCGGATCGGTCGACCTCGTCCTGAGTTTCCGCGACCTGCATGTCTGGATGAAGCAGGGTTTCGCCGAGCAAGCCTTGGTGGATTGCTACACGGCCCTGAAACCTGGCGGCATCCTGGCCATGGAGGATCATCGTGGGCAACGGGCCGGACAGCAGGATCTTAAGGCTGGCGACGGCTACGTCCGCGAAGACTACGCCAAAGGGCTGGCGGAACTTGCGGGCTTCGTGTTCGTCGGATCTTCCGAGGTCGAGGCCAACCCGAAGGATACGGCGAATTGGCCCAAGGGGGTCTGGACGCTTCCTCCCACCTTGGCGCTCGGGAAGGAAGACCGTGATCGTTACATCGCCGTCGGCGAGCCCGATAATTTCGTCCTGACTTTTAGAAAGCCGGAGTAGAGCCGAGGCCGGGCTACACAGTGGCAAGCGTCAGGCGTGACAGATGACGCGAGTTTTTGCGCGCAAGCTGGAGGAAGTGGCTTCGGAAGCGCTTTTCACCGCCTTTCAGGAACCCTATATAGGCTGCGCGCCCGAAGGCTGAGAAGCGTATGCGAGATCTCGCATCGCTCAACCTGCCTTCCGTGGGCCGAACTCGAATATGGACCAAAAGTGGGTAGATTCAACAACACCAATTTCGCCGACCGCATCACCTCTGCTGCCACGGCCAAACAGGCCCTGGTCGAAAAACTGAAGTCGAAGCCGGCTCCCGACGATCCAGAGGTCTTGCGCAAGCAGGCCGAGCGCCAGGCTATCGTCGAGGCACGAGAAAAGCGGCAGGCCGAAAAGGAAGAAGCGCGTCGGGCCCAGCTCGCACTGGAAGCCGACGAGCGAGCAGCGCGTGAAGCCCGGGAGGCTGCGTCCGAGGCCGAGCGGCAGACACAGCTCGAACTCGAAAAGGCGGCGGCGGAATCGGCGCGCTTAGAGCGTGCGGCGCGTATTCTGTCCGACGAGGCGGAGCGGAAAGCCATTCGTGACGCTCGTTACGCCGCCAGAAAAGCTCGCGTCAAGGGCTGAGCGAAACAGCGACCGAAGCAATCTCGGCCGCTTGCGTCAGTCTTCCGTGTCATAGACGTCGTCGTCCGAAAACGCACCTTCATGGGGTTCGGCAGGCGGCATTTCGGGTAGGGGAGCATGCTGAGGGGTCTCTCTCGTCCCCATTGGCTTCGGTCCAACCGCGTCTACGAAGGACAGGTCTATGACCGGTTCGATCCGGCAATCATAGGCCGAGAAAAGCCCGGCGAGATGCTGCAGATCAGCCGCTTCGGCGGTCTCGACCACGGCATAGCCACCACCGCCGCCGATGCTCGATAGAAGCTGGTGAACTTTGAGGCCTGCCGGCATGGCCCGCTCCGTCAGGAGCCGCCCGGCGCGTCGTTGAGCGGCGGCGGGGTCGAAATCCGCTTTCCGCTCCCGATAGGTCACCAAAAACTTCATCACGTCTTCCTTCGCGGGCTGCTCGCCGCCATAGCGCATGATCAGGCCGCCGGATCAATGCACCCGTACGTCACAACGCCGATCACCATAGCTTAAGCTGCCCGTTGCCACGGCGATCCTTCCCGAGTCCGACGAGGGTCCGAGACCCCGAGCGCAGGCTCAACGATAGCCCGACGGTCCTCGCGGCAGGAAGACACCGTGGCCGGTCGGAGCGACGCACCGGCCATCATCGAATACCGTGCGGCCGCGCACCATGGTCGTGACCGGCCAGCCCGTGACCTCGAACCCTTCATAAGGCGTGTAGTCGCTTCCGTGGTGCATCACGTCTTGGGTAAGGGTCACGCGCCTGTCGGGATCCCAGAGTGCGATGTCGGCGTCGGCCCCGATCGCGATCGAGCCCTTGCGGGGGTAGAGCCCGTACATGCGGGCGTGATTGGTGGACGATAGGGCCACGAAATCCTGCAGCGAGATCCGGCCCTTCTTCACGCCTTCCGAAAAGAGGATCGGCAGGCGCGCCGCGATACCCGGAATGCCGTTCGGCACCCAGCGGAACGACGTGCGGGCCTTGGGGCCAGTCTTTCCGGCATCGTCGGCATATCGGAACGGGCAGTGGTCTGACGAAAAGGTCTGGAAGACGCCGCCCGACAAGGCGCGCCAGACGGCCTCCTGCGAGGCCTTGTCCCGCGGCGGCGGCGAGCAGACATATTTCGCGCCCGTCATATCCATGTTCAGGCCTCTCATATCGTCGGCCGTCAGCACGAGATATTGCGGACAGGTTTCGGCGAAGACCTTGAGGCCACGCTGCCGCGCCCATTCGATCTGCTCGATTGCTTCTCGTCCTGAAACGTGAACGATCATGATCGGGATGCCGGTCAGTTCGGCGTGCGAGATGGCGCGGTGGGTGGCCTCCCGCTCGACGAGTTCGGGCCTCGATGCTCCATGGTAATAGGGTGCGGTCTGTCCGGCCCGCTCCAGCCGATCCGCCATGAACTTGATGGAATCGTAGCCTTCGGCATGGACCATGACGAGGGCGCCTTCCTGCTTGGCGACGTCGAACACCTCGAGCAACTGCCGGTCGTTCAGCACCATGTCGTCGTAGGTCATGAAGACCTTGAACGAGGAATAGCCGTCCTTGACCAGCGCCGGCAGTTCCTGTCCGAGCACGCCCGGGGTCGGGTCGGTGATGATGAGATGAAAGCCATAATCGACCAGCGCCTGGCCACGTGCCTTCTCGTGATAGGACTCCACGGCTCCGCGCAGGCTCTCGCCTCGGCGCTGGGCCGCGAAGGGAATGACGCAGGTGTTGCCGCCCGCGGCCGCACTCACCGTGCCGGACGCGAACCCGTCCGCCATGGTGATGTCGTCGCCCTGGAACTGATCGAGGTGGACATGACTGTCGATCCCACCCGGCAAGACCAGCAGGCCGTCGGCGTCGATGGTGCGGTCGGCCGGGCCGACATCCTCGCCGAGCGCCACGATGCGGCCGCCGCGTATGCCGACGTCGCAGCGCATGACGTCGGCCGCGGTCACGACCGTGCCGCCCCGGATGGCAAGATCAAGCGTCATAGAGAGGTCCTTCGTCAAACTGCCGGCACACGCGCATCACGTTTCTCGTGTCGCTTCAATCGATGAGGGTCGGAAGCTCGTCATCCCCCATGCCGGGAGCCTCGACAGGGCGAAGACCAGGCACGTCGAGGTAGATCGTGTCGAGATCGACGGAGACATCGACCGCGTCGAACGAGAGGCGGTCGGATGGGCGCGTCAGCACCACCAGCAGCCAGCCGTCAGCGATAGTGCTCGACACGCATCTGGTCCTGATACACGAGGGCGATATGCTGGAGCGTCGGCAGGCTTCGGTAGAAGTCGAATTTCGCTCCTCGGTCTCGAACCATGGTCGAACGCAACAGAACCTCGACCACGACGGTCGGATCCATCGCGAAATTGCGGTCGCGACGCGGTCCGCACCGCACCATGATGTCGGGGATCGTGGCCATGTCCCTCGTTCCGGTCGTCCGACCGTTGGACCCGCATACTGCCCGAAAAGGCCCGGCATCCGCCTTTGTCGAGGGCGAGCTTCATGGGCGCGAAGATGTTGCCCACGATGAGCCCGTGTCTTTCGCCGGGGTTGGTCATCGCCTCGATGGCGCCGTCGACCAGCTCCCAGCGCTCGTTCTCGGGCAGCGGCACGATAAACGCCTCGTAGTCGGACAACGTCGCACGAGCCCGATGCGGTGCCAGGCCAGACATAGACGACCTCCGACCGTTCCCCGTGTCGACGGTATAGCGCATCACGGCCGCCGCTTCATCATCCGAGCGCCGGTTCGAGCGCCCCGATGAGCCGGTCGACCTCCTCGAGCGTGTTGTAATGGACCATCGACACCCGCACGACACCCGAGTCTCCCGCGAGGTCGAGGCGTTCGATCAGCCGGCGCGAGTGGAAATCACCGAAGCGGATGCCGAGTTCGTGCTTGTCGACGTCCCGCACGATCGCGGCCGCGTCGCGTGCCCGCGCCTTGAACGCGACAGTCGGCACCCGCGTATCGGCGCCCGAGGTTCTTCGGCCGACGACGCGGACATCGTTGCGGGATCCGAGGAAGGCGAGGAGGCGCGCTCCGATCGCGTCCTCCTGCTCGGCCATGGCGTCATAGGCCCGCGTGATGGCGCCGCGATCGCCGGTGCCGCCGCCGAGCGTGTCGAGGTAGTCGACGATGCCGGCCGATCCCCAGGCGAGTTCGTAGTTCGTGTTGCCGGGTTCGAGCTTCATCGGCACTTTCTCGCGGCCGTAGAAGTAATGGTAGAGCCCGTCGAGTTCGAGCAGCTTCTCGTATTTGCCGTAGAGCACGGCGAAATGCGGCCCGTAGGTCTTGTAGAAGCTGAACACGTAATAATCGACGTCCCACGCCCGGACGTCGACGGCCCGGTGCGGCGCATAGGCGACGCCGTCGACCGCGATCTCGGCACCCCTCGCGTGAACCCGCCGCGCGATCTCGGCCACCGGGTTGATGGTGCCGAGGATGTTCGACACATGGGTGACGGCCACGAGTCGCGTGCGCTCCGTCATCAGCGTGTCGAGCTCGGCGAGGTCGATCTCGAAGCTCTCGGGATCGAGCCCCCAGGTCTTGATGACGATGCCGCGCTTCTCCAGGGCGCGCCACGGGCCGATGTTGGATTCATGGTCGAAATCCGTGACCACGATCTCGTCGCCCGGTGCAAGGCGTCCCTCCATCGCTTTGGCCAGGAACTGGAACATGACGGTGGTCGACGGCCCGAGCACGATCTCCTCGGGACGGGCGGCGTTGAGGAGAAGGGCGATGCGGTCGCGGGCCTCGGCGAGCCTCTCGACGGCCAGCTGGGACTGACGGTAGCTCGCGCCGGTCTGTACGCTGGTGGTGAGGAGGTAATCGCGCACGCGGTCTGCGACGCGGCTAAGGACCAGCGAGCCGCCGGCGTTGTCGAGGTAGCCGAAGCCATCCGCGAGAGCGGGAAACTGCTGGCGGACATAAGCGAGGTCGAGCGGCATGGCGGCAGGTCTCCTGGCGTTCAAGCCATGATGATGAGGGGTGCATCCAGCCGGTGCTCGATGCAATCCTCCGAAACGCCGCGTTCCGACACCAGCATCAGCATGTCGCCGGCCTCTCCGATCGCGAGCATAGGGGCGTGCCAGATTCCGCGGCGGTAACGCAGGGCTTGCCCGCGAACCCCGATGAAGGCCCGGGCGTCGCGGGCTTGCGGCAGGCCACCCGCTCCGGCGGGCGCCGCGACCACGACGAAACGTTCGACCGTCAGGGATGCGAAAAGCTGTGCGGATTGGGGATGGCGTTCGAGGAGGTGGATTTCGAGCGGCAAGGCGAGAGCTTCGAGGCGGTACAGGGCCAGCGCCGGCGACGCCTTCGGATCGGGATCGTCGGGGGTGAAATCGGTGCGCCAGCCCTGGCCTTGGTTAACGCTGCGGGCGCGCGTGGTGTCATGCGTCAGCACGTCGCCAAATTGAGCAAAGGCCTCCGGTTCCAGCGGCGACGGGATCAGTTCGTGCAACATCGCACGTTCTAATGCGACAGGACGGCGCGGAGAAAGCCCTGCAGTCGGGCGTCCCGCGGCATGTCGAAGAGAACCTCGGGCGGGCCTTCCTCGACGATGCGACCTCGATCCATGAAGACCACCCGGTCGGCGACGCGGCGCGCAAAGCCCATTTCGTGCGTGACGACCATCATGGTGACCCCGGTACGGGCGAGGCCCTGCATCACGTCCAGCACTTCGCCGACCATCTCCGGATCGAGCGCCGAGGTCGGTTCGTCGAAGAGCAGGATCTTGGGTTCCATGGCGAGGGCGCGGGCGATACCGACCCGCTGCTGCTGGCCCCCTGAAAGCTGCGTCGGATATTTGTCGACGTGATCCTCGAGCCCCACGCGGCCGAGAAGCTTGCGGGCGCGCGCCTCCGCCTCGGCCCAAGCGAGCCCGCGCACCCGCACCGGCGCCACCGCGACGTTCCGCAGGACGGTCATATGCGGGAACAGGTTGAAGCTCTGGAACACCATGCCGACCTCGGCCCGCACGATCGCCAACTGACGGCCGGACCCGACCATGTGACCGTCCACCATGATGTCACCTTCGTCGTGGCGTTCGAGCGCATTGATGCAGCGGATCAGGGTGGATTTGCCGGAGCCCGACGGGCCGATCACGACGACGATCTCTCCCTCCCGAACCGAGAGGTCGATGCCGTCGAGCGCCCGGAACGTGCCGAACCGCTTGACGACGCCCCGCATCGCGATGATCGGTGCCGTCATCGCCCGCACCGCGCGCAGGCTCGGTGTCTGGATGGACTCTCGGTCATCGCCCGCGCCGCGCGCAGGCTCGGTGTCCGGGATGAACTCTCGGTCATCGCCCGCGCCGCGCGCAGGCTCGGTGTCCGGGATGAATTCTCG
>CAXTME010000078.1:13632-22383 GCA_964245215.1 uncultured Lichenihabitans sp.
TCTCGGTCATCGCCCGCGCCGCGCGCAGGCTCGGTGTCCGGGATGAACTCTCGGTCATCGCCCGCGCCGCGCGAGGCGTCCCTCGTAGACCCCGACGAAGCGCACGAAGGGCAGTAGGATCACGACGTAGATGAGGGCGGCGCCGATCAGCGGTGTCGGGTTGGCGGCCAAAGCCTGGGCCTGGGTGGCCTGTTTCAGGAGGTCCGGCATGGCCACGACCGAGGCCAGCGCCGTGTCCTTCAGGACGTTGATGGCGTTCGACGTGAGAGGCGGGATGACGAGCTTCACGGCCTGCGGCAGAACGATGTCGCTCATCCGCCGGAGAGCGCCGAAGCCGAGCGCATCGGCGGCCTCGAACTGGCCCCGAGGCACCGCCTCGATCCCGGCCCGCAGGATCTCGGCCGAATAGGCGGCCGAGACGAGGCTCAACGCCGTCGTCGCAGCCCCGAAGGGTGACAATCGTACCCCGACGAACGGGAGGGCATAGTAGATGACGATCAGCAGCACCAGCACGGGGATCGATCGGAACACGTCGATGTAGAGGATCGCCACGGGCCGAAGCGCCACGCCGCCGTAGAGCCGCAGCAGCACGAGGAACAAGCCCCCGACGAGACCGAGCAGGATGGCCGCGACCCCGAGCCCAACGGTAATCCAGAGACCCGACAGCAGCAGGGGGAGCGTTTCGACGAAAACGCCCCAATTCAGGAATGTGTCGAAGATCGACATCCCGCCGCGTTGCCTCGGACGGCCGCGTTAGAGCTTCGGGATCTCGGTCTTCATGACGGTGCTGGTGGTCGCCTCGGCCGGCGCGCCGAACCACTTCTCGTGCAGCTTGGCGATAAAGCCTTCCTGCTTCAGCGTGGTCAGCACTGCATCCACCTTGCCGACCAGCGGCGAATCCTTGGCGAACATGATCGAATATTGCTCGCCCGTGAGGATGCGTTGCACCACTTTATAGGCGGGCTTGTCCTTTGCGTAATATTGCAGGGCCGGGATGTCGCTGACGTAGCCGTCGATGCGTCCCGCTGCGAGGTCCAGCATGGCGGGCGACAGGCCTTCGTAGCGGCGGATTTCCGCGAATTTGTCCTCGGCCTGATGGGCGGTGGCGTAGATGTCGCCCGTCGAGCCAGTGTCGACGCCCACGATCTTGCCGGCCATGCCCTTGAGGTCCGTGATGCCGGATTTGGCCAGGACCGTCAGCGACTGATCGCTGTCGTAATAGGGCTGGGCGAAGGACACGCTAGCGAGCCGCTTCTTGGTAATCGTGATGGACGAGACGGCAGCATCGATCTGCCCCGACTGAACGGCGGCGAACAGCCCCGTGAACGGGATATTGACGAAACTCACGTCGTCGCCGAGCCGCTTTGCGACCTCGCCCATAAGATCGATCTCGAAGCCGACCGTGGCGCCCTTGGCGTCCTGGAACTCCCAGGGCACGTTACCGATATTGGCGCCGACCTTCAGGGTATCGGCGTGGCTCGAGGGGGCCGCCAGCGTCGTGGCGGTCCACCCCAGGGCCAAGGCGAGCATGATACGGCGTGAAACACGATCGAGACCGAAGCGCATGGGAAACTCCTTGGCACGGCCGCATGCGGCTTGCCGTGGCGGCAGCGGCGATGCAGCATAGAATTGGTCAGGCCGGTTTGACCTCGTCCATGGTGGTCGCGATCATGCCTTCGGGTCAAGGCGCTCTGCCCTTGCCCCGGGCGCAAATGATGGGCAGGAGGGATCACAGTTGCGGCGGTCTGCGGAAGAACCCGGCACAGCGGCCGAAGCAACGGCCGGAGACGCTTCGTTGATGTGGACAAGGCCACCGTCGCTTGCCGGAAAGGGGTTGGGAGACCGCACCACGCTCCCTCGGACCGTGGCGGACCACATCGGTTCGATGATCCTGCAAGGTGATCTTAAGCCGGGTGACCAGCTACCCTCGCAACGTGATCTCGCGGGGAGGTTCGGCGTGAGCCGCCCGAGCCTGCGGGAGGCGATCTCGGTTCTCGAGACCATGGGGCTCGTGACCATCCGGGTTGGCAGCGGGATCTATGTGGCGCCAGCCGAGGCGCGAGCGCCGCTCTGGCGCTTTTCGGATCGGGCGAGCCCGAGAGACGTCTACGAGGCGCGGGTGGGTCTCGAAGGCTATGCGGCGCGGCTCGCGGCCTCCCGGGTCGACGCCGCCGCCGTCGTCTGGCTGAACGAGGCCGTCGCCGCGATGGCCGATGCGCTCGCCGCCGAGGACATCCCCGGCATGGCGGCGGCCGATGCGCGTTTTCACGATCTCATCTTCGAGATCGGTGCCAACCCGGTCCTGGCCGGAATGTACCGGCCGATGCGTGATATGATGGTCGAGACCCAGCGCCTCCCCTTGACCCTGAAGACGAGGCTCGGCGACACCTTGGACGAACATCGGACCCTCTGCGCGCGGCTCGGGGCGCGGGACCCCGAGGGCGCCGAGGCCGCCATGCAGAACCACATCCGGGCGGCGGCGCGGCGCTACGGGATCGCCATCGGCTGAAGCTCGTCCCTTTTTGGAGCGGCGAGACGGTTCCCGCGGACCTGAGCGGCGGCGCGTGCAGAGGAGCCGTTGCAAGAGCCAGCCGTAGCGATTCGGACCGTTGACGGAAAGAACTCGCGCCCCACGCGGTGATCCGAACGTCTGGTAAGCTTCGGACCTCCATTTTCGTGTTTCGTCAACCAATGGGCGTTAGGCTCCTCTCGGAGACGGGGTTGCTATGTCCATCGACTTGGATGCCTTAATCGATCTGGAGTTGGCGACGCCGCGCTACCGGCGGCGGTCAGCCTTGCTTAACGATCTGTTCTTGAAGAACACGACGAACCAGAGACGACAAGCCGCCAAGCACACTTTGGATTTCCTTGTACCTCTCTACGCCGTCTTGATCATATTCGATTTCATACTGCTCCCCGACGTCTTCATCTACTCGATCCTGATGCGTTGGGTCGTCGGCCCGCTGATGTGGCTCATCATCCGCGGTCGCAAAAGGGCGAGTGTCGAATGGATCGAATGGTCCATTGCTGCGGCCATTTACGTCGCGATGCTGATGTGGACCTGCCTGATGCTCACAAGCCGATGCCACAGCGGGGCAGCCAACTACTACTCGACGGGCGTGGTCGCGCTCGTCGCAGCCAATGTATTCTTCCGCTGTCCGTTTCGCGTGTCGCTCACCGTCTCCGTTGCCCTGACCGTCACCCTCGTGGCTCTGGCAGCGTTACTCCCCGAAGACTGGAGGTTCTTCGTCAATGGTTTCGGGCTCTATAGCGTCGTTTGTATCCTGACGCTGCTGGCCAGCTGGAAACTGGGCAACGAACACTACGTCAACTTCCTGCAGACCCTGAAGAACGAGCGGCAACAAGCGACCATCGAGCGGCATGTCGCGGACCTGTTCCGCTTGTCGAACACGGATGCTCTGACGGGTCTCGCCAATCGGCGCAGTATCGACGAAACGTTGCGGCACTTTTGGCTCGACTGGACGGAGCGAGGGCAAGCCTTTGCTGTGATCTTGGTCGACGTCGATTTCTTCAAGCGCTTCAACGATGCTCATGGGCACCAAGCCGGCGACGCATGCCTCGTCAAAGTGGCCAAAACCTTGAACCAAGTCATCGATGGGCGGCCGGGGCTCGTCGGGCGCTACGGAGGCGAGGAGTTCATCGCGCTGCTGCGATGCGAGAGCGGCGGTGAGGTCCTCGCCATCGCGCAAGCCATGCGCCGAGCCGTCGAGGACCTTGGGTTGAAACATGGCAACCGCCCGGATGACGGCACCGACGTGACGGTCAGCCTCGGAGTGGCGATCAGCCAAGACGTTGCGGCGCCGGATCCGGAAGCCATCGTGGCCCTTGCCGACCAGGCGCTCTATTTCGCCAAAGCCGAGGGGCGGAACTGCACACGCCTCGTTGCACCCGACGCGGCGCCGGTTTCGACGATAGCCGCCTGATTTCGCTCGTCAACAGCCACTATCCGACGGCCCTCTCCGGTCAGGCGGAGACGCACCGCCCGCAGACACCTTCGAGCTCGACCATCTGCTTGTCGATTCTGAAGCCCGCCGCCGCCGCGGTCCTCAGCAGGGTAGTGTCGACATCGTGGTCGTCGACCTCGTCGGCGGCGCCGCAGCGCGTGCAGATCAGAAGGATGCCGTGGTGGTGGTGGCCGGGCGAATCGCAGACCGAGAAAGCATTTCGGCTTTCGATCTTGATGACGAAGCCGTTCTCCATCAGGAAATCCAGCGTGCGATAGACCGTAGGAGGCGCGACCCCGCGGCCCTGCAGCTGCGCGAGTTCGTCGATGAGAGCGTAGGCCGTGAGCGGCGCGGCGCTGCCGGCGAGTAATCCCAGCACTTGGCGCCGAAGTGTCGTGAGCTGCACACCGCGCTCGCCGCATAGGTCTTCGACGCGTTTCAGCCAGGCGGCGCGGCCGTTCTTCACCTCTTCACTCACGTGGTTCATCGCATCCTCCTCTCCTTATGTGCGTCGACCGGATCAGGCCTGCAAGCCGGGATGGTGGCTGTTCGCGAACCTGCCGGCTCCTTGACCGGTGTTCTTGATGGAACTGGTCGGCTTCGAGGTGCACAGTGGAAGACGACAAGGCGCCGTGATACCGAGCCGGCCGGCGGGAACCACCAGGGATGGATCATGCAGCACATCGATGCCCTTGATCAGGCGTTGGCCGGGACCGCCTCTTGAACATCGTCAGGTTCGACGATGTCACGTTGGTGCTCGGCGGCAGGACGATCCTGTCTTCAGTGAGCTTTGCGATCGAAGCCGGCGAATTCATAGGTCTTCTCGGCCCTAACGGGGCCGGCAAGACGACCCTGTTGCGGGCGATCCTGGGCTTGGTTAGGCCGCGCTCCGGCGCCATCGGCGTCATGGGCAAGCCGGCCGTCCGAGGCAACCGCGCGGTCGGCTACATGCCGCAGGTGCGGGGCTCGACGGATCTGCGCTGGACCGGGTGGGACTTCGTGGCCGGCGCTGCAGGCGGACATCGCTGGGGTCTGCCGCGGCTCGATCGGGCGGCTCGCGACGAGGTTGCCTGGGCGCTCGACATCGTAGGAGCCACGGATTTGGCACGGCGACCCTTGTCGGATCTGTCCGGCGGCGAGCGCCAGCGGCTGCTCCTGTCGCAGGCGCTGCTCGGACGGCCTTCGCTCCTATTGCTCGACGAACCTCTGATCAGTCTGGATCCGACGCATCAGCGCGGGGTCGTGGATCTCGTGTCACGGCTGCAGAGGGACCTCGGTGTAGCCGTTCTGTTCAGTGCCCATGAGCTCAACCCGTTGCTCAACGCAATCGACCGCGTACTCTATGTCGGAAGTGGCCGGGCCGTGCTCGGAGCCGTGGACGAAGTGATCACCGGCCCGGTCCTATCGGCCCTCTACGGCTCCCAGATCGAGGTCCTGAGAATAGGCAAGCGCATCTTCGTCATGGCCGGCGATGTCGAAGTCGAAGGGGAAGCGCATCGCCACGATCACGCCGGACATAGCCATGGAGATGATGGCGGTCATCATCACGTCGATCAAACGCGGGTTTGAATAACACTCGACGGTAACGCTGCCTCAGTTGATTCGCGGGATAACGTCGTCGTCCAGCACGAAGGTGGCCGGGATATGAAGCGACCACTGAACACCCGAGGCGGCGAAGGTCAGACTGACGTTGCCATCGAGCGCACGAGCGGCCAGCCTCTCTACGACTTTGTGACCGAACCCATAACGGCGTGGCTGGCTGACTTCGGGTCCCCCCGATTCCTGCCAGCTCACGTGAAACCGACGTGGGACGGTCTCGGACGGGTCGAGCGCCCACTGGATCGCAATGCGTCCCTCGGGATTGGATAGCGCGCCGAACCGCGTCGCATTGCTTGAAAGTTCGTTGAAAGCCAAGCCGATGTTTTGTGCGGCTTCTGGCGTCAAGAACAGGTGCGGCCCCTCGATCGAAATGCGGTCACCGGCGTTATCGAGAGCGGCGCCCAGTTGCCACCGGACGATGTCATCGACGGCAGCCCCATGCCAATCCCGTGCCGCCAAGAGGTCGTGCGACGCCGCCAGCCCCCGCAGCCTTGCCGAGAACCTTTGTTCGAACTCCGCAGCCGTAACGCTGTCCTTCACGGTCTGACGCGCCATGGCCTGTATGATGGCGAGCAGGTTCTTCGACCGATGCGTGACCTCGCGCATTAGAACATGGAGATGGGTCTCCCGCTGCTTTCGCGACGTCACATCCCTGGCGAGACCGATGAGTTCCACGGCCGTCTCTCCCACGACGTCGGCTGGGTAGCGTCTACCCTGAAGCAGGATCCACCGTTCCGAACCGTCGTCGATCCGGCGAATCCGGAACTCGATCTGACTGCTGTCGGGACCTTCGGGAGCCGCCGCCAGCCGCAACTCGTCGGTAACGCGTTCGACATCTTCGGGATCGATCGACTCGTTGAACAACCGCATCGAGATGGATTGCCCTTGGGGCAGGCCCCAAAGGAGCGACAGGCCCCGGTCGCCGAAGAGGAGCTCGCTGCCGGACTGCCAATTCCAGATCCCGGTGCTGCCCACACCGAGCGCGAAGCGGATACGCTCGGGATGAATGACGTCGTCAGAGGTCGCGAGGGCGGCGTCCTGATCGGCTCGGCGAGAGGCTTCCTGCACTTGGTGCCTCACACGTTGTTCGAAGAAGGCACGCTGAAGGCGTCCGGGACCCGTCGGGAAGTGAAATCGCTCAGCGACTTCGCCAGGACAGACTGTGCTGATGGGGAGCCGTCACGGAATCGTTGGATCAACATCGTGGGCTCGCAGTGGCACCCCTACCGGGTGTATGACGCTACGCTGTCACCCTTGTTCCGGTTCGTCCCCAGGCGCCGCGATATCGAAGGGGTTTGTCGGAATAGGTCCGAGTGAACGCCAGGGTGAACCTTAGGTTCCCACATAACATCGGCGCAGCCCGCTCGCGTCGACTTCGCTCGTTCGTTGCGCCTCGTGGGGCAATCTGCGTGCCCCTATCCCGCCATGGGAAGGAACATGTTCTTGATCTTCTTGACACGCGTCGCGATGGCGTGGCGCCGCTGCTCCGAAGCCACCACATCGGCCCCCGTCACCCAATTCAATTGGATGGCACGTCGTTGACCCTTGAAGGTCTTATGACCGTGCCAGCTGTTGTCGGACCGACGGAAGACCAGGAGCGTACCCCCGTTGGGGGATACTTCGGCAACGGGGTTGTCGAGACCCTCGTTCGAACGCAGCAGCCGAAGCCGACCGCCGTCCGCCTCCCATCCCTCGTTCAGGTAGAGCAGGACCGTAATGATCTTGGTCTTCGAGTCCGTATGGATATGCCCGTCACGGTCGCCCACGAAGCCCCGCACCGTATACATCGTGGGTCTTCCCTCGAGGGCGAGGTCGAACTTTCGTTCTACCGCGGCGCGAAACGCATCGCCTTCGAGCTCATCCATCAAGGCTTTGAACTGGCCCGCAATGGTCAGTTCGGCGGGCGGATGCGAGCCGGGGCCGGGGATGGCGGGAAAGTCCGCGACGACATCCTTGAACACCGCCGGCCGGATGAAATGGTCGACGATGATGAAGTCGAACGGGTCGCGTGTCAGCGGTTTATCGTCGAAGGCAGCAAGGTCGAGAAGGTTCAAGGCGGTCCCCGGGTTCGAGATCACGTCGGTGCAACTTTGCGGTCGCGGGTTCTTTCGACCATGGCTTATGCCTCTCAATTCCGCAACGCTGCAAGCTGGCCAACGCCCCGCGCACCATCGTAACCAGCGTGGCGATCGGGACAGGTTCGGGTTTCGGTCAAACGACACGCCTTCCGTTGCGTCGATCGGTCCTGCCCAACCACCAGGGCAGGCCAACGGCTCTTCGCTGATGGCGGGACGCAGGAGCCCCGAGGGCGAGATTGACAAATTCGTATCGTGTCTCGCATGTTCGATGCAGCAGCCCCCAAGCAACGCGAGCTGTCCTTTCGGTTGGAAATGCCAATGGTTGAAGCCCTCGCGCGCCGGCCCGATCTCGCTCCGGTCTTGGAGATGCGGAACATCTCCAAGACGTTCCCCGGCGTGAAGGCACTGCAGAACGTGCAGCTCACCATCTACCCTGGCGAAGTGCATGCCTTGATGGGCGAAAACGGCGCCGGCAAGTCGACGTTGATGAAGACCCTGTCGGGGGCCTACCAGGCCGATCCCGGGGGCGAGATCCTGATCGAAGGCAAGCCCGTCAAGGTC
Source organism: uncultured Lichenihabitans sp. (assembly GCA_964245215.1). Lineage (GTDB taxonomy): Bacteria > Pseudomonadota > Alphaproteobacteria > Rhizobiales > Beijerinckiaceae > Lichenihabitans. The sequence continues at coordinate 21,836 of CAXTME010000078.1, forward strand.
AACGGACCGATCGAAGCCCGCGAGGCCGGCGTGTCCATCATCTACCAGGAATTGGCGCTGGCGCCGAACCTGTCGGTGGCCGAGAACATCTATCTCAATCGCGAGCCCGGCAAATCGGGCCTGATCGACCGCGTCGCCATGAACGAGGGCTCGAAGGGCGTGTTGCAGCGTCTCGGAGCTTCCTTCACGCCGCAGACGCTCGTGGGTTCCCTCTCGATCGCCGAACGGCAGATGGTGGAGATCGCCCGTGCGGTCCACGCCAATTCACGCATCCTCGTCATGGACGAACCGACCACGGCCCTGTCGTCGCGCGAGTCAGACAAGTTGTTCGACATCGTGCGACAGCTGCGCCGCGATGGGCTCGCCATCATCTACATCTCGCACCGCATGGCCGAGGTCTACGAACTGTCGGACCGGGTTTCGGTCCTGCGCGACGGCACCTACGTGGGCACGATCCTGCGCGACGAGATGACGCCCGAGGTCGTCGTACGGATGATGGTGGGGCGCGATCTCTCGTCGTTCTACAAGAAGAGCCATCGCTTCCGGCC
>CAXTME010000079.1:0-22301 GCA_964245215.1 uncultured Lichenihabitans sp.
AGCCGGCTGGAGGATCTGGCCCGCCTTCCCGCGGCCCGGCTCCCCTTCGTCCACGTCTGCGACGCACCGGTGCAGGACAGCTACACGACGGAGGAGTTGTTGCACGCCGGCCGGGCCGAGCGCCTGCCGCCCGGCGAGGGTGCGATCGACATCAAGCGCGTCCTCGCCGAGATGCCGCCAAGCATCCCTGTGTCGCTCGAGGTACCGATGACGGCCATGACTGCCGCCGAGGGTGCGGAAGCCGTCGCGGCGCGAGCGATCCGGGCGGCCCGACATCTCCTAGATCCCTGACAAGTCGGCCGGTGTCGACGACATCGGATGGGAGTGGCAGGCGAGGCCGGCATCGCCTGGCTGGTCGACAGGCTTGCCTCCGTCGACGCGAGGCTGGAGAAGGGGCAGATCGTACTCGCCGGCTCGTTCACGCGGCCGGTCGACATCGCGGCCGGCGACGTGGTCCACGCCGACTACGGCCCGCTCGGCGCCATCGCGGTCAGCTTCGCCTGAGAGACTGACTGTCCAGAGGGTTCGCCCTCTGCCGGGGTCCTAGGCGGAGCCCCGCAGGAACAAGGGACGACGCGACGAACCTGCCGTGAACGGGCCCGACTGGACGTCGTCAGCCCCGCCGGAGTCGCATGCCTGCCGCCCAAAGGAGTTTCTTGCTGCAGCGCAACAAGAGCGTAATGTCCATCTTGTCGCAAACTAGGGGACCGTGAGATGCCGACCCGGATTTCTGATACTCGGAAGCCATGCAGCCGCGGCGAACACGATGACTTTTGGGCCGCCAAGGGCCAAGCCGAAATCATCAGCGCTATAGACGTCAGGATCTCTCGCGTCCTCGCTTGGTTAAGGTCAGGCCTTGGCCTTTGAAGCATCGCCTCGGCGTCAGCAACCTTCGAACGATGCTTCTTCCCCACTGCAATCTTAGAAAAGAGCGTAGCCGTCTATCAACTTGATGTTGCGGTTGCCCGAGACACATCATGTCTCATCCGACCACGACATTCGCAGCTTGATTGGTAGGGTCCGCTGAACCACGGACGGTCGCGGACGGCGCTACGCTGGGCGACGCCGAACCGTCAACGGCAGCGTGGACCCGCACGGGCATCCATATTCGGTACGCTGATCACAGGCGCCCTGATGACCCTGCGTGCCGGCAGCGTCACGCCAAGCTGGACCCGCCGATCCGGTCGATGCGCGACGCCAAGCCATCAAGCAGCGTCGAGCGCCTTGCGCAACGCCCTGAGGTCTGCCCAGGCCAGCTTCTTATGGGCCGGCTGGCGGAGCAGATAGGCCGGATGAAGCATCGGCATGGCCTTGATGCTCCGGCGTCCGGTCTCGAAATCGTGCCAGCGGCCGCGCATTCGCAGAATGCCGTCCTTCGAGCCGAGAAGCCCCTGGGTGGCCGAACCCCCGAGGCAGACCAAAAAATCGGGATCGGCGAGCGCGATCTGTCGGGCGATGAACGGCATGCAGATCGCCACTTCCTGCGGGGTCGGGGTGCGGTTTCCCGGTGGTCGCCACGGCACGATATTGGCGATGTAGACGCGGCTTCGGTCGAGCCCGATGGCGGCCAGCATGCGGTCGAACAGCTGGCCCGAGCGCCCCACGAAGGGCTTGCCCTGCCGGTCCTCGTCGGCGCCGGGCGCTTCCCCGACCACCATGACCCGCCCCTCCGGATTGCCGTCGGCGAAGACGAGCTGGGTAGCCGTGCCCTTGAGGCTGCAGCCGTCGAAACCCGCGAGGACGGCCCGCAGTTCGTCGAGGGTACCGGCAGCAGCCGCGGCCTCGCGGGCCGAGCGCGTCGCGGCATCGGCCGAGAGCGCCGCAGCCGACAGGCCGGGCAGCGCCGGTGCCCCGGTGAAGGGCGGCGCTGCGCGGTCTCGCGGCAGCGTCTCGCGCGCCGGTTCGGGACGGGCTGCAGGCGCGTCGTTCGCAGCACCCGCACCGGTTCTCGCCTCGAGCAGCGCGGCAGCTTCGGCGAAACGGTCGTGCGGTTCCGCGTCCACCGCGAGATCGACGCCCATGTCCACATACCAGCGCAGCAGCGCTTCGAGCTCATCGCGAGTGGCGGTGTCGAGGGCCATAAGCCCTCCATAGGATGGATCGCCCGACGCGTGAAGCGTGGCGAACCCTTCTTCGGGCCCAAGCCGGACGGAAGGCCGATGTCGAACGAGGCTTTGCGCGCGCGCGAAATATGCAACAGCGCGCTCGCCCGCTTCTGCAAGCGCCGGATCCGGCGACGGAAGTGACGCATTTGCGCCCACCCGTTCCGATCCTTAGGTGTATCGCACAGGCTGGTTTGGACGAGGAGCGGCACCACCATGGCGGACGGTAACGGCGCAGTCGAGGCCTTCGAGCCGCCGGCCCGCGAGGCCATGGAGTTCGACGTCGTGGTGGTCGGGGCCGGCCCGGCCGGCCTCGCGGCCGCCATCCGGCTGAAGCAGCTCAAGCCCGACCTTTCCGTCGTGGTGCTGGAAAAGAGCTCCGAGGTCGGGGCCCATATCCTTTCCGGCGTCGTCATGGACCCGGTCGGCCTCGATGCCCTGCTGCCGGATTGGCGCTCGGCCGAAGATCGCCCGCTGAAGCTCGAAGTGACGGACGACCGCTTCTACTATCTCGGCCCGGCCGGTGGGATGCGCCTGCCCAATGCCCTGATGCCGAAGCTGATGAGCAACCACGGCAATTTCGTCGGCTCGCTGGCCAATGTGGCGCGCTACCTCGGCCGACAGGCGGAAACGCTCGGTGTCGACATCTACCCTGGTTTCGCGGCCGTCGAGGTTCTCTACGGCGACGCGGGCGAGGTCGTCGGCGTAGCGTCCGGCGACATGGGGGTCGGGCGCAACGGCGCCATCACCGAAGCCTATACGCGCGGCATGGAGCTTCGGGCCAAATACGTGCTCGTGGCGGAAGGCGCGCGCGGCTCGCTCGCCAAGGGCCTGATCCGCCGCTTCAAGCTCGACGAGGGACGCGATCCCCAGAAATACGGCATCGGTCTCAAGGAATTGTGGGAGGTGCCGGCCGCGACGCATCGGCCCGGGCTCGTGCAGCATTCCTTCGGATGGCCGCTCGGCAACCGCACCGGCGGCGGCTCGTTCCTCTACGGCATGGAGGATAACCTCGTCTCGGTCGGCTTCGTGGTCCACCTGAACTACGAGAACCCGACCCTGTCGCCCTTCGACGAGTTCCAGCGCTTCAAGACGCATCCCATGATCGCCGACACCTTGGCGGGTGGGCGCCGGGTCGCCTATGGGGCGCGCGCCATCACCGAGGGTGGCTGGCAATCGGTGCCGAAGCTGTGCTTTCCCGGCGGCGCCCTGGTGGGCTGCGCGGCCGGCTTCGTGAACGTTCCACGCATCAAGGGGTCGCATAACGCCATCCTGAGCGGCATGATGGCGGCCGACCATGTGGCGCGCGCCCTCGACGCGGGGCGGCAGAACGACGAACTCGCGAGCTATGAGGAGGCTTGGCGCGGGTCCGCGATCGGGACGGACCTCAGACGGGTCAAGAACGTGAAGCCGCTCTGGTCACGGTTCGGCACCCTGCCGGGCGTGGGGCTCGGGGCGCTCGACATGTGGTCGAACCAGCTCTTCGGCGGCTCGCCTTTCGGCACCCTGTCGCACGGAAAGCCCGATCACGCGACGCTGAAGCCGCTGGCCGAGGTCAAGCCCATCCACTATCCGCGGCCCGACGGCGTGCTGAGCTTCGACAAGGCGTCCTCGGTCTACCTCTCGGGCACCAACCACGAGGAGAACCAACCGGCCCACCTCGTGCTGACCGACCCTTCCATCCCCGTGGCCAAGAACTTGCCGGTCTACGGCGAACCCGCACGGCTCTATTGTCCGGCCGGCGTCTACGAGGTCGTCTACGGCGACGAGGCGAAGAAGATCGATCCACGCTTCGTCATCAACGCGCAGAACTGTGTTCACTGCAAGACTTGCGACATCAAGGATCCGTCGCAGAACATCACCTGGGTGCCGCCCGAGGGCGGCGGCGGCCCGACCTATCCGAACATGTGAAGCGCACTCATCCTCTCGGCTTGCCGGAGAAGGGCTCGGTGCGAGGCGCCGACGGATGCAGGTATCGATTTCGCCGACGTTACTGTCCCGGCATGGATCCCGGCGCTTCGGCCGGGATGCCAGAGCCACCTTCTCGTCCGGGACGCAGCGCACAGCACCGGCGCTTCGGCCGGGATGACAAAGCGTCCCGTCCGCCGGAGTGACGGCCATCAGCCGTGCAGCGCCGCGTAGAGCAACAGGATCAGACCCGCTAGCGAAACGAGCCAGACGAGCGAGCGCACGTAAGGCACGCCGAACGCGTAGAGCGGCAGATACACCACGCGCGCCCAGAAGTAGAGCGCCACGCCCCAACCCGTCAGCGGGCCGTCACGGTTGGCCAGATGCGCGATCAATACCGCCCCGATGAACAGCGGCAGGGTCTCGAAGAGGTTCTTCTGCGCCCGTTGCAGCCGGCCGGTGATCTTCCCCACCGGTGGCCCATCGTCGTCGCGGGGGCTGGCGTTATAGGCCGTGCCCGTTTCGAAGGTCCGCAGCTGCGAGGGCAAGCCGATGTAGACGAGAGCGAGAACCAGCGTCCATGCGAGATAGGTCAGTTCGGTCGTCATCCGTGCGGCGGCCTGTCGTTACGTGATTTAAGGTGTCAACGTCCGCGAACTATTGCGGGTGCATGGCTCGCCCGCGAAAACACGACAGCTGCCGGCTGCTCCAACGGCGAATTTCGGGCGGCTCGCTCGGCCCATTATTTGAGCATGCGCTGCGGTTGACGAAAACGTAGCCGCGCCGTACTGCCGCGCCAAGCCGCCCGGCATTTCATCATACCAATTCATTCGAAGGAGACCGCGATGCCAGTGCGCGCCGCGATCAATCACGTGACCGATTACCACTACGACCGTCCGGTCTCGCTCGGTCCGCAGGTCATCCGTCTTCGTCCGGCCCCGCATTGCCGCACGCCGGTGCCGAGTTATGCGCTCAAGATCACACCCGCCAATCATTTTATCAACTGGCAGCAGGATCCGCACGGCAATTGGCTGGCCCGGCTGGTCTTCCCGGAGAAGACCGAGACCTTCCGGATCGAGGTCGACCTCACGGCCGACATGGCGGTGATCAATCCTTTCGACTTCTTCGTCGAGCCCTCGGCCGAAAGCTACCCCTTCGCGTACGACGCCGAGACCCGCGCCGAGGTCGCGGCCTATCTCGAGCCGGAGGTCGCAGGGCCGAAGCTCGAGGCATTCCTGGCCACCATCCCGCGCGAACCGAAGCGATCCATCGACGTTCTGATCGACATCAACACCCGCCTGTCACGCGAGATCGCCTATGTGATCCGCATGGAACCCGGCGTTCAGGAGCCGGAGCAGACGCTTACGCTGAAGTCCGGATCCTGCCGCGACTCGGCCTGGCTCATGGTGCAGATCCTGCGCAGCATCGGCCTCGCGGCCCGCTTCGTCTCGGGTTACCTGATCCAGCTCAGAGCCGACATCGACCCGGTATCCGGCCCGCTCGGCACGCGGCACGACTTCACGGACCTGCACGCCTGGGCCGAAGTCTATCTGCCGGGAGCCGGCTGGATCGGCCTCGATGCCACGTCCGGGCTGCTCTGCGGCGAGGGCCACCTGCCCCTGGCCGCGACGCCGCATTACCGCGCGGCCGCCCCCATCAGCGGCGCCCTCGATCCTTGCGAGATCGAGTTCCATCACACGATGGAAGTGTCGCGCGTCGCCGAAGCGCCGCGCATCTCCGCACCTTTCTCGGACGAAGCCTGGCAGGCGCTCGACGCCCTCGGTCGGCAGGTCGAGGCCGAGCTTCGCTCAGCCGACGTGCGGCTGACGACCGGCGGCGAACCGACTTTCGTCTCGATCGACGACTTCGAAGCGCCGGAATGGAACAGCGAAGCCGTGGGCCCGACCAAGCGCGGGCTCGGCGACAGCCTGATCCGGCGCCTGCGGACCCGCTTCGCACCCGGGGGCTTCCTGCACTACGGCCAGGGCAAATGGTATCCCGGGGAGAGCCTGCCGCGGTGGGCCTTCTCGCTGTACTGGCGGAAGGACGGTAAGCCGATCTGGCAGGATGCCGGCCTCATCGCCAGCGAAACCGGTCCGCGCAGCGCCAAGATCGAGGATGCGCGCCGCCTGATGCAGGCCATCGCGCATCGGCTCGGTCTCGAACACGAATACGTGCAGGGCGCCTACGAGGACCCGGCCCACTGGATCCTTCAGGAAGCCTCGCTGCCCCGCGAGATCGATGCGCTTCAGTCGCCGGTCGGCTCGATCGAGCAGCGCGCCCGCATCGCCCGCGTCTTCTCACGCGGCCTCACGGTGCCGGCCGGCTTCGTGCTGCCGATCACGCGCTGGGGCCGAGACTGGTCGAGCGAACGCTGGCAGACGCGCCGCGAGCATATCTTCCTGGTGCCGGGTGACTCGCCGCTCGGCTTTCGACTGCCGCTCGAGTCGCTCGACTACATCCCGCCGTCGCGCTTCCCCTACGCGGCCCCGCAGGATCCGACCGAGCCTCGCGCTCCCCTGCCCGATCCCGACCAGCTCACCACCATCACGGAATCACGCGCCGCGCGTCCGTTGCAGCAGCCGGTTCCCGACCGTTACCGCAACGACCCCGAGGTCCGCACCGCCTTCGCGGTCGAGCCCCGGGACGGCATGCTCTGCGTCTTCATGCCCCCGGTCGATCGGCTCGAGGATTATCTCGAACTCCTGACCGCCGTCGAAGGAGCGGCGCGTGACCTCGGCCTGCAGGTCCATATCGAAGGCTACGGTCCGCCCTACGATCCGCGGCTCGACGTCATCAAGGTCACGCCCGACCCCGGCGTGATCGAGGTCAACGTCCAGCCCGCGACCAGCTGGGAACAGGCCGTCGAGATCACCCGCGGCGTCTACGAGGACGCGCGCGACATCCGGCTCGGCGCCGACAAGTTCATGACCGATGGCCGCCACACCGGGACAGGCGGCGGCAACCACGTCGTGCTCGGTGGCCCGACGCCGAACGATTCTCCCTTCGTGCGCCGGCCCGACCTCCTGAAGAGCATCATCCTCTACTGGCAGCGCCATCCGGCACTCTCGATGATGTTCTCGGGCATGTATATCGGCCCGACCAGCCAAGCCCCGCGCATCGACGAGGCCCGGCACGACGGCCTCTACGAGATGGAAGTTGCGCTGGCCCAGGTGCCGGGACCGCACGAGCCCAACATCCGGCCCTGGATGGTGGACAGGCTATTCCGCAACATCCTGGTCGACGTGACGGGCAACACGCATCGCGCCGAGATCTGCATCGACAAGCTCTGGTCCCCCGACAGTGCGACGGGCCGGCTCGGCCTCGTCGAGTTCCGAGCCTTCGAGATGCCGCCCGACGCCCGCATGAGCCTCGCCCAGCAGCTCCTGGTCCGGGCGCTGATCGCGTGGTTCTGGCGCGAGCCCCTGGACGGGCCGCTGGTGCGCTGGGGCACGGCGCTGCACGACAGGTTCATGCTGCCGCATTTCATCGAGGCCGACTTCGCCGACATCCTGCGCGATCTCGAGGGGGCCGGCTACGCGTTCGACACCGCCTGGTACGACGCGCAACTGGAGTTCCGTTTCCCGCACTACGGCACGGTCGAGCGCGAAGGCGTCACCATGGAGCTTCGCCAGGCGCTCGAGCCCTGGCATGTGCTCGGTGAAGAGGGGTCGAGTTCGGGCACGGCGCGCTACGTCGATGGCTCGGTCGAGCGCGTCCAGGTCAAGCTCTCGGGCGTGACGCCGAGCCGTCACATCGTCACCTGCAACGGGAGGCCAGTCCCCATGGTCTCGACCGGCACGGCGGGAAGCTTCGTGGGCGGGGTCAGGTTCAAGGCCTGGCAGCCGTCGCGCTCGATGCAGCCCTTCGTCAAGGTGCACGCCCCGCTGACCTTCGACATCATCGACCGGTGGTCGCGGCGTTCGATCGGCGGCTGCGTCTACCACGTGTCCCATCCTGGCGGGCGGAGCTACGACACCTTCCCGGTCAACGCCTTCGAGGCCGAGGCCCGCCGCCGCGCCCGCTTCTCGACCCTGGCCCACACGAGCGGCACCCTGACCATCCCACCCGAGGAGCGCCCGGGCGAGTTCCCGATGACGCTCGATCTGCGAAGACCGGCTTGGGTGTGATCCGCGGCCCGGCGGATGGGCTTGCTGGACCACCTCGTGGAACGGGGCGGCCGTGCCGCTGCTCTTCGTTGCAGGCGGAAGACGCCCAAGCGCCCGGCGCGTTGTACGAGCCGTTTCGTCCGGCTTCAGGCCACGAGGAGCGCGTCCGAAGCGATGATTTCGTTGCTGCTGAGGGGAGTCGACCGGGTCGCGATATCGTGGCCTGCCGATTGTGATCCAGGCGATTGGCTAAGGCTCGCGTGCTCTTTCGACAAGCTGGTCAGGGCTTCGACCACCGCGGCAACGACGGGCTGCCATTCGCCGGCTCGTGTCTGCCTGAACTGACGCATGGTGGGGTACCATGGACTGTCGTTCCTTTCCTTCAGCCATCGCCAACAGCTATCGAAGCGGTTCAGCAACCACACCGGCCGTCCCAATGCTCCGGCCAGGTGGGCGACGGAAGAATCGACGGAAATCACCAAATCCAGCGATTCGATCAAAGCCGCGGTCGCTCCCATGTCGTGAAGGTCTGCGGTCCAATCGAGCAGGTCCAAGTCGTGCGCCGCAGCGGCGTTCTTCTGCAACGACACCCATCGTACGCCATCGACGTCCATCAAAGGTTTCAGCAGTGTCGCCGCGATCGATCTGCGCCTGTCGGCAACATGGTTGGAGGCTCCCGCCCAGACGAGGCCTACAGTCAAGTCCTGATGTCGGCCCAGTTTTTCCCGCCACACACCGGCCTCTGCCGCCGTTGCGGTCACGTAAGGAACGTTGGCCGGGATCGTAGGCAGCGTCGTCCCGAAAGCTCCGATCAGGTTGTGCAGGGGAACGCGGTCATCGAAAGCCGGAAGCTCCTGACCTAGGGTCACTACAGTGTCGATCGCAGGGGTATTTTGCAGAAGTCGAACCAGTTCCGACTGGCATTCGACGATCACACATGCTCCTCGCGCCTTCAACATCGCAGCATAACGAATGAACTGAAGCGTGTCTCCGATCGCCGAGTCAGCCGACAAGACAATTCTGCGTCCGTCTAGATCCCGTCGCTGAGACGAACCTTCAGCAAACAGAGCCATCTGACTGGATAATCCTCGTGTATGCCAAATCCACTTGATCTCTTCCGCACCCCGATGGAGATCACCTAGGCCGAGGTGAACTTGCCCCTTGTAGACGTGAGCTTCGACGTGTTGTGGATCGTGCGCGAGAATCTTCTCGAACTGATTCAAAGCATCTTCATCGTTCCCTAGAACGACAAGTAGCTTCCCGAGATGGAGGCGGGCAGCCACGTGCCGATCCTCCAAGACGGTCGCCCTCTCGAACGCAGACGCGGCCTCGGCGTGAAGGTCCTGCGCTTCGAGGCAGAGCCCCAGCCTGTAGAATACGTTTGCGTCATCGGGCCTGACCAAGGAGGCTCTCTTGAGACAGGATTCGGCTTCGACGACATCCGGCTTCTCCATCAATAGTGTCGCGAGGTTCACCAGTGCGTCCGCAAAATCAGGCTTGATCACGAGGGCTCGCCTGAGCAAAGCCTCTGATTCATCCGGAGACGTCAAAAGGGAGAGATTGTTGAGGCTCGCAACGTCGCGCGGGTTGCCCGCCATGGCGCGACGATACGAGGCAGCGGCACTCACTGCGTCGCCTGCCTTGTGGTGCGCTATCGCTTCTGCGAAGGCCTCCGCTGCATCGACCGATGGGGCGAAGCCGGCATGCCGGACCGCGCGGCATTTGCGGCGCAACACGAACTCGATCGCTGATTCGGACAGGGCACCCAGGCTCTGGTCCTGCCTCGGTTGCGCGTAGACAAAGCCCGAGTCGAGCAGTTCGACCTTGAGAACTTCGATGTCGTCCACGAAGTGCCCGAGCAGGTCGAAGACGTTGACCGATTTGGGACACCAGCTCTGCCTCTTGGCGACCGTGAACGACCACTTGTGATCGGCATTGAAAGTCGACGGCCAGACACCCTGTTCGTAGAGATCTTCATCGGGGACTGTCACGATGAGATGCCCGCCATCCCGGCAGATGCGGATCCAGTTCTGCATGGCCACATACGGATCGAGCAGATGCTCCAGGCAATGGCTGGAATGGACGAAATCGAAGCTACTGTCCTCGACTCCCTGCATCAACATGCCGTCACCGTCGGGCAGATCCCACGACCTGACCGATGTGATCAGAGGAAAAAACGACACCAGATTGGCCAAGGAGTCGTAACCGCAACCGATATCGATCCCCTTACCCCGCATCCAGCGGGTCGCGCAGCGTCTGTCGGCACTCCGGCGGGTGGCCTGTTTGCTCGTTTCGTGCGCCATGATTTCGCTCCGCCGTCTCAGCGGGCTTCGCGCCACTTCGCCGCGAACGAAACCAGCAGACGATGACGCGGGTCGACGAACCGAGATGTCGTACAGTTCCGCCTGATTGCTGCTGTTTAGTTCGGGCGAAACGCTGCCGAAGCCGATCAATACTGAACGCAATAGTGTAAATGAGTTAACGGAAGCTTAACTTGAAGACGAAACGCTGTTTCACGTGCTCGCGGCCGCGTCCGGCTGCGCTTCGATCGACGATCTCGGGCGTCCTGAGATCGCGACCGTAGCCGAGCGAAAATCCCCTTCAGCCCTGCGCAAGTCAGCCCCTGCAACATCGGCAGTGTCGCTGAAGCCAAGGGGTCACATTCCGAAGAGACGAAGCGATGACGCCCTGCCAAGCCCGAGCCGGCGCCTGAACCCGGTCGTGTGAGTGAGGTACCTTGTGCTCACCCAAACGTCCTCGGTCGATCTGTGTGACGATGTTTGAGAATGGATGACGATGCGAAGCCTTTCACTTCGGATGGAAGAGGCGATACCAGCAATGATCGACGGATCTGATGGAGGATCGTCAGATCTCGATGGACTTGCTGCTAACGTCATCTTCTGCGCCTGGACAGGGAACAATCCTATGTCGTCACAGCGCGCAGAGGCTTTGATGACGATATATAAATATACGTGTTGCCCTGTGTTGTTCCTGACGCAGATCAACATTTCGGAATATGAAGTTGCGACGAGCCCGTTTCATCCGGCTTACAGCTTTCTGAGTGAGACCCATAAGGCCGATTACCTGCGATGTTACATGATGCATCATTTCGGCGGCGGGTACACCGATCTGAAAGTGACGCAAGCGTCTTGGACGAGCTTTTTCGCTAGGCTTCGCGGTTCGCGAACAGCCTACGGCCTTGGTTACCAGGAAATCGGGTCACATGGAGTTGCGCCTTGCGGCGGCGCGTTGGAACAAGAGCTAAGAGCAAACTATGCCTGCCTGATCGGAAATTGTGCCTACATCTTTCGCAAGCAGACCGCGTTTACCGCCCGCTGGCTGGGAGCCACCCACCGTCTGCTCGACTTGAAGCTCGATGCTTTGCAACGACATCCGGCCCAGCACCCCATGGACCAGCAAGGCTTCGTTTTGCCGGATGGCACAGTGTCCCTCTACCCGCTGCGTTGGCAGGAAATATTGGGCGAGCTCTTCCATCCCCTGGTCTATGAATATAAGGACCGGTTGCTTCAGGCCGAGATCGCGCCGCGCTTCTGGGGATACCGCTGACCGCCGGCCGTCAACTGTCGCGGCAGCAATCAGCTGCCCTCGATGTCCAGGGCAAGCTACGGACGTATCCTCTATGAATACCTACTCCGTCATCATCACGACGCATCACAGGCCAGCCTTGCTGGGAAGGGCGATCCGCTCCGTCAAAGCCCAGACGGAGGTCAGACACCAGATCGTCGTCGTGTCGGATGATGCATCTTCGGACACCTATAAAGTGGCTTCGGAACTGCTCAGCGACGAAGATGTGTTCGTGCAACGGGGGGGCCAGCCTGGACCTGCAGCCAGCCGCAATCTCGGCACCATGTTGGCGAAAGGCGACTTCGTCATCTTCCTCGATGACGACGATGCTTTCTCGCCGGATTACCTGTCCGAGGCCGATCGACACTCCAGCAAGTCTGAAGTCCTGTATACCGATTATTACGCGGTTTTCGAACGCCTGGACAATGGAAGTCCCGTGGTGGTCGGTGGCGAAAGGCGCTGCTTGGCTGCGAACGATCTTAACTTGATCCATGTGAAAAACTTCATTCCCCCCGCCTGTTTGATCTATCCGGTGGAAGCCGTGCAAGGGCGTGAAACAGACCCTTCTCTCGTCCTCAATGAGGATTGGGATTTCATACTGAACGTCATGACAGGTTCGCCCTTCCGCCACATACCGATCTATGGACCCGTCGTGTTTACGCGGTTGCAGGCCGACAACCGTGGCCGTTGCAACGATCATCTGCTCGTCGAAACCTACCAGACCATCTACCGGCGCTGGCCAGCGCCCACTCATGAACTCAAGCTCGCGCGACAGGCCTTTTTCGCGGCACATGGCATGTCATTGGTCATTGAGGATCTGTGAGGCGAGGTCCGCGGAGGCCCTGACGGGCCGCCTGCCCGGCCTTGCGCTTGTTAGCGCGGCCTGACGGCAGCTTCTCCATCCTGGCGCAAGTCACGCCACCTCATTGTGACGAGACTTCGAGGTCGGGAGGTTCGCCGCATGGCCCGGGTTTCAAGCCAGCAGAGCACCCGTGGCGTTGCGGCGCCGGGACACGCGAGGAAGGGACGCGGTCGAATGAACCAAGCGAAGCGGAATACGGCAGCGCAACCGGTCCCCTGCCCCTCGTGGATGACGATGGAAGAGCAGCAGACGCTCTTCGAGAAGGCCGTGACGGCGCATCGGAGCCATCGGACCCGCGAGGCCGAGGATCTCTATCGCAGCATCCTCGACCGCGCGCCGGATCACGCCGCAAGCTGGTCGAACCTCGGCTTGGCGCTGCTGGCGCGAAACGCCGCTGCCGAGGCCACAGTGGCGTGCCGGCGCGCCATCGAGCTTCAGCCCGACAACGCCGATGCTCATCTCAATCTCCTCGCGGCGCTCGAAACATCCGAAGAAGTCGAAGCAGCGGTGCCGATCTACCGGGCCGCATTCCGTCTCCTCCCGGATCGCGCCGACCTCCGCTGCTATCTGGGCATCATCGTCGAACGTCTCGGCCGCCTCGACGAGGCCGCGGCCCTGCACCATGAGGCGGTGTCGCTCGACCCTTCCTCGGCCATCTACCGTTACAATCACGGCCGCACCCTCATGACTCTGGGCCGAACCGAAGACGCGATCGAAACCTTCCGGGCGGCTTTGGCGATCGATCCCGATCTCGCGGAAGCACTTTCGTCGCTCGGATCCGCGCTGCTTTCGCTGCATCGATACGACGAAGCCGCTGCAGCCAGCCGGCGCGCCTACGAACTGCTGCCGACGCGAGCCGACGTGGTCAACAACTATGCCGTGGTGCTTCACGGGTGCAGTCACATTGCCGATGCTGCGGAGCTCTATCGGCTGGCGCTCGCCATCGATCCCGGCCATCACGGCGCCTTGACCAACCTCGCGACGGCCTATCAGGAGCTCTTCGATTTCGACGCGGCGGTGGCCGTCTTGGAGCAGGCGGTGGCGCTACGGCCCGATCTCCCCGCGAGCCTCGTCGAGCTGATCAAGATCAGGCGGCATATCTGCGACTGGCGCCACTATGCCGAGGACCACGCGCGGCTCCTGCAGCTGATGGACGACCCCAACGACGCGGTCTTCATGCTGCTCCTGATGGCCTTTCCCTCGACGCCACAGCAGCAACTCACCTGCGCTCGACATCAGATGGCGCAGATCAACGTCCTCACGTCCGGCTTCGTCGGCACCGACCGCCGGCAGGCCGGGGCGCGCCTGCGGATCGGCTATCTTTCGGCGGACTACCGCGATCATCCGGTCGGCCGTCTCTTGCCCGAAATGTTGGCCCAGCATGATCGCGGGAATGTCGAGGTGTTCGGCTATGCCTTGGGGGCCGACGATCCGGGACGGGTGCGCCGGCGCATCGTGCGAGCCTGCGACCGCTTCGTCGACCTGCACCACCTCTCGGATCAGGAGGCGGCTCAGCGGATCCGCGTCGACGGCATCGATGTCTTGGTCGACCTCACGGGACCGATGACCGGCTCGCGGATGGGGATCCTGGCCCGACGCCCGGCACCGATCCAGGTGAGCTTCCTCGGATGGCCCGGCACCACGGGGGCGGATTGCATCGACTACGTGATCGGCGATCCCATCCTCACGCCGGGCCATCATCAAGCGCATTACGTCGAGAAGATCGTGCAAATGCCCCTCTGCTATCAGCCGAGCGATCCCTATCGGGTCACGTTCAAGCCGGAACTGACACGTGCCGATTGCGGGCTGCCCCAGGATGCCTTCGTGTTCTGCAGCTTCAACAACACGCTGAAGCTGACGCCGGACCTCTTCGACCTCTGGCTCCGCCTGCTGTCGAGAACCCGCAACAGCGTGCTGTGGCTCTACGGCAAGACAGCGAAGACGAATGAGAACCTCAGCGAATGGGCCGAAGCCCGCGGCATCGCGGCCGAACGGATCGTTTTCGCCCCCGTCGCGTCGATGGACGTCTACCTCGGCCGGATGTCTCTCGCCGACCTTTTCCTCGATAGCTATCCCTATAATGCTGGCGCGACTTGCAACGATGCGCTCTGGGCGGGCCTTCCCGTTCTCACCTGTGCTGGGGAAACCTATGTCAGCCGGATGGCGGCGAGCCTGTTGAGAGCCGCCGAACTTTCGGAGTTGATCACGGAAAGCCTTGCCGATTACGAAGCCCTGGCGGTACGGCTCGCAACGGAGCCCGGCTTCCTGGCGTCTCTCAGGCAGCGCCTGGCACGTCGGCGCGACAGCCTTCCGGTCTTCGACATGCCCAAGTTTACGATGCGTTTCGAGGCAGCGCTCCATCACATGCGCGAAAGATGGACCGCGCGCCAAAGCCCCGAAGGCTTCTCGGTCCTTTGAGACGTCACTCCATCCTTGCACTTACTTTGGGTTGTCTTCTCCACAATCAGAACTCAGATTGCAGTCCACGGTCCCTAATTGACGGGCCGAGCAGGGACGAAAACGGTAAGCTTAACGCTTAAGTAAGTCTCTCGCGATAGCTTGAGCCTCACGCAAGACTGATCGGAGACGCCGCGGGCGCCGATCAGGGGCATCAAGCCGCTCCTGCGTTCCGGCCAAACCCGGGATGTCCTCATACATGGTTCAGGATCAACAGGATTTCCGGCGATGAGCAGCAGCCTTCTCACCAACACCTCCGCAATGACCGCGCTGCAGAACCTTGCAGCGACCCAAAAGGCCCTGACGACCACGCAGAGCCAGATCTCGTCCGGCCTGCGCGTCGCGACGGCCTCCGACAACGCCGCCTACTGGTCCATCTCGACCACGATGAAGTCGGACACGGGCGCCCTGTCGGCCGTCACCGACGCGCTGAACCTCGGCTCTTCGGTGGTCGGCACCGCGACCGCGGCCTTGAACAGCACGATCACGCTGCTGAACAAAATGAAGAACGACGTCGTCACGGCGCAGACCTCGGGTACGGACCCGACCCAAGTGCAGACCGACATCTCGGCCCAGCAGGCCAGCCTGATCAACATCATGACGTCGGCCTCCTTCAATGGCGTCAACCTGCTCGACGGCAGCGCGAGCCAGGCGACCGTCGTGTCGTCGTTCTCGCGCAATGCTTCCGGAACAACCGTCGGCACGATCAACATCGACACCTCGGGCATTGCCCTGTCGTCCAACACGGCGGCCGGTGGCCTGCTCGGCGCGTCGCTCAGCGTGGCGAGCGCCACGGGGACGGGCGGCGCGTCCGGAACGACGCCCGGCGGCCTCTACGCGAGTGACAGCATCCTGGCTTTCACGCTCAGCGGCTTGACGACGTCGACCGATCTCACGGCCCTTTCGACGGCTCTCGATGCGGCGATCAGCAACGTCACCAAGGCCGGCGCTACTCTCGGTGCCTACAAGACGAACATCGACAACCAGTCGAGCTTCGTGGCGTCGCTGTCGGATGCCATCACGTCGGGCGTGGGCTCGCTCGTCGATGCCGACATGAACGTCGCTTCGACCCGCCTGCAGGCCCTGCAAACCCAGCAGCAGCTCGGCATCCAATCGCTGTCGATCGCCAACCAGAACAGCCAGTTGATCCTGAAGCTCTTCAACGGCTGATCCTCCGACCAACACGTCTGATGCTTTCGATGGCAATCACGCTGCTTTCAGCGAGGTTGCCATTTTCGCTTTCAGGCACCTTTCAAAGACTCGCTCAGGGTAGAAAAGTTAAACGTTAACCAGTCCTGCATGATTGCGTCGATCGCCGATCGGAACGCCGTGTTGACCGTCTCGATTCAACAATCCGTAAGAGGCCGATCCTATGTTGGCCTTACGCAAGATTGATGGTCAGCCGGAAGGCGACGATCAAAGGCATCAAGCCGCTCCAGCGTACCGGTACCGGTCCGGGATGTCCTCAGTAACGCGTCACACCTGGATATCCGACAATGAGCAGCATTCTCACGAACTCCTCTGCAATGACCGCGTTGCAGAACCTTGCGATGACACAGAAGAACCTGACGACGACCCAGAGCCAGATCTCGTCCGGCCTGCGTGTCGCATCGGCGTCGGACAACGCCGCCTATTGGTCGATCTCGACGACGATGAAATCCGACACGGGCGCCCTGTCGGCCGTAACCGACGCCCTGAACCTGGGCTCATCGGTGGTCAGCACCGCCACTGCGGCCCTGAACAGCACGATCACGCTGTTGAACAAGATGAAGGACGACGTCCTGACCGCGCAGACGTCGGGCACCGACAAGACCCAGGTGCAGACCGACATCACGGCCCAGCAGTCGAGCCTGATCAACATCATGGCGTCCGCGTCGTTCAACGGCGTGAACCTGCTCGACGGCAGCACCTCGAGCGCCAACGTGGTCTCGTCCTTCTCGCGCAACTCGACGGGCGCGACGACCATCGGCACGATCGCGATCGACACCTCGGGCATCGCGCTGAGCTCGGTCGCTGCGCCTGGTGGCCTGCTGGGCGCGTCGCTCAGCGTCACGAGCGCGATGGGCACGGGCGGCGTGACCGGCACGGCCGCCGGCGGTCTCTACGCAAGCGACAGCATCCTGGCCTTCAACATCAGCAGCGCCAGCTCGACCGATCTCAGCACCCTGTCGACCGCCATCGACGCGGCCATCAAGAGCGTCACCACGGCGGGTGCGACGCTGGGCGCCGTCTCGACCAACATCACCAACCAGTCGAGCTTCGTCTCGTCCCTGTCGGACGCCATCACGTCCGGCGTGGGTTCGCTGGTGGATGCCGACATGAACGTCGCCTCGACCCGGCTTCAGGCGCTGCAGACGCAGCAGCAGCTCGGTATCCAGTCCTTGTCCATCGCCAACCAGAACAGCCAGCTCATCCTGAAACTGTTCGGCGGCTAGTCCGCGGCGGCCGGGGTCGAAAGCCCCGGTTGACCTTCCAACGATCGACCAAGGCACCGCCCATCGAAGCGCGGTGCCTTTTTCGCGTGGCTCCGGGCCTCCGCCCATCGCTCCCAGGGCGGCGCAAGCCTGGCGCAGGCCCACTCTTCGATGATCGGCAACGACGAAAGCGGGCGGGAGAGGTACGTGATGAACCGGGCGAGCCGGAGAAAGGCGCCTCGCGCATTGCGCGCGGCCGAAGCTGTCGACCTGACCGCCGCGGGTCGAACCTATGCGGCGGCGGCATCCGCCATGGTGGCCGGCGATGTGGACCGTGCCAAGTCGCTCTACCTGCGATGCCTCGCGGTCGAGCCGCGGCACACCGGGGCGCTCCACGACCTAGGGGTCGTGGCGGCGCGGCAAAATCAGCACGATGTCGCGGTGGCACGCTTCGAACGCGTGGTCATCCTGAGCCCCGACCATCCCGACGCCTGGCTCAACATGGCCTTGTCGCTGTGCGAGAGCGGGCGTCACGCGCAAGCCGTAACGGCGGCAAGGCGCGCCGTGGCGATCAGGCCCTCCTCGGCCAACAGCCTGGCCGCACTCGCCCACGTGCTGAGCTTCACGTCCGACCTCGAGGCTGCAGACGCGGCCGCCGCCAAGGCTCTTTCCCTCGATCCGGCTTCGGCTCCAGCCCACCTTCGCCAGGCCATCATTCGCCGCCGCATGGGAGACCCGGAGGGCAGTCTCGAGAGCTGCGACAACCTGATCGCGCTGCAACCCAACTCCGCGACCGGGTACCTCGAGCGCGGCATCACGCTGGTCGAAGCAGGGCGCCAAGGCGAGGCCGAAAGCGAATTTCGCTCCGCGTTACTCCACGACCCGGCCAACGGCGATGCCCTGATGGGCCTCAGCCGATGCCTCATCGAAGCCGACGATGCCGATCTTGCGATCGTCGAGCTCGACCGCGGCATCGACCGCGTCAAGGACGGCGCCCGTCTGCATATGCTGCGCGGGCTCCTGCATCAGAAGCGGGGTCGCTTCGAGGATGCCTTCAAGGGGTTGAAACAAGCGATCGAACTCGCGCCTCGCGATCCGATCGCCTACTTGAACATGGGCGTGCTGCTCCTCAAGGCCGAGCGGGACGTTCTCGCCATCGCCTTCTTCGAACAAGCCGCACGGCTGAAGCCCGACTTGGTCGAGGCGTATGTCCATCTGGCCGAAGCCCACAGGCACCTCGGCCACCACTCGGTCGTCATCGCATTGCTCGACCATGCCCATAGCCTCGCGCCCCAACAGCTCGAGATCCGCTGGATGGCCTGCTGGGCGCGCATGCATGCCTGCTCGTGGCATGGCTACGAAGACAAGATCCGGGGTCTGATGGCGGACGCCATCGCGGGCGGACACACGATCTCTCCCTTCATGATCATGGCGTTCGGCCTCTCCAACCTCGAGACGCTGCTCTGGAACCGGGCCTGGGCCGAGACGTTCATGCCCCCGTCGTCGAACCCTTTGACGCGCTACGACCAACCTTGCGAGCGGCCTCACAACGAGCGGATCCGCATCGGCTATCTGTCGGCCGACTTCCGCGGCCACGCCACGGCGGCTCTCGTATCGGAGCTGTTCCGCCTCCAGGACCGCGGTCGCTTCGAGCTTTTCGGCTACAACATCGGGCGTAGCGACGGAACGGACCTCGGTCAGGACATGGTCACGGCGCTCGACCACATGGTCGACCTCTGCTTTCAAACCGATCGCGAGGCCGCCGAACGGATCGCGGAGGACGGTCTCGAAATCCTGGTCGATCTCAAGGGCTTCACCACCGACAGCAGGCCCGCCATCCTGGCCCACCGGCCCGCACCGATCCAGGTCGCCTATCTCGGCTACCCGAGTTCGATGGGAACCAAGATGATCGACTATATCGTGGCGGATGCGGTCGTGGCGCCGTTCGAGCATCAGCCGTTCTTCGACGAAGCGATCGTTCACCTGCCGCATTCCTACCAGCCCAACGACCGACGTCGGCCAGGACCGCAGGCGGTTGTGTCGCGCGAAGCGCACGGGCTCTCCGAGGAAGCCTTCGTGTTCTGCTGTTTCAACAACAACTACAAACTGACCCCGCTCGTCTTCGAGATCTGGATGCGCTTGCTGGCCGCCGTGCCGGGCTCCGTTCTTTGGCTCCTGCAGGCCAATAACGCGGCCGCCGAAAACCTCAGGGCGGCGGCTCTGGGCCACGGTATCCCGGGCGAGCGGCTCATCTTCGCGCCGCGCCTGGACTATGACCAGCATCTGGCCCGGCTCGGTCTGGCCGACCTGTTCCTCGATACGCTCCCGGTCAACGCCCACACGACCGCGAGCGAGGCTCTATGGGTCGGCGTTCCGGTGCTGACCTGCATCGGCTCCCATTTCGCGAGCCGCGTCGCCGCGAGCCTGCTCACGAGCGTCGGACTGCCCGAACTGATCACGACCGACCTCGCGTCCTACGAGCACGAGGCTCTCGCTCTGGCGCGCGATCCCGAGCGGCTCCAGGCGCTCCACGCCCACCTCGCCGCGAACAGGTCGACCGTGCCGCTGTTCGACACGCCGCGCTACACACGCAACTACGAAGCCGCGCTGTTGCGCATGGTCGAACGGCGCGAGGCTGGCTTGCCGCCGGAGCCCTTCGCGATAGTGGAAGCTGCAGAACCTGATCTGGTTTTGGAACAAGCCGCCGAACGAGGCTGAGGCCGGCCCACGCTGGTGCCGACGAAGCTGGCCTGTGCTTGGTCACCGGATCCCGCAGATGTGACCTCGATCACGCGCGCCATGTCGGCCGACTTCCGCTCTTCCTTCCGAGGATCAATCGCGATGAAATTCAACCTTGGTTGCGGTAACGATTACAAGTACGGCTGGATCAATGTCGACAAGTACGTGGATGCGCGACCCGATTACGTCATGGATCTGGAGGTTTTCCCTTGGTCCATCGCCGACGATAGCGCCGACGAAATCCTACTCAGCCACGTGCTCGAGCACCTGGGGGGTCATTCCGACACGTTTCTGAACGTCATGAAGGAAATCTACCGTATCAGTAAAGCTGGAGCCAAGATCAACATCAGAGTTCCGGATCCGCGCCACGACGATTATTTGTCGGACCCGACGCACCAACGACCGGTGATCCCCAGTCTATTCCAACCACTCGATCTAGCCCTCAACGAGAATTGGCAATCGAGGGGTCTCCCGGGAACACCATTGGCTAAATACCTGAAGCTCGACTTCGCGCAAACATCCGTGACGCAGTACCTGGATGAACGCTGGCTTTCGGCCTGGAATGCCGGAACGATCAATGACGAAGCCCTCGCGGTCGCTGCACGCGGCAGCAATAACGTGGTGCAATGGTCTGAGATCGTGCTGGAGGCGAAAAAGCCGTTCTCGCCTGGACGGTCTCTGGCCAAACTCGACGCCCTCATCGTCAAACGTGCGGCTGGAATGGGCGATGTGTTGATGGCCATGTCGGCCCTGTCGGCGATCAAACGGGCCGTCGGCATCAAGGTCTACCTGGAAACCTCGGCTCACTATTGCGAACTTGCATCGTCATGTCCGCTGATCGACGGCGTCTTCGACAATCCGCAAGCCGTCGCCAGCTTCGTGCGGCAGTCGGGCATGAACGATGTCAAGTACATCGATTGGTCGCCGGCACATTACGGGATTTCCCGACTGCATCAGGTCGATGCCTTCCTGATGTCGCTGGGTGTCACCCTGGCCGACCGATTCAAGGGAGCCGAACTCGACCTTGGGGATGGATCGCGCTTCGAGCGCATTGCGGCGTTGATGAAGAAGCTGCCGCCGGACAGCAGAAAGATCGTCATTCACGCCGGGATCACCGACCCCAACAGGACGATCCCGCCGCAGGTCTGGTCGGAGATCATCGATATGCAACGTTCCGCGGGGCACGCCGTGGTGTTGATTGGCCGATCGGACAGCATCGACGGGCGCGGCGTCGCTCTCTTCGACCAGGCCAACACACTCGATCTTACCGACAAGTTGAGCCTGCTGGAGACGATCTATGTCTTACGCCAGTGCGATGTACTGATCAGTGGCGATTCCGGACCCATTCAGCTTGCTGGCGCATCGAAAATCGGCATTGTCGGACTCTATTCCGTTGTCGCGGGTGACAATCGACTTCCCTATCGGCCCGAAGTCGCGGTGAGCCGCTCGATCGGGCTTTCCCCTTCTTGCCCGTTCCACCCGTGTTATCCGAAGATGCACGATCCCGATGTGCTGGCGCTGTTCCGTCGAGAGGAAGAGATCCCCGAGCCGGATATTCCCGCCCTGTTCTCGCAATGGTGTGTCAACCCCGATCGCTACGCCTGCATGCGGGACCCCGGGACGCTCGGCGCTGTTCGAAGCGCGGTTTCGACGCTAGTCCCGCATGACTCTCGAGGGTGTGAGAAGCAGGGGCCCGTCCTCCATACCGCCTCATGAGCGACGTCGGTCCGAGCCGTCCCGGCGCCCTGAAGCCCTGCGAGGAACCATCTTCCAGTCGCCGTGAATGTCGCGTCCCAGCGCTCCATGGAACCAGGTCGGTCACGGCCCAAGATCCTCGATCGAGACAGGCCGGTTGCGCGATGCGCGGTGCCGGTACCGACAACACTAGCGGGCAGCGCCGGTTTCAGCGCAGCCCTCCCGAAACAGATCAGACAACGACGGCGTCAAGCGACGCGAGAGTGGTATAGCCCTACCCACCATACCCATACCCATATCCATAGCCGGCGTACCCGTAGCCATATCCTCCGTACCCGTAGCCATACCCGCCATAGCCATACCCGTACCCGTACCCGTAGCCGTAGCCGGCGTAGCCGTAGCCATACCCATAACCGTACCCGTAGCCGTA
>CAXTME010000080.1:0-22167 GCA_964245215.1 uncultured Lichenihabitans sp.
ATTCCGGCCAGGGGCACCATCCGCTTATGATGCCGGGGATGCTGCATCTCCTGTCCGACGCTTCGCAGTCGCATGGACGAGATCGATCGGGGCTCGGCGAGCGAGAATCACTTTAGCCAGAGCCCGGTCGAGCGCGGTGATGGCGTTGGCTGTGCGGCTCCGCATGGGTGTCGTGACGCCGCAGTAGACCCTTTCGTCGGATCGCTCAGGAAATGGCTACGACCGTGAGAACATGATCTGGGCTCGCTCAGGCGTTCTCGAGAGAGGCGGGGGCGGTCTGCAACTCGAGGGTCGCTCCGGCAGTGCTAAGCCCCGAACCTGACATATGAATCCGCTCGTCAAGCGCCGGCACGACGTACCACCGAGCCGCAAGACCAAGCTGCAAGCTTCATAGGATAAACAGATCTTGAAGAACAATCCGACATCCGACTGGCAATAGCGCTTGCAAGTCATTCAGGAAAGTCCTGAGCTGAACTTGCATTGAACACCGTTGCCAAACGGTGGAAGGCTGTGATCAAACGTGTCGGGGGCACTTGGTCCCGACGAAAGCTAGCGTCCGACCACGAAGATCAGAGGTGCGCGATTGCCAAGATACTTTTTCGATTTTCGTGATGGAGGACGTGAGCGCGGCTTCGATAGCGAGGGCCTGGAGTTGGTCAACGCGGAGCGTGCGAAACAGGAAGCCATGGTCGCGGTGTCTCAAGTCATGCAACTGGAGGCCTCAGTCGACGATCGACGCGTGGTCGAGTGCCGGGTGCGCGACAGCAAAGGGACCGAGGTCTACAGTGTTTCGCTTGGCTACAAAGGTAGTTGGGCCGGAGACGACAAGCGACAGGTGCAGTGCGGTTCCATTTCCAAGATCCGCAACTGATCCAAGCGTCCGTTGAGGCAGGACCATTTACGCCTGTGACGTGTGGAGCATCGAACCGACGGGGAGTACGATAGCAACGCCGTTCATGAAGAAGTCGTAAAGCAGAGCCGACTCAGTCGCTATCCTCTCATTGATGGATGGACCGGTCATTCTTTCGTTGCCAGATCTTCGCGCGACCTGCTTGCACATACCCCACAGGGTGGATTGAACCTCGCTTGGGCATTCCCCAAGGATGCATTGCCTGTCGAGCAACTTGCCGACCAACGCCACTACCGCTTCTTGAATATCAGCCAGTAGCGATAGGTTTACATTTTTCCCACTCTTCGCAAATTGGATGTAGAAGTCTAGAAGATAGCCTTCGCTACAGCAGAATGCGAGGTAGACCTCGATGATGCTCTTCAATTTTTCGTCTAGCGACTGATCCGAATTGATCACCCGCCGCACGCTTTCAGCGTGATCTTCGATGATGGGCGTGGCAACCGCTTCGAATAAACTCGATCGATCGGGGAAATAGTAACTGGTCAGCGCCGGCGTCACGCCTGCATACTTCGCAATGTCTTGACGGGAAAGGTCCGCCCTTGGCTGATCTCGTAGAGCAGCGCGGGTTCGCCGGACGATGAGGTCTCGGCCGACTTCCTCTTGGTTGATAGGTCGTCCCGCAGTTTGCGCTAGGTAAGTCATGATCGTTCCGAATCATTCGGCGGCATAATTAATATTCTCATAAAGCGTCCGATGCAGGCAGAGTCCCATTTAACGCATTGGATAATTGCGATCGAAGCCCGCAGATGCAAACCTGCAACGCTTTCACTCGCGCTGATCGAAAAGCTCGCATCCTGCGAGGCACAGCACGCAACCATGCCGAAAAAGGGGTGCGATCGCGTGCAGCACGATGGCCTTCACGACGGGATCGTTCATCAGCAAATCACGTCGGGTTGACGCATGCTATCGCCCGAAGGCCCGTGCCAAGCGGGTAACGGACGCTGTCGTGCGATCGACCGAGGCCTTTCGGCCTTTGGATCGCCGTGCCGCCTCGCCGCATGTTTCCGGTTGGCCGGCGTCGCTGGGACGCTAACCCGGCGAGCGGCGCTTCGACGAACGGGAACCGCGATCCATGGTGGCCCTGCATTGCGGGCTCAACTGCGATCGGTTGGCTTCCATGCACTGCGTGGTCTGCTCTTCGTCGAAGATCGAGGCGAGGCAGAGACGCATCGCGTCCCCCGTGCAGTTCTGAACGGCTTGGTCGCGCAGCTGAACACTGATGTTCTGTGGTCCTGCGAGACCGGCCGACGACAACGCGAGCGTCACCATGAAGCTCAAAGCGCCAGCAACACGCATTGCAATGTCCTCAAACGGAGGTCGCCGCCCACAAACTCCATTGCGAGTGCGGAACAACGATAGCCTGCTTGGCAATCGTTATCAGTTTGCATCGAATTGATACTATTGGCCGGCAAACGCGTTCCATGGTTAATCAACGGATGGGTGTTGGAAGGGGGGTACGCGGTCCGGTTCGAAATTCGCCGTTCGCATCTTGGTGGAGCGTGCGCAGGCCCCTGGAGCTTGTCATATCCGGGGCTCCGGAAGGTGGCCTGACCGGGTCGGCACTGCCTCTTTATAGGGACAAGCCCGGCGGCCGGGACGCGGGAGCCTGAGGCCTGCGGCGACCTTTGGAGACAACGCGACGGGGTTCGTGATCAAAAACGAAAGTAGATGAATGGGCTGTAGGAGCCGCCCATGATCTTGATGGCCGAGGCCAGAAAGATCAGCAGCGAGAGGGCTCCGCCGACCCCGTAGCGCCAGAGCGGCGTTTCGCTGGGCCACGGCGGCATGATGGGCATGGCGGCGACTCTGCCGAGAAGCGCCGTGACAGCCGGCGTCGATCCGATGATCGCGGCGGCCATGACCAGGAGGTCAACGTTGCTCAGCCGATAGAGAACGTCGACATCGTGCGCGGGCTGCGGCACGGCCATGAGCCACAACATATGCCCGATCTGGTTCAGGTGCTCGCTCCGGAACAGCACCCATCCGATGATGATGGCCAACATGGCGTAAAGGTGCCGGACCGGTGCCGGCGTTCTCTCCAGCCACAGGCCGAATCCGAGGCGCTCGACGACCAGCAGCAGGCCGTGATAGCCGCCCCAGAGCACGAAGGTCCACGACGCACCGTGCCAGAACCCGCAGAGCAGGAAGACGACGACGAGATTGCGGTAGGTGGCCAGCGGACCGTGCCGGTTCCCGCCGAGCGGAACGTAGAGATAGTCGCGGAACCAGCGTGACAGGCTCATGTGCCACCGCCGCCAGAACTCGGTCATCGATGCCGACATATACGGCGTGTCGAAGTTGCGGGGAAAGTAGAAGCCGGTCATCCAACCAAGGCCGATCGCCATGTTGGAATAACCGCCGAAGTCGAAATAGATCTGCAGCGTATAGCAGATCGAGGCCAGCCAAGCGGTCGCCGAGCTCAGCGTCCGCCATCCGTCGAAGAGCGGATCGCAGATGCTGGCCAGTGTATCGGCCAGCAACACCTTCTGGGCCAAGCCGACGCAGAAGAGAGTCAGGCCGAAATAGACCTTGTCGATCTTGACGACGCGGTCCCGCAACTGCGGCGCGATGAGGTGATAGCGGAGGATCGGTCCGGAAATGAGCTGAGGAAACATCAGCATGTAGACCGACAGGTCGACGAGTGAGCGGTCCGCTTGCGCATCCCGGCGATGCACATCGACGAGGTAGGAGATCGCGTGGAAGGTGAAGAACGAGATGCCGAGCGGCAAGTGGACGGAGGCCCACCGGCTGTCGGTCGCTAAGCCCAGGATCGAGACGCTGACGAAGCCGAGGTATTTGAAGACGAACAGGCACACGAGATTGGCCGCCACGCCAACCGTGATGGCAAAGGTTCTTCGCCCTCCCGAAGCGCCGTCGATCCAAAGACCGAACCCGTAGTTTACCACCATCGACACGAGCACGATGGCGGAATACCAGCCTTCCCCGACGAAATAGAAGAGCAGACTGAACACCAGATAGGTGACGTTTCGAAATGGGAACGTCACGTAGCAAAGGATGAACAGCGGGAGAAACAGAAACAGGAAGTCGACGTTGGAAAACGGCATCTGGCGGACTCAGTGGACGACCGGCGCCGGCATCGCGGCCTTCAGGCTCTGCGCGACCTCCAAAACTCTTGGGACGTTACCTTCATTGAAGAGCAGGACGACACGATCGAAGGGAGTGAGCTGCGCCACTTGCTGCAGCAGATCCGCGGCATCCCGCTCCGGCACCCAGACCTGTGTGACTCTTCTGTAGGCGGCGGCGAAGCTTACGCCCTCGTTGATGCCGAAGGAGTCCGAAATCATCAGGACGTGCTGCGGGATGGCGGGGTGGGGGTTGTCGTACACCCACGGGGTTCGCTGTTGCGAGTAGAAGCGCGCGAGAGCGGATTCCAACGTGTGGCTCGCGGCGTCATCGGCCTCGATCGACGCGTTCGAAATGTCGTACTGGGGAACGTCGACGTCCACGCCGAGATCCTGCAGCACTTCAGCCAAACCCCATGTCGGTGCAACGTCCTCGCTGACCTTGGCTTCGGTTCCGATGGCGTTGAAATAGGCAGCCCGGACGACCTGGACGCTCAAGCCCGTCGGGTGATAGTCGCCGATCGGGAAGAAGGCGGGGTCGTTCCTCCGGGCCAGCATTTCCGTGCGAGGATAGACGAAATGTGTTCCATCAACCGAATGGATCCCGACCAGAGGAGAGTTGCCCGAGACCCTTGCGGCGCATGCGGCGCGATACCTGCCCGGAATCGAACGTGGCAGCCGGTCACCATACAAGGTCGGGATGGTCGGGACGAGAACGATGTCGATCGGAATGTGCTGCGCCCTGGCGAAGCGCCCGATATCTTCCACCGCCGATTGCAAGCGGGCTCCGGCATCGGGCTCGTCCAAGCAGGTGTTCACCAGAAACGAATAAGGGTGAGTGGCGTCGCCCCCGGCCAGGAACGCGAAGCCGTCATTCGACACCAAGACGTTGGCCTGCGGGCTCACACGGAACGCGGTGTAGAGGAAAGACTTGCTGAAACGTGTCGCAGCGATGAGCGGGTAGGCGCGGTCCGCGAACCAGGCGTTGCCGCTTGCGAAGTAGAGCGCGGGATCTATGCGCAGAAGCCTGCCACTCGGCCAACTCGCCAGTGTTCGATTGTGGAACTGTTCGAGCGCCTCCCTGTCTTGGAGCGGGAAGCCGGCGAGAGGCACGAAAAGCGCCAAGGCCACAACAGCCATGACGATCTGCGCCGATCGAGACAGTATGGCCGGAGCATAACGCCCAACTTTGGTGTGTCCGAGCGGCGCAACCTCGGAAAGCGATCGCCTATGCAACATCGAACCTTGAAGACCTTCAGCTTCGGCGTGGCTGCACCGATCATTTTTCAGCGCCGATAGCAAGCGCGGACCCGGCGAGGCCCCGCCCCGGCGATTTATTCTCGGTCCTGTCGGTCGCTTCAGCGACTCGAAGACTTCGCGGTTTTTGTCGGTCGGTCACGAGACCGTGAGCCGGCCTATTTCAGCGAACTTTGAGCACGCGGCGTCCCTCGACGCCGGGCTGCCGTCCGCCCGCCTGCGGGTCACGATCGATAGATCAGACGGGAGCCGGGTTACGCTCGCCGAAGCCGGCCTGATGCCAGTAAGGGTAGGCCGCGGGTTTCGCACTCGCGGCGTCGAGTCGCTTGATCTGCTCGGCCGTCAGGGTCCAACCCACGGCCCCGAGATTCTGCTTCAACTGTTCTTCGTTCCGCGCACCCACAATCACGGTCGACACCGTAGGCCGCTGCAGAACCCAGTTCAGCGCGATCTGGGCCACGGTCTTGCCGGTCTCCTTTGCGACCGCGTCGAGCGCGTCGACGACCCGATAGACGTAGTCGTCTTCGAGCGGCGGGCCCATATCGGCTGTCTTGTGAAGGCGGCTGGTCTCGGGCAGGGGTTGTCCTCGCCGGATCTTTCCCGTGAGCCGACCCCAGCCGAGCGGGCTCCAAACCACGGCACCGAGACCTTGGTCGAGGCCCAGCGGCATCAACTCCCACTCGTAGTCGCGTCCGATCAGGGAGTAATAGGTCTGGTTGGCGACGTATCGCGGATAACCGTATCGGTCCGCGGCGGCGAGCGACTTCATGACGTGCCAGCCGGAGAAGTTCGAGACGCCGATGTAGCGGATCTTTCCTTCACGCACGAGTTGGTCGAGCGTCGACAGAACTTCGTCGACGGGCGTCATGGCGTCGAAACCGTGCAATTGAAACAGGTCGATATAGTCGGTTCCGAGCCGTTTCAGCTGGCGATGCACGCTGTCGACCAAATGATAACGCGACGAGCCGACCTGGTTCGACGCCTCGCCGAAGCGGAACGTCGCCTTGGTCGAGATGATCAGCGAGTCCCGCGGCCTGTCCTTCAGAGCCTGACCCAGAACCTCCTCGGCCGCGCCGGCCGAGTAGATGTCGGCGCTGTCGAACATGTTGAGGCCTGCGTCGAGGCAGATGTCGATCAGGCGGCGCGCTTCCGTCACGTCGGTCGATCCCCAGGCTTGAAAGAACTCGCCGCGACCGCCGAACGTCCCCGTGCCGAAGCTCAAGGCCGGCACGGTAAAGCCCGATGCTCCCAAACGCCGATATTCCATGATGGTAGCTCCTGCTGCCGATCGATCCGCGCTGAGCGGGTCATTGGATCTCGGGTCGGCAACGTCGAGCCGAAGCGTCGGGATCCTCGGGTTATCCGATGTCCTGCGCTGCCGCCGTTCAGGCTTCCGTCGTCGGCTCGCCTCGCCAGGCCCGCTCGAACGGCAAACGCCAGGCATGGGGTGCCACGAGTTGGTGGATCGATTTCGGACCCCAGGAGCCGGGTTGGTAAAGCCGGACCGGCGGCGGTGCATCCATCAAGGGAACCGAAACCTCCCACAGGCGCTCGATGCCTTCCGCGGTGGTGAAGAGCGTATGGTCGCCGCGCATCGCGTCGAGGATCAGGCGTTCGTAGGCTTCGAGCACCTCCCCGGCGAGCCCCGTGTCGCGCATGGCGAACTGCAAGCTCAGCTTATCGAGCCGCATGCCGGGCCCGGGGCGCTTGCCGTAGAAGGAGAGCGACATCTTCGAGGCGTCCGCGAGATCGAACGTCAGGTGGTCGGGCCCCTGAGCGCCAACGCCGGAGCCCGCCGGGAACATGCTTTTCGGGGGCTCGCGGAAGGCGATCGAGATGATGCGCTGGCCCTCG
This sequence comes from uncultured Lichenihabitans sp., assembly GCA_964245215.1. GTDB lineage: Bacteria > Pseudomonadota > Alphaproteobacteria > Rhizobiales > Beijerinckiaceae > Lichenihabitans. The sequence goes on from CAXTME010000080.1 coordinate 7,105, forward strand.
GCCAGCCTCTTGCCCGTCCGCAGGAAGAACGGCACACCGGCCCAGCGCCAGTTGTCGATCGAGCATTTGAGGGCGATGAAGGTCTCGGTCTCGGATTCGGGGTCGACGCCGTCCTCGGAGCGGTACCCCACATATTGCCCGCGAACGACATCCTTCGGGTCGATCGGCAGCATGCTGCGGAACACCTTGTTCTTCTCCTCGCTGATCGGCGCCGGCTCGAGCGAGGTCGGAGGTTCCATGGCCATGAAGCCAAGGATCTGGAACAGGTGGGTCACGACCATGTCGCGATAGGCGCCCGTGGCTTCGTAGAAGCGCGAGCGCTGATTGAGCCCGAGGGTCTCCGGAACGTCGATCTGCACGTGGTCGATGAAGTTCCGGTTCCAGATCGGCTCGAACAGCCCGTTGGCAAACCGGAACGCCAGGATGTTCTGTGCCGGCTCCTTGCCGAGAAAATGATCGATCCGGAATATCCGGTCCTCGGCGAAGACCTCGTGGAGCTTGGCGTTGAGCGACACGGCACTCGCCAGATCGGTGCCGAACGGCTTCTCCATGATGATCCGCGAGCGATCGACAAGTCCCGCTTCCGCCAGAAGGCGGACCGCCGACAGGGCCGCACCCGGCGGGACGCTCAGGTAATGCACGAGGCGGCTCTCGCCGACGAAGGAGGCTTCCGCCCGTTCGACCGCCGCCTTGAGCACTTCAGGACCTGCCGACATCGGCACGTAATCGAGCGTGTCGGCGAACCTGGTCCAGTCCTCCTCCTTGACCTTTCGACTGGAGAACTGATCGAGCGCGCCCCGTGCGACCTTGCGGAACCCATCGGCATCGAGGTCGTCGAGCGAAACGCCGATGATGCGGCAGCCCGGGATGAAACCGGCGTTCGAGAGATGGAAGAGGCCGGGCAGCAGTTTTCTGCGAGACAGGTCGCCCGTGGCACCGACGAGCACGACGACCTGAGGGTAGCCAGGCCCCACGCCGCGCGGAATTTTCTTCAACGTAGCCACCCCGTCATGGAGATCCTCGCAGCACTCGAATGCCAGCCATTCCCTTACCCGGTTTGCGATCGGGACAACAGCGCAGCCGACGCTTTCCGAAGCAATCGGCGGGCCGCGGCCGCGGTCCGCCGAGGATGCAGTTCGGACTTCGCTACCGCCGGCATCGCGGCGACTGCTCCTCGTCGTGCTCAGAAACGTGAGGGTCTGCAACGGCCGTTGATCCTACGGCTGCATTCGGAGGTCCGATCCCGAGGCTCTGCAAACAGGGCGAACGCCGATCGGTCATACCGGTGTTTGCAGTTCTAGGTTGCGTCACTCTCTATCCCTGCACGTCTTGAAAGGTAACGAATCAAGAGCTTCGCCCAACGACGTTTGCAACTAACGTTGTGATATTGACGCATGAGCACCGCAGCGGGAACTTTTGAAGCCTGAATGGTTATTCATAAAGGCGGTGCCGATGTTCACATCACGCAACTGCCGCGGCGATTGAAGCGGAGCCTTCAATGCGTGATCTCATTCCGATGGCACTCGGTTGCTGCTTCACGTCTTCAATACTGTTCGTGCTGGTTCTGCACGCGCAGGTCAGAGCCGAACAGCGTTCGGCGCCCTGGGACGCGGTCGGCTGCAACGACACGTGTCGATGGTGGATGAATCTGGGTGCGAAGCCCGCAGCCGACATCAAGCCGCCGCCCCCTTCCGGGTCGAGCCCGGCCCTCTCGGCCAAGGCCATCGTTCCCGACGCTGCCCTTGCTGCAGCGGGGGCTCCAGCGTTGGGCGCAACCGTGATGAAAGGCCTGGCGTCTGACGACAGGACCGGCCGGATCCGCAGTCTCGGAAGGGCTCCGGCCCCCATGCTGCTCCCGCCTGAACGCCCGGCGTTCATCCCTGGCCAGAGTCTCTGGAACGTTCAGATCAGCGGCAGCCCTCCGGTTTTGCCGGCCTCCCTCCTGACCTTCCCGTGAAGGGTGGTGGCGTCACGCCGTGACGGCGTCGTGACGGGTTCCGATCGCCACGACATTCAGGCGCAAGGCCTCGAGCCGGGCATGAGCGTCGTAGCTCCCGGCTTCTTGACGATCGGCCCAGATATCGGCGACCCGCAGGGTGATGATGGGGCCTCCCGTATAGGCGTCGGCCAGCGACGCCACTTCGACGGCTCGCACGGCGTCGGCCCCCATGTGGAGGGCGCCCAGTGCCGCCTTGGAACCGGAGCCCAAAGCCATGAACGGGACCTCGGCGGGCTCGAACCACAAGCCGTCCGTTTCGAACGAGAAGACCCGACCGTCGCGGTGAAACACCACCAGTTCGCAGCTCTGGTCGAGGGGCGGCCGCGAGGGGAACTCACCCCCATCCCAGGGCGCGGTCGGCATGGCCTCGATCATGCGCATCGTCGAGGCGAGAGCGGCGGTCTTACCCGCCATGGCATAGATGACGGGGTGGGTCTTGCCCATCGCGAGCTTGTTCATGCTCTCCGGACACTTGATCGATCCCTGGGTCATCAGAGTGTCGGCGGCCAACAGTCCTTCGCGATAGACCACAGTGCTCATGGCAGGCTCCTGACGTCCAAATGTCTGGCGAGGCAATGCAATCTTGGTGCCTGCAGTGCGGGCACCACGAATTCTTCGCGACAGTGTCACATGAGAGTTGCACGGAGCTGTGCTGCAGGTTCTCGTGCACCGACCCGAACGGTACCGTTCGGATCCGAGGGCCCGTTATCAAGCTTCGACCGGCACCGCCAGAGGGGCTGACCCGACGGGTTCCCGGCCCATGTCGGCGAGCGCCAGATGACACCGGATGGCGTGCCCGGATTCGCGTTCCACGAGGGCCGGTTCGCGTTCGTCGCAGATCGGGCCGATATAGCGCGGGCAGCGCGTGTGAAAGACGCAGCCCGACGGTGGACTGACGGCGCTGGGGATCTCGCCCTTGAGGGTCACGCGTCGCACGGCGCCGTCGCGGCCCGGCATGGCCGAGAGCAAGACCTCCGTGTACGGATGATGCGGCCCCCCGAGCACCCGCTCGGCCGGACCCACCTCCATCAGCCGCCCGAGGTAGAGGACGGCAATCCGGTCCGCCACGTAGCGCACCACGGCGAGATCGTGGCTGATGAAGAGGTAGCTCACGTCCGCCTCGGCCTGGAGGTCGGCCAGAAGATTGAGGATCGCGGCCTGGACCGAAACATCGAGCGCCGAGGTGGGCTCGTCGCACACGATGAGCTTCGGCTTGCCGGCGAACGCGCGCGCGATCGCGACGCGCTGCTTCAGCCCGCCCGAGAGCTGCCGCGGCTTCGAGCCGAGGTAATGGTCGGCAAGTTGGACGCCGCGCGTGAGGGCAAGCGTCCGGTCGCGACGCGCCACGCCCTTGAGCCCCGCCAGTTTGCCCAGCGCCCGGCCGATGATGCGGCCGATCGTGTGGGCGCGGTTCAGCGCCGAATCCGGGTTCTGGAACACCATCTGGATCGAGGCGAGATCGCGTCGCTTGCCGAGTGGCGGGAGCGTCACGCCTTCGAGCGAGAGTTCGCTGCCGGTGTCCGGCACCGTGAGGCCGAGGAGGATGCGGGCCAGGGTCGATTTACCGCTGCCCGACTCACCGACGAGCCCCAGCGTTTCGCCCGGCGCGAGATCGAGCGTGATATCGCGGAGCGCGTGAACCGCGTGGCCGCCCTGGGTGAAGGTCTTGCTCAGATCGACGACGCGCAGGAGCGCCGGAGCTGACGTGATGGCGGTCTGGGCCGGTGGCGGCGTTGCCCGCGTGTTGCGGGGGAGCGACGGGGCGATCTCGTGAAAATGACAGCGGCTTGCGCGTTGAGCACCGAGCGCGATTGGCGCGCCGAGCGCGATCAGCGGCGGCTCGACCGAGCGGCAGATCTCCTGGACGAGGCCGCAGCGCGGCGCGAACACGCAGGCCTCGGTCGTGGTCGACCCGGTCGGCAGGAAACCCGGGATCGTGTCGAGTCGCTCCTGCCGACGGCCGAGTCCGCGACGCGGAAGGCAGCGCAAGAGGCCGACCGTGTAGGGGTGGCGGGGCGAGGCGAAGAGATCTCGGGTGGGGCCCTCTTCGACGAGCTTGCCGGCATAGAGGACTCCGACGCGTTCGCACATGCGGGCGATGACGTCGAGGTTGTGGCCGATGAAAAGAACGGCCGTGCCGTTCTCGCGACGCAGCGTCTCGATGAGGTCGAGCACCTCGGCTTCAACCGTGGCGTCGAGGCCCGTCGTCGGCTCGTCGAGCACGATGAGTTCCCGCTTGACCGCCAATGCCATGGCGATGACGACGCGCTGCTGCATGCCGCCCGAGAGCTGATGCGGGTAGCGCTCCATCACGCGCTCGGGATCGGCGATCCGCACTCGGCCCAGCATCGCCACGGCGCGTTCCCGTGCCTGCTCCGGGGAAGCGCCGTCGAGCCCGTAGACCTCGGCCACCTGACGCCCGATCCGCAGCGACGGGTTGAGGGCACGGCCGGGGTCCTGGTAGACCATGGACACGTCGTGCCGACGCAGATCGCGCAGCGCCGAGGTCGAGAGGCGGTTGACGTCGGCGCCACCGATCAGGATTCGACCGGCGTCGATCCGTCCGGCGCGCGGCAGATAGCGCATCGCCGCCATCGCGGCCGTCGACTTGCCGCAACCGGATTCGCCCACGAGCCCGTAGGTGCCGCCCGGTGGAATGACGAGGTCGAGCCCCCGCAGGATGGGGCGCGCCCACCCCCGGACCCGGTACGACACATCGAGCCCCTCGATGCGAAGCGCATCCGGAGCGGGCGAGACGAGGGCTTCCGCCGTCATTCGACGATGTCCGCCAGGGCGTCGGCCACGAGGTTCACGGCGATCACCAGGGACGCGATCGCGAGGGCGTCGAACAGGACGGTCCACCAATAGCCGCCCCCGATCAGGGCGTAATTCTCGGAGATCGCGAGACCCCAATCGGACGAGGGTGGCTGCAAGCCGACGCCGAGGAACGACAAGGTCGCGACCGTGAAGATGGCGTAGCCGAGCCTTACCGTGAGTTCGACCACGATCGGCGGCATGATGTTGGGCAGGATCTCGACGCCCATGAGGTAGATGGCGTTCTCGCCGCGAAGGCGCGCCGCCGCCACGTAGTCGAGGTTACGCTCGGTCATGACGGCGGCCCGGACCGTGCGGGCCACGATGGGCATGAAGGAGAGGCCGATCGCCACGACGACCGTCGCGTTCGAGGCGCCGAGCGCCGTCAGGGCCAGCAGGGCCAGGATCAGCAGCGGCAGCGCCAGCACGGCCTCGACGATGCGGCTCAAGATGTCGTCGACCGGCCCGGGGAAGAACCCCATCACGAGGCCGAGCGCCGTCCCGAGCCCGATCCCGAGCAGGGTGGCGAGCGGCGCCACGACCAGGATGTCCTGGGCTCCCGCGATCACGCGGGCGAACATGTCGCGTCCGAGTTCGTCGGTGCCGAACCAGTGCTGGGCCGAGGGCGGCGAGAGCGAGTTCAGGATGTCGTCGCCGAGCGGATCCACGAGGTAGCGCCCGAAGATCGCGCAGCCGATCCAGAACAGCAGGATCGCGATGCCGATGAGAAAGGTCGGATAGCCGAGCAGCAGACCGAAGCGCTCGAACCGTCTGGTGCTGCGCACCGGCACCGGCACGGGCGTCGCAAGCGCCGTCACGTGCCGGCTCCCGTGCGGATCCGCGGGTTCAGGGCCGCGCCGGCGAGGTCGGCCGCCAGCGTCGAGACGACGTAGATGACCCCAACCGTCATGATGCCGGCCTCGAGCATGGGGAAATCATGTCCGCGTGCGGCCGCATAGATGAGCCCCCCGATGCCCTGGTAATGGAAGAGCGTCTCGATCACCACGAGCCCGCCCACGAGGTAGCCGGTCTGGGACGCCACGACCGTGATGGTCGGGAGCAGGGCATTGCGCAGCACGTGACGCCAGATCACCGTCTGCCAGGGCAGCCCCTTGAGCACGGCGGTGCGCGTATAGTCGCTGTCGAGGGCCGCGACCGTGCCGGCTCGCGCCATGCGCGCGATGTAGCCGAACACCACGAAGACCAGCGGGATGGCGGGCAGGATGAGGTAGTAGAGCTGCGTCAGGGGGCCTGAGCCGGGCGGCGACGTCGCCGAGATCGGGAACAGTCTGAGCCCGATGCCGAACACCAGAATCAGCACGATGCCCGACACGAACTCGGGCACCACGGTGGCCGAGAGGCCCAAAAGCACGATGGCGCGATCGAGAAAGCGGCCGCGGTTCAACGCCGCCACGATGCCGCCGAGGATCCCGAGCGGCACCACGAGCACGAAGGCCACGCCGCCGAGCTTCAGGGAGTTCACCAGTGCCGCGCCCACGAAGGGCGCCACGGGCGAGCGGTAGAGGAAGGACTGGCTCATGTCGCCGCGGACGAAGCGGCTGATCCAGTCCCAATATTGCACCAAAGCCGGTCGGTCGGCTCCGAGCTGGTGATCCAGCACCGCGACGGCCCGTTGGTCTGCCAACGGTCCGAGCACGGCGCGGCCGACGTCGCCGGGCAGCAATTGCCCCCCTGCGAACACCAGGACGCTCAAGATGAAGAGCGTCACCAGGGCATAGGGGATGCGACGGACCAGGAGTTGCAGGATGGCTTGGCTTCCTTTCTCGGTCGAAGGCCGCCGGCGGAACGGCGTCGGACCCTCGACGGCTTGCCGTTCTCGGCTCCAAGTTCAGGCGATGCTCGCCTTGTCCAGGAAGAGGCGGTTGGGAATGGGTGGGATGCCGGTCAACCCCTTTCTGGTCGGCACCAGATAGTCGAAGAAATAGCCGAAGATGATCGGCGTCTCGTCGAGCAGCAGCGTCTCGATCTTGGCCGCGATGTCGCGTTGGCCGCCGATGTCGGCGGTGCGCCCGAAAGAATCGACCAGGGCGTCATAGTCCTTGTTCTTGAAATGCGCGGAGTTCCACGGCCCGTCGCCGAGCAGCGGCGCCCGGAGGAACACGTTGGGCACGCCACGATGGCCGTAGTCGGTGATGCCCATCTCGCTGTCGAGCCAGTCCGACTGGCCGAAAGTCGCCTTCCCGTAATAGGCGTCCTGTGATTCGATCTTGAGTTCGATCGCGATGCCGACCTCGCGGGCGAAGTTCTGCAGCAAGACGGCATATTGCGGGATCTCGAGGTAGGTCTCGGTGGTGAGGTTGACCTTGAACCCCTTGCCGACCCCCGCAGCATCAAGGAGTTGCTTGGCCTGTGCCACGTCCTGCTGGCGCTGCGGGATCGAGGGTGCCGACGAAGGGTAGGCGGTCGCGAAAGGGCTGTCGTTGCCGAGTTCGCCGAATCCGTGCAGCAGTCCCGCCACGAGCTTCTTGCGGTCGAGCGTGAGCGCCATGGCCTTGCGGACCCGCTTGTCCGCGAAAGGCCCCGTGTCGCATCGCATATGCACCTGCTGGTGCGCCGTGCTCTTCTCGCGGATGATCGTGACGTTGGGATCGTTCAACAGCGCCTGGCCGCCGATCACCGGCAATTGATCGAGAAGGTCGACCTGGCCGCCCTGCAGCGCCAGGATGCGGGGCTGCAGCGCGTCGAAGAACGTGAACTCGGTCCGGTCCGGCAGGGCTTTCTCGCCCCAGTAGGCGTCGTTGCGCACGAAGCTCGCGCCGACCTTGGGGGTGAACTTGTCGAGTTTGAACGGACCCGTCCCGTCCCAGTTCTTCTCGTACTCGCCCTTGAAGCTCGCCGGCAGGATGATGCAATTGTAGTTGTCCGACGACACGACATAGGGAAACGACCCGTAGGGCGCATCGAGATGGAACTCGACCGTGAGGTCGTCGACCTTCTTGATGTTCCCCTTGGTGAGGATTCCCTTGAAGGCCGACAAGGCGTTGGAGGCGTTGCCGGGATCCGCGAGCCGGTCGACGGTCGCGATGACGTCATCGGCCTTCAGTGTGCCACCGCTGATGAACGTGACGTTGGGCCGGAGCTTGAAGATCCACACGGAGCTGTCGTCGTTGTGGGTCCAGCTCTCGGCCAGGACCGGCTTCAGCGTCAGGTCGGGCTGGGTGACGCAGAGGAACTCGCCGGCCTGGATCAGCATGGTCAGGCCGCCGTCGTCGGCCACCGTCACGGGGTCGACGGCGCCCGCCGGGGTTGCGATCGCGACCCTGATGGTGCCGCCCGGCTTGCCTTGCGCCCGGGCCGAGCGGGGCGCCACGAGTCCGAGCAGGCCGGCGACGCCGCCGAGCGTCGTCAGCGACAGGCCCAGCATGCTGCCGTGGCGCATGAAGGTGCGGCGATCGAGCCGGCCGGCCAGAAGATGATCGACGAGGTCGTTCTCGACGGGACCGATCTCGCGTCGGATCGCGTCGAGACGCTTGAACTGCTTCATCGTCGAGAGACCTTTGTATGAAACGGTACGGTGATCGAAGTTTGATCACTCGGCGGCCGGCGCGGTCAAGCTCGTCCCGCCGGATGCAGGAAGTCTGCCACCATGTTCGATCCGACCAGCTCCTATCCGCGCGACCTCGTCGGTTACGGCGCCCATCCGCCCGATCCGGCGTGGCCGGGCGGTGCCCGGATCGCGGTCTCCCTCGTGCTGAACTATGAGGAGGGCGGCGAGATGTCGGTGCTGCACGGCGATGCGGCGTCCGAGAGCGCCCTGACCGACATGGACCGCCCGCCCCCACTCGTCGGCCAACGCAACATCGCGGTCGAACAGATCTTCGAATACGGGGCCCGGGTCGGGTTCTGGGAGGTGATGCGGCTGCTGCGGAGCCGCGGTGTCGAGGCGACCGTCTATGCGGTCGGCATGGCGCTCGAGCGAAACCCGGAGGTCGCGGCGGCCCTCGAGGACTGGGGTGTCGAGGTGGCGTGCCATGGGCAACGCTGGATCGACTACCAATTCGTGGCGGAGGAGGTCGAGCGGGCCGACATGCAGCGCTGTATCGAGACCATCACGCGGCTCGTCGGCCGGCGCCCGGTCGGCTGGTATACGGGCCGGCCGAGCCTCAACACGCGAAGGCTCGCGGTCGAGGCCGGCGGCTTCCTCTACGACAGCGACGCCTACAACGACGACCTGCCGTATTGGATGCGCGTCTCGGGGCAGCCTCATCTCGTCCTGCCCTACAGCTTCGACAACAACGACAGCCGCATGAACCGGAGCCAGGGCTTCGAGACCGGCGAGCAGTTCTTCACCTACTGCCGCGACAGCTTCGACTGGCTGTATCGAGCGGGTCAGGAAGGCCGGGCCAGGATGATGTCGATCGGCCTCCACGCGCGGATCGTCGGACGGCCGGGGCGTCTCGGCGCCCTTGCTCGCCTGATCGACTACATGCAGGGGCGCGAGGGGGTTTGGATCGCGTCGCGCGAGGCGATCGCCCGGCACTGGTCTGCGCGCTTCCCGCCGCCGCCGCTGGGGTGACGATCGATCACCGTGCTCCGTTGGGCACGGGCGGAAGTCCGTTCCTCACGAGGTCCCGGCCGATCTCGAGATGATCGGCCAGAGGCCGGTCGTCGCGATACATCTCGGCCGAACCCCTGACCCAGGCCAGGATGGCGGTCGTGCCGGTCGCCGTAGCACCGCGGTTTCGCCTGAGGTCGTGCGCGTCCGCGCCGGCCAGGAGCTCGATGCCGAACACCCGCTCGGCATTGTCGATGATGGCGAGGAGCTTCGTGGCGGCCGAGGTGGGGTGGGCCAGGAAGTCTTCCTGCAGGGCCGAGGTGATGCCGCCGTCGAGGCTAGCCGGCGCGGCGAGCCGGCGATTTTCGGCCACGAGGGCAGCCGCCGTATATTGGGCGATCATGTAACCGGAGCCGACGCCGGGCTCGGCCGCGAGAAAGGCCGGCAGTCCGCTGAAGGCGGGGTTCAGCATGCGGTCGAGCCGCCGCTCCGACATGGCGGCGATCTGGGCGACTGCCACCGCCAGCCCGTCGAGCGCCATGGCGAGGGCGGCCGCGACCGCGTGGGCCTCGGAGGCCACCACCGGCGCCTCGGGCGTCCCCGACACGATCGGGTTGTCGGTCACGGACGCGAGCTCGCGGTCGACCACGAGCGCGGCGGCCATCCAGGCATCCCGCGCAGCGCCATGCACATGCGGGACGGCGCGCAGGCTCAGCGCCTCCTGGGTGAGCGCCTCGCGGCCCTCGATCGAACGTCCAGCGAGCCAGGCCCGCAATGCCTCGCCCGACGCCTGGAGGCCGGGCGAGATCCTGACGGCGAGCACCTCCGCGTCGAAGGCCGCGGTCCCGGCCCCGAGCGCGTCGAGCGTAAGGGCCGCGACGCCGTCCGCGGTGGCGAGCAGCCGTTCGATCCGGGCGAGGGCCACGCAGGCGAGCCCGGTGGAGCAGGGCGTGCCGTTGACGAGGCTCAGGCCTTCCTTGGCCGCGAGGACGAGGGGCTGCTGGCCGATGGCCGCCAGCGCGGCCGCGCCGTTCAATGTCCGGCCATCGCGGCGCGCATGCCCCTCGCCGATCAGCACGAGTCCGATATGGGCCATATGGGTCAGGTAGCCGACGGAGCCGCGCGACGGCACCTCCGGCACGCAGCCATGCGTCAGCAGGCCCAGGAGAGCGTCTATCACCTCCCGCCGCACGCCCGAGCGGCCGTGGGCGTAATTATTGACCTGGGCCGCGATCACGGCCCGCACTTCGGCTTCTCCGAGGCTGTCGCCGACGCCGGCCGCATGGCTCATCAGGAGGTTGCGCGACAATCGTGCCTGCTGCGACCGTGGCACGACGATTTCGGACAGGGCCCCGATACCGGTACTGATCCCGTAGGCGCGGAGGCCGCGTTCGGCGATGGCTTGGGTCACGCGCGCCGCCTCTTCGACCGCGCCCCAGCAGTCGGGCGACAAGGCGAGATCCGCGCCCGCCGCGATGTCGGATACGCCGCGCCAGTCGAGGGACGATGCGCGCAGAACCTGGGGCATGGGCGTGAGATCACATGGTGTTCGAAACGATGGAACGACGATCTACCAGACTTTCCCGGGGAAACCGCCGCTGCCTCGGCGCGGCGTCGAGATCGTCGGCCTTTACAGCCGCTCGGTCGCGCGGCTCAAAGGTCAGGTCGTCTTGAGCTGTCGATAACGAGAGGAGCTTTGACGCGGCAGCGGCAGGCCTCTGAAGGCGAACGGCAGACGGACGAAGCGAACCTGCGCCTCTGTTATCTCGGCGGCGTGAACCAGCTGCTGCTGAGATCCCAAATCCGAGTTGATGCTTGCTGCTTTTTTCATCCCAGGCAGCCGATAATTTATACAGCGCATGGGAAAGTATCGGCATATCACAGCATTGACTTTATGCAGGTCCGTTCAGATGATCGTCTATAACGGCCGTGTCGGTTTAGAATAGACCGAGTTGACTTGGCTTGCACAGCGTCGTCTTGTTGGCGATGACGGTTCTACAGTTTGCTGCTTCACATCAGTGTCGCACATGGTGTGCACAGAACGGGGTCCCGGCTCGAGGCCTCGACGGATTTGAGCCGGCCGCTGACCGAACAGGCGCGGAAACGATGCCGCTCGGGCAAGCCGACATGCCGCCCGGCGATGTCGCAATAAAGGATCAGAACGCCATGAGTTTCTCTCGCGGACCGCATCACACTCTCTTCGCCACCCGGCGCGATCTCCTGGCGGGCACTGGGGCGCTCGGCCTCGCGGCGGCCTTCGGCTTGCCGCTGTTCGCGACCACTCCGGCCCGTGCCGATGCGGCGGCCGATTGGGCCATGCCGCCCGACATCGCCAAGGCCAAGATGCAGGGTGCGCAGTTCACCTCCTACGGCATGCCCGACAGCTGGGCCAACTACGGCGAAGTGCTGCAGAAGATGGCGGCCCATTACGGCTTCGCCTGCGCGCACACCGACACCGACATGAACTCCCTCGAGGAGGTCACGAAGTTCGACGCCGAGAAGAACAATGCCGTGGCGATCTGCGCCGACATCGGCATCCTGTTCGGCAAGGTCGCCGAGCAGAAGAAGGTCGTGCCGCCCTATATCGCGCCGAATGCGGCGAAGCTCCCGGTCGGTCTCAAGGGAGAGACGGGCGGCTGGGTCGCGACCTTCACGGGCGTGCCCGCCATGGTGGTCAACACCGACGTGATCAAGAACGTCCCCACCACCTGGGCGGATCTCGCCAAGCCCGAGTACAAGGGCAAGATCGAGAGCATCGACGCCTCGAACGGCAACGGTACGCATGTCGCGATCTTCATCGCCTGGGCCTATGCGAACGGCGGTAGCGAAACCAATCTCGCCCCGGCGGTCGACTTCGCCAAGACCATGCTGGGCCAGTTCGCCACCGCGGCCGGCAACGCCCAGACCCTCGAGAAGGGCGAAGTGCCGATCCAGATCAAATACGACTTCAACTGCATCGCGGCTGCCAAGGCCGTGCAGGCGAAGGGCGTCAATGCCAAGGTCATCATCCCGGACGGGTCGATCTACGCCCCTTCGGCCTTGATGCTGAACACCTACAACACCGCCAAGATGGATGTCGCCAAGCTCATGCTCGATTTCGTCCTGACCGACGAAGGACAGACCGCTTTCGCTAAATTCGGGGCGCGCCCGATCCGCTGGGTCCTGGGTGACCTGAAGCTCCCCGACGACGCCAAGGCCAATTGGCTGCCCGACAGCGATTATGCGAAAGTCCGCGTGATCCCCGACTGGTCAAAGGTGGACCTGCAGAAGGTGTCGGGCGTCTGGCGCGAAGACGTCGCGGGGGGCTGAGCATGACGGACCGCGCGGCTCTGGGATCGAGCCCTCCGGTTCTGCCCCGGGCCACCGCTGAGGTGGCGCGGGCCGCACGGCGGCGTCCGCTGTCGGCGCGACTGGCCGAGTGGTTCGTCGATTGGTCGCTTGCCTTGCCGCTGATCGTGCTGGCAACCGTGATGCTGATCCTCCCTGCCGCCGCCATGATCGTGCAGAGTTTCACGACCGAGGACGGCACGTTTACTTTTGTCAACTGGACCAAGACGTTCGAGGCGGCCTCGGCCCAGCATGCGATCGAGAACTCGCTGCTTCTCGCCTTCTCGGTGGCGTCCATCGCCCTCGTGGTCGGCGCACCGCTGTCCTGGCTCGTGTCCCGGATGACGCGGCTCAGCCGCTCGATCAATCTCGGCATCCTCAACGTCGCGACGAACTTCTCGGGCATCGGGCTCGGCTTCGCCTATGTGGCGGCGCTCGGCGTCTACGGCATGGTCACCTTGGCCATGAAGGGGCTCGGTCTCGACCTCGTGCCGCCGTCGCAGAGTTCATTCTGGGGCCTGGTGATGGCCTATGAATATTCGAACGTGCCGCTCTTCGTGCTGCTGTCGCTGCCCGCCATGAGCCTGCTTCGCGACGAATGGTGGGAAGCCGCCCAGACCTCGGCCGCGACCCGTCTGCAGTTCTGGCGCTACATCGGCTGGCCGGTGCTGCGGCCGTTCCTGCTGGCCGACTGGCTCCTGATCTTCACCTGGTCGGTCGGGCTCTACGGTCTGCCGGTAGCGCTCGTCGGGCAGCGGCCCGGCGGCGCCTTCCGGCTCATCACGGTGGAGATGTACCGGTCGATGCTGGGCTCCCTCTTCGGCGAGCGCCGGATGCCGGTCTATGCGGTGTTCCTGATGATCCTCGCGGCCATCAGCCTGCTGACCTATCGCTTCATCGTGCGCAAGGGCAACCAATGGCTGACCTGACGCGCTCCGCCTATGACGTCGCGGCTCCGACGGGAGCGTCGACGCTCGGCCAGCGCCTGGCGCGGCTCCGGCAGCCCTTAACCGGGTTCTGGGCGGCGCTGCTGCTGCTGGTCGTCGTGGCCTATATCTTCATCCCGATGATCGCCGTGGTGCTCTACGGCCTAGCCACGCGCTGGACCGCCCACGTCCTGCCGGACGGCTACACGATCCGGCATTGGGCCGATGCCTTCACGGACGAACGGTTCCGCGTCGTGCTCCTGCGTAGCCTCGGGCTCGCGATCGTGACCGCGATCATCGATCTCCTGCTGGTGACACCGGCCGCCTATTGGCAGCGGGTGCGCAACCCGCGCATCCGGCCCGTGATCGAACTCCTGGCCGCGATCCCCTTCGCGGTGCCCTTCGTGGTGATCGCCTTCGGGCTGCTGTCGCTCAGCGGCACCTATGCGCCTTCACTGCAGGGGACTCTGTGGCTCCTGGTGCCGGCCCATGCCGCGATCGCCTTCTCGTTCGTCTACTGGTCGATCGACGGCTCGCTCGCGGCCGCCAATGTCGTGGCGCTGTCGGAGGCGGCGCGCACCTGCGGGGCCAGCCTCGGTGCCACGATCTTCAGGGTGATCCTGCCCAACATCGGACCCGGCATGGCGAGCGGAGCGATCCTGGCGTTCGGCGTCAGCTTCAACGAGATCGCCATGGTGCAGATCCTGGCGGGCGACCGCTTCGAGACGGTGCCGCTTTACACGCTGAACCTGTTGAAGAGCACGGATGCCGACTTCAACGTGCTGGCCGTGATGACCACGGTCAGCTTCATCATCACGCTTCTCCTGTCGATCGCGGTCGTCTATTTCAACCGCAGTGCCGCCGATGCCAAACGGGCAGCTGCGGCTGCCGACGACACGCCGGCCCGTGCGGCCACCGGGGCTTCCGCGTCATGAGCACCATCAGCATCGACCATGTCTCGAAGCGCTTCGGCGACAAGCTGGCGCTCGACGACGTCAGCCTCGACGTCAAGTCAGGCGAGCTGATCGCGTTGCTGGGCAGTTCCGGTTGCGGCAAGACGACGTTGCTGCGCGCCATCGCCGGCCTGAACCCGCCGAGCGCCGGCCGCATCCTCTTCGACGACCGCGACATGACCGACCTGCCGACGCGGCTGCGGCCGATCGGCATGGTGTTTCAGAGTTACTCGCTGTTCCCCAACATGACGGTACGCCAGAACATCGGCTTCCCGCTCGTCGTCAGGGGACAGGACCCGAAGAGCGTCGGACGGCGCGTCGACGAACTGCTGGCCCTCATCGGCCTCGGCAAATGGGCCGATCAGCATCCGGCCCAGCTCTCCGGCGGGCAACAGCAGCGCACCGCCCTGGCCCGCGCCCTCGCGCCCGATCCCGCCGTGCTGCTGCTCGACGAGCCGCTCTCGGCGCTCGACGCCGTGGTCCGGCTGCATCTCCGCGACGAGATCCGCCGCATCCAGCAAAGCATCA
>CAXTME010000081.1:0-21881 GCA_964245215.1 uncultured Lichenihabitans sp.
TCTTGGGCAGTCATTCGATAAGCTCAAGGCAGGCTCTTGATAAGACCGCGCTCCGCGGCCGGTTCTGGATGAGGGGCGTCTGCAGGTCGCGTCAATGCTTTTCGGCCATCCCCAGAAAACCGTAATGACATGCGACCGACGCCGAACCGACGGCGTGAAAAAGCCCGGGACCAGCCCGGGCTTTTTTTGAAACGGTCGCAGGACTCGATCAGGCTGCCTCTTCGACGTCGCCCTCTTCCGCATCAGCATCTGCCTCTGCTTCAGCTTCGGCCTTGCTCCTGCGCGGGCTCTTCTGCAATTGCGCTTCGATCACCTTGCCGACCTCGGAGTCGGTCAGCTTCTGCACGGCCGCGATCTCGCGCGCCAAACGGTCGAGCGCCGCCTCGTAGAGCTGGCGCTCCGAATAGGACTGCTCGGGCTGCGCATCCGACCGGTACAGGTCGCGAACCACTTCGGCGACGGCGATCAGGTCGCCCGAGTTGATCTTGGCTTCATACTCCTGCGCCCGACGCGACCACATGGTGCGCTTGACCCGCGCCCGGCCCGCCAGGGTATCGAGTCCGCGTTGCACGACTTCGGGTTCGCTCAGCTTACGCATGCCGACAGCATTCACCTTCGGCAGCGGCACTTTCAGCTTCATCTTGTCTTTGGCGAAACTGATCACGAAGAGTTCGAGCTTGAAGCCCGCAACTTCCTCCTCTTCGATCGCCACGATCTCGCCAACGCCATGAGCCGGATAAACGATGAACTCGCCGGCCTTGAAGCCCTGACGTGGGCCACCCGGTTTCGCCATGCTTTTGCCGGCATCAGCCCTCACCGGTTGACCGCCAGCCGAGGGCCGCACTGACCGCGTCGGAAAACCAGCTCTCGAGCCGGGCGAACCAAAGGACGACTTGGCACGGGGCGCCATCGGCTTTTCGGCTGCGACGTTCGGAGCGGCTTCAGCTTCGGCGGGGGTGTTGTCGAGTTTCTGGGTCACGTTGATCCGTTCGCTGTTGAGCCGAATTTCGTCGGGCACGTCGTTACATGAAGGTGAAACAGGACCGTCTTTCTCTACGATCAGCATCTGGCGAGCATTGACCGCGACGGATGCGGTCAGCACGGTGTTCACCTTGGAAGCAGAGGTTCAGGTCCGCTTAAGAACACTGATGAAAGATTGCCTCACTTCAACGCCAGACCGGCAATCCGTTAACCGGCCTTCAACTCTTTCTATTTGCCGACCGACCGTCGTGACCATAACAGCACAGTGCTGAAAAATCAATGATGAAACGCAGCCGACGGCGCAAACCAGAGGTTTAGTTCGCGTGCAGTAAACGCCGGGACCTCAGGACGCGGCGGATTTGGCCGCTTCCGCCCATGCGACGAGCTGGTGCCGGAGAGCGGCCGGATCCGCGATGCGTGCGGGGAAGTGGAGCCGCCGCGTATCGTCGGCCAAGGTCAGATCCAGACCGTCGGGATCGATGCCGGAAATCCGCCACGCCCCATGAGCACCGCCGGCCAGGACCGTGGCATAAAGACGGATCGCATCGGTGTGATCCTGGTTCATGTGCTCGAGCGATCGGGTCTCGCCGTCCACGAGGGCCTCGGCTCCGGTCAAGGACGTGAGCAGGTCAGCGGCGGCCAAGCCGTGGATGCGGCCGAACCCCCCGATCACGCGGGCCGCCCGCAACTCCACCCGCCAGAATGCGAAATCGCCGAAGTCGACGTAAAGCGCGGCCTTGGGGTGACGGCGCAGGAAGCGGGTACGCCAGGCGGCGCGCTCTTCGGACGTGGCCTGGACGGCTCGGCCCACCAGAGTGACGCGTGGATGCGTCAAAGGATCGCCCTTGCCCCCGCCATCGAGCAATAGGGAGCAGCGAGAGTCCTCGAGCAGGTGCTGCGTATGGATCGCCAGGGTCGAGAGCGGCAGCACCGGGCTGCCGTCCGGCAGCGAGGCCAGAGACACGAGGCTTGCGTAAGGATCCCCATCGGGCGTCAGGGTCGCCAGCGCACCCGAACGCACGGTCCGCAGGAGGGTTCGAGCCTCCAGGGCGGCGTCGTACGTCTCGTCGGCGGCGACCGATCGAGACGGTTCCGCCTGTTCACCCGCGTCGTCGTTCATGCTTCAGCCCATAGCATGACGCGCGATGAAAGTCTTGAACCGGTCCGACCCCCCACTGCCGAAGACGTCCGACGGCTTGCCGTCGCAATCGACGAGCCCGTTCTGAAGAAACACCACGCGATCAGAGACATCGCGGGCAAAGCCGATCTCGTGTGTCACCACCAGCATCGTGCGTCCTTCGCCGGCCAGCGTCCGCATGACGCGCAACACCTCGCCGACGAGTTCGGGATCGAGCGCCGACGTCGGCTCGTCGAACAGCATGACGTCGGGCCGCATGGCGAGGGCGCGCGCGATCGCGGCGCGTTGCTGCTGGCCGCCCGACAGGTGAGCCGGGTATTGATGGCACTTGTCGGCGATGCCGACCTTGGCCAGAAGCGCCTCGGCTTCCGCGACGCATTCGGCCTTCGGCCGGCCCAGGACATGGATCGGTGCTTCGATCACGTTCTGGAGGATCGTCATGTGGGACCAGAGATTGAAGCTCTGGAACACCATGCCGAGCCGGGAGCGGACCCGGTCCACCTGCTTGCGGTCTGCCGGACCGGTCCTGCCGTCCCGCATCGTCTTCATGCGGATCACCTCGTCGCCGAGCCTCACCTCGCCGCTGTCGGGCGTCTCGAGCAGGTTGATGCAGCGCAGGAACGTGCTTTTGCCGGAGCCGCTGGCGCCCAGGATCGAGATCACGTCGCCCTGCTTCGCTTCGAGCGAGATCCCCTTGAGCACTTCGAGCGCACCGAAGGTCTTGCGCAGGTCCTTCACCGTGAGGGCGGCGGTTCCAGGGGCAGCAGCCATCGGAGGTTCCGGTTCGAGGAAGAGGTTCGACGTGCTTCGACCCATCGGGTCACGCCTGCGATCCGATCGCATCTGCAGACCCGATGCAAGCCGCAGGCCGAGCCGGCGCCCCCCGATCGCTGAGCTGTCCCCGAGTTTCAGCTCAGCACGTTTCCGCCGTCGACGTTGTAGCATTGCGCCACGATGTAGGCCGCGTCATCGCTGGCCAGGAAAGCCGCCATGGCGGCTTGTTCCTGCACGGTTCCAAACCGGCCGTAGGGCACGCTCGCGGCGACCTGCCGCTTTTTCTCGCCGATCGGCAGCCCCTCGTAGGCCGCGAACTTGGCGTCGACGACGTCCCACATCGGGGTGTCCACGACCCCTGGCGCGATGGCATTGACCGTGATGCCATGCCGGATGAGATCAAGGGCCGTGCTCTGGGTGATGCTGATGACGGCGGCCTTCGTGGCGCAATAGGCAGGCGACATCGCTTCGCCCCGGCGCCCGGCCTGCGACGAGAAGTTGATGATGCGGCCCCCCCGGCCTTGCGTCACCATCTGGCGGGCCACGGCCTGCAGGGTGAAGATCAGTCCTTCTACGTTGACCGCGAAGACGCGCGCGGTCCGCTCCCGCGTCATGTCAAGGATCGGCTGCATTTCATAGATGCCGGCATTGTTGACCAGGATGTCGACACCGCCGGCTTCCGCCACGACACCCGCCACCATGGTGTCGATGCTGTCCTGGCGCGTGACATCGAGTTCGAGGCCGAAAGCTCCACCGCCGATCGCCTGCGCCGCCTCGGTGCAGGCGGCTCGATCGAGATCGGCGACCGCCACGCGCGCTCCCTCGTCGGCAAAGCGTTGGGCGATAGCCCGCCCGATACCGCGGGCTCCGCCGGTCACGACCGCGACCTTGCCGCGCAGCCGATCGGGGATCGCGGCGCTCACCATCCCGCTGTCCCGTCAGCCGCACGGTAAGTCCGCAGAGATCCGACCGGGCAACCGATTCCAGATAGAGCCATGCAAACCGTGTCCCGCTTCGCCGTCGTTGAGTCCAGCAAGATTATTGCATCGCGCCGGAACGAGCGAGAGGCGACGCGGGACGGGGTCGCGCACAGCACGGATCGATCTCAGGCGGATCAGATCCGGTCGTCTGGCGACCAACGCGGGCGTTTCCGAAAGGCACGGACCTTTGAGAAGTTCACCCGGCGATGGGGCCGAGGGCGGTCAGGATCGGGCGGTCACCCAACAATCGCGAGACCTCGTATGCTGTCAGGCCGTCTGAAGGGCGAAGATCAGCTCATTCTTCACCGCTTCCGCCTCTTCGTTGGTGACCTGGCAGGTTCCGGCCGCTTGATGACCACCGCCGTTATAGGCGAGGCATGCGGCTCCGACGTCCACCTTCGATCCACGGTCGATGATCGACTTGCCGATGGCGAACACGGTATTCTGCTTGCGCATGCCCCACATGACGTGGATCGACAGGTCGCATTGGGGGAACAGCGCGTAGACCATGAAGCGGTTGCCCGCGTAGATGATGTCCTCGCCGCGAAGATCCAGCACCACGAGCTTGCCGTGAACGGCGGCACAGCGGCGGATCTGTTCCACGAACTTCTCGCGGTGCGAGTTGTACAGGTCGACCCGCTCCTTCACATCCGGCAGAGCCAGCACTTCCTCGACCGCGTGGTCGCGGCAGCGCTCGATCAGCTGCATCATCAGCTCATAGTTGGAGATCCGGAAATTGCGGAAGCGGCCGAGGCCGGTCCGGGCATCCATCAGGAAATTCAGAAGCACCCACCCTTGCGGGTTCAGGATCTCGTCTCGGCTGAACTGCGCCGAATCCGCCCTGTCGACCGCGGTCATGAGCTCCTCGCTCACGTTCGGGAACGACGACCGGCCGCCGTAGTAATCGTAGACGACGCGGGCCGCCGAGGGGGCGCCGGGGTCGATGACGTGGTTATAGGTCTGCCGCCCGTTCGTGCGCACCATCTCGCTCGAATGATGGTCGAAGGCGAGGTAGCAGCCATCGACATAGGGTAGGTTCGTGATGATGTCTTGGCTCGTGATCGGCACTGTGCCGTTCTGCATGTCTTTCGGATGGACGAACTTGATCTCGCTGATGAGATCGGCTTCGCGCAGCAACATGCCGCAAACCAGCCCGTCGAAATCGCTACGGGTCACGAGACGGTAATTGGGGGACGTCATGATCAAACCTCGGATTGCGTGCCACCCATCATGTCGCCGGAATCCTAATCAGCCATTAGGACGATTGTTCTTCTCTCGGTTAGGTTTAAAGCATCATTGCGGGACGTCCGCGGCGGTCACCGCATCGCGCTGATCGTGACCCCGCGCCGGACCAGACTGCGACGGCCCGTGATGGTGCAGCCCTCGGTGATCAGGACGTCGTAGTAGAGATCGGCCCTGGTTCCGGAGCGATCGAAATTGCGCGACGTCGACGAGGGGTCGAGCAGGACCGGGTAGCTGATCAGAGGTCCGCCGGCCGTGCAGGCGTCGTCGTAGAGCGTCGGCCCGGGCACGAGCAGGCGCGGATCGCTCCAGTGCAGCAGATCGCGCGAGGTCGCGGTATAAAAGCCCGACACCGGGAAGGCGCCGGCATCGGCCTTGGCCTGAAATGCCGCGAGCCAAAGCCCGCCCGGCTCGACCCTGACGATGGAGCCCACCGGGGCGGGAAAGGGCGAGATCACGGCGCAGGGCGCAGGATGCGGGCTCGCCCGGTAAGGGTCCGCGTACCGGATCGTGAAGGCATGCCCGTCCCAGGCCCGCCACGATCCAGGATCTTGCGGCCGATCCGAGCGGAACAGGCAGACGCCCCCGGCCTGGTCGCCATCGCTCCAACCCGTGGTCGATGCCATGAAGTAGGAATAGCGCCCGCCCGACACGATGTTCGACGGGTTGAAAAAGCCGCGATGACGTCCCTGGTCCTGGTCCTGGCGGAACGGGGCCGACGCCACGACGACGGCGGGCCGCGCGAAATCGTTGCCGCCGTCGGTCGAACCCGCTTCGAGCACGGTGTTGAACCAGCACTGCATATAGTCCGGGAAGCGGCATCGACCGGGGTGGGCGTTGGCCTGGTACTCGTGGTGGACGAGCGCCGAAACCGCTCGCCCGTCGGCGGTCCAGGTGGCTGCGATCCAGCTGCGGTCGTCGTATCGGGCAGGGTCCGGATCGCCGTGCGACGGATAGACGATGTGGCAATCGATCCTGAGGCTTCCGAAGGAGGGTCCCTTCAAGGCGCGGTTGTCGTAATGAAGGCCGAACATCACGATCCCGTTCTCGGCATCGCGATAGGCGCGCACGGGCGCGTCTGGCACATCGTCGGGGTCGCAGCCGTCCCGCGGGGCGGCGAAGACCACCTCGGGCGGCAAGGTCAGAGTGACGCGCAATTGCGGAACAGCGGCCTGCGCCACGGCCGATCCCATGGGCAGACACAGCCAAAGCAGCACCAGGACGGCGTCGCGCGCGAGCCGCATCGTCAGCGTGCGCGCGGATGCGCGGCCCGGTACGCCGCAATCAGGCGCTGGGAGTCGACCGCCGTGTAGACCTGCGTGGTCGAGAGCGAGGCATGGCCGAGGAGCTCCTGGATGGAGCGCAGGTCGCCGCCGCGTCCGAGCAGGTGCGTCGCAAAGGAATGGCGCAGGGCATGCGGTGTGGCGCTGGCCGGTAGGCCGAGCCCGCCGCGCAACTGCTCCACCGCGAGCTGGATGATGCGGGGCGAAAGCGGCCCGCCGCGCACGCCGACGAAGAGCGGTCCGTCGTCCGGCAGCGCGATCGGGCAGAGCGCCAGATACCCTGCGACCGCCCGTCCAATCGGCTGGATGATCGGGACGGTGCGGGTCTTGCGGCCCTTACCCGTGACCGTAAGGCTGTCCCGGCCGCCGACCGGAGCTTCGGCGCGGGTCAGGCCGAGCGCCTCGCTGATGCGCAGGCCGGCTCCGTAGAGCAACGCCAGCACGGCGGCGTCGCGCGCCAGCACCCAATCGGCGCGCTCCTCGCCGGCCCGGGTTCCCGGATCCGTCATCTCCCTGGCGGCTTCGATCGCGATCGGCTTCGGCAGGCGACGCGCGATCTTTGGGCTGCGCACGGCGGAAAAGACCGCTGCTTTGCCGCATTCTTCGCGTTCGAGGTGGCGCGCGAAGGACCGAAGTCCTGCAAGGTTGCGCGACAACGAACGGTTTTCCACGCCCTCACGGCGCCGGTGCGCCATGAAGGCTCTGAGATCCGTCGGAGCCAGCTGCGCGAATGTGACGAGCCCGGGTAGCTCACCGTGGTGCTGGGCCAGGAACGACAGGAACTGCCGCAGGTCTCGGCCATAGGCCTCGACGGTCTTTTCCGACATCCTTCGTTCGCTCGCGAGCCGCCCGAGCCAAGCCCGCGCCTGAGCCACGAGATCGGGAGCCGCGTTCGCGGGAAACGAAGGCAGAGTATCGTCGGGACGCGGCACGCGGTCGAGCATCGGAAGATCCTCCACGCGCGACCTTAAGGCCGCGTTGCCCTCGTGGTCCAGACTGCGCCAGTTGCGATCGGCAGGCGCATCCGCGACGTGAAAAAGCAAAAGAGGCCGAAGCGTTGCCGCTCGGCCTCCTCGATCGGTCCGATGTCAATCGATCCGGTGTGTCATCGTCGGGCCTCCCGTCGGCGCGCGCTGCGCCGAGGCGGCGCGAGCCTAATGCTTCCGTGACGCGGGCTGTTCGGACTCCTTGATCGCCTCGTCGTGGTACCAGCCGCTGCCGAACTCGACCTCGCCCACGGGGAGCTGATCGGCCGCCGGTTTCAAGGCGTCGGCCTCGGTTGCCATCGCACCGTTGTCCTGACGATCCCACGATTCGCGATACGCGTTGTTGTCCATTGCCTCTCTCCCTTCATTGGCCGTGTCAGCGGCCGTTGCCGCCCCAGCTGTCAGCATATTACATGAGCTAATTGCTTAATCAAGCGCCTGATGAAGGTCAAAAAATAAGCACAAAGATGATTTATTTAGCTTTTTGGTACCG
Organism: uncultured Lichenihabitans sp.; assembly: GCA_964245215.1. Taxonomy (GTDB): domain Bacteria; phylum Pseudomonadota; class Alphaproteobacteria; order Rhizobiales; family Beijerinckiaceae; genus Lichenihabitans. The sequence goes on from CAXTME010000081.1 coordinate 7,878, forward strand.
GTTTTGACGGCTATTTCGGTCGAAGCCATCGCTGCGCTCCCGCCTCATCGATCGGGGTGCCCTCGGATCGATCACGAAGTGACCGTGCTTCGGACATGGCGGCTTGACGCTCGCATGCGGGCTCTCCAGAACCGAAACCAACCGAGGATGCGTTCGATGAGCGAGACGAAGGATGTCCTCGTGGCGGGGGGCGGCATTGCCGGTCTTGCCTTCGCGCTCGCGCTGCGCCGGGGTGCGGGTGGAGCCCGGGTCGCCGTCGCGGATCCGAGCTTCGCCGTGTCCGGCACAGCAGCCCGCACCTTGCGCGCCGTCGCGGTCGCGGCGGGCTCGCGCCGCTTTCTCGACAGCCTCGGTGTCTGGGGGGCTGTCGCCGAGGAGGCGCAGCCCATGATCGACATGGTCATCACGGACAGCCGTGACGACGATGCGCCGCGTCCGGTCTTTCTCGAATTCGACGGCGAGGCCGAACCCGACGAACCCTTCGCCCACATGGTGTTCCAGGACCGGCTGCGCGGCGCCCTGCTCGACGCCGCACGCGCTGCCGGAGTGGAGATCCTGGACGCCAAGGTAGACGGCTTCCGTCGGAACGGGCCGATCCTCACCGTATCGAGCGGCGGGGCAAGCTTCGGGGCTCGGCTGTTGGTGGCGGCCGACGGAGGACGGTCTCGTCTGCGCGAGGCCGCCGGGATCGGCACGATCGGTTGGGATTACGACCAGGCGGGCATCGTGGCGACCGTGTCGCATACGCTGCCTCACGACGGTCGTGCCACACAGCATTTCCTGCCCGGAGGCCCGCTGGCCGTTCTGCCGCTCAAAGCCGAGGACGGTTCGGAGCGGCGCTTTTCGCTGGTCTGGACGCTCGAGCCCGGGGAGGCTCGCCGCCTCGCGGCTTTGCCCCGGCCGGCGTTCCTGGAGGCGCTGGAAAGCCGCATCGGGCACGGCTACGGAACGCTGACGCTCGACGACGAGCCCCGCGCCTATCCGCTTCGCCTCATGCTTCCGCGGCGGCTCGTCGCTCACCGCTTCGCGCTGCTCGGCGACGCGGCCCGCACCATCCATCCTCTGGCCGGACAGGGGCTCAACCTCGGGCTGCGCGACGCGGCGGCTCTTTCGGAAGGCTCGGCCGAGGCTCTCAACCTTGGTCTCGACCCCGCGACGCCGGATAACCTCGAAGCTTACGAAAGGGCTCGCCGCTTCGACGCCGTGCTCATGGCCGGCGCCACCGACGGATTGAACCGGCTGTTCTCGAACGATCGCCTGCCCGCGAGGCTGCTGCGCGACCTTGGGCTGGGTCTCGTCGATCGATTGCCGGCCCTGAAGCACCTCTTCGTCCGCGATGCGGCCGGCCTGGCCGGTGCCCCGCCCGAGCGCTTCCGGCGTTAGGGCCGACCGGTCACAGGCTTCGCTCAGAAGATCGCTTCGCCCGCCATGATGCCCAGCACCAGGAAGATGACGAAGATCACGACGAAGATGAAGAACAGGATCTTGGCGATGCCTCCCGCCGCGGCCGAGATGCCGCCAAAACCGAACACACCGGCGACGACCGAAACGATGAAGAAATCAGCGCCCATTTCAGCATCGGTCCGCGCCGCGACCGCCCGGTTCCTGACAATGCGCGATGGAACTGTGAAGAGTCGCTGCCCGAAATGGTAGCGTGGATGGATCGATCGACGATGCTGGCGAACCTCGGATCGGGCATGCCTGTCGCAGGGTCGCGTGTTCGGGAGAGAGTGCGATGACGGTCCGGCGAAGCCTGATGCTGGCGTTGAGCGCCTTGAGCCTGCTCGGGCCTGCCCGGGCCCAGGCCGTTTTGCCCTCCGGCCCGATGGTCGAAGTCGCGAGTGCGCCGACGCCGAGCCTGCTCGACAGCGTGATGACGCGCAGGCAACTGCGCATCGGGCTCACCGGCGACTACAAGCCGTTCAGCCTCTACGATCCCTCGACGGGGAGCTTTTCGGGGATCGACGTCGACCTGACGGCCGGGCTCGCCAAGGCGCTCGGCGCCGAACCGGTGTACGTGAAGACCACCTGGTCCACCCTGATGGCGGATTTCAAGGCGGGGAAATTCGACCTCGCGGCGGGTGGCGTATCGATCACGCTCGAGCGGCAGAAGGTCGGGCTTTTCACAGCCCCCACCGACCTCGACGGCAAAGCCGCCATCGCGCGCTGCGCCGATGCGGCCCGGTTCGCGTCGCTGGAGGCGATCGATCGCCCCGAGGTGCGCGTCGTGGTCAACCCCGGCGGCACCAACGAGGCCTTCGATCGCGGTCATCTCTCGCAGGCACAGATCCGGGTCTATCCGGACAACACCACGATCTTCCGCGAGATCGCCGAGGGAAGGGCCGACGTGATGATCACCGACGGGGTGGAGACGCGGTTGCAGCAGAAACTCAATCCCGGCCTCTGCGCCATCCATCCGGACCGCCCCTACGACCATTCCGAAAAGGGTTTCCTCCTGCCACGGGATCCGGTCTTCAAGGCTTTCGTCGACCAGTACCTCCATGTGCAAGGGCTGAATGGAGCCACCGAGGCGATCGTCAGGAAGTGGCTCGATTGAACGTGCCAGGCTCTATGTCGCCGGGTGGTCCGGCTCCGCGTCCGGGTCCGGCCGCGCCGCCCGGTTCGTGAAGACTTCGATCAGAGCAGCGAGATCCTTGCGTTCCCGGGCCACACGATCGTCGTGAGTGAGGGCGGCGACGAAACGTGCCACGAGCTTCTGGCGTCCCTGGGCTTCCCGCGCCTTATGGGTCTCATCCGCGAGGCTCTCGGCCGCATCCGTTCCGCGCCGGACGAGCCGTCGCGCCTGGGCGACGGCCGCGGCCGCGAGCGCTCCTTCGAGGGCGGTCTCGGCGAGGTAGGCGGCGAGCACCTGCTGGGCGTCCTCGATCTCGCGCTGGTGACGTTCGGCTTCTGCGACGCGCCAGTCGGCGATGCGCTTGACCTGATCCTGCACCTTGAGAATGCGCTTCATGCCGACGAGGCGATCGTTCATCCGCTCACCAGGAAGTGACTGAACTGTTCGATGAAGATCATCAACATCGGGCGGACGATCAGAGACAGGAGCAGAAGACCGCCGAGCAGCAGGAAGGGCGCCGAGAGGAAGAAGCTCTGTATCCCCGGCACGAGGCGGCCGATGAACCCGAGCGCCATGTTGATGACCAGCGAGAAGATCAGGAAAGGGCTGCCGATCCGCAGGCCGAGCAGGAAGGCCTCGTTGGTCTTGGTGGCCAGTTGCCCGAGGACGAACTGTGGCGCGAAGCCACCCGAGATCGGCAAGCTCGTATAGGAGGCCTCCAGGGCCTTGAAGACTTCGAGATGCAGGTCGGTCAGGAACATCAGGGCCGTGGCGGCCAGCGTCAGCAAGGTCGTGAGCGCGGGCAACGGTTCGTTGTCGTCGATGGGGGCTCCGATGTTGGCGCTGAGGCCGACCGACATGGCGATCCCCGTCCCGATGAACTCCAGCGCGATGAAGAAGACCCGCCCGAGAAGCCCGATGGCGCTGCCGATGAGAAGTTCGGATCCCATGAGACGCAGCAGCGTGACGGGCTCGCCATCCTCGATCAGGGGCCGCACGCTATCGATCTGCAGGGGCGTCAAGGCGAGCGACACCGCGATGGCGATGAAGAGCCGGACCTGCACGGGGACGCGCGGGCTCGAAAAGCCCGGCATGATCATCAGGCAGGCCCCGATCCGGCTGAACACGACGAAAGCCGCGATGACCGAGGACGATGCCGTGTCGTTCAGCACGTCAACGTCCCCGCGAGCCTCGGTTCACGAGACGGTGCCCAGGGGTTTGATGTCGAGGCCCCGGGCGATCTCGAGATGCGACAGGACCGGCAGGGTCGCAAACATGCGCTCGATGATCATCCGCACATAGGTGCGCACTTCCGGCGCCGCGATCAACACGAAACTGTGGCCCTGGTCCATGCGCTCGCGGATGGCGGCCGAGGCCTCCTGGCCGAACTGTTCGACCATGCGGGGATCGAGTTCGAACTCGGCGACATCGCCCTTGGCGTCCCGCTTGACGCTTTGGTGGAACGCGAGATCCCAGCGGTTGCCCAGGCGCAGCACCTTCAGGGCGCCATTGTCGGCGAGATCGCCGCAGATCTGCTGGCTCATGCGGATGCGCACATGTTCGGCCACCTGTTCCGATCGCCGCACATGCGGCACGATCTCGGCCACGGCTTCGAGGATCAGGTGGAGGTTGCGGATCGAGACGCGTTCGCCGAGCAGCAGCTTCAACACGGCCTGCAGGCCCGAATAGGAAATCTGCGATGGGCAGATGTCGTCGATCAGCTTTTTGTATTCGGGTTCGAGCCGGTCGAACAGCCCCCGCATGTCCTTGTAGGACAGGAGCTGGGCGAGGTTGTTGCGGATCACCTCGGACACGTGGGTCAGCAGGATCGAGAGCGTGTCGACCGGTTGGAAGTTCTGCCGCTTGGCTTCCGCCAGATAGGCGTCCGAGACCCAGACGGCCTTCATGCCGAAGGCGGGTTCGCGCACGTCCTGCCCGGGCAGGTCGGGCCTGCGGCCGTCACCCGTGATGATCAGGAACTCGCCGAGCCGCAGCTCCTGCGACGCCACCACCGTGCCGTGGATCTTGATCTGGTAGGTCTTGGGGGCGACGTCCATGCTGTCGCTGACCTTGATATCCGGAACCACGAAGCCGTACTGGCGGGCGAACTTGCGGCGCATTTTGGTGACGCGGTGAGCTAGTTCGGCCTGGGTCGGCAGGAGCTTGGCGGCCAGCTGCTTGCCCATCACGATCTCGATCTCGACCGTGCGCAGGTCCTCCTTGACGGAGCTCTTGGTGTCGGCGGCCGCTTCGGCGTCGGCATTCTCGGCCGCCTTCGCGGCCTCGGCGGCGTGCTGGGCCGCGAGCTTGCGCGGCAGGCTGTAGCCCACGAACACCATCACGCCGCCGAGCGCCGCGAATGGCACGAAGGGCAGACCCGGCACGACCGCGAGGACGAACATCATCAGGGCCGCGACGAAGAGGGCGCGTGGAAAGTGCACGAGCTGGTTCAGCACGGCTTTCTCGGTCGAACCCCGGGTGCCGCCTTTGGACACGAGAAGGGCCGCGCCGAGCGACACGATGAGGGCCGGGATCTGTGACACCAAACCGTCGCCGACCGACAGTTTGGCGAACACATCGGCGGCTTCGCCGAGCGGCATGCCGTGCCGCGTCACGCCGATCACGATGCCGCCGAAGATGTTGACAGACAGGATGATGAGCCCCGCGACCGCATCGCCGCGGACGAATTTCGAGGCGCCGTCCATCGAGCCGAAGAAGGCGCTTTCCTCCTCGAGTTCCCGGCGGCGGCTCTGGGCTTCCTTGTCGGTGAGCAGGCCGGCCGCGAGGTCGGCATCGATGGCCATCTGCTTGCCCGGGATGGCATCGAGGGTGAAGCGCGCCCCGACCTCGGCGATGCGGGTCGCGCCCTTGGTGATCACAACGAAGTTGATGGTGAGCAGGATCGCGAAGACGATCAGTCCGATGACGAAGTCGCCGCTCATCACGAGGCGCGAGAAGCCGCCGATGATGAAGCCCGCCGCGTTGGCGCCCTCGGAACCGTTGGACAGGATCAGACGCGTGGTCGCGATATTGAGCGACAGGCGCAGAAGTGTCGCGACCAGCAGGACGGTCGGGAAGGCCGAAAACTCGAGCGGCCGCTCGATCCAGAGCGCCACCATCAGGATCAGGACGGACAGTGCGATCGAGAAGGCAAGCCCGAGATCGATCAGGAAACTGGGGATCGGGAGGAAGAAGATCGAGAGGATCGCCACGATGCCGATCGCGAAACCGACGTCGCGCGAGCTCTTGCGCAGTGAGGCAGGAGGCGTGTTGCGCGAGTTGGCGCTGCCGCCCGCGGCCTTGATCGGGGAGATTGTGGCTATGCTCATGACGCCCTGCTGTCGTCCGGCGCATCGCGTGACGTGCACCGAGATCCGCGACGAGCTTGGGCGATGGAGCTTGCGCCGGGGTGGATGGAGCTCTCTTGGAAGCGGGTCTTCGCAGTGTGTCGACCCGGCGATCGCAGGCTTTCGGCCTCAGGGCCCTTTTTCGATGCGGGCGTAGACCTGCTCGGTGAAGATGAAGATTTGCGAGCCGATGAAGGACGCCGACAAGGTCAGGACCAGGAGCATCGCGACCATCTTGGGCACGAAGGTGAGCGTCATCTCCTGGATCTGCGTCAAGGCCTGAAACAGCGCGATCACGATTCCCACCACCATGGCCGTGATGACGCCGGGACCTGCCGCCATCACGATGGTCCAGATCGTGCTCTGAAGCAGCCCGAGGGCGTCGGCCTCGTTCATGAGCTGCTGCTGACCGTGACCGTGGAATCGAGGGTCAGGGTCGCGCCGGACGTGAGCGTTGCGGTCGCGACGCCGCCGCTGGTCAGGGCCACGGATTTGACGACGCCCGTGGTCTTGCCATCGGCCGACGTCACGGTCTTGCCGATGGCGTTTTCGGCCTGAGACAGCGCCGTCGTGGTCAGGAGCGACGTCAAAGTGGCGTTACTCTGCACGGCCTGCTCGACGTTCGAGAAGGTCGCGATCTGGCTGACGAACTGGGTCGGATCGGAAGGACTCGAAGGGTCCTGGTTCTTGAGCTCCTGCACGAGAAGCTGAAGGAACTCCGTGTAATCCACCGTCGGCGTGGCGGTCGACGAACTCGTGCTCGAACTCGTCGAGGTCGAACTCGACGTGGACGACGCCTGCGGCAGGGTGGAGGTCGCGCTGAGGACACTCGTCATTCGGAACCCTTCCTGAACGGTTGCATCGGTGCCATGCCCAATGGTCCGCAAAGAGCGGGTCGTCCGCGAAAGCGGGTGGTCGGCGAAGGCATGGCCCACAAAGAGCTACGGGCTGAAACCTGTCCGAGGCTGACGTCGGTAGAAAACGCAGCCCCATCCTCTTAAGAGGGTTTCAACAGGCTTGTGCGAGCGGCACCGCGACCGACCGAAGCCGGGAGCTCTGCCCCTGGACGGATGGTCCGAGCCTTGTTGAACTCTCCACGTCGCGTCCCGTCAGCCGATCCTCCACGGGCAGCAGCGACCGGATGACCTTCAAGGCCTCGAAATGACGCGTCTTGAGCACCAGGGCACCGATCTTGACGAGTCCGTCCAGGATCGCGGGTTCGGTATAGACCGCCTGCATGGCCGCGATCTGCTGTTGGAACATCGTCTTGTTCTCGGCTCGCTCTCCCGGCTCCATCAACATCAACTGAACGATGTAGTAGAGTTGGCGGAGCGGCGTCGTCGCGTCCCGTTCGTGGATGACATGAGCCTCGAGGAGGAAGACGGCATCGTTCATCAGCTCGATCGACGTCTTGCGATCGACCTTGAGGACCGCGCCGTTGATGAAAATCTTCTCGTTGGCCCGCAACGTTATGTGCATGGAAGCTCCTAGTTCAGACCGTCACGGACGATGGCACAGATCTCGGCAAGGCCCGTCAGGTCGCGCGAATGGCCTTGCACGATCCTGGTGGCTTCGGCGATGACGCCAAGTCCGATGGACATCAGACTGGCCCGCAACTGATCCGATAAGGCATTGCCGGGATGGGCGAGATCCTTGATGAAGGACGCCCAGAGTTCGACGGTGAAGTCCAAAGCCTTGCTCTCGCCGGTCGAACCCGGTGACGTCAGGGCCGCGCTCTCGAGCAGCGCCACGGCGTGATCGAGGGCCTGACGCTCTCGCGCCCGTGACTCCGAGGCATTGTCGGCTAGGATATCGGCGTAGGAATACTGATACATTCTGCTTCCTGCGGCTGCGCTTCGTGACCATGATGGTCACTTCAGGTAACTGACCAAGCTTAATTGCTGAAGTTGAGAGGTTATCTCGTAGGAGGCCTGGATTTGTGTTTGCAGCCCGCTGATCTGGGTCGCGAGCATCGAGGGATCGACGGCCACCAGGGCGTTGGCCTGCGAGGACAGGAAATCGATCTGGGTCGCCATCGTGTCGTCGGCGTCCGATACGGCCGACTGCGAGACGCCGACGCCGCTCTCGATGGTGGTCAGTCCGGAGACGGCGTTCGAGATGAGCTGCGTCGCCGATGCCAGGACGGCTTGCCCGGCCACGGAGTTGAAGTTCGACGTGCCGAATTCCTTCACCATCGTGTAGGCCTGCGCCAACTGGCGGAACGGATCGCTGTTGGCGCTGACCGAGCTGTCCACGGTCTGTGTCGTCGAGATGCGGCTCGACACGACCGTGTCGGAGGCGCTGGACCAAGTCGACGAGAACGATGAAGCGTCGAAGAGCGACGAAAATGATCCGTCGAGGAACGTCTTCATGTCGGCGCCGCTGATCGATCCGGCGGCGGCGGAGCTCTGCGACGTGCCGAATGCGGCGGAGAACGCGTCGTCGACCGCTTGCTTCGACGCGGAAGCCGGCGTTGCCGTATACTGGGCAACGGGCTGCTGGTAAGAGTTTATGCCGCCGAAAATGTATTGGTTGCCGACGGATGTATTGAGGTTGGCGACCAATGCGTCGAGGTTGTTGCTGCTGCTGATGACGAGCGAATCGGGGATCGACCCGGCGGTCGTCGCTTCTGTCATGGCCGACATGAACGCGTTGGCCGTCGTGCGCAGCGCATCGAGGGAGGTTGTCGTGGTGGAAAGCCGCGTCTTCGTCGTCTCATTGCCTTGCGTCAGGGCCTGAAGGCGGCTTTGCTGCGTGTTGTAGGACACGTATTGACCGGTTTGGTTGCCGAGCCCGATGCCGATATCGGCAAGCTTGCCGCTCGAAAGCTCGATCTGCGCCTTGGACAGGGCAGCCTGGGCTTGCGTGACGCTCAAGCGTGGGGCCGCAACGAGGGCTGGGGTGGAAATCGAAAGCACGTGAGGCTCCATCGCGTGTTGTCGCTCATCCTGTCTCGCCCGACGGACCCGGAAGGATCGGATCTGCGGCGATCACGACGATGCTTGTTGATGCATTCGATGCACTATTGAACCGTGCGGGTGGCCGGATCAGTTGACGGCGGAAAGAAGCGAATCGAGCATGCTCTTCACCGTGGTCATCAGCTCGGCCGACGCCTGATAGGAATGTTCGAGATCGAGCATCTTGCTCAGCTGCTCGTCGAGGTTCACACCCGTTTCGCTCGACAGGTTCGTCGTCGTCTGGGCAACGACGGCGGCCTTGTTGGTCGATGTCGTCGACGCGTCCTGCCGCGTGGTCTCGAACCAGCCCACGGAGGACGCGGCGTAATCCGACAGCGTGCCCGATGCGGCGCCGCCGGATGTCGGGTCGAAGCTCTGGGCGGTATCGAGCGTGCCGATCAGCGCCGTGAGATGCGCCGAGTAGCTCGCGCCGCCCGTCGTATTGGCCGTATAGGCATTGTTGCCCGGAGCTCCGATGCCGCCGTCGCGCAGCAACGCCACGCTGCCGCCCCGGCTAGGATCGACGGTGGTCGCGACCGTGATCTGCGAAGCGAGCCCGGTGGTCGAGGTAGGCAAGGTTGTCGAACCCGCGGCCGTGAACAGGCCCGCCACGGTCGGCGCACCTCCTCCGGTCTGGTCCGATTCCGAGAAGCCGGTGATCAAGGCGTTGGCGATCTGGTCGAGCTGGTTGCCGTAGGCTACCGCGGTGGTGTCGCGCATCTGCGTGAGCCCGGCGATCTTGCCGCTCCTGGTGGCCATGGTGGCGTTGGCACCCGTCACCGGGACTCCGTCCACCATGACCGCATTGCCCTTGAGGCCCTGCACATAGGTGCTGTTCGGCGAGAACGTGACGCTGCGCGCCGTCCCTTGGAACAGAGTCGCGCCACCATCCGTGTAGATCGCCAATCCGCCATTGCCGGTCGTGGCCGTGGTTATGCCGATCTGTTCGGAAAGGTCCGAGAGAACCTCGTTGCGCTGATCCAACGCGTCGCTCGCGTCGGCGCCCGCGGATGTGGCCGTGATGACGGCGTTGTTCGCATCGCCGAACTGCTTGAGCAGGGCATTGATCGTCGTGACCGCTGCGGCGATGCCGTTGTCGGCATCCGTCCTGACACTCTGAACCATCGCCGAGGCGTCGTTCAGGTTGGCGGCCAGACTCTTGGCGGCCGTGACCGAGGCCTGGCCGAGACTCGTGTCGACCGGGGACGCCGCATATTGCTGGAGGGCGCTCGTCAGCGCACCGAGCATGGTGGCGGGCGAGGTGTCGGTCGTCGTGGCGGTGCTCAAACCGAGCGTTTCGTTGATCTTGTCGAGGCCGGTCGACACGGCCGAACTTGCTGAAGAATCCGACTTCGCCTGAAGCAGATGATAGAACAGAGCGTCGTCGGTGGCAGCCCGGATCGGACCGATCTGGCTGCCGTAAGGTGTCGTGATCAGATCTGCAGATCGAGACGAATAGTGTGAGTCGTTCACGCCCGCTATGTTGCGTGACACGAGTGTCGTTAGCGCCGAGTTCGTCGCCAGCGCCGATTGCGCGATGTTGAGAGTGGTCGAGAGACCCATGGTATCGTCCTATGCGCGACGCTCGCCGAGGCTTTAGCTGTGGAGTTGATCGACCGTGCTGAGAAGGTCGGACGTGGTTTGAATGACTTTGGAATTCGCCTCGTAACTCCGCTGGGCCGTGATCATCATCGTGAGTTGCGTGGCGAGATCGACCGTCGAGTTCTCGAGGCTGTTGGACTCGATCGCGCCGAGGCTACCCGTCTGGGCCGTCCCCACGGTCATCTGGCCCGAGGTCAGGCTCGGCTCGTAGACGTTGCCCGTGAGCGACGTCAGGTTGTCCGGGCTCGGCACATTGGCGAGTGGAATGCGGTAGCTCGGCGTTTGGACGCCGTTCGCGTAGACCGATGTGACGGTGCCGTCCGTTCCGATGGTGATATGATCGAGCTTGCTCGGGGCACTGCCGCCGATGGTGGCCGTTGCGACATTGAAGTCGGCCGCAAGCTGGGTCGAATGGCCGACGTCGATCGACAGCGTCTTTCCGTTCGGGATCGGCACCGTCAAGCCGAGCGGCGTGGTGGCACCATCGACCGAGGCGAGTTTTCCCGTCGTCGAGTCATAGACCAGGGTTTGTGAACCCAAGGACCCGGCGGCGTAGGGAAAGCCGCCGCCCGAGGCCGCATCAGCCTGGTTGTAGGTGGTGGCTTCCCACGTATTGGCGCCCGTTTTTGTGAAGTAGACGTCGAGCGTCACCTGGTTGCCGAGATTGTCATAGGCGGCGACCGACGTCTTCGACGTATAGGCCGCATCGGCGGCGTTGGAGGCCGGCGTGTCGCCGGTCACCGCCGTGGCATTGGACGACAGGTTGAAATTGATGGTTCCGGCGGTGGACGGGCTCGCGCTCAGGGATTGTTTCGACAGATTGATCACCTGCAACCCGCCCACGCCGTTCGCGGTCGCCGACGAACCATCGGTCAGGTTGTACCCCATGAGTTCGTAGCCCGCGGTGTTGACGAGGTTGCCGGCCGCGTTCGCCACGAAGGAGCCGGCCCGTGTCAAGGCCGTGGCGCCGTTCGAGTCCTGCACGACGAAGAAGCCGTTGCCCTGGACCCCGAGATCCGTCGTCGATGTCGTCGACGCCAGCGTGCCTTGGGCGCTGATGCCGTAGCGGACCGCGGATTGCACGCCGCCCGCCGTATAGCTCGAGGCGGATTGGGTGCCGAGTTGCGTCTCGAAGTCGATAGTGGCCTGCTTGTAGCCGGTCGTCCCGGCATTGGCGATGTTGTCGCCGATCGTGCCCAACATGTTGGCCTGGGCCGACATTCCCGAGACGGCAGTATTGAGTGTACCGAAGAGGCTCATGATGTGTCTCTCGTTGTTCGAATGCGATCAGTGATGAAGCATCAGGCTTGCGCCGAACGGTCGAACCGCGATGTCGTCATTACCTTGTCGCCGAAGTAGAAATTAAGCGTTAACGTTAACGAACGGATGCAGGTTTTCTACCGCTGGCTCGCCCGTGTTTGCTCATTGGCGGCGCTTAATGCGGGACCGGAAGCCGGTTCGCCGCAGAAGGATCGGGCATTGACGGTCCAGGAGCCGAAGCCGCTGTTCACCATCTTGCGGATCACGCCACACACGTATTGCTTCTGTGCGGCGTTGTTGTTCGGCCCGGCATTGTAACGGGCGACCGCCAGCGTCCAGGTCTTCTCCCGCTCCTTCAGCTCGCGCAGGAAGCGGGCCGCGTAATCGACATTCCGGGCAGGGTCGAACATCTCGGTCACCGAGCTGAACTTGTCGCCGTGCCAGCGGTAGTTGATCTGCATGCAGCCGATGTCGATCAAAGAAGCGCCGCGGCGGTGAGCGGCGTCGAAGGTCGCCAGGGCCGCCTCCAGCGAGGGATTGGAAGACGCACGCCCCTCGATGTTCATCGCGTAAGGCTGAAGGCCGTTGCGGCCGCCGGTTTCGAGCAGACCGACCGAGTAGAACACGGCGAGCGGAATGTCGTAGCGTTTGGCGGCAGCGGCCACCTGCGCCTCGCAGCTCCGGACCGGAGCCACGCCACTGCTGCCGGGGGGAGCCGCGGAGGCCGCCATGGCCGGGAGGCAGCTCCAGAGCGCGAAGGCGCCCGCCGCCGAAAGGCCTGAAGACTTAGACATAAAGCCCCTCGGTTCGCGCCTGTGAGATGGATGCCGGAGCGTCAGCCTCCGGCTTCTCGACCGCGTCGCTCGCCGCTGCCCGGTCCTTGCCGCGTCGATTCTGACCGGCACCGGCTGGATCGCCGGAGCTGAACGCCTCGCTGTCGTGGCTCGAGGATCCGTTCACGTCCGAGCCTCCGCCGGCTGGACCCGACGACTGGGACGAGCCATCGAAGCCGCCCGGCGAGAGGAGCAGGGGACCGCTGCCGAGACCCAGCGAGGACACGGCCGAGGTGAGCAGGTGACGATCCTGATTGAGAAGGTTGAGCGTGCTCGGGTTATCGACCGTGATGCTGACATCGACTTTATCGCCGTTCATCTTCAGACGGATCTGAACGCTGCCGAGATGCTCCGGATCGAGCTTGACGACGATCTCGCGACCGCCGTCGGCCGTCGCCGTTACTTTGCCGGCCGGGGCTGCGCCGGGTGTCGCGCTCACATCGAGGGAGCCGGCGTCGCCGACCGTCGTGTCACCGGCGGAGCCGGAGGCGCCCGCCAGACTGGACAGCGCCGCCGTGACCTGTTGGCCCGCCGATAAGCCGATCGCCGCCTCGTCCGTGCCCACGGGTCCGGCCACCGGAGTTGCAGGGTCGACAGAGTCGGGATCGAGACCGGGATTCGATGCTGCGGGATGGCCCGGGCCGGAGAACGACGCATCCGCGCCGTCTCCGTTCTCGTCGGCGAGCGCGGCCGCAGCGGCCGTTGCGTTTGTCGGCGACGCGGATGCACGCGGAGCGCCGGCGGACGAAGCAGAGGCAATCGCGACGGGCCGAGCCGTCGCAGGCCTGGCCGACGTCTGCGCCCCGCTGGCCGGCGTCAAGTTAGACTGCGTCACCGGCGCTGGTGTCGTCGTGGCGGCTCCGACGGTGGCAGCCGCTGCGGGACCGGGGCCGTTGGAGGCCGTCTCGACGCCGGGCGCGTCGGGCTGCACGCCGGTGGAGGGAGCCGCTTCATGCAGGCCTAAGTCTGCCGCAGACGTCGATGGCGGGCTCGCCGAGGCCGCCGTCGCGGGTGTCGGGGCGCGGGCCTGCATCGAGGCGTCCGGAGCCGCGGCTTCAAGGCTTGCGTCCGCCGCAGACGTCGGTGGCGGGCTTGCCGTGGCCGCCGTCGCGGGTGTCGGGGTGCCGGCCTGCACCGAGGCGGCCGGAGCCGCGGCTGGTGGTCCGGTCTCCGCCGCACGGGCCGGTGGCGGAAGCGGGGAGGCCACGACGCCGGATGTCGTCGCGGTGCCCGGGAGAGGTGCGAGCGACAGTTTCGTCGTGCGCCCTCCTTCGTCGGCGTTTGCCGGACCGACCCGTTGCTCAGCGGCGGGTAATGGCGAGGACTCTCTCGACGGTGTCGACGCGACCGCCGCGGCAGTGGCAGCAGAAGCAGAAGCCGCGGCCGGGGGCGCTACCGGGACGGCCGGCGCCGTCGCGGATGAAGGCGGT
>CAXTME010000082.1:0-1347 GCA_964245215.1 uncultured Lichenihabitans sp.
TTCCCGTATACACACTTTCCAGGCGTGCGCCTTCAACCACTCGGCCACCCCTCCGACCGGCACCCGCGGCGCAGCGTCGATGTGGTTGATCGACGCCAGGCGCCGTCCGGCGTCGCGAGCCGCGACTTATAGAGGTTGCACGTGCGAGCGCAATCCGATTCGCGGCCGCGCCAAGGCGTCGTTGGAGCCACCCGTTCGGCTCCGGCCCTTGCTCCTCGGAACGCCGCCGGGCTACATCGGCGCGGTTCTCGTGCCCGAGCCTTCATGATCCGGTTCATCCTTCGTTCGGCGGGTTTCATCCTTCTCGCCGTCGCGTTCTCGGGGCTGGTGGTCGATGGCACTCGGTCGATCGCGGCCCATCAATTGCTGCAGTTCTCCTTCGGCGACATCGCGTCCTGGCTGGCCCCGGCGCCGACCGCGGCCTTCCTGCAGGGCGCGACGCATTGGCCGGATCCCGCGCAGAGGCTGATGCGCGGGCTGCTGGCGGTGCCGGGCTGGGTCGTCACGGGGGTGCTCGGCGCGCTGCTGTTCTCGGCCGGCAGGCCCCGGACACCGACGATCGGACGCTCCCGTCGCTGAGCGAACCCGGACGGCAGCACGGGGCACGGCGCCGTCTACCGTCGCGATCGAGCGAGCCTATATAACGGCCATGCCTCGTTCAGGAGAGCCGCTGATGCTGTTCCGCAAAAAGACCACACTGCCCTCGGCCGCCGACGCGCTGCCCGGCCGTCCGACCCCGATCCCGACGTCCAACCGCCATCTGGTGCTCGATGCACCGCTGAAGGGTCCCTATCCGGAAGGGATCGAGACGGCCTATTTCGGCATGGGATGCTTCTGGGGTGCCGAACGCCTGTTCTGGCAACTCGGCCGCGGCATCTACACGACGGCGGTGGGCTACCAGGGTGGCGAGACGCCGAACCCGACCTATGAGGAAACCTGCACCGGGCGGACGGGCCATGCCGAAGTGGTCCTGGTCGCCTTCGATCCCAAGGTCGTCTCCTATGCGGCGCTGTTGAAGCTCTTCTGGGAGAGCCACGATCCGACCCAGGGCATGCGCCAGGGCAACGATGTCGGCACGACCTACCGCTCCACCCTCTATACGACGACGCCCGAGCAGCTCCGCGAGGCCGAAGCCTCGAAAGCCGCCTATGAAGAGGCGCTGAGCGCTTCGGGCAAGGGGCCGATCACGACCGAAATCCTGCCGGCGCCGACCTTCTTCTTCGCCGAGGAATACCACCAGCAATATCTCAAGCGAAATCCGCGAGGCTATTGTAATCTCGCCGGCACGGGGGTCTCCTGCCCGATCGGGCTCGGGGTCGCGGCGGAGTAGTGTCGCGGCGGAGTAGT
>CAXTME010000082.1:1447-21800 GCA_964245215.1 uncultured Lichenihabitans sp.
GTCGCGGCGGAGTAGTGTCGCGGCGGAGTAGTTCCGCGGCGGAGTAAGCCGCGGCGACGTTAGTCCGAGGCCGCGTGCAGCCGGGTCATTGGGCCACCAGGACCTGGCGGCAAGCCTCCGGCATCTGGGCCATGCTGATGGGCGGCTTCGGCTTCGCGTCGGGGTTGAGCCGCGGGTGGAGCACCTCCTCCCGGAACCACCATGCGAGCGAGGCATCGCAGCCGTCGCCGGTGCCGACCGGCTCTTGGGGGACGCAGGTCGCTTCGCCCTCGGGGCAGGCGATCCGGACGTGGAAATGATAGTTGTGGCCCCACATGGGTCGGACCTTGGCCATCCAGCGCCGGTCGCCGGTGGCCTCCCGGCACATCGCCTTCTTGATCGCCGGATTGACGAAGATGCGCTCGACCTCGGGCTGCTGGGCGGCCGCCTTGATGAGGGCGAGGTGCTCGGGCGTCCACTTCGTCGGGTCGATGTCCTTGCCGTCCGGGCGGACCACGTTGGTGGCCGACATCATCTCGCGCTCCCCGCGCGACAGTTCCCGGCCCGGCATGGGCGAAAGCCAGATGTCGGCATCGAGCCCCACCTGATGGGAGGCGTGGCCGGTCAGCATCGGGCCGCCCCGAGGCTGCGAGATATCACCCACCAGCAGGCCGGGCCAGCCGTTGATCGAAGGCACCATCTTGGCGAACCGTTCGAGAAAGGCGATCAGCACCGGATTGCCCCAGTTCCGGTTTCGGGACAGCCGCATCACCTGCCACGTCTGCCCGTTGATCGGCAGCGCCTGGGCGCCCGCGAGACAGCCTCGGGCATAGAACCCGATGGAGCGCGCCTGAAGCTCGGCCGGGGCCAGCACCCGCCCGAAGACCTGCTTGGCCGGCAGATGCGGGTCCGATGGATCGGCCAGCGGGGGCAGGGGTTTCGGGTCGAGCGTCCCTTTGTCCTGGGCCAACGCCGGCACTGCGGCGAGGCCGGCGAGAACCGAGAGGATCGCGAGACGAGCGCGCGTCATGGCACCTTCCTTGTTCGTCCGACGGACGGTCGCCGACCAGGCGTGCGCCCGAAGCCTCAAGCCGCCGCGAAGCCGCTGAAGCTCTTGACCACGCTTTCGTAGACCTGGCGCTTGAACGGGATGATGAGCGTTGGCAGCCGCTCGATCCGTTCCCATCGCCAAGCGTCGAACTCGGGCTTATGGCCTCCTTCCGGCTTTTCGATGTTGATCTCGCGCTCGTCGCCCTCGAAACGGAACGCGAACCACTTCTGGGTCTGACCCTTGTAGCGGCCCTTCCAGCTGCGACGCGAAAGGTCCGAAGGCAAGTCGTAGGTGAGCCATTGCGGCGCCTCCGCCAGGAACGAGACCGTCGAGATACCGGTCTCCTCGCGTAGCTCCCGAAGTGCCGCCGCGCGGGGCATCTCCCGCCCGTCGATGCCGCCTTGCGGCATCTGCCATTCGTAACCGGCAGCGGCCGGGTCGACGGCCCGTCTCGAACGGCGACGCCCGATAAAGACCAAGCCCTCCTGATTGAACAGCGTGATTCCCACGCAGGGGCGATAGACGAATTGCGACATGACGAGGTTTCCAGCCCGGACGGGCGTTCATTTGCTGCTATTTTTGTCAATTCCGGCCCAGACAGAAGCGGAAACTTCACATCACCGGGTCGGCAGGCTGGAGAACCCGCTCCGACCGGCCGAATCCGGTCCCGGATGCCGTGGCGGGGCCCGAAGAACCACGCCGGACGAACCGGTGCCATTGCGGTCGGCGGTTCGTCGAGGCACTTTGTCGCCATGCAATGCAACATCTGCGGCGGTGCCGCCTTCACGGACATGCCCAAGCGCCCGCGGGTGCGCTGCGCCGATTGCGGCTCGCTGGAGCGCACGCGCGTGGCTGCCCTCCACGTCACCGAGCGCCTGCGCCTGATGCAGGGCAGTCGCATCCTGCATTTTGCGCCGGAGCGCGGCCTGTCGGCCATGCTCCGGGAAATCGGCGGGGACGGCTACAGAGCCGTCGATATCGAGCCGAGCCGCTATCCGGGGCTCGACGTCGAACGATTCGACCTCTGCGAGGACGTGTTCGACCTCCCGCTCGGCCACTACGATCTCATCGTGCACAACCACGTGCTCGAACACATCGAATGCAATTACGCGGTCGTGCTAATTCGCCTGGCCCGCTCGCTGAGCGACACCGGCTCCATGTTGTTCAGCCTGCCGATCCTGCCGGGCGGCTTCACCGACGAACTCATCGAGGCGACGTTGGAGGAAAAGCTGCAACGCTTCGGGCCTATGGTGCATGTGCGGCGTTTCGGCACCGACACGCTGCACAAGTCACTCGGCATGATCTTCCCGATCCCCGACCGATACGACCTGCGCGCGTCCTTTTCCGAAGACTTGCTGATGGACTGCAATATTCCGCGACATCACTGGACCAATTATACGGGCGCCAGTGTTTTCAGGTTGCGGAAGCAGGATCTACGCTGCTGACGGTAGGACCAGTGCTTCATGTCGAGGCTGGCCTGCGGTGCCAGGATCGGGTTCGAGTGGAATGACGGATCGACGACGCTGCGGGCCGGACGACGTCAAGACCATTGCGGCCCAGGTGGCCGAAAAGCTTTTCTGCAACGCGGCCGAGTGCGACGCTGCCGCCACTTTTCCGTCCGGCGCGTTGTCGTTCTTGCACGCTGCCGGGCTGATGATGGCACCGTTCCCGCAGTTGCTCGATGGTGCGGGACTGGTTTCGGCGGATGCGGTCGACCGTTTGCGCGACGTCTTGGGGCTGATCGGGGGCGGTGACCTGTCGGTCGGGCGGCTCTACGAGGGCCATGTCAACGCCGTGGCGCTCGTGGCCCGTTACGGCACGCCGTCGCAACTGAGCCGGCTTGCGGCCGACGTCCAGGATGGTGCGCTCTGCGGCGTGTGGAATGCCGAGGGCGCCGGCCCGGTCACGCTGGAACCCGAGGGCGGACGTTGGCAGTTGCGCGGCGCCAAGATCCTGGCCTCCGGTGCGGGCTCTCTGTCGCGCCCCATCGTTCCTGCGACCCGCGGCGACGCCATCGTCATGACGATGCCGCGTCTTGGCCCGGCCGCGCCCCATGATCTCTCGCGTTGGACCGCGCAGGGCATGAGGTCGTCGGCAACCGGCACGGTCGATCTGACCGGCCTGGAGATCGGACCCGACCAGATCATCGGGCAGGATGACGATTACCGCGTTCAACCAACCTTCTTCGGGGGAGCGTGGCGCTTCTGCGCCGTGCAACTCGGCGCCATCGAGCGTCTTGTCGACCTGTTCCGGGCGGATCTCTCGGCACGCGGCCGGGGTGACGACCCCTACCAGCGAGCCCGGATCGCGGCTTGCGCGACGGCCGTCGAGACGGCCTCGCTCTGGGTCACGCAGGCGGCCCGGATGGTGGCCGAAGCGACGCGGCCAACGTCGGAGATCCTAGCCTATGTGGGCCTGACGCGTGGCGTCACCGAGCGCGCCGGGCTCGACGTCATGGAGGCGGCGCATCGCGGCCTGGGGCTCGGCTCCTTCATGCGTCCGCACCCGGTCGAACGCGTGGCCCGCGATCTCGCCACCTACCTGCGTCAGCCGGCCCCCGATGGCGCCATGGCGGACGCGGCGGCGGCCGTGCTGGCGAGTCCCCGTCCGATCCGAGACCTGTGGGGGACCGCGTGAGGACCGGCGACTATCTGGAAACGATCCGAAGCCTGCCGTTCGGAACACTTCGAGACCTCACGGACGGGCAGCCCTTTCTGGTGCTGTCGCCACATCCGGACGACGAAACGTTGGGATGCGGCGGACTCCTGGCCGCAGCCGGCAAGGCTGGCATTGCGGCTCATGTGGTGATCCTGACCGATGGGGCGGCATCCCATCCTAAATCCAGGAGCCATCCGCCGTCACGATTGACGGCATTGCGGCAGGACGAGGCGCGTCGCGCCGTCGCCTGCCTGGGGATGCGCGAAGACCACCTTCGGTTCCTCGACCTCCCGGATGCCGCGACGCCGTCCGCGGGACCGGCGTTCGATGCGGCCGTCGAGGCGATCGTGCGGCTCGCACGTGAGCGCGAAGCCGCCACGCTCTTCGTGACCTGGGGCCACGATCCCCATTGCGACCACGAGACGGCCTATGCGATGGCGCGTGTCGCGAAGTCGGTCCTTGCGGCCGGAAATCCGGGGTTTCGCCTCTGGGCCTACCCGGTCTGGGGGCTTCACCTTCCCGACGACGGCGCCATCGACCAGGACCGGCCGACCGGGTTCAGGCTCGACATTGCGGCCGAACGTGACGCGAAGCTGCGGGCGATCCAATGTTATGCGTCTCAGATGACCGACCTCATCGATGACGACCCGGACGCCTTCCGCTTCACGCAAGCGCAATTGCTGCCGTTCCTGAGCGATCGAGAGATCTACATCGAGGTGGACTGATGCCGGAGAGATCCTCGCTCGACCGGACCTATTTCGACACGCTCTATGCGGAGAAGGCCGACCCCTGGGACTTTCGCACGAGCCCTTACGAGCAGCGCAAGTATGCCGCGACCCTGGATGCCCTGTCCCGGTCAAGGTATGCGCGAGCCCTGGAGGTCGGATGTTCGATCGGCGTCTTGACCCGCCTGCTGGCCGGGCGATGCGACAGGCTGCTGTCCGTCGATACCTCGGCTCGCGCTCTGGCGGAGGCCGAGCGCGATTGTGCCGATCTCGATCAGGTGACGTTCCGATTGGCCAGCCTGCCCGAAGACTTTCCCGATGGCACCTTCGACCTGATCATGCTGTCCGAAGTTCTCTACTACCTGTCGAGGACAGACCTCGTCCGTGTCGCCACGCAATGCGGCGAGTCGTTGACGACGGACGGCGAGATCCTCCTGTGCCACTGGCTCGGCGAAACCAATTACCCTCTCACCGGTGACGAGGCGGCCGAGGGCTTCGTCAGCGCGATGGCGTCGCGGTTTCGGGTAGTGAAACAGTGGCGCGAACCGGAGTACCGGCTGGATCTGCTGGCGCGGACGAACTGAGACGACGCAACCGCTTCAGCAGTCGTTCCGCCTTTTGCGTCTCCCGCAAGAGATCAGATGGGCGTAGCGGCCTGCCGCGCCGCAAGGTCGGGCTTTTCGCTTCGATGCAATCCCAAAGATGTGCGAATGGAAGGTCGGCGCGTTCGCGGACCACGGCCAGGGCCTTGTGCCGATCGAACCCCAGACGATGACGCCAAGCCTCCGTGTCGGCCAACCGACCGACATGGTGCAGGCGCCGCAGCAAACCCTTGACGCGGGCACGCCGGAACAGCCGTTCGACGGGCTCGAGATCGTCATCGCAGGCTGCATCGAGCTCCGCGTGCCGCAGCCGCATCGTATCGCCTGCTCCGCCCGGTGCACGGCTGTCGAACCGACAGGATGTGACGACACAGGCCATCATGCTGTGCCGGACCAGAAACCCGGCGCTCTCGAGAGCATGAGCCAAGGCGGCATCTTCTCCGAGGGCTCGACACGGCAGCCCACCGATCGCCTGGTAGGCCTCGAGCGTAACGGCGAAACTCGCGCCCGAATGGACCCTGTGGTTCGGCCAGGGGTCGTGCGGTCGCGGATCGAGGAGAGTGTAAAGCTCGGCCACGTGGCTCAGAAAGGCGTCCTCGAGCCGGCCGCGACGCAAGAAGCCCGCCCCGAGCGCCACGTTCTCCGCCGCATCCGCGTCGATGTACCCTGCCACCGCATCGACGCCATCGGCCAGCGCCGCGAGGTTGCTCGAGATCCAAAGCGGCTGAGCGCGGCTATCGGCGTCCGTCGTCAGGATCACCCCATCATGCCGACGTCCCGTCATCAACAGGTCGACCGCGCGGTCCATCGCGACCTTGCGGGCACCACCGGCGTGGGCGCTTTGCGGCGGAAGGCGGTCCTCGATCACGTGTAGCCGATACGGCACCGTCTGCGCGTAGGACCGCGCCACCTTGGCTGTATCGTCGCTGCAATTGTTGGCGAAGACGAGCACTTCGAATGATCCCGACGCCACGGGCTTGCCGGCGAGATCCCGCTGGACTGCGAGCGACGCGAGGCAGGCGCCGATGCGCTCCGCCTCGTTATGGGCCGGGATGGCCACAATGGCGGCCGAAGCGGATGGGTCTCGCAAACCGCTTCCACGAACGACGGTCGACCCGTCGTAGGACAAAGGAAGACGGACAGCCAACTCGAGCCTCATAGGTATCAGATTTGCCGAAAGGTACTCTGGAGCAGTCAGGATAAATCAGACGTCAGTCCATGGCCACGCGCTCATGCTCACCCACGTTACCCGGCTTGTGGCCGGTCACGAATGCTTTGGCATAAGCATACAGAACGACCATTTTGCTGGAAGGTGCGTCCCAATACTCGGCTTCCTCCACAACCACCTTGATCAAGGCGATCGACGGATCGTCCTGTCCTTTAGGAAACCATGCTCGGGCGGAAGCGGTCCAGTGTTCCTTGACGGCAGCCTTGTCGGTTGTGATCGACCCATGGCCACGCATGGCGACGTAGTTCTGAGTATGATGGTCCGAGAAGGTGACGATCGTTTCCGGATCGGTTTCGAGGTCGTGCACCTTGCCGGACGTGACATCCGTGAGGAAATACAGGGTTCCGTCGAACGCGACATCGCTCGCCGCCATCGGGCGGCTGTGAAATTTTCCGTCGAGACCACGGGTCGAGAGCATCGCGATATTGAGGCCCTTGACCATTTCGATCACCTTGGCCTTCGCCGCGTCGTCCGTCCGTTCCATGTCAATCTCCCGAGCTTCTACTTTGGTGTAATATCGAGGCACGACGGGATGTTCCCAATCGGGGGTGCGGCGTCTCCACGCCATCCGGCTCGGCCCTCCCGGCAGGCTGACGCCAAGCCGATTCCGACGTGAAGAGGGCTCGGTCCGACGCGCTGCTTTCGCTCTTCAGTTGCGGTCGTCGGGAAGAGCGGGAATCGGCAGGATCCCGATCCCGTCCTCGATCAGCGAACGAACCTCGGTGTCGGTCGCCGTGCCGTAGATCGCGCGGGCCGGTTCGTCGCCATCGTGAATGCGGCGCGCTTCATCCGGAAAGGCTGATCCAACGTCTTCGGCGGTTGCTTTCAGCCTTGCATGAAGCTCTCGCAGGGAGGCCCGCATCTGCGCCGCGACATCGTCCGGAACGGCCGGTACATTCGAAGCAAGCGGGATCGCGCCGGACGGCGCCGCTGGTTCGGCCACACGGGCTACCCCGTTCTCGACCTCCGGCCCTTTGGTCACCTTGGGTGTGCGTCGGATGGAAGGAGCCATGAGGGCCTTGCGGATCTCAGCCGTTCCACAATGCGGACAGCCGACCTGCCCAGCCCCGTTCTGCACATCGAAGGTCTCGCTGTCGCGGAACCAAGCCTCGAACGCGTGATCCTGGCGGCACAAGAGGGCGTAGCGGATCATGGCGCCTCAGGCAGCCAAGAGGGAGTCGAGCTTGCCCTGCCGATCGAGGTGGTGGAGGTCATCGCAGCCACCGATATGCTGCTCACCGATGAAGATCTGCGGCACACTGGTCCGGCCCTCCGAGCGGGCGGACATCGCCTCGCGGCCGGAACGATCGCTCGTCACATCGATCTCATCGAAGGCGACGCCTTTCTTGCGCAGCAGATCCTTGGCGGCGTGGCAGTAGGGGCAAAAGCGCGTCGTGTAGATCGTGATGGGTGGCATCGGCAACGTCCTGGAAATTCCATGTCTCATATGGAGGCGTCAACTTTCCGTAACAACCCGCGCGAAGACGAGCACGTCAACGCGCGCAGCGCCGGCCTTCAGGAGGGCACGGGCCGCAGCATTGAGCGTCGATCCCGTGGTCAAGACGTCGTCGACGAGGACGATACGCCGCTCGCTCACGCGCCATCGCAGATCCGACGCGACCCTGAACGCGCCCTCGACGTTGTCGATCCTCTGCGCCCGCGTCATGCCGACCTGGCTCGCCGTCGCCTTGACGCGGCCCAGGGGCATGGGGTCCCAGGCGATCCCGGATCGCAGCGACACCTGATGGGCCAGGACCGCGGACTGGTTGAACTGCCTTCGCCAGAGGCGCGCGCGATGCAGTGGGACCGGGACGATGAGCTCGGCGTCGGCGAGGAGCTCCGCCCCGGCGCGAGCCATCCAGGAACCGAGCGGGCGGCCGAGATCGAGCCTGTCGCCGTATTTCAGCGCGTGCATCAGTCGCCGCTCCGGCCCGTCGCCGAACCGCACCACGGCCCTGGCCCGTCCATAGACCGGCGGTCGCGCCATGGCCTCCGGCGACAGCAGTCCTGCGCCGAGATCCTGGGCGAAGGGCGTCCCGAGCCGCTCGCAGAACGGACGCTCGATGAATCTCATCCCCGCCCAGCACAAGCCGCAGAGGCCGGCGGCACGGCCCACCGTACGGCGGCACGCGATGCAAACCGGCGGAAACAGGACGTCGAGCACCCCGGCCCCGAGCCGTCCGGCACCCGCTCGCAGCGCCGCCGCCGCTTCGGCCAGGCGCCGGGCGGGCGGGGAGGTCGGTCGATCGGGCACCTCGCGAGAAATGACGTTCATCGGTCGAGACTAGTGAAGAGATCCAGGTTCTGCCAATGGGCGCGGTGGCAGGGCGGTGTCCCGGCCCCAATCTCGCCGATGTTTGGCCTCCTCAGCGACATCTCGAGGCTGCCCGAGTGTGGCATCGCTTCGACAGCGGGGAAAATCGTGCTTTTCAACCCGACACCGCGAAGTTAGACCGGTACGAGTCGATGTTTCGGCCAAGACCAAGCTGTCTGGATCACCCTGCCAAAGTCTAATCGGAAATCGTCGATGAAGTTCAAGCGCATGTGCTGGCGATCGGCGTTTGCGATCCTGGCGCTCGGCGTTGCGGCCATGGCGCCGGTCTACGCCAATCCGGCCCTCGTGGTCGACGCGGGCACGGGCGAAGTCCTGTATAAGGATATGGCGGCCGCGCCCTGGTTTCCCGCTTCCCTGACGAAGCTGATGACCACCTACGTGGCGCTGAGCAAGGTCCGCGAAGGGAAGATCAGCCTCGATACGCCGCTTCGGGTCTCCGCTTATGCGGCCAGCATGCCGCCGTCCAAGATGGGCTTCAGGCCCGGCACGCTGGTGACGCTCGACAATGCCCTGAAGATGTTGATGGTCAAGTCGCCGAACGATATCGCGGTGACGATCGCCGAGGGGCTTTCGGGTTCCGTCCCGGCGTTCGCGGA
Source organism: uncultured Lichenihabitans sp. (assembly GCA_964245215.1). Taxonomy (GTDB): domain Bacteria; phylum Pseudomonadota; class Alphaproteobacteria; order Rhizobiales; family Beijerinckiaceae; genus Lichenihabitans. The sequence continues at coordinate 10,622 of CAXTME010000082.1, forward strand.
CGAGATGAACGCCTATGGGTCCAAACTCGGGCTCCACGAATCCCACTTCGTCAATCCCAATGGCCTGCCAGACCCGAACCACGTGTCTTCGGCGCGGGACATGGCGCTGATCGCCCGAGCGCTGCTGCGCGAGTTCCCGGAAGAGAACGGACTCTTCAGCATCGCGGCCTTGGCGTTCGGCAGTCAGATCATCAACAACCATAACGGTCTGCTCGGTCGTTATCCCGGGGTCGACGGGATGAAGACGGGTTATACATGTTCGGCCGGATACAACGTGGTCGAGAGCGCCACGCGCGGCGACAAGCGGCTGCTCGTCGTCATCATGGGCGCTCCGTCCACCAACGTGCGCAACCTCAAGGCGGTGAGCCTTTTCGAGCGGTTCTTCGGGAGCCCCGGCAGTGGGCTCGGTTCGGTAGAGGACCTCCGGTCGAGCGACGTCGTGGCACCCCCGGATCTGCGAGGCCAGATCTGCGGGCCCGGACGCCGCAATGCGATCATGGAAGCCGAGGCCGAGGATGCTTCGATCAGCCTCACGCCCGCGGCTGCGACGGTGGTCGGTAAAGCTGCGGAACGCGCCGACGTCTTGGGTACGGCAACGGCCTCGGCCGTCGCCTCGGCGGGCCCCGCGGCGCTCATGCATGCACGCGATCCCTTTACGCCCGTCAGGGTCTTTATCGGACCCGCGGCCGGGTCGGCCCTGGCGGCCGTCGGTGCGGTGGGCGCCGTCGAAGCCGCCGCTCCCGGGCCCGGTGCGACCCCCAAGGAACTCGGCATCGCGGCACCTGCGGTTGCGGTCTCACGCATGCCCGATCTTAATGGCCCTGGCGTCGACCCGGCGTTGACGACCCCGATGGCGCTGGCGGGTGCGGTGCCGCCGCCGGCGGCTCTGACCGCCGCCAACAGGGCGGTCAAGAGCAAGGGACGCATGAGCTTGCGGGTCCCCGCGAAAGCGACCGCCGTGGCGTTCAAGCCCGCGGCGGTGAAGTCCGCCGCCGTCAAGACGCGCTCGAGCATCAAGGCGAAACTCGCGGCCAAGCCTGCCGCGAAGGTTGCCGCCAAGCCTGTCGTCAAGGCTCCGAAGCGAAAGAAGGCTGCGTCGAAGTGAGCTCGGCGAGGGCGCCGTCCGGCGTGTCGCCCTCCGCAACACCGATGCTGCCCCTGTTCGTCGTGACGGGCTTTCTCGGCGCCGGCAAGACGACCCTGCTGAACACGCTGCTGCGCGACCCGGCGCTGGCCGGTACGGCGGTGATCGTCAACGAATTCGGCGAAATCGGCCTCGATCATCTCCTGTTCGCGGCGGTGGAGAGCGATCTCCTGCTCCTGACGACGGGCTGCATCTGTTGCGCGGCCCGCGGCGATCTCCTGGCCGCGATCGAACAGCTCTTGGTTCGGCGGTCCGAGGGCGTGGTCGCGTTCGATCGGATCGTGGTCGAGACGACCGGCCTCGCCGACCCCGGCCCGATCCTCAATGCGTTCGTGGCGGCACCCTCGTTCCACGCGGCCTTGAGTGTTCGCGGGGTCCTGGCCGTCGTATCGGCCACGCAGGGCGACGAGGTTCTCGACCGCCATGACGAGGCGCGGCGGCAGGTCGCCCTGGCGGACTGCATCGCCATCACCTGCTGCGATCTCGTGGCGGGCGACCCCGAGGCCGAGAACGCTCTGGCCGGTCTGACGGCGCGGCTCTCCCGGCTGAACCCCACGGCCGCGATCGGAGACGCACGGCAGCTGGCCGCGGACCCTGCAGCGCTGTTCGCCCTGGCTCGCCCTTTCGGGTCGGTCCGCATCGCGTCCGCGCGGCCCGACGGGCAGCATCATCACCATGCGGCGGACGCCCGCATCCGATCGCTGGTGCTGGAAGCCGGGCAGGTCGACGCGGCACGGTTGCACGGCTTCATCGCGGTTCTGCAGCATCGCCTCGGTGCCGCTCTGCTGCGTCTCAAGGGGCTGGCGGCCCTGAGCCAAGATTCCGCCCGGCCCGCCGTCATCCAAGCCGTGGGGCATCTGCTGCATCCCGTGACCCGCCTGGCCGCGTGGCCGCCGCCCGGCGATCGGGAGCGCGCGACGCGTCTCGTCGTCATCGTCGACGGCGTGGACCCGGCCGAGACAGCGGCTCTTTGGGACGATTTCTTCGGACGGCCGGCCATTGATCGGCCCGATGCCGCGGCCCTGATGATGGAGCCCGACCACGGCGGGCCGGGACTGTTCGACTGATGCGGCTTGGCTTCAGCGTCGTGCCAGCGCGACCGCGATCTCGGCCGCCAGAGCCGCATTGTTGCGGATCAACGCAACGTTGGTGGCGAGGCTCCGCCCCTCCGTGAGCTCCAGCATGCGGGACAGGATGAAGGGCGTCACCCCCTTGCCCGAAACGCCCTTGGCTCCTGCGTCCGCGACCGCCCGGTCGATCAGGTGGCTCATCTCACCGGCCGGGATCTCGTCGGCCTCCGGGACCGGATTGGCCACGAGAATGCCGCCCCCGAGGCCGAGCAGGTTCTTGCTGGCGACGAGCGCCGCGATCTCGTCCGGGGTGTCGAGCCGCAGGGGCGCCGGAAGGCCGCTATCGCGGCTCCAGAAGGCTGGAAACCGATCGGTGCGGTAGCCCACCACGGGGACCCCGCGGGTCTCGAGGTATTCGAGCGTGCGCGGCAGGTCGAGCAGGGCCTTGGCGCCGGCACAGACCACCGTGACAGCCGTTCGGCCGAGTTCGTCGAGGTCGGCCGAGATGTCGAGGGTGGTCTCGACGCCGCGATGCACCCCGCCGATGCCGCCCGTCGCGAAGACGTCGATGCCGGCCAGGCGGGCGCAGATCATCGTCGCCGCGACGGTGGTGGAACCATCGCGGCCGGTGGCGACCGCGAAGGGCAGGTCGGCGCGACTCAGCTTCAACACGCCGGTTGCCCGACCGAGCCGCTCGAGCGTGTCGGCGTCGAGACCGACCCGGATGCGGCCTCCGAGCACGACGATCGTGGCCGGAACGGCGCCGCCTTGCCGCACGATGTCCTCGACCGCGCGGGCCGTTTCGATATTGGCCGGGTAGGGCATGCCGTGGGTGATGATGGTGGATTCGAGCGCCACGACCCCAGCCCGGCGTGCCAGTGCGTCGGCGATCTCCGGCGACAGGTCGAGCGGAAGGTCTGGGAGAGCCATGTGAGGACGTCCGTCGATTGCGCGAAGGCTTGATCGCGCCGGGCTTAGCCAAGCGGTAACGAAAAGCCAACCTTGATGGGCTCGGTCGCACGGCCGGCTTGCGTCGGCAGTGCCCAACGGTTTAGCTCGCCTGGCTGACCGGGGAGACCGTCGTTGAAGCTTCTGGAACGCGCGTCGAGTGAGTGGGCTTTCGTGCGCGGCCTCGTCGGGGTGCTACGGCGGACGATGCCGATCGGCAAGCGGCCGAACCACACGATGGGCGATCTCGCCGACGAACTGGCGGAGCGGTACGGCGACCGGATCGCCATCGAGACCGAACGGGAGACCGTCTCGTACAGGGCCTGGAACGCGCGCGCCAATCGCTACGCGCGCTGGGCTCTGGGACAGAAGCTCGGCCGAGGCGAGGTCGTGGGATTGATGATGCCCAACTGCGCCGAGTACCTGTCGGTCTGGGTGGGCCTCGCCAAATCCGGGGCCGCGACGGCGCTCGTCAACACCAATCTGTCGGGCGCGACCCTGGCCCATGCGCTCGAGATCGTCGATGCGCGCCTCGTCATCGTCGACGCCCGTCTCCTGTCGCAGCTTGAGACGGCCCTTCCCCATATGGGCCGGCCGATCGAAATCGTGGTCCACGGCCCGGCCGCGGCTCCGGAGGCAGCGGGGTCGGTCGCACGGCCGCGTCTCGATACGCTGCTCGAAAGCCTTTCCGATGCCGTGCTGACCTCGGCCGAGCGGCCCGCCCTCACGATCGAGGACCGCTGCATCTTCGTCTACACGTCCGGCACGACCGGCATGCCGAAAGCCGCCAATCTCAACCATTACCGCGTGCAACTCGCGATGCATGCCTTCGCCGGGGTGACGGGCGCCCGCCCGGACGACCGCATCTACGACTGCCTGCCGATGTATCATTCCAACGGCGGCGTGGTGGCGCCGGGTCTGGCGTTCGTGGTCGGCGGCACCTGCGTCATCCGGGAGCGCTTCTCCGCCCGCGAGTTCTGGCCGGACGTGAAGCGCAGCCGATGCACGATGTTCGTCTATATCGGCGAACTCTGCCGGTACCTGTTGCAGACCCCCGAAGATCCTGCGGACCGGACGCATGCGGTGCGGCTTTGCGTCGGCAACGGGCTCCGGCCCGACGTGTGGCTGCCGTTCCGCAACCGGTTCGGCATCCGCCAGATCCGGGAATTCTACGCCTCGACCGAAGGCAATTGCTCGATGTTCAACCTCGATTCCCGTCCCGAAGCCGTGGGTCGCGTACCCGGCTGGGCGGCATCGCGCTTCCCCATCAAGGTGATCCGCTTCGATGTCGAAACCGAGGAGGCCGTTCGGGATGCGCAAGGCCGATGCGTCGCGTGCGGGCCCGACGAGGCCGGGGAGGTCATCGGAGAAATCGTGAACGACACGTCGAAGCCCGGCAATCGCTTCGAAGGGTACACGGACCCGGAGGCCACGGCCCGCAAGGTGTTGCATGACGTCTTCAGGCCCGGCGACAGCTGGTTTCGCACCGGAGACCTGATGCGGCGCGACGCGCAGGGCTATTTCTACTTCGTGGACCGTGTGGGCGACACGTTCCGCTGGAAGGGCGAGAATGTCGCGACCTTGCAGGTTTCGGAAACCATCACGGGCTACCCCGGCATCAAGGACGCAATCGTCTACGGGGTGTCGGTCCCGGGCCGCGAGGGGCGCGCCGGCATGGCAGCGCTCGTGCTCGACGAGACGGTCCCGTTCGACATCGAAGCCTTGAAGCCGTTCCTCCTGGCGCATCTTCCGGTCTATGCGGTTCCCGTGTTCCTGCGCTTGTCGGACCATATCGACGTGACCGGGACGTTCAAGCAGCGCAAGCTCGGCCTCGCGGCGGAGGGTTTCGATCCGGGCCGCATCGCCGAGCCGCTCTATTTCACCGTCATCGGGGAGCCCCGGTACCGTTTGCTCGCATCGCTCGAGGCCATCGTGTCGGGGGACCTTCGGCTCTGACCGGGCGCCCGCGAATGGCGTCGAAACCTTATCTTATCGTGTGATGCGGTACCATCGGATGCCGGACCGGGGGCAACGGGTCTTCACCCTTTTTTCCTTGTTCGGGGATGGCCTAGTCCCGGAGCCGTGGCTCGTCGCGCTGGAGATGTGCCCGCCATGGCGTCGCTGTCGTTCCCGCGCTCTCTTGCAGCCGACCGGCCATCCTCGACCGATCCGGTTCCGCCCGACGCCTCGACCAGCGCGCCACCCGAAGACATCGCTCCGGTCGTGGAAGTGCTCGGCCCCGATGCTGCCGCTACGCATCTCCACGCCTGGAACGACCTCCTCGGTCGTTGCCTTGAGGACAACGTCTTCCTCGACCCTGCCTTCTGTCTGACCGCAGCCTCCCATTTGGCTTCGCGGGAGCGTCCGCGCTTCATCATGGTCTGGGCCGCGGGACCGGTTGCCGAGCGGACCCTCATCGCGGTTTGCCCGGTCGTGCTCCCGCGCAATCCGCTGCGCCGCCTCGCAACCGTTTGGGTCCACGATCTCACGGCACTCGGCGTGCCGCTGCTCGACCGGGACCGGGCCGGAACGGCGCTCGAGGCCTTGCTGTCCTGCATGGCCGAAAACCTGCCCGGCCGCGGGGCCGTGCTGTTCGAGTCGTTGCCCGCCGATGGGCCGACCGCGGCGTTGCTGCGTCGCGTGGCCGAGACGACGCAGCGTGGCCTCGTGGTGGTCGGACACTGGCACCGCGCCGTGCTGCGCCTGGAAGGACCACCGGATCGTTCGGGCCTCGGGGCGCTGTCGTCCAAGGCCAGCAAGGATGCCAGGCGCCAGGCGCGACGGCTGGCCGACCTCGGCCGGCTCGACTACGCGAGCCTGCGCGGCGGCGACCTCGACGGCGCGGCGGAGCAGTTCCTCGCGCTTGAAGCCGCTGGCTGGAAAGGTCGGGCCGGCACGGCCATGCTGAGGGTTTCCGCCCAGGCAGCCTTCGCGCGCGCCATGATCCGGCGTCTCGGCCGCCAGGGGCGATGCAGGATCGAGCGTCTCGCGCTCGATGGAGCGCCGATCGCCAGCACGGTGATCCTGTCGTGCGGACGCACGGACTACCTCTGGAAGATCGCCTACGCCGAGGATCTGGCTCGGTTTTCGCCCGGGGTTCAACTCGTCCTCGAGCTCTCCGAACGTCAGAAGCGTGAAGGGCGCGTCCTCGTCACGGATTCCTGCGCGGTACCGGATCATCCAATGATCGATCGCCTGTGGCGGGACCGCTTGACCATGCAGGATGTCGCGCTCGCGCTCGCGCCCGAGCGGGACCGGGCTTTCCGGTTCGCTGTCGCCGGCGAACGCTCATGGCGACGCCTGAGGGCTTCGGCAAAAGCGGTCCTCCATCGCTGGCGCCGATCAGGGGATTGAGCCTCGGGAAGTGGTTTTCAGGGGGATCTTCCTCCCCGCAACGGGGAGGGTGTCATCCGAACGGGTGACGGATGGGGTGAGGCGAGGCGGTTCCCCATCCGTCGCCGCTTCGCAACGCCACCCAGGTGCCATCCCGGCTAGCCGGGTGGGGTGCCCGATTCCCCGGAACGGGGAAGGACGACAGCGCCAATTTTCGCTTCTCCATTTCAAATGCGATGGCCCTGCCGCAGGGCCGCCATGCGCTTGCACCCCGGAAATCGCTATGATAGTCCCCGCCTTGCAACGGCCACTTTGGCTGTGATTGCAATAGCGGCAATCCATGGCGACGTGGACCCGGAACGGTGCCTGGGAGGCTTGTCTTCCGAAGCCGCTTCCGGACTAAGCCGCGCGCCGTGATCGTCGAGGGTGAAACGCCGTGGCCGATGCCGACAACATCGTATCCGGGATGGCAGGCCGTTATGCCGCCGCCCTGTTCTCGCTCGCCAAGGAGAGCCGGGCGATCGATACGGTGTCGGCGGACCTGAAGAGCTTCGACGAGCTGATTGAATCCAATCCCGATCTCCAGCTTCTGGTCCGCAGCCCGGTATTCTCGGCCGAGGATCAGGCGAGGGCATTGAAGGCCGTTCTCGATCGGGTCGGCATCGGCGGTCTCACGGCCAACTTCCTCCTGCTCGTGGCATCGAAGCGCCGCCTTTTCGCGCTGCGGACCATGATTCGCGGCTTCCAGGCCCTGAACGACGCCGACCGCGGCGTCTCCCGAGCCGAAGTGACCGTCGCGGAGCCGCTGAGCGCGGCGGATGCAGAAGCCCTTACCCGATCGCTGAAAGACGTGACCGGCGGCAAGACCGTCGAAGTCGCCATGAAGGTCGATCCCGAAATCATCGGCGGCATCATCGTGCGGCTTGGCAGCCGCATGGTGGACGCGTCGCTCAGGACGAAACTCAACTCCATTCGTACACGCATGAAAGAGGTCGGCTGATGGATATCCGCGCCGCTGAAATTTCCGATATCCTGAAACGGGAAATCCAGAATTTCGGCACCGAAGCAGAAGTCACCGAGGTCGGCCAAGTGCTGTCGGTCGGCGACGGCATCGCCCGCGTCTACGGCCTCGACAACGTCCAGGCCGGCGAGATGGTCGAGTTCGAGAGCGGTGTTCGCGGCATGGCGCTCAATCTCGAAGCCGACAATGTCGGCATCGTGATCTTCGGCTCCGACCGCGAGATCGGCGAAGGCCAGACGGTGAAACGGACCGGGACCATCGTGGATGTGCCGGTCGGCAAGGAACTGCTTGGCCGCGTGGTCGACGCGCTCGGCACCCCCATCGACGGCAAGGGTCCGATCCGCACCGAGCGTCGCTCGCGCGTCGACGTGAAGGCGCCGGGTATCATTCCGCGCAAATCGGTCAACGAGCCCATGGCAACGGGCCTCAAGGCCGTAGACGCTCTCATCCCGATCGGCCGCGGCCAGCGGGAGCTCATCATCGGCGATCGGCAGACCGGCAAGACTGCCGTCGCGCTCGACGCCATCCTGAACCAGAAGTCCGCCAATCTAGGGACCGACGAAGGGCAGAAGCTCTACTGCGTCTATGTCGCGGTCGGTCAGAAGCGCTCCACCGTGGCCCAACTCGTGAAGGTGCTCGAGGAGCAGGGCGCGATGGATTATTCCATCGTGGTGGCGGCGACCGCCTCCGATCCGGCCCCGATGCAGTTCCTGGCGCCCTTCGCGGGTTGTGCCATGGGCGAGTACTTCCGCGACAATGGCATGCATGCCCTGATCGTCTACGACGATCTGTCGAAGCAAGCCGTGGCCTATCGCCAGATGTCCTTGTTGCTGCGCCGGCCGCCGGGGCGCGAAGCCTACCCGGGCGACGTGTTCTACCTGCATTCGCGCCTGCTCGAACGCGCCGCGAAGCTGAACGACTCGCAGGGCAATGGCTCGCTGACGGCCCTGCCGGTGGTCGAGACCCAGGCCAACGACGTGTCGGCCTACATTCCGACCAATGTGATCTCGATCACGGACGGGCAGATCTTCCTGGAGACCGACCTGTTCTACCAGGGTATCCGCCCGGCCGTGAACGTCGGCCTTTCGGTGTCGCGCGTCGGCTCCGCGGCGCAGACCAAGGCCATGAAGAAGGTCGCGGGCAAGATCAAGGGCGAACTCGCGCAGTATCGCGAGATGGCGGCTTTCGCGCAGTTCGGCTCGGACCTCGATGCGACGACCCAGCGCCTTCTCAACCGCGGTTCTCGCCTCACGGAACTCCTGAAGCAGCCGCAGTTCTCGCCGCTCAAGATGGAAGAACAGGTCTGCGTGATTTATGCGGGGGTCAACGGCTACCTCGACGCCCTGCCGGTGAACCGCATCCGGGCCTACGAGGACGGTCTTCTTGCCCTGCTTCGGACCAGCCACATGCCGTTGCTCGACGCCATCCGCACGTCCAAGGATCTCAGCGACGACTCGGCCGGTACGCTGAAGAGCACCGTCGAAAGCTACACGAAGTCGTTCGCCTGACCGTCTGCCGCGATCGAACGAAACAACTACCCTCGACACGCCCCGGGTCCGACTCGCCGGGGCGCCTCCATCCCGGAAACGAGCCCATACAATGCCGTCCCTGAAGGACCTGCGGAACCGGATCGCTTCGGTCAAGTCGACCCAGAAGATCACCAAGGCCATGCAGATGGTGGCGGCCGCGAAGCTGCGCCGCGCCCAGTTGGCGGCCGAAGCCGCGCGGCCGTTTGCCGAGCGCATGGAGAAGGTTCTGGCCAACCTCGCACGCGGGATCGGAGCCGGAACGCAGGCCCCGCAGCTTCTCGCAGGTAACGGTCGCGACCAGGTCCATCTTCTCGTGGTCTGCACGGCCGAACGCGGTCTTTGCGGCGCCTTCAACGGCTCCATCGTGCGGCTGGCGCGCGAACACGCCAACCGGTTGCTGCGCGAGGGCAAGACGGTCAAGATGCTGCTCGTCGGCAAAAAGGGCTTCGAGCAGCTTCGTCGCCAGTTCGAGCAGAACATCGTCGAATTGATCGAGTTGCGCTCCGTCAAGCAGATCGGCTTCGGCGAAGCCGACCCGATCGGCAAGAAGATCATCGCCATGTTCGAGGCTGGCGACTTCGACGTCTGCACGCTGTTCTTCTCGCGCTTCAAATCGGTGATCTCGCAGATCCCGACGGCGTTGCGGCTGATCCCGGCCGAGCTACCCGAGTCGGACGACGCTACGGGCACGGGCGCCGCCTACGAATACGAGCCCGGCGAGGACGAGATCCTGGCGTCGCTCCTGCCGCGCAACATCTCGATCCAGGTGTTCCGCGCCTTGCTCGAGAATGCCGCCTCCGAACAGGGCTCGCGCATGAGTGCGATGGACAACGCGACGCGCAACGCCGGCGAGATGATCAAGAAACAGACGCAGATCTACAACCGATCCCGCCAGGCGATGATCACCAAGGAACTGATCGAGATCATCTCGGGCGCCGAGGCCCTGTAAGGGTCAGACCTCGACACGACCGCAGCGCCCGCACCAGAGCCGAGAGAACACCATGGACGATATCACCCAGAACCCCGGCAATAACAGCCTCAACGAAGTCCCGAGCAATCGCTCGCCCGGCTATGTCACGCAGGTGATCGGCCCGGTGGTCGACGTGAAGTTCGAAGGCCACCTGCCCGAGATCCTGAACGCACTCGAAACCTCGAACAACGGTAACCGGCTCGTGCTCGAAGTGGCGCAGCATCTCGGTGAAAACGCCGTGCGCTGCATCGCCATGGACGTGTCGGAGGGCCTGACCCGTGGGCAGTCCGTGACCGACACCGGCAAACCCATCCTGGTTCCGGTCGGCGAAGGCACGCTCGGCCGCATCATGAACGTCATCGGCGAGCCCGTCGACGAGGCCGGTCCGATCACGACGGAAGGCACCCGCGCCATCCACCAGCCTGCCCCGACCTATGCCGAACAGGCGACCGACGCCCAGATCCTGGAGACGGGCATCAAGGTCGTCGACCTTCTGGCGCCCTACGCCAAAGGTGGCAAGATCGGCCTCTTCGGCGGCGCCGGCGTCGGCAAGACCGTGCTGATCATGGAGCTGATCAACAACGTCGCCAAGGCGCATGGCGGCTACTCGGTGTTCGCGGGCGTCGGCGAGCGGACCCGCGAGGGCAACGATCTTTATCACGAGATGATCGAGTCCAAGGTCAACATGGACCCGCACGAGAACAACGGATCGGCGGTCGGTTCCAAATGCGCCCTGGTGTATGGCCAGATGAACGAGCCCCCGGGCGCCCGTGCCCGCGTGGCCCTGACGGGTCTGACGGTCGCCGAGGATTTCCGCGACAAGGGGCAGGACGTGCTGTTCTTCGTCGACAATATCTTCCGCTTCACGCAGGCCGGTTCGGAAGTGTCGGCTCTGCTGGGCCGCATCCCGTCGGCCGTCGGCTACCAACCCACGCTCGCCACCGACATGGGTGCTCTTCAGGAGCGCATCACGACCACCAACAAGGGGTCGATCACGTCGGTGCAGGCGATCTACGTGCCGGCCGACGACCTGACCGACCCGGCGCCCGCCACCTCCTTCGCGCATCTGGATGCCACGACCGTGCTGTCGCGCTCCATCGCCGAGAAGGGCATCTACCCGGCCGTCGACCCGCTCGACTCGACCTCGCGCATGCTCTCCCCGCT
>CAXTME010000083.1:0-3384 GCA_964245215.1 uncultured Lichenihabitans sp.
GATCACGGCAGCGCGATGGCCTCGCGGCGCCGAACCTCGTTGAGCGCTGGGCCAGCCGGGCAGCGCAGCTCGGCGCTGCAGCCTGGCTGGGCGTCGGCCAACGTCAGGGTGAATCCGTGCAGCCGGGCCACGGCTGCGACCAACGACAGGCCGAGCCCGCTGCCTTCCGACGAGCGGCTGGCCTCGCCGCGGTAGAAGCGCTTCAGCACCACGTCGCGCTCGGCCGCGGGGATGCCGGGACCCTCGTCCCGGACGCCGAGGACGTGCGTATCACCCTCGACTCCAAGGCTCAGCGCGCAGGTTCCCCCGGAAGGGGAGAACTTCAGGGCGTTGTCGACGAGGTTGGCCAGCGCCTCGAACAGGAGAGCGCGGTCCCCGACCGTTGCGGCCTCGTCGGCGGCGGCCGCGACGGAGACGGACAGGGACAAACCCTTCTCGTCGGCCAGCGGCTCGTAGAGGTCGGCCACCTCGCGCAGCAGCGGCGCCAGGCCGATGAGCGAGAAGGCTGCGCGCCGCCGCGCGTGCTCGATCTCGCCGATCCGTAAGATCGCGGTGATGACCGCGAAGGTCTGGTCGAGCCACATCAGGGCTTCGTCGACGGCAAGGCGGAACTCGGCGGCGTCGGTAATGCCGTCGCGCGAGCGTTCGAGCTGCAGGCGGGCCCGCGTCAGCGGCGTCTTCAGGTCGTGGGCGACGCTGTTGCCCACGCCGCGGACCTCCTCCAGCAGCCGCTCGATGTCGTCGAGCATCGCGTTGACGCCGCGCGCCAACCGGTCGAACTCGTCGCCCGTGCCCCGCACGGGCAGCCGCTCGCCCATCTCGCCCCGCGTGACGCGGGCAATCGCTTTGTCGAACGCGGCCACGCGGTCGAGCGCCCGACGGCCCAGGAGCGCGCCCCCGCCGAGCCCCAGCAGCAGCATGGGCAGGAGGCCGAGGCCGAGCGCACGCAGGATGACGACCCGGGTATGGGTCAGCTCGTCGAGGTCGAGCCCCAGTACGAGAAGGCGGCCGTCGTCGAGACGATAGGCCGCGGCCCGCAGCGTCTCGGACCGTCCGGTCCCGTCGGGATCGTGGGTCAGCACTTCGGCGGGCGTGATCCGGGGCTGTCCGTCGTCCGGCAGGTCGGCCGGCTTGCCGACCATATTGCCGAAGACGCGCCGCCCGCCGGCGTCGAGCAGCGCGGCGAAGCGGACGTCATGCAGGTCCTCGGCGAGCCACATCTCCAGGCGCGGCTCGACGATGGCGGCGGGCCCGTCCTCCAGAAAGCGGCCCTCATGCCGGATCGCGCCGTCGAGCTCCGCCCGCTCGTAGCCGGCCGTCTGCCAGTACACGAAGGCGAAGAGGAGGATCGACAGAGCCGCGAAGGCGCCGGCGATGGCCAGCGCCCAGCGGAAGGCTGCCGTACGGACGAGGTCAGAGAGGCGCATGAAGGGTGAAACCGACGCCGCGGATGTTCTCGATCAGCGGGGCCTCGCCCGGGCCGTCGAGTTTGCGGCGGAGGCGCCCGACGTGGACGTCGACGAGGTTCGACTTCGGCACGAAGCCGTACCGCCAGACATCCTCGAACAGCTTTGCGCGGGTGACCACCTGGCCGTGGCGACGTACGAGATACTCCAGCAGCTTGAACTCGCGCGGCAGCAGGTCGAGCGGCCGGTGACCGCGCCGGGCCGCGCCCGTGGCGAGGTTCAGCTCCAGCGCGCCGAGCCGCAGCCACGTCTGCGGCAGCTCGGCCGGACGGCGCAGCAGGGCCTCGACGCGCGCCGCGAGCTCGACCAGCGAGAAGGGCTTGACGAGGTAGTCGTCACCGCCGGCGCGCAGGCCCTGCACGCGGTCGTCGACGCTGTCGAGCGCGCTGAGGACCAGGGCGGGAACGCGGTTACCCTCGCAGCGCAGGGCCTGCACGAGCGACAGCCCGTCACGGCCCGGCAGCATGCGGTCGACCACGAGAACGTCCCAGCTCTCCGCACGAGCACGGTCGAGCCCCTCGGTGCCGGTCGCGGCCCGGTCGGCGGCGAAACCACGCTCGCGCAGGTCGGCCATGACCGCCTCAGCGGTGACGTCATCGTCTTCTATGAGCAGGAGCTTGACCATGATCCGTCGCTGGGCAAGTGTCACGTCGACGTGGACGTCGCCAGGGTGGCAGGACTGCCCGAGAAGCGAGCAATCCATGAATTCGAATTTAGTGGCCGCCCGGCTGGGACCGCCTAACCTTCGTCTCGGGTCACCTCGTGCTCTATCCTGTTCTGATCGGCCCTTCGCTGTCCAGCCAGGTCCTACAGCCGCTTGAGCCTCATCGCCTGATACGACGACGTGGGCGGGGCCGAGGGGACCGCCCTTTTCATGACACGGAGCACCCGATGCAACGCCTCACGGCCGAACGTTATGACTCGACCACGCGGGCGCTTCACTGGACGACGGCGCTGCTCGTCGTAGTCCTGTGGATCCTGGGCCAAACGTCGGACTGGTTTCCGGACGGTCCCATCAATACCGGTATGTGGTCCAGCCACGTCGTTCTCGGCTTCGCGCTCGCGGGGGTCCTGGCCTGGCGGGTCGCATGGCGAGCGAGCGGCGGGCGGGGACTGCCGGCCGCCGACCAGGGAGCGCTGCATGGGCTCGCCAAGTCGACCCATTACGGGCTCTACCTGCTCCTCCTCACGGTCGTGACGCTTGGCATCGTGAACGCCTTCGTGCGCGGCTATTCCATCTATGGCCTGTTTCACTTGCCGCAGGTCGGCGATCGCGCGTGGCGTCACGCCATCACCGACTGGCACGGGCTTGCGGCCAACATCCTACTCGGGCTCGCGGGTTTCCACGCCGCCGCTGCCCTCGTTCACCAGTATGTGTGGCACGACGGGCTGCTCGACCGGATGCTGCCGTCCGGCGTTGGCGCAGCGCGCGGCACGCCGCTGGCGGAAGTCCAAGGCCGCCCGGACAGCCGATGATCGGACGGCGGCTTGACCTTGCCCCGTGGCAGGGTTGCCAACGACGGCGCAGATGGCATCTCCTGCATAACCTTGGTGGTGCGCTTCGCGCCGCGGTCGATCGGCATCGCCGGACCGTCTCGGCCGTGGCCGGCATCGAGCGGACCAAGGCCGAGGAGCCAGGGCGGCACAAGGTGCCAGTGCGCAGTCCGGGCGTCGATCAACTGCGGAGCGAGCGCCGGCGAGTTCGCGCCGAGCGTTACGCCGCCGTCAGCAAGCTGCACGCCAATGGCCTGCCGCCGCGCGGGATCGCTCTCGCAGTCGGCATGAGCCAGCGCAGCGTCGAGCGATGGCTGGCAGCCGGTGGTGAACCAGAGCATCGCAGACCTCCGGTGACGACCCTCGTTGACCCGTTCCGCCCCTACCTCGACCGGCGTTGGCGGGAAGGCTGTCAAAACACGAG
>CAXTME010000083.1:3484-21353 GCA_964245215.1 uncultured Lichenihabitans sp.
CACGAGTCCGACGCGCTCACGGCGGCCGAGCGGTCGTATGTCGAGCGCGTGGCGGCGGCTGTTCCCGCGCTTGCGATCGCCTCAGCCCTGGCGAGACGCTTCGCTGCCTTGGTGAGGGGCGGCGATGCTTCGGAGCTCGACGCGTGGATCGCGTCTGCGACGGGAAGCGAGCTGAATGGGTTGGCGACGGGGCTGGCGCGCGACCGAGCAGCCGTTGCCGCTGCCATCACGGAACCCTGGAGCACGAGCCCGGTCGAAGGCCACATCAATCGGCTAAAGGCCCTCAAAAGACAGATGTACGGTCGCGCCGGCTATGATCTCCTGAGAGCCAGAATGTTGGCCGCGTGATGACGGCGATCAGCGACATGGAAGGCGACCGACTGCTCGAACTGCACCAGAAGTGCGGAAGAGCCCTCAATTGTCGTCAGCCGGACACCGAATTTGTCGTTGCACAGGTACCGAAGCTGCTGGTCCTGCGCGATGGGCAACGTCAGACAGTTCGGCCAGAACACGGCGGCCGCCAGCCCGGCCGGATAGCGGACGCTGGGGTAGACGACGCGCCCAGGCCTTTCGCGCGCGTCTCCCGCCCGAAACGCTGCCCCGGCGTCAAATCGCTCGCATCGAGGCAGTCGTCCGGCGCCGCTTCGACGTCGGCCATCACGGGGCAGGTCAGCAGACGATAGTCGGCATCACCGGGGGGCTCGCCCGTCGCGTTCATGAAGCGCTGGAAATGATGGGCGGTCTCGGCGAGCGCGACCTCGACGCGGTCTGCCGCTCTGTACGAGCGGTGCGCTGGACGTCTACCATCGCGAGGGCCTCAACCGGCACCTTGCGCCGCATGCCGGCATGCTCGAAGCCACGCGCCCCGATCGCCTCGTGGCCAAAAACGCAGCCGAAATTGACCTGTTTGGCCCGACCCTGTCCCGGAGGCGGGCTCAGGCCACTCTCGCCTGACCGACTGGGGACCTCGGAGCGGATCCACGGCGTGCGTCGGCCGGGTCGGCGATGCGGAAGCGGCCCACCATGGTGACGAGGTCCTCGGCCTCGGAAGTCAGCGTCCGGCTCGCTGCGGTCGTCTGCTCCACCATCGCGGCATTCTGCTGGGTGACCTTGTCCATCGCGCCGACCGCGATGTTGACCTCGCGCAGGCCGCTGGCCTGATCGCGCGCCGATGTTGCGATATGCTGGACCTGGACGTTGATCTCCGCGACTCCCTCGATGATGCTCATCAGGGCCTTGCCGGTATCGCTGACGAGCTGCACGCCGGTTCCGACATGCGCGGAACTGGACGAGATCAGGGCGCGGACCTGTTTAGCGGCGTCGGCCGACCGCTGGGCCAGAGCCCGCACTTCGCTGGCCACCACCGCGAAACCCTTACCCGACTCACCCGCCCGTGCGGCTTCGACACCCGCATTGAGCGCCAGCAGGTTAGTCTGGAACGCGATCTCGTCGATGACCGACATGATCTGCGAGATCTTCTTGGCCGACGAGTCGATCTCGCTCATGGCCGAGATCGCCCGTCGCACCACTTCGCCGCTCTCCTCAGCCTTGGAGCGGGCCGCCGATACGAGCTCCTGGGCTTTCTGGGCCCCTTCGGCGCTGCTGCGCACTTTGATGGTCAGTTCGTTGAGCGCCGCCGCCGTTTCCTCGAGCGATGCGGCTTGTTGTTCGGTGCGGCGCGACAGGTCATCGGCCGCTTGCGAGATCTCGCCCGAATTCGAGTGCATCGTGCCGGCTCCCTGCCCGATCGACCGCATGACGGCGCGCAGCTTGTCGAGCGCCGCGTTGTAGTCGATCTTCAATTTCGCGTAGTCGGCCGGAAACTCCACCTCCATGCGATGCATCAGGTCGCCGGCCGAGAGCCGGTCCAGAGCGACCGATAGAGCGTCGACCACGACCGCTTGCGAGGCCGCCGCGCTCCGCCGCATCAGTTCGGTCTGTCGGCGGGCCGCGTCGGCGAGGTAGCGCTGCTCGGCCGAGTCGCGCTCCGCCTTGCCCTTGGCGACAGCAGCCTCTTCGAAGTGAGCCACCGCGGCTTCCATTTCGACCAAGGTGTCGCGCGAGCCGCCGTCGGTTTGCACTTTGGCGCATTCGTCCTTCTTCACCCCCGCGAACAGGATGCCGATGACGGCACCCTCGCTCACGATGGGCTCGTAGATCGTGAGACACGGAATGCCGAGGATCTCGGCCTCGCCCGAGTAGGTTCGGCCATGGCGGAACACGCTATCGTGGGCAGGACCGGCGGCCAGCGTCGTGCCGACCGCGCGGCTTCCATCCGCCTTGAGAACGTTCGTCGCGATGCGCGTGTCGCCGGCGAAGATCGTCGCGTTGCCGCCTGCTTTGGCCTTGACCTCGTCGACTTCCTGGAAATTGCCGTTGATCAGCCTATTGCCAAAGTAAAGCTCAGTCCCGACGCGTCTTGGCTCACCATGGGTGAAGAGAGAGTCACGCAGAAGCGTCATGTTGTTGAACAACTCGTTCTGCGCTTTGATCAGCACTTCCTGCCGCTGGTTTTCAGCCGAAACGTCGGCCATGCGGCGACGCAGAGCGTCGAGCGGCTGCAGGCTATGGGCGAACCATAGCCGCACCGAAACGCTACCCGCAATTGCAAGCCCGACACCCCAGAACGGGTTGGCGAGTGCCGTCGAGGCAGCGACCGATAGTGCGACGGTGCAGGTCCCGGCCAACCAAAGGCGGTTCGTCAAACTCAACATCGGCCTGTGCATGAGGCGGTCCCATAGTTAAAGGGCCGAGCCGTAGATACTGCGCAATTCGTTCGCATCACTCGCCCGACATCGGCTTCAAATCACCCGGGAGAAGGTAACCAAAAGTGGTAAAAGAAAAGATAGGATTGCGGCAACATCGATCCGCGCTGCGGAATGCTAGCAGCATTTTAACTATCATTAGTAGCAAACACTGGTTGGAGCGCGATCCGAGTTGGTACCCGCGAGTTTCGTCGCAGTCCTTGGATGCCGCTGATCTCACGATAGCAAACATGCACGGTAGTTCGTTAACCATCCGGTCTTACCCTCCGGCAATACTCAATCAGAGACTGTCATGGGCAACGCCGGTTGGGACGCGGACCTTGCGTCAGAAATTATCGGGGCACACGCAGATGAACCCGGCTCGTTACTGCCGATCCTTCATGCCCTGCAGAAAGCTTTCGGCTGCATTCTCGAGGAGGCGATCCCGCTCATTGCGAGCGCCTTGAACCTGGGCCGCGCGGAAATTTACGGTGTGGTGTCTTTCTACCATGATTTCAGGTCTCGCCCGGCCGGCCGGCACGTCCTGAAGCTCTGCCGTGCCGAGGCCTGCCAAGCCACAGGGGGCGAGGCCATGGCGGATCGAATGGTCCAGCGCCTCGGCGCAGGGTGGGGTGAAACCACTCCCGACGGTGCGCTGACGGTCGAAACGGTCTTCTGCCTCGGCCTGTGTGCCAGCGCCCCCGCGGCACTCCTCGACGGGCGCCCGTTCGGGCGGCTCACCCCTGCCAAGCTCGACAGCCTGGTCGAGACATGTCGGGCGTGAGGCGGGTCTATGTCCCGGCCGACACATCGGCGGTCGCGGTCGGCGCCGACGAGGTCGCGCTGGCCATCGCGGCGGTCGCGGCGGAACGGCGGCTCGCCATCGAGATCGTCCGCACCGGTTCGCGCGGGATGGCATGGCTCGAGCCCCTGGTCGAACTCGAGACGGCGCAGGGCCGCCTGGGATTCGGACCCATCGAGGTCGCGGATGTCCGCAGCCTGTTCGACACGGCGTTGCAGCACCGGGAGGGCGGCGCGCGCCTGCTGCATCACAAGGCGGTCGGACTCGTCGAGGCTTATCCCTGGCTGGCTCGGCAGACGCGACTGACGTTCGCGCGCTGCGGAGTCGTGGATCCAAGCTCGCTTGCGGATTACTGCGCCCATGGAGGTCTGCGCGGTCTCTACAGGGCCGTGGAGATCGGGCCCGCCGCAACCATCGAGGAGGTCAAGCGATCCGGCCTCCGGGGCCGTGGCGGGGCCGGATTTCCGACCGGATTGAAATGGGCCACGGTTGCCGGTACCGACGCCGACCAACGCTACGTCGTCTGCAATGCCGACGAAGGCGACAGCGGCACCTTCGCGGACCGCATGCTGCTCGAAGGCGATCCGTTCCAGTTGATCGAAGGCATGATGATCGCGGGCTTCGCGGTCGGCGCGACGCGAGGCTACATCTACTCCCGTTCCGAGTATCCGCTGGCCAATACGCGTGTTGCTGCCGCGCTCGCTGCCGCACGAACGGCCGGACTGCTCGGGCCTCGGGCGCTCGGGGCGGCCTTCAGCTTCGACATCGACCTCAGGATCGGCGCCGGATCTTACGTGTGCGGAGAGGAAACGGCGCTGCTGGAGAGCCTCGAGGGGCGCCGCGGCGTCGTGCGGGCGAAGCCGCCTCTGCCGGCCAAGCAGGGCCTCTTCGGTCGCCCGACCGTGATCAATAATCTCATGACCCTGGCCACCGTGCCGATCATCCTGGCCCAGGGCGCCGGCCACTACGCCGAGTTCGGCATGGGCCGCTCGCGGGGCACGATGCCCATTCAGATCGCCGGCAACGTCAAGCGCGGCGGCCTGTTCGAGGCCGGGTTCGGATTGACACTCGGCGAAATCGTCGAGGATATCGCGGGCGGGACCGCCTCGGGCCGCGCGGTGCGGGCCGTTCAGTGCGGCGGTCCGCTCGGCGCCTATTTCCCGACCGGCCTGTTCGACACGCCCTACGATTACGAAGCCTTCGCCGAGAGGGGCGGCGGGATCGGCCACGGCGGGATCGTCGTCTTCGACGACAGCGTGAACCTCGCCCGGCAGGCCCGCTTCGCGATGCAGTTCTGCGCCACCGAGAGCTGCGGCAAGTGCACGCCCTGCCGGATCGGCTCGACGCGCGGTGCCGAGACGCTCGACCGCATCATCGCGGGCGAGCGTCGGGAGGAGAACATCGCTCTGGTCGAGGACCTCTGCCAGACCATGCGGCTCGGATCGCTTTGCGCGCTCGGCGGCATGACGCCCTTCCCGGTGCTGAGCGCCCTGAAGCACTTTCCCGAAGACTTCCGCCGAGCCTCTTTTCCACTCGCGGCAGAATAGCAGGGCCCCGATGAGCCTCGTTTCCGAGATCGACTACGGCACTCCGGCTTCGACGAGCACCACGACCGTCACGCTGACGATCGACGGCCTTTCGGTCACTGTTCCGGAGGGCACCTCGGTCATGCGGGCCGCCCGGCAGGCCGGTGTGGCGGTGCCGAAGCTCTGCGCCACCGACATGCTGCAAAGCTTCGGATCGTGCCGGCTCTGCCTCGTCGAGATCGAGGGTCGCAGCGGAACGCCGGCCTCCTGCACCACTCCGGTCGCAGCGGGTATGGCGGTCAAGACCCAGACCCCTCTGCTCGCGACGGTGCGCCGCGGCGTCATGGAGCTCTACATCTCCGACCACCCCTTGGACTGTCTGACCTGCGCGGCCAACGGAGACTGCGAGCTGCAGGACATGGCGGGGGCGGTGGGGCTGCGGGATGTTCGCTATGGAGCCGGGCAGAGCCACGTCGGGCCGGTCGGCGAGCTGGCCTTGCCCAAGGACGTCTCCAACCCCTACTTCACCTATGATCCGTCCAAATGCATCGTGTGTTCACGGTGCGTGCGGGCCTGCGAGGAGGTGCAGGGCACCTTCGCTTTGACGATCGAGGGCAGAGGCTTCGGCTCCCGGGTCTCGCCCGGAATGGCGAGCGACGACTTCTTCTCTTCCGATTGCGTCTCGTGCGGGGCCTGCGTGCAGGCCTGCCCGACCGCGACGCTGGTCGAGAACAGCGTGATCGACCTCGGCCGGCCCGAGAGTTCCGCCGTGACCACCTGCGCCTATTGCGGGGTGGGCTGCGCCTTCAAAGCGGAAATGCGGGGCGAGGAGCTCGTCCGAATGGTGCCCTACAAGGACGGGCTCGCCAACCGGGGCCATTCCTGCGTCAAGGGCCGCTTCGCCTGGGGCTACGCCCAGCACAAGGAGCGGATCCTCAAGCCCATGATCCGGGCCAGGATCTCGGACCCCTGGACGGAGGTGAGCTGGGAAGAGGCCTTCGCCCACACGGCCGCCGAATTTGCCCGGATCCAGGCCGCCTACGGCCGCGGCGCGATCGGCGGCATCACCTCGTCGCGCTGCACCAACGAGGAAACCTTCCTGGTGCAGAAGCTCATCCGGGCGGGCTTCGGCAACAACAATGTCGACACCTGCGCCCGCGTCTGCCATTCCCCCACCGGCTACGGCCTTTCGGCCACCTTCGGCACCTCCGCCGGCACGCAGGACTTCGACAGCGTCCAGGACGCCGACGTCGTGTTGCTGATCGGCGCCAACCCGACCGACGGTCACCCGGTCTTCGCCTCGCGGCTGAAGAAGCGGCTGCGGCAGGGCGCGACTCTCGTGGTCATCGATCCGCGCCGGATCGACCTCGTGCGCTCGGCCCATATCGAAGCGGCCTTCCACCTGCCACTGCGGCCGGGCACCAACGTCGCGGTGCTGACCGCCCTGGCGCATGTGATCGTCACCGAGAACCTCGTCGACGAGGCTTTCGTCCGCGAGCGTTGCGACTGGGACGAGTTCCAGGACTGGGCCGCCTTCGTGGCCGAGCCGCGCCATGCGCCGGAGACCATCGAAAGCCTCACCGGCGTCGATGCGGCAGCCGTCCGCGGCGCAGCGCGGCTCTATGCCGAGGCGCCCAATGGCGCGATCTATTACGGCCTCGGCGTGACCGAGCACAGCCAGGGCTCGACCACCGTGATGGCGATCGCCAACCTGGCCATGGCGACCGGCAACGTCGGACGCTCGGGTGTCGGGGTCAATCCGTTGCGCGGGCAGAACAATGTCCAGGGGGCCTGCGACATGGGCTCGTTCCCGCACGAATTTTCCGGCTACCGCCACGTGTCGGACGACGCGACCCGAACCGTGTTCGAGACGCTGTGGAACGTCGAACTCAGCGCCGAGCCGGGCCTGCGCATCCCCAACATGCTGGACGCCGCCGTCGCAGGATCGTTCAAGGGCATCTACATCCAGGGCGAAGACATCCTGCAGTCCGACCCCAACACCACCCACGTCTCGGCGGGGCTCGCCGCCATGGAATGCGTGGTGGTCCAGGACCTCTTTCTCAACGAGACCGCGCAATTCGCCCACGTGTTCCTGCCGGGCTCGACCTTCCTCGAGAAGGACGGGACCTTCACCAACGCGGAGCGGCGCATCCAGCGCGTCCGCCGGGTCATGGCGCCGAAGGCCGGGCTCGCCGACTGGCAGGTGACCCTGGGCCTCGCCCGAGCCATGGGCACCCGGCTCGAGTATGCCCACCCGTCCGAGATCATGGACGAGATCGCGGCCCTGACTCCGACCTTCGCGGGGGTCTCCTATGCCAAGCTCGACGAGCTCGGTTCGGTGCAATGGCCTTGCAACGAGCGGCGTCCTGATGGCACGCCGGTCATGCACTTGGACGGCTTCGCGCGCGGCCGCGGCCGCTTCATGGTCACGGAATACATCCCCACCGACGAGCGGACCGGACCGAGGTTCCCGCTGCTCCTGACGACGGGCCGCATCCTCAGCCAGTACAATGTCGGCGCTCAGACGCGGCGTACCGAGAACGTGCGCTGGCATGGCGAAGACCGGCTCGAGATGCATCCCTCCGACGCCGAGCTGCGCGGGCTCCAAGCGGATGCCTGGGTCAAGGTCCAGAGCCGCGCCGGGGCCACGACGCTCCGCCTCACCATCACGGATCGGGTCGCGCCCGGCGTCGTCTACACGACGTTCCATCACCCCGCGACGCAGGCCAACGTCATAACGACAGAATTCTCGGACTGGGCCACCAACTGTCCCGAGTACAAGGTCACCGCCGTACAGGTTTCGGCCTCGAACGGGCCGACGGACTGGCAGGACACCTACCAGGGCTTCGCGCACGTGAGCCGGCGGATCGCGGTCACGGCCGCCGAATGAACACAGCTGGGAGCCGTTTCGCCGTGCAGCCTGACAAACTCGTTTCGATGGCCAACCAGATCGGCCGCTTTTTCTCGACCCAACGGGGCGACGCGGCCGCCGCCGTCGCGGTGCACATCGCCAAATTTTGGGATCCCCGCATGCGCGAGGCGCTGCTCCATCACCTGGAGGCATGCGACGGTCGCGGGCTCGACGAAGTCGTACGCGGGGCGGCCCTGGCCTTGAGACCGGCTGTTCCCCATCGAGGCGACGCCTCCACGGTCTAGAGCAGACCGCAATCAGGTGAAGTCACGTGATTGTGGAGATGCTCGGAAGCACCAGTGGGGCCTACAAAAGGAGGCTGGATGGAGCGGAGTCTCGGCGATGCGCTTTGTGCCCATCGTCGGAAATCCCGCCCAGCCCCCTTTGCATTCAGAAATCGTCAGCGCTTCGGACCGAGGCGATCCCGATCCGGAAACGCGGACAGCGATCGGGAGGGTCGCGTCAGAACGTGACGACCGACCTGATCGACTTGCCCTCGTGCATGAGTTCGAAGGCGTCGTTGATCTTGTCGAGCGGCATCGTGTGGGTGATCAGGTCGTCGATGTTGATCTTGCCGTCCATGTACCAGTCGACGATCTTCGGCACGTCGGTCCGCCCGCGCGCGCCTCCGAAGGCCGAACCCCGCCACACCCGGCCCGTGACGAGTTGGAACGGCCGCGTCGTGATCTCGGTACCGGACGGCGCCACCCCGATGATGATCGATTCGCCCCAACCGCGGTGACAGCATTCGAGAGCCTGGCGCATCGTGTGGATGTTGCCGATGCATTCGAAGGAGAAGTCGGCGCCGCCTCCGGTGAGGTCGACGATGGCCTGCACGACCTTGTCGCGACCGACCTCGTCCGGATTGACGAAATGCGTCATGCCGAACCTCTTGGCCATCTCGACCTTGCCGGGGTTGAGGTCGACTCCGATGATCTTGTCGGCCCCGACCATGCGGGCACCCTGGATCACGTTGAGCCCGATGCCGCCGAGGCCGAAAACCACCACGTTGGCGCCGGGCCAAACCTTGGCCGTGTAGATGACGGCGCCGATGCCCGTCGTGACCCCGCAACCGATGTAGCAGATCTTGTCGAAGGGCGCGTCCTCGCGCACCTTGGCGAGCGCGATCTCGGGCAGGACCGTGAAGTTCGAGAAGGTCGAGCAGCCCATGTAGTGGAAGATCTCGCCACTATCGCAGGAGAAGCGTGACGTGCCGTCCGGCATCACGCCCTGGCCCTGCGTCGAGCGGATCGCGGTGCACAGGTTCGAGCGCTGCGACAGGCAGGTCTTACACTGGCGGCACTCGGGCGTGTAGAGCGGGATCACGTGATCCCCGACCTTGACCGACGTCACGCCGGCGCCGATCTCGCGCACGATGCCGGCTCCCTCGTGGCCCAGCACGGCCGGGAACTTGCCCTCGGAGTCGAGCCCCGAGAGCGTATAGGCGTCGGTGTGGCAGATGCCGGTCGCCATATTCTCCACCAGGACCTCGCCGACCTTGGGTCCCCCGATCTCGATCGTCTCGATGGTGAGCGGCTTGTTGGCGGCCCAGGCGACCGCGGCGCGAGTTTTCATGGGTTGGTTCCCGATTCGGCTAATCAGTCCGGGAATCTTAGCCTTCTCTGGATAGAAATTCCATCATTCTGAGCGCCGCTTCGGCGTGTGGCGGAGGAGCATGCTCGAGATACTCTCCTTGCGTGCGTTTCCGCGGCACCGCCCGTCCTCCGAGTAGCTCCTCGAGGGATGTCTCCGCTGACCGAGTGATCCGTTCGTCGTCGGACTACCCGGGCGGCGTTTGATTTTGTAAGTCGGAACGCGATAGGGTAGAAAAGCCTTGTCGATCGCAGCGAGGACGCAGAGGCAACGTCCTCAACTCTCCCGAGCATATGCGGCGTTCGGGTGATGAGACATCATAAAGCAGGAGGAACTGGAATGTCAGACGCCGTCAAAATCCATCCGTCCGTCGACGCAGGCGTGAAGCCCGGGGCCGCCGACTTCAAAGGGGGAACACTCGCCTGCAAATGCGCGCAGAGCCCCGTGAAGGTCGCGGTCGCCAGCCAGGTTGCGCACAATCACGCTTGCGGCTGCACGAAGTGCTGGAAGCCGGAAGGTGCTGCGTTCTCGGTGGTGGCCGTTGTGTCCCGGGACAAGGTCAGCGTCCTCGAAAACGAGAGCAAGCTCGCCGTGGTCGACCCGAAAGCCACCATCCAGCGATTCGCCTGCAAGACCTGTGGAACCCACATGTATGGTCGCATCGAGAACGACCGCCATCCCTTCTATGGACTGGACTTCGTTCACCCGGAACTTTCGTCGGAGACCGGATGGGCCGCGCCGGAGTTCGCGGCCTTCGTGTCGTCGGTCATCGAGAGCGGTGTCAGCCCCGACAAGATGAGCGCGATACGCGGAAGGCTCAAGGAGTTGAAGCTCGAGCCTTATGATTGCCTGTCGCCTCCGCTGATGGACGCCATAGCCACGCATGCCGCGAAGGCATCCGGGGCGTTGGCTCCATGAAGCGAGACTGAGGCCGGGATCCGGCCGACCGCCAAAGCCAAAGCATTCCGATGCGCTGACCTCCTCCTATTCGACATGGGTGCGGGGGCAGCGATACGGATGCTGAGGCTTCACTGCGCCACTCCTAGTTGGCTTGCTGATCGACACCTCGTGGCAGTTCTTACCCGAGGAGTCGAAGGCATATAGAGCGCTTTCGCTTTCGCCGATGCTCTCCGTCCAAAGAGGAAAGCCGTTCTTCGCGTCATGCCGCAAGCGCGGTTTCATCCAACCCGATCCCGCTCTGGCGCCGATCGAGCCTGCTCGCGTCCTGCAACTCGCGCAACGCGCGAGCGCTTGATGCTCACAACGGCTGAGTGAGACGAACCATCGTCAATTCAAACGCGTTGATAGAAAAACAGGGGAGGACATAATGCAGTTTATTCGCGTCAAGGCATTTGCTTTCGTGACCGGCGTCGCCGTTTCACTATATCCTGTTGTCAGTCATGCGGGTCCCTGTAGCGACGACATAGCCGATGTCGGTCGCAAGCTAGCGCAATCAGCGAGCCTGGGCCCGGCGACGACCGGAACGCTCGTCGGCTCAAATCCTGGCGCTATTCAACCCAAAAGCGATCCAGCAGAAGGCGTGACTCCCTCTGCGACAGGAACCTCAGCGACGAACCGGGTCGGCGGGACGGCGGGCACGAAGGAGCTGAATGCGGCCGTCGGCCAGGTGGCGACATCCTCTCAGGATGTGCGTGCGCAGCAACAAGGACTGCCGACAGCAGCACAAGTGGCGGCCCAGGGCTCGAAGAGTTCCGTTGAGACCACACCGCAAAAATCGACTTCGCCGCAGAGCGACGATCACATGTCCGAAGCCAAGATGGAGTTGGAGAAGGCGCGGATGCTGGATCAAAAAGACGATCGCGCCTGCTCCGACGCCGTCAAGCATGCGCGCGACCTGATGGGCGGCTGATCAGGTCGAGAGCAGGTGTCCTCGGGCGGGATGAACTAGCCCAGCGATCTCATCCCATCTTACAATCCGCGTTTCACCTGAAGCTATTCGATCCTCAGCGATGTGGGCCGGAGCGCCTTTAGGACTAGACCGCACGAAGTCGACAGGTGTTCTTGATCCGCATCTTTCGACCACTAGATCGATTTGCGGCACACCGTGTCAAATCAGTTCGTTTAGATTGCACATGGTGGTGATCTGAACGACTGCTACCTCCCCATTGGGATACGTGGCAGGCACTGCTCATCAAAGGAGGAAACTAATGACGATGAGAGATGCAGCCCAGCTATCTTTACGCTTCATGCTTCTGACAGCAGGGATATGCGGAACGGCCGGAGTTTCTCACGCACAAAACAGCCTACAGTTGTGGAATACGACTACGGTCACCTTCACGAGCTTTCAATTCGCTGCACCCGGTACAACGAACTGGGGTTTTAACCAGTGCCAGAATGATTCCGATAAATCGGTGTCTGCGGACGAACGCCTACGCCTGACGGGAATTAAGCCAGGCCGCTACGATGTGAAACTTGCCGACTCCACAGGGCGGGTCTGCACGGTACGCAATGTAGACGTCAAAGCCGGGGGCAAATACGCGTTGGAGATCAGCAACGGCGACTTGAAGGATTGCGTCAAATGACCGAGAGCATGCGTTCATTCAATCGAGGTCACGTTTCAGCAGCAAAGATGAAGGGGTGCGCGTAATGAAGTTCGGCAGCATGGAACGGCGGCACGCGTTGCTTTTGCTCGCGAGCACCGCCGTGCTGCCGTCACGTTTCGCCTGCGCCGCGTCGCTGCCTAACGCCGGAGCCGTCAAGCCCTTCGCCATGACGGAGGTGGCACCCGGAATTTACGTGCGGCACGGCGTTCATGAAGATGCGACCGCAAGCAACGACGATGCTATTGCGAACATCGGCTTCGTGATCGGTGACGATTCGGTTGCGATCATCGATCCCGGTGGAAGCCGCACCGATGGCGAACGTCTTCGCGCCAGCGTTCGCGCGGTGACCGACAAGCCGATCCGTCATCTGATCGTGTCGCACATGCACCCTGATCACGTGTTCGGGGCAGGCGCTTTCGAGGAGGACTCGCCGCAGGTCGTCGGTCATCACCGCATGAGTATGGTCCTGGCCGACCGCGGAGAGTTCTATCGCGCGCAACTGGCCGCGGTCCTAGGTCGTGACGAGGCCGGCGATTACGCAGGACCTGATCTTCTCGTGACAGACCTCACGACGATCGACCTCGGCAATCGGCTGCTGGACGTGAGGGCTCATGGGACGGCGCATACCGATAACGACCTGTCCATCGTCGACCGTTCCACCGGCACGCTCTGGGCCGCCGACCTCTTGTTCGTCGAGCGCATCCCGGCGATCGACGGAAGCATCCTCGGATGGCTGAAAGAGATGCAGATCTTGAAAACCATCGTCGCGAGCCGAGTCGTGCCGGGTCATGGGCCGGTTTCGCTGCCGTGGCCCGCCGCGGCCGAAAGCCAGGAGCGCTATCTCACGACGCTCGTACGTGAGATCCGCGCCATCATCGCACGAGGCGGCGACATCGAGACGGCGGTCGCGACGGTCGGGACGAGCGAGGCTGATCGTTGGGTGCTGTTCGAAGACTACAATGGCCGCAACGTGACGTCATCCTTCAAGGAACTCGAGTGGGAATGACGCAAGCGCCACAGGCCGGGCGCGGCTTGTGAGTAAGGGGAGGTGGACATGAGAGCAGTCGTGTGGGCGTTGAGCCTGGTCCTGGCCGGTCATGCAGCAGCCTGGGCCGATGAAGATGACGACGCCCGGATCGCGCGGTGGCAGGAACTGAAGCACACGGTCTTCGGCGATCGCGCCGTCACCGAAGGCACCGCCACCGTCACGCTCGACGCGCCGAACCGTGCGCTCGACGCCGCGGTGGTCCCCATCACGGTCACGCTGCCCGGCCCCGAGAAGGTCAAAAGCCTGTACATCATGGTGGACGGCAATCCCTCGCCATTGGCCGTGACCTTCCACTTCGGCCCCGATTCGCAGTCGCACGTGATCAAGACTCGCATTCGCGTCGACCAGTACACGCTGGTTCATGCAGTGGCGGAGACCGAGGACGGACATCTCTACGCGTCGGGACGCTTCGTCAAGGCGGCCGGCGGCTGTTCAGCACCTTCGCTGAAAGACGCTCAGCAGGCACTCGCCCGCTTGGGCCAGATGCGCCTGCATGTCGAGGACAACGCTCCGATTGTAGATGGCAAGGTCGTCCAAGCGCAATTATTGATCAGCCACCCCAACAACAATGGAATGCAGGTCGATCAGTTATCGCACAATTTCATTCCTGCGCGTTTCATTCAGGATCTGCAGGTCCGTTATGGTGACGCACTATTGTTCACTGCAGACACGGATGTCTCATTGAGCGAGGACCCCGCGATCACATTCCAATTCATCCCCCACGGCTCCGGAGCCCTCAATGTCGAGGTTCTTGACAGCACCAAAGCTGTTTTCAAAGGGAGTTTCGAGCTCTCACCCGCCAAGGGTTGAAGTCGACGTCGCGTCATCCGATGGCGCGACGGAGGCCGTCGCGCGACAAGATCCGCCTCGACGCGACGGCACGGAGATGATGATGGCCTTGGACGAGGTTACTGCCGGGCTTGGAGCATGATGCCGATAAAGTCGGCACGGGTTTGTGGCTGACATCATGCTCTATCTTGTCGAATACGATCACGTTCATGCCTTCGATACGAGCTGAACGCATCGTGATCTAGTGACAGCGTAGATTAGCCTCGGCTTGTGCGCGCCGGAGCTTTTCAGTTTCTTCCTTGGCGATAGGTGTGTCGCGAAAGACCGCGCCACGCTCACCCAGGCCCCCCTGCTGCATGCGCAGGATCGTATCGGCTTTCTCATAGTCTTCGTAAGACATTTGGTTTGCGATCGTATCGATCCCGCAGGAGCAATGATCGAGATACTCGCGCTTGAAGGCGTTGGCAGCGAGGCACCCGATGACGTAATCAGCCCGGGCTGACGTCGGGTAGTCGTAGGCCGGATGCTGTCGCTCTTGAGCATTCGCCTGCGGCATCTCGACGAGGCTCACCAGCGCCAGAGCCACTGCCAACCCGAGACGCTTCATAGACGTTTTCCTGTGTAAGTCAGTGTATCGCGCAAGGCCGGCGCGCCATCGGTCGGATCCGGCGGAAGCTCCGTATGGAGTTCCGCCAGGGTGCCCGGGACACCGTCGGCCAGAACGAAGACGTAGGTCTTGGCCTGGACGGACGGCAGGCGGTCGAGCCGATGATCATTGAGGAACGGCTGCACGGTGATCCGCTTTGCCGCCAGACTCTGGCCGTCGAGCACGAACGACGTCTCGTTCACGACGGCTCCGTCGACGAAAGCCTCCCGGATGCGGTTGCGAAAATAGGTTGCCGACAAGCCGAGTTGTTGCTTCATCGCGGCGACGTCGTGCTCGAGGAACATCATCAGGAGTGGATTTCCCGTGAAGTTGTCGACGGGAGGATACGGAATCTTGTGAACACCGGTCAAAAAGTCGAAGCTGACGAGCTTGCTTCCGTCCGGATGAGGAGCGCTGACGTGGATCGCGACCCGATCGGTGAAGTCCGCGGCACCGTTTTCCACGAACGAGTACTCCAGCGTCACGGGTTGAGACAGGTTCGATAGATGCGGCGTTTCGAACAGCGCGATCTGTGCAGGGCTGAGCGGCCGCGCATCCTGGGATTCTGCACCTTGCGCGAGTCCTGGCATCGACGGCATCGAGGATGCAACGATGAGGGCGAGGGAAATAGCGGTCATGCGTGACATAACGACGGAACTCTCAAAAGGGCGATGACGATGGTGGAATTAGTGATCGTTTACTGCTTGACAGCGACCCCGAACAACTGCGTTGAACACAGAGAGTTTTTAGATCATCCGATCACTGAAGCCGAATGCATTTACAGTGCGCAGTACGTTGCAGAGCAGTATTTGAGATCACACCGGCAGTGGCAAATGTCTCGCTGGCGCTGCGAGAAAGACAAGCCGAGAGAAACGCCAACCTGAGGACGAGTCCGTACACGTATTGTACGCTGTAGACAGCTGAATGTCTCTCGCGGCATCGGCAATGCACGGCTATCAACCTCAGGCTGCGGACCGGCGATGAACATATACGGTCCACGGTGGCATTCAGCGACTGAAAGTGCAGCATCAACCGCTTATCAGCGTTGCGCTTCAGCGCCTAATGATGCATTGCACAACATATACTGCGTCGCAAACGATCTTTGTCTCGTCTCTTCGTAGCATCTTTTTCTATCACTGGCTTGTGTGAAATCCTCTGCCGTGTCAACGTGTGCAATGCGGCGTTGACTCGCGGATCGCTTCGTTCCTCTGGTGAGATCGGGTGATCCGTCGACTGCGCGCTCGACCGAGGCGGCATGCGGCCGCCGGAACATCCTGGGAGGTATCATTATGGGTCATCTGCGAAGGTCGCTGTTGGCTTGCACTGCCGCGCTTGGCTTGGCCGCGTCAGTTCTCGGTGTACAGCCGGCGTCAGCCAACGATGAGTTAAAGAAGCTGCAGAGTGATGCTAATCAGTGGGTTATGCCCACCGGCAATTATGCTAACCAGCGTTATAGCACGCTTGATCAGATCAACGCTTCCAACGTGAAGAACATCCACCCGGTTTGGTCGTTCTCCACCGGTGTGCTGCGCGGCCATGAAGGCGGCCCGCTGGTCATCGGCAACACCATGTATTTGGCGACGCCGTTCCCGAATAACGTGTTCGCGCTCGACCTCAACGATAACGGTCGCGTGATCTGGAAATATGAGCCGCACCAGGACCCCAACGTCATTCCGGTCATGTGCTGCGACACGGTCAATCGCGGTGTCGCCTATGGCGATGGCATGATCGTGCTCAACCAGGCCGACGCGACCACCGTGGCACTCGACGCCAAGACCGGCAAAGTCGCTTGGAGCGTCAAGAATGGTGACCCGGCGAAGGGCGAAACCATGACGATGGCGCCCATGATCGTCAAAGACAAGGTCTACGTCGGCATCAGCGGTGGCGAGTTCGGGGTCCAGGGACGTCTCACCGCCTACAACCTCAAGGACGGCACCTTAGCCTGGAAGGCCTATTCGGTTGGCCCGGACGATCAAATCCTCGTCGATCCCAAGAAGACGACGATGATGGGCAAACCGGTCGGCGTGAACTCCTCGTTGTCGACGTGGCAGGGTGATCAGTGGAAGACCGGCGGCGGTGCGACCTGGGGATGGTACTCCTACGACCCCGAACTGAACCTGATCTACTACGGAAGCGGCAATCCGAGCACCTGGAACCCGACCCAGCGTCCTGGCGACAACAAATGGTCCATGACCATCTTCGCGCGTGACGCCGATACCGGAATGGCCAAATGGGTCTTCCAGATGACACCCCATGACGAATGGGACTATGACGGTGTCAACGAGATGATCCTGGCGGACATCGATGTTAAGGGCAAACCCACGAAGGCGCTCGTACACTTCGACCGTAATGGTTTCGCGTATACGTTGAACCGTGAAACGGGCGAACTGCTGGTCGCGGAAAAGTTTGACCCCGCCGTCAACTGGGCAACGCATGTCGACATGCAGACGGGGCGGCCAGAGGTCGTCGCGCAGTTCTCGACACAGGCTCAGGGCGAGGACAAGAACACCCGTAACATCTGCCCTGCAGCGCTCGGTTCCAAGGACCAGCAGCCTTCGGCCTTCTCGCCGAAGACTGGCTTGTTCTACGTCCCGACCAACCATGTGTGCATGGACTACGAGCCGTTCAAAGTCTCGTATACGGCCGGTCAGCCCTACGTCGGCGCGACCTTGTCGATGTATCCTCCGAAGGGGGACACCAACCTCGGCAACTTCATCGCGTTCGATGCCAGTGCCGGCAAGATCGTGTGGTCGGATCCGGAGCCGTTCTCGGTGTGGTCCGGAGCTCTGGCGACCGCGGGCGACATCGTATTCTACGGTACTTTGGAAGGTTACCTGAAGGCGGTAGACGTCAAGACCGGGAAGGAGCTGTACCGGTTCAAGACGCCATCCGGCATCATCGGCAATATCAACACCTACACGCATAACGGTAAGCAATATATCGCGGTTCTGTCGGGGCTCGGCGGATGGGCCGGGATCGGGATGGCGGCTGGCCTGACCGAGGACCAGGCGGGACTGGGTGCGGTTGGCGCCTATAAGTCCTTGTCGAACTATACTCAGCTCGGTGGTGTGCTTTCGGTATTTGCGCTCGACTGAGAACTTAACACCAGCCGCGGCGCATATGTGTCATGTGCCGCGGACCCGCTTGCGATCATGGTAAGGCATGCCGTCGAGCATGCCTATGAGGATCACCCGGCAGCCCCGCCGGGTGATCCTCTCAAAGGAGAGGGATGGATGCGATCAGGAT
>CAXTME010000084.1:0-21346 GCA_964245215.1 uncultured Lichenihabitans sp.
ATCAACAGGGCAGGCTCTAATCGCAACTGGATGAGAGTTCGGGGGCAGGTCAGCCCAGATGAAGGCGAGATACTGGCCCTGCTTGGCGGTGAATCGTTTCGGCGTTGTCGGCGTTTTCTGGTCAAGCCATTGATTCATTGCAGATTTACCCAAGGCTCTTCCATCAAGAAGGGCTTTGGGAATGAACGTAAGGTATCGGGTCGATCTCAGCCAATCCGAACGCGACGACCTGATCGCTTTGGTGAGCGGCGGCAAACAGCCGGTGCGAAGGCTCAAGCGGATGCAAATCCTGCTGGCCGCCGACGCCGACGTCAGCGACGAGGCCATCGCCGCCGCGGTGCAGACCAGCGTCTCGACCATCTACCGCACCAAGAAACGCTTCGTGGAGATCCGCCTGGAGGCCGCCCTCAGTGAAGAGCCGCGTCCAGGGGCGGCTCGAAAGCTAAGCGGCAAGGAAGAGGCGCAGCTGGTGGCGCTGGCCTGTTCTGATCCGCCCCAGGGATGCGCGCGGTGGACCTTGAAGCTTTTGGCCAATGCCTTGGTCGAGGTGATCCAACACCCAAGCGTCTCGCGTGACACCATCCGCCGCCGGCTGGACGACAACGATCTGAAGCCCTGGCAAAAGAAGATGTGGTGCATCGCCAAAATTGGTGGCGAATACATCGCTCGCATGGAGGATCTGCTCGATCTCTATGCCGAGCCGCACGACCCCAGGCGACCGGTGGTCTGCTTTGACGAAAGTCCGATCCAGCTCATCGGCGAGGTCCGCGTGCCCATCACGCCCAAACCGGGGAAGCGATACCGCTACGACTCCGAGTACAAGCGCAACGGCACGGCCAACCTGTTCGTCATGGTCGACGCCAACCGGTCGTGGCGCAAGGTCAAGGTCACTGATCGGCGCGCCAACGAGGACTTCGCCGTCTGCATGCGCGACCTGCTTGATGTCGACTCCGCGACGATCCGTCGATCACAACCCTGTTCAACAACGCCGGGTTCGGATCTGGAGCCAAGCTAAGGCGCTTCACGTCTTTTGGCCCCGTCAAGATTGACCTCGATCCGAACCGCGGCTCAAGACGCCTTGCCTGTATGCCGCTTCGCCGCGACTTTCTTCACTTCCACGGATCGTGCAAGTGCGCATCGAATCCACCGCCCGACTCCGTCAGATCGGTTTCGCCCCAATCGCTCGTGCCACCCAGTCGAGCCTCGGCCGCGGGATAAGGCCGTAATTGTAGAAGTTGATGCCATCGACGCCGCCGAGGACCGCGGCCTCGACGTGAGCCGCCAGATCGGCTCCGCTCGCCATCTCCGGAACCATCACGCGGAACCCGGTCCCGAGATGTCGGTCGAGACCCACGGTTTCGCGCCCGGCGCGGAGCAGGTCGGCAACGGCGCCGACCGCCATGTCGTAGGCGCACAGGATCACCCCGTCGCAGGCTCTAGCGACGGCCGCGATGTCGCAACCCCCGAGCCAGCCATCCTTGAGGTCGATGAGATAGACCTTCGTGCCGGGATGCGTGCACTCGCGGATCGAGGCGATCAGGCTCGTGACGGGCTCGAACCGCCACATGGCGTAGGCGTAGACCTCCGGGTAACGCTGGAAGACGTCGAGGCCGCAGGCCGGAAAGTCCGGCCAGCGCGGCGCCGGAAGCTCACGCTCGCAGGCCTCAACGATCCAACGCCTGACGGTGGCGCGCGCCTGTTCGCCGTCGACCCCTGCCTTCGCGGCGCGCGCCAGACAGGCCGGGCAGAAGCACAGCGACAGGAGGAAGTCATCCTCCGGGCAGAGCCCCACCCCATCCTTCTCGTGGTGGAAACCGTGGGCGAAGCCCATGAACGAGGGACTTTCGAGCTCGATCGCGTCGGGGCGGTAGCGGGTGCTGAGATCGTGCGCGAGGGTCGTCACATAGGCGCGCGCGTCGGGATGCGACGGGCAGAGGCTGTAGTGGTTCGGGTCGCCGAACGCGTTGCGCGTTACGGCCTCGGGATGGAGCAGGCCGAGACGCGTGTTGTGGAGGCAGACGGTCCAGCACGACACGCGCAGCCCGCCATCGTCGCGGCGGCGGATCAGGTCGTCGAGGACGTCGCCATCCTCGACCACGCGCGCGACCTGGGGCAGGATCTGAGCCTCGGCCCAAAGCGCCGGCGTCGGCCGGAAGTAGATGGTGCCGTCCTCCGGAAAATAGGATTTTCGCACCGGGCTGCGAGGCTGGAGAAACCGGCCCGCGTGATAGGATGTCGCGAGGCTGATCGTGTCGAGGCCGGCGGCCCTCAATTCGGCCACGACGCGGTCGGCCGTGAGGTCCTGCACGTCCCACGGATAGGTCCACATCGCGTTGTGCATGAGCGAGCCTTTCCGTCGTCTGCGCCAACCAATCAGGCGATCTGCGCGATGAAGGGCAGATTGCCGGCCGTGAGACCCGCGTCGACCGGCAGCGCCACGCCCGTGATCCCGGACGCCAAAGGGCTCGCCAAAAAAACCGCGGCATTGGCGACCTCGACGGGCTCGACGAGGCGCCCCAGCGGGTAGAGGCGCGATACGCGTTCGATCACGCCGGAATCCTTGGCGACCCGGTGGGTCCAGGCGGAGGTGCGGACCGAGCCCGGGCACACGACGTTGGCGCGGATCCCGTCGCGGCCGCATTCGGTCGCGATCCCGCGCGCATAGGCGACGAGACCCGCCTTCGCGGCTGAGTAAGCCGGGTTGCCGTAATGGGCGAAAGCGTTGACCGAGGCGGTGAAGACGAAGACGCCGCGGCCCCGCACGCGCATCTTGGGGAGGAGCGGCGACGTGAGGTTCCAGGCACTCGTGAGATTGACGTCGAGTTCCCGACGCCAGGCCTCGTCGTCGATCTGCTCGAAGGTTTCGGCGCGGGTGTGGCCGGCATTGCTCACGACGACATCCGGCAGGCCGACCGTCGCCTCGATGCGCCCGAGCGCCGCCTGGCAGGCCGCAGGATCCGTCAGATCGAAAATCTCCTTGTGTCCAGCCTCCAGCGGTTCAACGAGCTCGGCCGTTCGGTCGCAGGCGACGACGCTGGCCCCGGCTGCCCGAAACGCTTCGACCATGGCGGTTCCGATGCCGCCGCCGGCTCCCGTGATGAGAACCCATTGTCCGTCGAGACTGCTCAATTGACCGTCCTCACCGTTCACGTCATCGCGCCGCGGGCCGCGACGGGCCACAAGCACTCGACCCGGCCTTTGCGCACGCCGACGTACCAGTCGTAGCGATCGACCGTGGGGTCGCAGTGGCCCGGCACCAGCATGACCTGCTGGCCGAGGCACAGCGGTTCGGCCTCCGAGCCGATCGCCAGATTACCGTGTTCGTCAGAGGCACCGACATAGGTGACACCGGGCCGGTTCCAGATGAGCGGCAGCCCGCTATCAACCGCCACGGCCTTGTGGCCGGCATCGATCACCGCCAAGGCGGCATGAGGCGCACTCATCACGGTGGCGAGAACGAAGAGGGCGTTGCGGAACGGCGGGGCGGGCTGGTTGCGCCCGTAATCGGCGTCCATGAAGACGTAAGACCCGACCTGAAGCTCGGTATAGACGCCGCTGGCCGCTTCCAGCGCGAAGGTACCTGTGCCGGCCCCCCCGACGATGTCGCAGTGGAGCCCGACGCGCATGAGGTCGTCGACGACGCGCCCGGTCATGGCGGCGGCGGCCGTGATACTGGCCGAACGCTCCTCGGGCGTACGCTGATGCTGGGCAGCGCCATGGTAGGCCTGCAACCCGCCGAACCGCAGGTGCGGGCTGTCGGCGATCTGACGTGCGAGCGATACGGCCTCGGGACCCGGCGCGAGCCCGCAGCGACCGGCCCCGACGTCGATCTCGACCAAGACCGTCAGGCGGACGCCGGCGTCCTGGGCCGCGCCTTCG
Organism: uncultured Lichenihabitans sp.; assembly: GCA_964245215.1. Taxonomy (GTDB): domain Bacteria; phylum Pseudomonadota; class Alphaproteobacteria; order Rhizobiales; family Beijerinckiaceae; genus Lichenihabitans. Next base: position 3,880 of record CAXTME010000084.1, read on the forward strand.
ATCGCTTCGATGCCGCGCCAGTCATCGGTGCAGACCGCGACCGTGCTGATCCGCGTGAGCGCCGCGAGGCGTGCAAGCTTGCGAGGGCTCACGACCTCGTTGCTGACCAGGATGTCGGACACGCCGCCCCAGGCCAGGATCTCGGCCTCGGCGACCTTCTGCACGCACTGGCCCACGGCGCCGCGTGCCATCTGCAGATGCGCCACGACAGGGGATTTGTGGGTCTTGGCATGGGGCCGAAGCTTCACGCCGGCTTTGGCCGCCATGTCAGCCATCGTGTCGAGATTGAACGCGAAAGCATCGAGGTCGACGATCAAGGCCGGCGTGTCGATCGCATCGATCGGCATCCCGGGTTCGGCGGGCGGGCTCTGCAGCATCGGATCAGGCCGCGAGCGAGCGCGACGTCGCGCTCAGCCGGTCGAAGTTGTCACGGATATAGCCTGCGGCCCGGAGCGCCAGGGCCGAGATCGTCGGCGTGGGATTGACGACGCCGCCCGTGGTCAGGACGCTGCCGTCCACGATGAAGAGGTTCGGCACGTCCCAGCTCTGGTTCCATTTGTTGACGACCGACGACGTGGCGTTCTCGCCCATGCGGCAAGTGCCGATCATGTGCCAGGCGGGCGTGCGGTAGACGCCGTCCTTGTCGCGATAGTCGGTGAGCTTGGTCTCGAAGGCACCGGCCGCCTTCCCGAGATCGACCAGGCGGTCGAGCATGAAGTTCATCATCCGCCGGTCGTTCTCGCCGGGCGCATAGTGAAGCTGGGCCGCCGGAATGCCGTCCGAGTCACGCAGGTTGGGATCGAGGGTGACGCGGTTGTCCGGGTTGGGCAGGTCGTCGCCGATGGCGTGGACCCCGATGCCATGACCGAAGTGTCGCTCGAACCAGGCATGATGGTCGCGGCCCCAGGGCGCCTTGGTGTCGGTGACCCAGCCGGCTGCTGCTTCGCCGGCAGCCGAGGTGCCGGTGAGGCAATTGAACTGAAAGCCGTTGACGAAGCCGCGGCTCACATCCGTTTCGGCGAATTCGCGGCCGATGACCGATGCCACATAGCCCATATGGCTCTCGATCGGCTCGTCCACCCACATCTCGGAGCTCACGAGCGTGTGGTGGAGCAGGTTGCGTCCCACCTGGTCGGAACTGTTGGCGAGGTTGCCGGAGGCCAGCAGCAACCGCGGCGTCCCGACCCCGTTGGCCGCCACGATGACGATCTGGGCGCCCTGAAACTCGGTCAGGCCGGTGTTGCGGTCGACGAAAAGCGCGCCGCTGGCCCGCCCGTCGAGGCCCTTCTCGATCCGTAGCACGCGAGCATGCGTGCGGAGCCGGGTGCCGGCCGCCAGCGCCTTCGGCCAGATCGAGAGCGAGAACTTGCTCATCGACCCGCGCGGACAGCCGTTGCAGATGCCGCAGCCGTTGCAGCCCGGGCGCCCGTCGTAGTTCTCGGAGATGACGCCCGCCTCGGCGGGCCACCAGTGCCAGCCGAGCTTATCGAACGACTGCGCGAGGCGCTCGGCCGCCCGGGTGAAGGGCAGGGGGCCCGTCGGGCAGGGCTCGCGGGGCGGCATGGCGGCGTCGCCCGCGAGCCCGCTGGTCCCGATCAGCCGGTCGGCGGCCTCGTAGAAGGGAGCGATATCCTCGTAAGCGATGGGCCAGTTCGGCTGCAGCCCGTGCTCGTCGCCCTTCCGGAAGTCGGAGGGGCGGTAGCGTGGCCAGATCGCGCCGTAGACGTTGGTCGACCCGCCGACGCCGTTCCACATCAGCACCTGCGAGCTGTCGCTCTCCACCGGATAATCGTCCGGGTGGTGGCGCTTGTTGACGTCGGAGTTCCAGTTGGTGCGGCGCTGCCAAGTCCAATCCGAGCTGTAATGAGGATGGTCGCCCGGCTCGACCCAGGAGCCCTGTTCGAGGCAGACGACGTCGAGCCCGGCCCGTGCCAGCACGGTCGCGGCGAGCGACCCCGTCGCCCCCGCGCCGATGATGAGAACGTCGCAATCGGGGTTCGGCTTCATCGGTTCACTCCCCAGGTCTGGGTGCGGTCGGAGGCGAGGTCGAGGCCCGCGGTGTCGACGCGCTGCACGGCGTCGGTCGTTACGTAGCGTCCACGTCCGTGCTGCGGCGTATTGAGAGCCGGGTCGAAGCGCGGGACCGGGTAGCCCTTGATGTGCGGGAGCAGCTCGTAGACGTGGCCCTTTGCGTTGATGACCTCCGCCACGAAGGGGTTCTCGTAATAGGTCACATAAGCGGTATCGCGTAGCCAGCCGAACAAGGCGGGTTCGCTCGCCTCGAAGCGCCCGACGATGGCGACCCGGGCCTCTTCGTCGAGGCCCGCCAAGGGGCCTCCCGCCGCAAGAAGCGCGTCGGCCACTTTGGCGAAATCCCGCTTGCCGCGCTGTTCGAGAAGGCGAAGAGCCAACAGCGACTGGACCCCGACGGTGCTGCCGGACGGCCAAGTACCATCACCGGGCAGAAGCGTGTCTACGAAATGGGCGAGAAGCCCAGCCGCGGTGCTCGGCGAGATGCCGCCATCCCCGGTGTCTGGGGTGGTCTCGAGCGGGGTGTGTGAAGCCAAGCGCCCGTCCTCCTCATGCGTTGCGTGCGTCAGTTCGGGTGCCACCATCGACCCCCGATCACGACCCCGCGCGCGAAGAGACGTTCGTCGGCGGTCACGATCTCGCCGCGCACGTCCTCGAGCGGGAACTCGCCGCGATCCAGCGACAGGATGCTGGCGTCGCCGGCACTTCCCGGCTTGAACGTGCCGAGGTCCGGCCGGTTGAGCGCCTTGGCGGCCGTCACGGTCGAGGCCGCGATCACGTCGGACAGGCGCATGCCGAGCGCCAGGAACTTCGAAAGCGTCGTGACCTGGTCGTAGGCCGGTCCGTCGATGCACAGGGCATGGACGTCCGACGAAATCGTATCGGGCGGAAAACCGTTAGCCAGCATGGCTCTCGCGGTCGCCCAGGAAAACGAACCCATTCCGTGTCCGATGTCGAACAAGACGCCGCGCTCCCGGGCGGCGCGCAGCGCCGGCCTGACCTCGCCCTTGCCGTTGACGGGCGAGTTGGGGAAGGGTCGGAAGCAGTGGGTGAGCACGTCGCCAGGCCGAAGGCGGGCCACCACGGCCTCGTAGGAGGGGGGCGGCTCGTCGATATGGACCATCATGGGGAGGCCGGTCTGGTCGGCCACCTCCTCGGCGACATCGAGCGGCACGATCCCCGCCGTGCCGCTGGCCGTGCGGCCCAGGCGGACCTTGATGCCGACGATGAGATCGCGGTTGGCTTCCACCACCTCGAGGCAGTCGCGTGCGGCCAGGAGACGGATGTCGTGGCCCTCGCCCACCATGATCCTGTTGGAAAAGCCGTAGATCCCCGCGAAGGAGACGTGGAGATAGGGCAGGATGCGGATCGCACTCGGCGCGATCACGTGTTTGCGGAAGCCGGCGAAGTTTCCCGGCCCGGCGCTGCCGGTATCGACGCAGGTCGTGACCCCGCTCTTTCGCGCGAACATCTCGGCATCGATGCCGAGCGACGTGCCGCCCCAGTAGACGTGGGTGTGCAGGTCGATAAGGCCGGGCGTGACGAGACGGCCCGTGACGTCGCGCGTGTCGGCGCCGCTCGCGTCGAGCCTGTCGCCGACCGCCGCGACCTTGCCGTCGGCAAATCCAACGTCCGTGACCCGATCGATCCCCTGCGAGGGGTCGATGACGCGGCCGTTGCGCAGCACGAGGTCAAAAGGCATCTGAAGGTCGACCGTTGGTTGGCATCCGGGATCGATGCGGGGTGAGGCGATCAGGAGGCGACGCGCGTGCCGCTCTCTCGGTCGAAGAGGTGAAGGCAATGGTCCGGTGCTGCTATCGTCAGCGGCGATCCCGGAACGAGACCCGACGGGTCGGCGCAGGTGGCCTTGATCATCATGGCGCCGACCTGCACGTCGAGGTAGTGCACGGGTCCGGCGGGTTCGATCAGGGCCAGTTCGCCGGCCAGCCGAAACCCGTCTTCGGTGCCGGAGGCCGGTACGAGATCGTAGGGCCTGACCCCGATCACGCGATCGCGCCCGTGGCCCCCCGGCGCGTCGGGCCCCGACAGGAAGTTCATCTGCGGACTGCCGATGAACCCCGCCACGAAGAGGTTGGCGGGCTTCCGGTAGATCGTCATCGGCTCGGCAAACTGCTGCAGGATGCCGTCGTTCATCACGGCGACCCGGTCGGACAGGACCATGGCCTCCTCCTGGTCATGCGTCACGAACACTACCGTGGTCTTGAGTTCGCGCTGCAGGCGCTTGATCTCGGTGCGGGTCTTGACCCGAAGGCTCGCGTCGAGGTTGGACAAGGGCTCGTCCATGAGCAGCGCCGAGGGATTGCGCACGATGGCGCGCCCCACCGCCACGCGCTGGCGCTGCCCGCCCGACAATTCGGCCGGGGCGCGCTCGAGCAGCGGATCGAGACCGAGCAACCCGGCCGCCCAGTCGACCTGCTTCCGTACCAGGTCTTCGGCCACCTTCTGCTGACGCAGCGGGAAGGCGAGGTTGTCGCGCACCGACATATGTGGGTAGAGCGCGTAATCCTGGAACACGAGCGCGATGTTGCGGTCGCGGGGCGCGAGACCGCTGACGTCGCGCCCGTCGAACAGGATGCTGCCCTCGGTAATCTCCTCAAGCCCCGCGATGCAGAAGAGCAGCGTACTTTTGCCGCAGCCCGACGGACCCAGAAAGGAGATGAATTCGCCATCTGCGATCGCAAGGTCGAGCCCCTTCAGCACCGCCGTGGTGCCGTAGCTTTTCGAGACGCGCTGGATGGTGATGGAGGTCATGCGTCCCGCTCCTTCAGCCCTTGACGGCGCCTGAGAGCGCGCCCTGAACGAGGTAGCGCTGGAAGAAGAAGGCCACGAGCACCGGCGGCAGAATCGAAAGGACGCTCGCGGCGAACATGGGTCCATATTCGTAGAACTGCGCCTGACTGAGGAATCCCGAGATCACGACCGGGATCGTCTGGGCGTTCGGGGTCGAGGTGAGGATCAGGGCGAACAGAAACTCGTTCCAGCTCGCCAGGAAGCAGAAGATGCCCGCCGCGATGATGCCGGGCCGGACGACCGGAAGCAGGACCTTCCACATCATCTTCATGCGCGAGCAGCCGTCGATCAGCGCGGCGCGGTCGAGGCTCACCGGAACGCCTTCGAAATAGCTGCGCATCATCCAGGCGCTGAGCGGCAGCAGGAAACTGCAATAGGCCACGATGAGGCCCGTGCGCGTGTCGATCAGCCCGAAGCCTCGGTAGAGGATGAAGAACGGCAGGACGAGCGTCAGGCCCGGCGTCATGCGCGTGAACAGCAGCATCCACAGACTGGCGCTGAACAGGCGCGCCTTGCCGTGTCGCGCGAAAGCGTAGCCCGCGAAAGTGCCGAGCACGACACTGACGAGGGCCACGCAGGCCCCGACCACGAGGCTGTTGATCAGCGCCAAAGGAACGCGCCTCGCTTGGACGCTCGTCGAAAACCCGGAACTGACCTCTGGCATCAGGACGGTTTTGAAATTCTGTACCGTGAAGCTGCTGGGTACCATGGTGGCGGGCGTGCGGATGAGGTCCGTGGCGGGCGTGAAGCTCATCAGGACGAGCGCCAGCACGGGGAGGGCCGACCAGAGGAAAAGCACCAGGGCGGCCAGCGCGAAACCGCTCCGGCCCAGTGTCACCCGGAGGGCACGCGGGAGGCGCATCCGTTGCGGCGGCGGCGGAAGGGCCACCATGGGAGGCGCGCGCCGCACGGGCAGCACCCCGTCCGGTGCCCCGACAACGGGCCGCACGGAGACGGTGCGGGAGCGCCGCGGTCCGAGGACGGCGAAATAGATAATGGCGAAGATGAAGCTGAGCGCCGTGAGGCAATAGAGGATCGCGGCTCCCTCTCCGAAACGCAGGAACTGGAAGGAGTAGAGGTAGCCGAGCCACGAAATAACGGTCGTGGCCTCCCCCGGACCGCCGCGGGTCATGATCCACAAGATGTCGAAGGACATCAGCGAATTGATCGTCGCGATGATGGAGATGAAGAGCAGGTTCGGCTTCAGCCACGGCAGCGTGATCGCGAAGAACCGCGCGAAGGGGCCGGCCCCGTCGAGCATCGCCGCCTTGTGAAGGCTCGACGGCATGGATTGCAGGCCGGCCAGCAGCATCAGCGCGGTCAGTGGCGCCTGGCTCCAGACGTTCGTCAGCGCCACGAGATTGAGCGCCCGAAACCCGTCGCCGAGCCAAGCCAAGGCCCACCGGCCCAGTCCGAGGTCGTTCATGAGGCCGGTCAGCGCGCCGTAGTCGCCGGCATAGATGAAAGACCACAAGACACCCACCGAGACCGGCGCCATGGCCCAGGGCACGAGAACGACGCTCCTGAGAAGACCTCGGCCGACGAAACGTTCGTTCAGCAACAGCGCCATCGCCATGCCGAGCAGCGTCGTCCCGATCACCGAAAAGGCCGCGAAGTAGGCGGTGCGGCCGAACGAGGCCCAGAAATCCGGGTTGCCGAGAACGGTGACATAATTGCCGGCCCCGACGAAGATGAAGGTCTTCGTGATCGGGTTCGTGCGATGCAGGCTGAGATAGAGGCTGTAGACTAGCGGCAGCCCGACCACGGCGAAGACGACCAGCATGGTCGGCGCGACCGACGCATAGGCGAAGAACGGCACACGCCCGATCCGGCCGCGTCGTCCCGGCCGCGTCGCCGCCGGTCTCTGGCCGACCGGGACCTTCCCGGCCTTGTCCACGCTCTGCAGAAGGCTCATCTGGGCCTCGCGGAAGGCTGCGACCCGGCGACGGGCCTCGCGGGACCGTAACGAGTAGAGTGGCGCCGACCGCGCGAGCCGGACTTCACCCGGAGTTTCACTGATATTGTGTCTTCAGATCGGCAATCTTCTTCGTCAGGTTATCCACCAGCTCATCCGTCGAGCCGTTGCCACGAATGTAGTCCTGAACATGCTGCATCATGAAAAGGTCCCATTCGGAGAACCAGATCATCTTGGCGACTTTGCGCGAAGTGGCGAGCTCAAGCTGCTTCTTCGAGACGTCGACGTCGCGCCATTTGGAGAACGCAGCCACGATTTCGGGATCGGCCATCACTTCTTTGTATCCGGAACCGAGGCCGAAATCGAGCGCCCAGCGCTTGATGACGTGGTACTGCCCGTCCTTGGCTTTGCCCCCGAAGAAGCGCAACAGGTTCCAGGTTCGATCCACGTCCACCGGTTGCTTGCCCATGACATAGGCGGCCGTCCAGGCGAAGGTCGAATGCGTTTTGAACGGCATCAAGGCATTCTTCACCTTGCCGGCGATCTTGGACACCTTAGGATCGTTGGCGACCTTCTGGTCGTAGTCGTGCAGGATCATGAAGGTGTGGCGCCCGGTGCAGTAGCTCGGCACACCTTCGTCGGGCATCGTCATGATGTCGGGTGCGACGAGCTGTTCCTTGTAGAGCGTCCGGTGAAACTCGAGCACCTTGCGGAAGGCAGCATCCGGCACGAGATCGTAAGTCTCGCTGAACACCGGGGAACCTTCGGCGTACCAGCAAGAGAATAAGCTCCAGGACAGTTCCGACCATTTCTGGCCCCAGGCACTGTTGTAGGGTGCGTCGGATACCCCGTCCTTCTTAAGTTTGCGGCAGGCGTCGAGGAGGGTCTCCGAACTGTCCGGGACACCGACCCCGGCCTTAGACAGTTGCTCCTCGTCGTAGATGAAGGCGTTGTGCCCCGCGTAATAGGGCAGACCCATCAGCTTGCCGTCGGGGAGCGACAGCGAGGTGACGCTCACCGGAAACATCCCGGCCCTGATGGCGTCGACGTCCGGCAGCCCTTCGAGATCGCGCGTCCAGTCGGCCGTGTGCCACCGCGCGATGTGGTCCTCTTCGGAATACATCATGTCGATATGCTGGCCGCCGGTCAGCTTGGTCTCGACGACCGGATGATAGTCACCCGAGACTAGTTCATAAGTGACGTTCTCGTCGTAGAGCTTCTTGAAGGTGTCGACGTTCTCGGAAACGATCTGCGGCTGATACTGCCAGCCGATGAAGGAGAGCGGCGTCGATGGTGCGGCAAGGGCGGATCGTCCGGCCAGCGTACTGGCCGACAGCACGGCCGCACCCTGCAGCACACGGCGACGCGACACCAAGTAACGATCCAGCGATGTTGTCATGTGCGGTCCCCGCGCGTGATGGCCGAGTGAAGTCGCGGGTCGTGCTGTCTTGCCGACCCGAGCATGTGATCAACGACAGCATCATGAACCGCCGTCGGATCAGCCGCTAGCTTTTTTTTAGTTCTAGATCAAATTCTTCGAAACTGTTCGATTGGCTGCTTTGAAACCCGGCATATGGGATGAACGATGATCACAAAGTCGAAATTTGTGCAGATTGTTTGCACGTTCAATCCGAAGCCGGCTGGGTATCGTCGGCGTCACGATAGGTGGTGAACTGCTGTTTGATGCGGCGCAGCTTCTCCTGGGCCTGGGAGCTGCTCTTGATCGCGGCGCCGTAGGCCAACATGTCGATGACGGCCAGAAAGGCATAGCGCAGGCTCGTGGGGCCCAGCACGTCGCCATCGTCGGCGACATCCAGGGCGAGTGGAAGGGTGACCGCGGAGGCGAGCGGCGTCTTGACGACCGTCAGCCCGATCGTGATCGCCCCGTAATCGGCCGCGATGCGGGCGGCTTTGATGAGTTCGCCGTTGTTGCCGCTCAGCGATGAACAGAACACGATGTCGCCGCGCTCCACGGTGGCCGCGATCATCATCTGCATCTGGTGGTCGTTGCTGGTGTTGATCCGCAGGCCGAGGCGGAAGAGCCGGTTGTGCATCTCCTCGATGAGCCAGCTCGAGACGCCACCGCTGCCGAACGCGTAGATCATGCGGCTGCGGGTCAGGAGTTCGATGGCGCGGTCCAACAGGGCCATGTCCACGGTGCGCTGCGCTTCGAGAATGGCGCGCTGGGCACGCATGACGACGCGCTGGCTGACCTCTTCAAGCGTAGCGGGCGGCGTCACGGGTTCGAGATAGCGCGCCCCCACCCGCATGCTGCTCATCACCTTGAGCTTCAAGTCGCGCAGCCCTTCGCAGCCGATCACCCGGCTGAAGCGGGTGATGGTCGGGGCCGAGACGCCGAGCCAGACGACGAGCTCCTCGATCGGCTTCTCGACGAAGCCCGTCGGGTAGTGGAGGATCGCCTGAGCGATCTTACCGTGCGATCGGGACAGCTCGCTTTCGTGATCGAGCAGGTAGCCGATGACGTCGTGATCCGTGAAGGGCGAGGCGTTGGCGCCTAGGCCACCATTGGCGGCCAGTCCGACGCCGTGGGCGGCACGGTCCGCCGAGGCTTTGTGCTTGCGCTGCACCATGCGTTCCCCCCGCGCCGGCCGTCCGGGCCTTGATTGCCATTAGCACAGCTCGCGCATCCGCGCGTCGAGGAGGCGAAGGTCGCTCGAGGACAATACTGGTCTGATGTAAACGGCGGTGAGTTTTTACCCCCTTTCTCAATCCGGCTTTGCTCAGAATGAGGCTCACCAAGTGCGACCGCTTGAGTCCGCAACAAGCTAATCATCCGGAAAGCGGATCAGTATTTTCCGCCGTAGGTAGGAGAACGATCCTTTCGCGGTTTGATAATCGGACTGGCATTGGGGCCGGAACCGGTAAGGGCGTTTGGGCAGGAGCACCCCCGCGTCACCAGATCGTGTAGCCGCCGTCGATCACGTAGGCCGAGCCGGTCACGTAGGAGGACGCCCCGGAGGCGAGAAACACCGCCAAGGGGCCGAGCTCTTCGGGTTCGCCGGCGCGGCCCATGGGGACCGATGACACGAAGGTCTTGATGACCTCCGGGTTCTTCTTGGCCCATTCCCGGTTCGGATGCGTCATGAAGAGGCCGGGGCAGATGGCATTGACGCGAATGCCGTGCGGCGCCCAATCGGCCGCCGTGGCTCGGGTAAAGTGGATCACGGCCGCCTTGCTGGTCTCGTAATGGCGCCCCGCGATGCCGCGGTTGGCGATCATGCCGCTGATCGAGGCCGTATTGATGATCGAACCGCCCTGGCCGCGTTTCAGCATGGCGCCGCCGATGATCTTCGTCGCCAGAAAGCAATGGGTCAGGTTGAGGTCGATGAAATGCTGCCACGTGTCGAGCGGTGTATCCTCGATCTTGATGTTCATGCCGCGATCGCCGACGTTGTTGACCAGGATGTCGATCGGCCCGATCTCGACGAGGGCGCGTTCGCACAAGGCTTCGCATTCGAGCGGCTTCGCCATGTCGCCCTGCAGCGTCCAAGCCTGCCGGCCGCGGGCGCGCAGGGCCTCCGCGGCTTCACGCAGGCTTTCGACGTCCCGGCCCGTGATGCCGACATCGGCGCCCGCTTCGGCGAGCGCGAGCGCCATCGAGAGACCGAGGCCCCGGCTCGCGCCCGTCACGAGGGCGCGCTTGCCGTCCAGTCTGAAACGATCGAGAACCGACATGGGCTGGTGTCTCCGCAAGGATCGAGGAACGTCGCCTTCAGGTCAGCCGGGCGGTCGTGGCGGCATCGAAGACATGCAGCGCGCCATCGAGCGCGATACCGACGCGATCGCCTGGCCGGGTCCGCACGCGGCCACCGACGACCGCGACGGCCCGCTGACCCTCGAGGGTGCCATGCAGAAGCGTTTCGGAGCCCGTCGGCTCGACCAGATCGACGTGGAGGACGAGGTCCGGCGCGCCCTCTGCGACGATGAGGCCTTCGGGTCGGACGCCGATCACCACGTCCCGCCCGCGCGATACCTGCGTCGGAAGGCGTAGGCGGCTGCCCGTCGCCGTGATGCAAAAGCAGGGGTCGTCGTCATCGGTCCGCGCCGGGATGAAGGTCATGGCGGGCGAGCCGAGGAAGCCGGCCACGAAGATGTTGGCGGGGTTGTCGTAGAGGTCGAGTGGCGTGCCGACCTGTTCGACGCGGCCGCCGTTCATCACGACGATCCGGTCGGCCATCGTCATGGCTTCGACCTGGTCGTGCGTGACGTAGATGATCGTGGTGCCGAGGCGGGCATGCAAGCCCTTGATCTCAGCGCGCATCTGTACCCGCAGCTTGGCATCGAGGTTGGACAGCGGCTCGTCGAAGAGGAACACGGAGGGTTCGCGCACGATCGCCCGCCCCATGGCGACGCGCTGGCGCTGCCCGCCGGACAATTGGCGCGGGTAGCGGTCGAGATAGCCGTGCAGGTTGAGGATCGTCGCCGCCTTGTCGATCTTGGCCGCGATTCCCGCCTGGGCTTCGCGGCGGATCTTCGGTCCGTAGCCGATGTTCTCCCGCGCCGTCATGTGGGGGTAGAGCGCGTAGGATTGGAACACCATGGAGATGTTGCGCCGCTGCGGCGGCAAGTCGTTGGCCCGCGTCCCGCCGATCAGGAGGTCGCCCGCGCTGATCGGTTCGAGGCCCGCCACCATGCGCAGCAGCGTCGACTTCCCGCAGCCGGACGGGCCCACGAGGACCAGGAACTCGCCGTCGCGGATGTCGAGGTTGAGCGCCTCGATCACCGGCGTATCGTCGTAGCTCTTGCCGATCTTACGCAGGGACACGGGAGCCATCACGCATTTCCGTTTCTCATGGACGTCATTTGACGGCCCCGGCGCCCAAGCCGCCGATCAGAAATTTCTGCAGCCAGGCAAACAGGAACGCGACCGGCAGCGTGGCGAGCAGCGTCGCCGCCATGACGTAGTGCCATTCCACTTCGTAGCGCCCCGCCACCAGGGAATAGACCTGGATCGGCAGGGTGAAGTTGCCCTGCTTGCGCAACAGCGTCAGCGCGACCGCGAACTCGTTCCAGGCATTGATGAAGGTGAAGATGGCTGTTACCGCGATGGCCGGGACCGACAAGGGGAGGAACACGCTCCACAGCGACCGCAGCCGCGAAGCACCCTCGAGCCAGGCCGATTCCTCGAGGTCGACCGGAATCGAATTGAAGTAGCCGCGCATCATCCAGACCGCGAAGGCGATCTGGAACGCCGTATAGATGACCACCAGCGCGTTGAGCGAGTCGACGAGACCGAACCACACCACGAGCCTGAACAGCCCCAGCACCAGGACGATGGGGGAGAGCATCTGCGTGACCAGCAGAAAATCGCTGTAGGGGCGCTTGAAGCGGAAGCTGAAGCGCGACATCGCATAGGCGGCCGGAATGCTGACGAGGATCGCGGCCACGGTCGAGGAGATCGCGACATAGAGGCTGTTCAGGAGGGCAGGACCGAAATTCGTCGCCCGCCACATGGCGACGAAATTCTCCCAGGCGAAGCGGCTCGGCAACCACGCCGCGGCATCCGCTACGACCTCGCTGCCCGGTTTCAACGCCGTGAACAGCATCACCGCGAACGGAAAGAGATTCAGCACCACGAGGGGCAGCAATGCTAGCCAGCAGAGCGCGCTGCGACGCAGCCGTTTCCGATCAATCGTCATGCGATGTCTTCATGATGAGACGCAGGTAGACGAGCGTGAAGCCGAGCAGCGTCGCGAACATCAGGAGCGACACCGCCGCGGCGTCGCCGAGCCGGCCGAACACGAAGGCGAGTTTGTAGAGGTAGGTGACCAGGATATCGGTCCCGTTCGCCGGCCCCCCTTCGGTCATCACCCAGATGATCGGGAAGGAGTTGAAGACGTAGATGATGTTGAGCACCAGCGCGATCGTGATGAAGGGCCGCATCATCGGCAGCGTCAGCGAGGTGAACTGCCGCCAGGCGCCGGCGCCTTCGAGGGCCGCGGCCTCGTAGATGTCGGCCGGGATCGACGCTAGCCCGCCCAGGAACACCGACGTGCAGAATGGGATCGAAACCAGGATCCCGATGCCGATCTCCATCGCGAAGGCGAGGTTGGCCGAGCCCAGCCAGACGATCGGCTGGGCGATGATGCCAAGGTCCTGCAAGGTGACGTTGAGGAGGCCGCTCTGGCCGTTCAGGGCCCAGCGCCAGACGATGGCCGTCATGGTGAGCGACACGGCCCAGGGCAGCATGATCAGGACGCGCGCGACCCCACGGCCGATGAAAGGCTGGTTCAGGATCAGCGCCACCGGTCCCGAGATCGCGACCGTTCCCACGACCACGCCGGCGGTCCAGACCAGGGTCCGCAGCGCGCTGCCGATGAACAGCGGGTCGCTGAGGACGTGAGCGAAGTTTTCGGCGCCCACGAAGCCGCGCAGCTGGCCGAACCGGTTGACCTCGTGAACCGCGATCGAGGACAGCTGGTAGAGCGGATAGGCGATGATCAGCACGGCGAGCAGAAAGCTCGGCATGATCAAGGCGAGCGGAAGACTCCAGCCCGGAAGCCGGGTGCGCCGCCGCGGTCGACCGCTCATGTGCGACGCTGCCGTGGTGTCCTCGCCGACGCTCATCGACCGGCTCGAAGGCCGCCTCGTGATGCGGCCCCTAATGCTGCGCCAGGATCCCGTTGATCTGGCCGGCCGCGGCCTTCATGGCGGCCTCCGGCGTTGCTTGGTCGAGATAGATGGTCTGCAGCGCGCGGGTGGTGATGTCGGCCATCTCGGCCCAGTCCTTCACCGTGGGCGTGAATTTAGCGTAGTTCAGTCCACCCGCAAAGGTACTGAGATCCGGGTTCTTGGTATAATAATCCTGGGCCACGATCGCTTTCGTGACCGGCAGAAGACCTTCGTCGTGGTCGAACTGCGAACGGTACTTGTCCTGATACATGAACTGGGCGAAGTCCCACGCCTCTTTCTTGGCTTTGGAGGCGCTATAGAGCATCAGCACGTCGGTGACGCCAAGGGTCGTCGGCTTGAGGTCGGTCGGGAACGGCAGCACCGCGTAATGCAGGTTGGGCGACTCGGCCTTGAGCTGTGGGATGATCATCGGAAAGGTGAAGATCATGCCGACCTTGCCCTGCTTGAACATCTGGAACACGTCTTCGCGGCTATAGGCCGTGGGCGACGGCTCGGTCAGCTTGTCGTCGACCATCGTCTTGTAAAGCGTGGCGGCCTTGATGGCCTCCGGGCTGTCGAGCCCGCTTTTCCCGTCCTTGATGATGTCACCGCCGAACGACCAGAGCGCGTAATAGAAGTAGGCATCGGTTTCGACTTCCTTGCCCTGCAGCCCGAAGCCGTAGACGTTGGGCATCGAGGAGAGTTTCTTCGCCGCAGCGTAGAACTCTTCCCATGTCTTCGGCGGCTCGAGCCCGGCCTGTTTGAACAGATCGAGATTGATCATCATGCCGCGGGCCGAGGCGGCGGCCGGAATACCCATCAGCTTGCCGTCGATGGTCGAAGGCGCGAAGAAGGCCGGGATGAAGATGTCCTTGAAGGCCGGCGTCATAAGGCCGTCGAGCGGCTCGATGACGCCCTGCGACGCGAAATCCGGCACCCAGATGGTGGCCACGATCGACATGTCGGGCGGCGTGCCCGCATTCACGTCCGTGGTCAGCTTCTGCAGGTATCCGTCCCAGGGATCGACCTCGACACTAATGTGCACGTCCGGATGCAGAGCCTCGTAGTCCTTCGCGACCTGCTGGAAGAACGGCAGGGTGTGCTTGGAGTACTCGCCGGCCGTGAACCGAATATCGGTCGCTTGTGCGGCGCCGAGCGGCACCAGCGTCGCGAGGCTGCAGGCCGCGCCGAGGAGGAGTGTCGAAAGTCTCGAAGCCATCCCAATCCCTTCCTTCCGGTGAACGTGTTCGGCGCTTCGCGCCTTGCATGTGGTCGGGACGCGTAACCATCCGCATCCCGGCTTTGGTCGCGAGCCGCGCCCTAGGCTCCTCGCATCGGATTGGATCATCGACGTGATCCTTGGACTTGCCAAGTGAAATTTGCATTTTTAGGTCAAATTCGCGTACTATTACTTAGTATTGAAAGGTGTTGATCGCTAAATGATCAACAAATGAAAATGTGAGCAAGAGGCGCCTGTTTCTGCGCCGAACAACCGGCGGTGTCGATGAGGCTGCCGTCATCGTGAAGCGCGGAGCGGCAACACGAGAGTTCGTCGGCGGCACCGACGCCACGACAGGAAGGGTGCATAGATGACGGTAGGTTCAGGAGATATGACCGGCAGCGCCGAAGAACGAGCGTGGCAGCTTCGCTGCGACATGGCCGCGGTCTTCCGAGTCGCGGCGCGGCTCGGTTGGAACGAGCAGATCGGTAATCATATCAGCGTGATGCTGCCCGATACGGCCGAACCGCAGTTCCTGATCAACCCGCGCGGCTATCTCTTCCAGGAGCTGAAGGCGAGCGACCTGATCGTGTGCGATCTCGCGGGTCGGGTCCTCAGCGGCACGGGCGAATTGCGCAAGGTTGCCCTCCATATCCACGCTCGCATCCATCTGCAGAGCCCGACCGCCACCTGCGTGGTCCACGTCCATCCGCAATGGTCCACGGCGCTGTCCCTCCTCGCGGATGGCGAGCTCGGCCTCGCGCACCACAACAATCTTCTCTTGAACGACCGTGTCGTCTACGACGGGCTCGGCGACGAGCCCGTCACGCACGACGATGAGGGTGACCGGATCGCCCGGCTGATGGGCGACAAATCCATTCTGATCATGAGGGGCCACGGCCTGACGGTCGTCGGACCGAGCGTGGCCGATGCCTTCGACGAAACCTACATGACTGAGCGAACCTGCATGTATCATGTCACCGCCATGCAGACCGGCAGGGCGCTCCACAGCCTGCCCGAGGCGTTGCGCCGTCGTCATCATGGCCCCTGGGGCGACAAGATGGACGCCAGGCTGCATCTCGACGCCTGGCGCCGCATCCTCGATCGCGAAGAGGCGGACTACACGCATTAGCGATACCCATCGGCCGGATGCCAATCATGCCAGCAAGCACCTCTCCTCGAACCGTCGCACCCAACACCACCCTGGTCGAGCGCTTCGTGGCGGCGACGCCGAACAGCGCGGCCTTGGCGGCCGAGGCGCGGGCGCTGTTGCCGAGCGGCATCGCCCATGATGGCCGTCATCTCGACCCCTATCCTGTCTACGTCGACCATGCCCGCGGGCCGTTGAAGTGAGACGTCGACGCCAACGCCTATGTCGACTTCTTCGGCGGGCACGGCGCCCTCGGCCAGATCTCGCCAAAGTGGGATCGTCTGCTTCGACGCCTACTCTGTCCGGAACCTGCCTTTCCGCTTCCCACCGGATCCTTCCGTTCGGTTGATCGGCTTCAACCGACGTAGGTCGGCTGTTGCCCGATGCATGCTACTTCCGAGGGCGGACTTGCGTATGTTCTTCGACATTCAACTCTGCGCGTCGTTGAGCGCTCCCGCCAGATCACCGATCAGGTCGCCTTCGTCCTCCAGGCCAACGTTGAGGCGCACCAAGCGCGGACCGACATCGTGGTCCCCGCGCGCCACGCTGTCGTAGGCCATCACGAGGCTCGTCACCCCGCCCCAGCTGAAACCGATCTTGAACAGCCGGAGCCCGTCCACGAAGCGAGTGATGACGTCGCGCCCGAGATCTGCACGCAGAACGATGGAAAAGACGCTGGATGAGCCCTCGAAGTCTCGGTGCCAGATCTCATGGCCGGGGCTGCCCGGCAGCGCGGGATGCAGGACACTTTCGACTTCCGGCCGCCCGGCCAGCCATCGTGCCACCGCCAGCGCCGTCCGCTCCAGCCGTTCGAGCCGGAGCCCGAGCGTCTGCAGCCCACGAAGCGCCAAGCTGCAATCGTCGGGCGACACCGCCAAGCCGAGCAGGCGATGCGTCTCGCCGATTGTACGGCGGTGCGCCTCGTCGCGGACCGACACGGTTCCGAGCAGGAGGTCGCTGTGACCCCCGACGTATTTCGTCAGGGCTTGCATGCTGACGTCGACGCCGTGCGCGAAGGCGTCGAATAAGACGCCCGCTGCGTAGGTGTTGTCCAGCGCGACGCTAATCCCGTGTCGCTGGGCCGCCGCGACCAGTGCCGGGACGTCCTGCACCTCCATGGTGATCGAGCCAGGGCTTTCGCACCACAGCAGCGCGGTGTCGGGGCGAAGGAGCGCCTCGATGTCGGCTCCGATCATCGCGGGATAGATCTCGACCTCCACGCCGAGCTTGGCGAGCAGGCCCGAGGCGAACTGCGCGGCGGGACGATAGGCGCTGTCCGGCACCAACACGTGCGACCCCGCCCGGCAGTACGCCAGGAAGATTAGCGCGATGGCAGCCTGCCCGCCGGGAACCACGAAGGTGTGATGGGCGCCCTCCAACTCGGCGATGCGCTCGGCGAGTTCGCGCGTCGTGGGTGTTCCATAGAGGCCGTAGGTGTAGCCGTTCTCCGCCGTCCAATCGTCGCGCGCATCGGCGAGGCGATCGAAGACGACGGTCGACCCTCTGAACACCGGCGTCGCTAAGGAGCGGAAGTCCGCCGACACTCGGACTTCGGAATGGATCAGGCGGGTTCTCCAACTCGTGCGCGGGACTTGCTCGGACATGATCGTGCGTCCTCCGAACCGCTGCGAGGCGGCCATGGGGTTAGAAGGGCTCAGGTCGCGAAGGCGGGATCGTCGCGCATGAGCATCCGCTTGACGCTCTCCAG
>CAXTME010000085.1:0-17014 GCA_964245215.1 uncultured Lichenihabitans sp.
GGGCGGCTCCTGTCGCCGAGGCGGGAGCGGCCGCAAGGCCGTCGGCGGCACGCGTGACGGCGATCTTGAACCACGGCAGGGCCGTGGCGGGTTGGCCGGAATTGTAATAGAACCATCCGAGCGCCGAGGCGCCTCTGGAACCCGGATCGGCCTTGGCGATCGCGACCACGGCGGCCAGCCGTTCGGCGGGGAGGAAGGCCGAGGCGTCGCCGGGGTTTTTGTGAGCGGCGTCGCCCGCTGCCCCGAGCAATGCGATGGCGGTGTCGACCAGCCCGGCTTTCAGGGCCGGCACACGATCCTGCCAGGACGCCGCCACGACCAGAGCTTCCTCGTAACGACCGGCCTGCCGCAAGGCATCCACATAGCCGGCCACGACCTTGACGTCCGGCGCTGTATCGGGCGCACGCCAGTCGGTCGCGGCCTTGAGCCAGACGGTTGCCTCGTTCCAGTCGCCATGCGCCGAAGCCGACCAGCCGAGTGCGGCAGCGCCGGCAGCGTCATGCCGCTCCTCGATGACGGCCGCGTAGCGCTTCAGCCGCTCGGGGTCGACCGCCGGATTGCCGGGCTGGGTCAGGGTCTCGACCGCGAGATCGAGGTAGAGGCGGCCGAGTGCCGGCCATCGATCGCGCCACGCATAGGCGACATCTTCCGCATCGGCCGTGCGCCCGACGGCATGAAGCGCGAGGGCGTAGCCGGTCCAGGTCGTGGCGAAGCCGCCGAAGGTGTCGACGTAGCGCTGCGATTGCTGCCCGCGGTCATGCGCAAGGCTCGAGAAGGCGCGCGGCGTCCGCCGGTAGTCTTCGGGCTTCAGCGCGAGATGCGCCATCTGGGGCCGATAGCCTTCCGGCACGAAGGTGAAACGGTCGGCGTCCGGCGGCAGAGTCGGCCACCAGTCGACCGCATATTTGAACCAGATGACGCTATCGGCATATTCGTGCCGCGCGTAGCGGTACCAGCCGAGTGCCTGGGCGGCGGCGGCCGATTTCAGCGGCGTCGCGACCGCGATGAAACGGGCCAGCCGATCGTGCGGCATCGGTTCGGGCGGGTTGTCGAGCGTGAGTTCCGACACGACGGTGTCGATGTAGATGTCGCGCATCACCGCGACCCGTTCGACCCAGGGAAAGAGCAGGTCTTCGGCCTCGCCGAGCCGGCCGACGTCGCGCAACGCCGACGCATAGCCCTCGATGGTCTTGGCGTCCGCCTGACGATCCGGCGACCAGGCGACCGCATCCGCGAACCATTCCACGCCGTAGCCGTTCCCGGCATTGTGGTAGCGGTACCAGGCGAGCGCCTGTGCACCGCTGAACGAATGTTCGGCCCGCACCATGTCCGAGAAGCGCTCGAGCATGGGTTCGGTGACCCGGGGCGCCAGATGGTCCCGGGTGATCGCGTCGACCATGATCTCGATGTAGAGAGCCTTCATGTCGGCCGACTTGGAGCTCCAGTCGAAGGCGACTTCGGCGGCCGAAAGGATGTCGCCGGATCGTTGCAGCGCCTGCGCATAGCCCTCGTTGGCCTTGGCGGTACCCCGTTGATCGGGCGACCAGTCGATCGCCTTGCGGAACCACTCGGTTCCGTAGCCGCAACCGTGATCCTGAAGCCGGTACCAGCCGATCGCCTGCGCACCCTCGGCGAGATGCTCGGCCTCGACCAGCGCCGCGAAACGATCGAGCCTGTCGGGCGTGACGAGATCGGCCAGTGCCGGCGTGACCAGCTGGGCCACCATGATGCTGCGGTAGGCGTCGCGAAGCTGTGCTGATTCGGCGATATGCGCGAACGACGCGTCTTCGGCCTCCGGCAGACGACCGGCATTCTTTAGCGCGAGCACGAGCCCTTCGATCGTCTTGAGATCGCCCTTGTGGTCGCCGGACCAGGCAACGGAATCATGGAACCAGTCGACGGCGGCAGACGGGCGGTTGTCGCGCAGGCTGCGCCAGCCCATGGCGGTCGCCCCCGGCGCCGATTTCGCGGCCCGGATCGCGTCGGCGAAACGGTCCATGCGTTCGGCCGAGATCGCGACAAGGGGAACCTCGGCGGCGTCGGATGCCACGGCCACCGGGAGAATCGGGCCGTAGGGACCGACCGGGCTCGTCTCGCCTCCGGATCCCGGTACGCTCGCCGCCAAAGCCGCGATCGCGACCGCGACGAATTGCTCTCGCGCCGCGGCCGACGTCTCGCGATAGCGATACGTGAACGTCTCGGCGTCCTCGAACCGGCCGAGGCTCTTAAGGGCCAGGGCATAGCCCTCGATCACCTTCTCGGGCAGGGTCGCTGGACCCGTCGCGTCGCCGGGGCCGGCCCATTCGATCGCGTGACCGAACCAGAGAACCGCGCCATCCCAGTCTTTGTGGTTCACGTCCGCCCAGGCGATCGCCTGCGCGCCCGGCAGGCTGCGGTCTGCCGTGATCAGGGCCGTGAAATCGGCGAGTTCGTCGGGATCGATCGCCGCCGTCGTGCCCTTGCCGAGACGGTCCGTGACGAAGCCGATGAACAGCGAACGCATCACGGTGGAGCGTTCGCGCCAGGCGAAGGCCAGCCTCTCGGCTTCCCCGAAACGCCCGAGCTTACCGAGCGCGAGCGCGTGGCCTTCGGCGAGCTTGCTGTCGCCCCCCGAGCCCGCGAGTCCGAGCTTGAACCAGCCATCGGCTTCGGCCCATTGCTCGCGACCGAACGCATACCAGCCGAGCAGGGCCGCATCGGCGGGATCGCTGCTCTGCAGCGTCGCCTGTCCGAGGGCCTCGAGGCTGGCTTTGGGAACCTCCTCGTGGTTCGTCCCGGCGAGAAAGCGACCCAACCTCTGCCGCGCAAGATCGAGCTTGACCGCATCGAATTCGCCGCTGCCATCCGCCAGGGGCTGACCCATGGCGATGAGCTTCTCGACGTCGGCGCTCGCCAAGAGCTCAACGGCCTTGCGAACCGTCGCCAGACGTTCGTCGCGGTTCTTGCAGTTGGTCAGGATCGCGGCGTCGACCTCGTAGGCACGCTGCAGGAGGCCAAGGCTCGCGAATGCCTCCGCGACCCGCCAGTCGAGGTCGATCGTCGAGCAGGTGAGGATCTCGGCATGCGTGTTGGCGTCGTCGAGGAGCCGCGCCCATTCCTTGGATTTCGAGAGCGCGATCAGACCGGCGGCGGCTTCCTGATGGGCCATCTTGGTCAGGAGATCGGCGGAGGGACGCCAGCCGGCTTCCTTCTTTTCCCGGGCCTGGATCGCGAAGCGAAGCTCGTCCATGCGGCCGGCGCCGAACAGGTCCCATAAGGGCTGCTCGTCATTGCCGCTGCCGGTCGCGTAAAGGTTGGCGGGCGGCTTCCAGGTTGGGTGGAGGTCGCGGAGCCGCTTGATCTCGGCTTCGACGCGGGTGCGGTTCTTCTGCCCCGCGTAGTAGCGCAAGGCGCTCTCGTCGACCTTCGCCGATGCGCCGGTCGCCCGGCCGAACACCGGCGCGTCGTAGATGGCCGCATAGGCGGTGGGTGGGGCGACCGGGGCCGGAGGGGCAGCCGGAACGATGGCGACCGGACCGGCGATCGCAGCGGTGGCGGGTCTCGCCGCCGCCGCTGGGTCGGGCGCAGACGGTGGCGTCGTCGCGGGAACGACGTCGTCATGGCTCGCAGCATCGGTGGTGGCCGGCTCGGTCACGAGCAGTTCGCCCGCAAAGGCTGGCGCTGCCGTCAGCAGCAGAAGGGCAGCGAGGGTCATTCGCATGGAAGACCTCGATCTTCGGCCGCCAGCACGGCGAGGAGGTGCAACGCCGTCGAGTAGTAGTGCTCCGTGTCGACCGGCTCCTGCGCGAGCGGCGCCTCATGCGATCCGGTGGCGCAGGCCGCGAGATCGAAAATGGCCCGGTAGCCCTTGTCGTAGAAGGGCTCTGTCGGCAGGCCGCTCGACACGTCGACCACCATGGGAGCGGCGGCGCCGTCTCGAGTCAGGCGGAGGAAGGGCGCCAGAGTTTCGGTCGTGCCGAGGCCGCCCCACACGATGTAGAGCGGAATGCGCAGGGCGTTGTAGCCGAAAAGCGGCGGGAAGCCCTTGGCCGGAACGGGCGCCGCCTTGATCGATATCCAATCCGACGGAAGATCGACGGGGCCGAACTTCGACGCCGCCAGGATCGCCAAGCCGCTCTTCGTGAGCGAGGCCCAGTCGATCTCCGGCGCCAATTCGGCGAGAGCCGGAAAGGCCGGGAACACCCAGTATGAGAGGTTGATCACCGGGCCGTCCGCCATGTTGCCGGCATCGAACCCGGAGGCACCCGGCTTCAGGGTCAAGCCGAAGCGGCTTTGGAACGTCGCCTTCCGGCCGATCGCGAGCGCGATGCGCCGGGCCGCATCGCCGTATTCCGGGCTTCGCCAGCGGTGCGACGCACGAGCCAGGGCCCAGGCGATCAAGAGATCGCCGTCGGTCGCATTATTGGCGTCGGTGATGTGCGGACTGGCCGTGGGGCTCCACCGCCAGGATGCGAGCCCGTCGTTGCGACGGTAGAGTTCCTTGACGGTCCAACCCCACACCCGCGAGAACGTCAGACTGTCGTCGGCGCCCACCGCCAGAAGCATGGCGTAGCCTTGGCCCTCGCTGTGGCTGATGCCGCCATTGCCGTCGTCGATCACCCGTCCCTCGGGGGAAACGAAGCGGCTCTTGTAGTTGTCCCAACCCTGGAGCAAGGCTGAACCCTCGCGTGTTGCTGCGACAGGCATTGCGAAGACTTCGGGCGCCGTCCGCCACGGCGTGACCTCGATCGCAAGCGCGTCGACCTGCCCGGGCGAGGCCGCGCCGGCGGGCGCGGCAGCCACGGTCATGATCACCGCCACCGCGAGGAGCGCGGCTGCGGCCTTCAGGGTCAAGATGCAGGGGTGCCGGTTAAGATTCAGCATCGACGACTGCATTATGGCTTGATCCCGTACCGCTTCACCGTGGCGGTCGTTGCCGCGCCGAGCGCAATCGCCATCAGCACGAAGATGAGCACGTAGATCTCGATCGAAGACGACAGCCAGCCGGCTGCGATGAGACGCAGGTTGCCGGGCGACAGCGTCGCGGTCGGGATGAAGTAATCCGTCACGACCGGCACCACCGCGAGCCGGGGCGAGTGGGAGTCCATTGCCGCGATCCGGCCGTCGAGCTGGTTCCACGACCAAGGACCCGTCAGGTCGTGCATGGACGCGGCCAAAGCCTCGCTCGAGGGCGCGAGCAAGAGCGTCAAGGTCGCGCCGTGGGTGGCGGGAGCTTCATGCTGTGCCACGACGAGCCTCGTATCGGGTACGACCGCATAGCGGTCCTCCGCCTGGCCCCAGTGCGGCAGGTTTTCCCGGCTCAGCCCCGTCGATTTCTGCAGGATCTCGGCAAGGAGCCGCATGGGTTCGATCCGCCACTGGCCGGCCGAAACATCCTCGGACCACTTGCGATAGAGAACCGATCCATCGCGGTCGTTGGAGGCTGCGAGATCGGTCAGGGATGCGCCGGAGGCCTGATTGCCGGTGGTCCGGCCATCGCGCAACCGCGCGGTAGCGACCGAGCGGGCTTCGACGTGGGTCCAGGCGCTGCGCATGGCATTGAGGTCGAGACCTGCGGCTTCGATGAGCCCGGGCGGTACGTCGGCGAAGGCTCCGAACACGATGGCCGATCCCTTCGGGGATGGATTGCGCGACAAGACGAGATGCGGCGTCAGTTGGACGCCGGCCGCGACGGCGGCGCGGGCCAGAAACGTCGCGGCCGCCCCAATCGTGTCGGCATCGGGATGCGGCAGGTCGATCTCGCCCTCGGCGACGCGCCCGACATAGGGGAAGCCGCTTCCGGCCGTCGCCGAAAGGCTCGGCATGTGGGCGATACGGGCGATCGAGGGCAGTTCCACGGTGCTTTCGTCGAGCAGGACGAAACGCTTCTTGGCTGACATCAGGACGGACGCATCGCAGGATCTGTCGGCCGGATTACCCAGTTCGGCCTCGATCTCAACGTGGTTGAACCCGGGGCGCAAATTGGACAACGGCACCGTGATCGGTCGGTCGCGGAACACGTCGCCGGCACTATTGGCCAATTGACGCGACGCCGCGTCGCGGTCGTTCACGCGCACCAGGATCTGGCTGCTCTTGTCGAGCCCGGACGAGTAGCCTGCATCGATCAGCAACGTCATCTTGCCGTAGTCGGCCGCGTAGAAATCGGGCGGCATCAGCAGGTCGAAGCCCGCGCGGAACAGCCGGCCGGAGAACTCCTGGCTCGAAACACCGAGGTCGCGCAGGTTCAGGACGGACCCACCCTCGACGGGCCGGCCACCCATCAGGGCGATGGCCTTGAGGCCGGCCGGTGTGCCGAACGAAGGATCGGTCCCGGGGGCCGGAAGAAGCGACGCCATGGCCGCATCGACATCGGCCGAACTCTGCCCCGAAAGCACGAGAATACTGTGGCCCGGCGTCTGTCCGGCCCGCAACGCCACGAGCTGATCCTCATCGGGCAGCACGTCGGTCAGGTTCGCGGCCTTGAGGTCGTCCGTCGTGCCGACCACGATGTCGAGGCCGGGCTTCTCGACCGGGGCTCCCACGACCTCCACGACCGGGTGATAGAAACGACCTTTCAGGGCCACGCTCTCGGCGACGCGCATCAGCCGTTCGAGGCCCGACGCGTCGATGCCCTTGGGCACCACCAGCCGCAACGCCACGGTACCGTCCGCCGCCGGCGCGAGGGCCGGCAGCTCCGCAAGATCGCCGATCGGCTCCGACGTCAGGCCATCGAAGGCAAGGCCGGAGTTGGCGGGATCGATCTGCGTCCAGAGCTCGTAGGTCGCGGCGATCGAGCAATCGACACGGTGACGCTGCTGAACCTCGATCTTCACGGCATTGTAGCCTGGCTCGAGCAGGCTCGCCGGCAGGTCGACATCGAGCGTCTGAGGATCTTCCGCGGCTGGCGACGCGATCGGCGTTTCCGACACGACGACATCGTTGACGCTGATCCTCATCCGCGAGGCTTCGCTCATCACCGACACGGCGTTGGTATAGGTGATGTGAATATGCGCCCTCGCCCGAGCCTCGGTCCCGGTCAGGAAGATCGGGAAAGCGCGCCCGTCGGTCTCGCCGCTGAACATCAGGCGATGCGCACCGGAGCCGAACCTGTGCAACATCAGGTCGTTCGAGACATCGCCCGTGACCCGCGGCTCGGCCCGCAGCGGTCCGGCATGGGCCAAAAGGCTCATCCCGGCCAGCAACGCCGTCGCGAGCAAAAGGCTGGGCCTGAGGGCTCGCGGCACGCGTCGCGACCCGAAGGCCGAACCGACGCGGTGTGGGGACGTGAGCACGACGGTCACTGGCGCGCTGCCGTCGCGAAGGGACGGTCTTCCCCACTCGGCGTGGCGTGGGCCGCTTGGGCATTGGCGGGAAAGGCGTGGGTCGCATCCGGACGAGCGCTAACGTAGCCCTCGGCGGGCAGTGGTACGCCGGGCGGTGCCGCCGCGGGGCGACGTGTCGCCGCGATGTGGCGAAACAGGAAGGCGAAGCCCCGGAACGGTTCCGTCAAGCCCCAATTGACGAAACTCGCGATTCCACCGAAAATCGACTTGTGATTGCGCCGCTTTGCCCGGAATGCCTCCAGCGTATCGCTGCCGGGATGAAGCGTCGAGGCGATGAGACGGTAGTGCTCGGCTTTCAGGCTCGGAAAGCCGAAATCCGCCCGCAGACCATCTTCGCCGCCGTTGGCGAATTCGAGCGTGACCGGCACGGTCTGGGCCACGTGGCCCGCGCGTTTCGGAACGTTCAGGATCCCCACCGTCCCCTTCGGCAGCCGAGCCGGAATTCCGCCCGCCTCGGCCGAGACGCTGCAGCCGCTGGTCGATATGGTGTCGATCCTGACCTGCACGATGACGGTCCCGATCGCGATCTCGGCCGGCCGATTGAGCGACCGCGGTATGACCCGCCGCTCCGACACGACGCCGAGGGCTGCGCCGGCGAGGAGCAAGTTGAAGAAGTTCCACAGGCTCACGACGATCAGCAGGTCGTTGCCATCCGCCTCGGTGAAGTAGCGAACCGCCGCATAGATCTGACTCAACAGAATGAAACCGAAGATGACGAAATAGGGCATCGCGAGTTCGGACAGGAAATCCTTCTCGAGGCTCTGGCCCTTGTCGGTGACGTTGAACGTGGGCTTACGAGGATTGGCGATGACGCTGAGCAGGCCGCGACTGAGAAAGATCGACTGCACGAACTCGTAGAGTTCAGAGATGAACGGCCAACGCACCGATCCATACATGTAGTTTTGCATCATCACGTTGACGACCATGTAAAGTGTTGTATAGGCCACAAACTCATGCAGGTTGGCGATGGTGATCTGCAGAGAAAACCAAATATAGAGGAAAGGTGCAATGAGAAACGGCAACCGAAATAGAGGAAAGAACCAGTAGGACATGTTTGAAAGATAGCAAACCTTCTGCGACAGGCTGAGACCAGATTTGAACATCGGGTTCTTCAACAAGAAGATCTGGAACATGCCACGGCACCAGCGCGAGCGCTGACCGATGAAGGACGCGAAGGTTTCGGGCTGCAGGCCCGAAATCATCGGCCTGTCGACATAAAGGCTGTTCCAGCCGCGTGAGTGCAGGTCGAGCGCGGTCTCGCAATCCTCCGTGATGCTGATGCCCGAAAACCCACCGACCTCTTCGAGCGCGGCGCGGCGCAGAACAGCAGCCGATCCGCAGAAGAAGGCAGCGTTCCATTTGTCGAGGCCGCGCTGGATCACGCCATAGAACATCTCGTTCTCGGACGGCATGCTCTGGAAGGTTCTCAGGTTCTTCTCGATCGGGTCCGGGTTCGAGAAGAAATGCGGTGTCTGGCAGAGGAACAGTCGCGGATCTTGACGGAAATAGCCGACGGTCTCGACGAGAAAGTCCGGCATCGGGACATGGTCGGCATCGAACACGACGATGAGCTCTCCATCCGTGTCGGTGAGAGCGGCATTCATGTTGCCGGCCTTGGCGTGGAGGTTTTTGGGCCGCGTGTGATAGGCGGCCCCGATATCCTCGGCGAGTTGCGTCAGTTCGGTCCGCCTCCGCCGCGCCGCCCGCGCCGACGTCGCGTCTTCCGCGTTGCACTTCTGGTCAGTTCCTCCATCGTCGAGGAGGTGGACCTTCAGCTTGTCGGCCGGGTAATTGATCGCGGTCGCGGCCGCGAGGGTGATGGCCAGCAGGTCCTTGTCTTCGTTGTAGGTGGGCACGAAAACATCGACCGTGGGCAGGTCGGCTTCTTCGAGCCGCGGTGCCGGCGGGCGCTCCAGCGGATCCGCGATGACGAAGAGGCTGATCCCCAGCATGACGATGCTGTAGACCTCGGCACACCACAGCGTCACGCCGCACACGAAGTTTGCCGTATCGGACATCGGCGGCAGCGTGCTCGTGGTGCGCCAGAAGATGTAGCGGATCACGACCCCGGTACCGAGCGCCAGGAAGATCTTGCGCCACGACCCTTTGAGCCGCAGCAGCCGAATGGTCGCCATCACGGCCACCGCCGAGGCTCCGAGCACGAACTGAGCCTGGATGCCGACGGGTTCGCACACGAAGACCAGGAACAGGAGTCCTGTTAAAACCCAGGTCAGAGTGGCTACAAGCTTCATAGGGCCGCTATCGAGCTGTTGACGATAACGTGGACTTAGGGCTCTCCTCCTTGCGAAAGCATTGCTTCCGACACGACAAAATCGCAATGAGTGTTCACATAGTTAACAAGGTAAGTGCTGGCATCCATCAACAGCGCTTCTTGCTGTCACTGGAGGTTTAATGAAATTTAAACCATATCCGGGGGCGGAGAAATGCTGGTTGCATCTGGATCAAATACATTGGATCTGAGGTAACCCATTTTAAGTGGGGAACGCTAGTGTCAACCTACGTCGTGTTGGACATTGATCTTCTGTCCAAGGCATCATGCCGCCCCGCCGTGCCGGTATCGAATCCGGTATGTTCCCAGTCTCTGCAACGTTGCGACGGCGCTCCCGCGCTCTCGCATACGAGATCAAGGAATGCGGCGCGTGCTCGCTCGATGTCATCCTGAAACTATGGATTCGCGGTCCGTCATGGCCGGCCGAGTGCCGGACGTCGCCGACTGGATTCCGGTCGCACATGGTTGCGCGATCGTTTGTGGGTGGACGAGGGCGATGCTCCGGCGGACGTGCCGGACGCATCCTGCAGGCTGACTTCCCCGATCGAACTGCCGTCACGCCATCAATGCCCAAAGGTGTCCCATGTCCCCCACGTCGAACCCACCGCTCCGGGAATCGGAGCTTACCACCACGCTCGATGAACTCATGGCGGCCGACGAGGTGCAGGCCAACTGCATGTTCCAACTCGCCGTCATGCTGGCCCGGATCGCTCTCGAGCCTGCCTCTGAAATCTACAAGGAGGATACCGCGCAGTCGCTCCTGGCGCTGATCCGCAGTAAACCGAAAAGCAATGTGGTCCCGCTTTTCGGCCCCGGCGCCTCCACGGACCGACCATTGGTTCGCCAGACGTTGTCGTGCTGACGGGCCCGCACGACCCTTGCGCGGCGCGGCGTACGCTGGCAGCGCCTTAGGCGCCACGTCGCGCTCAATCGCCATCCCTCCGGCTCGGATCGAGCCCGACGCATCGACGTGATCGCTTCCGACACGATGGAGCATGATGTTTGCCGGACCCCCCCGGCTTCTGGCACATGCGGCTGGCGACAGCCTTGAAACTTGGAACCTGTCGGCTTATTGTGGGGTCGTCGCTTCGGCGAATATAGTGATAAACGGCATTCGGAATAAACCATACGGACCCCGGGGCGGTACCGGGCGGGTCCACCAAAGCGCTTTCGAAGCGTTTCGGCGGGCCCGAAATAGGATTGACGTGGGTGTAAAGGGATCGCTTTTGCTCGGCATGGTACCGCCGTTATCGGGCTAAACCTATAGTTGCCAATGACAACTATGCTCCGGTGGCCCTCGCTGCGTAATGCGGTGATGGTACTGGGAATCAAGTCCTAGGGGGTTGCACTTCTAGGCGGGGTTCGGAGGCACCTGGCAACAGAAGCCTCCACTTCATTCCACTTCGATCCGATGATGGTCCCTGCTCGTTGGCGGGTTTTGTTCCTGGCCGTCACGCCGCCTCCATGGCGTTCGCCTGACGGGAGCCCAATGAGGCTCTGTTCTCGCTTGAGCTGCACCGGATGAACCCAAGCATCATCAAACGTCTCTAGGCGGCTGCGGCTCGTTGACCTCCTCTGGGCGTGGACCAGGCTTGCCGTGGCCCTGCATCGGAGCCTGGTCTGGTGCCTGTCGTGGTAAACCGCGCAACCCGGTCAGCGAGACGATCGGCCTCGCTTGCGAGATCGGCGCTCGCCTCGGCCGAGTGATCGACCAATGCCGCATTCGTCTGGGTCGTCCGGCCCATCGCCGCCACGGCGGCGTTGACGCTGTCCAATCCCGTCGCCTGCTCGCTCGCGGCAGCCGAGATGGACGTGACGATCGTGTTGATTTCGCCGACCTGAGCCATGATGCGCTGGAGCGCGGTACCGGTCTCCTTGACGAGTACGACGCCCGAGTCGATCTGCTGTGCGGACGCGGAGATCAATTGCTTGATCTGCCGGGCCGCATCGGCCGAGCGCTGCGCCAGTGCCCTCACCTCGCTGGCCACGACCGCGAAGCCCCGACCGGAGTCGCCCGCCCTCGCGGCTTCCACTCCGGCATTCAGCGCCAGGAGGTTGGTCTGGAAAGCGATTTCGTCGATCACCCCTATGATCTGGCTGATCTGTCCGGACGATCGTTCGAGTTCACCCATCGCCGCGACGGCTTCCCGCACCACCAAGCCGCTCTTCTCGGCTTCGATGCGAGCATTGGACACGACCCCGTTGGCATGTTGGGCGCCGTTCGCGGTGTCACGAACCGTCTTTGTGATCGTGTCGAGGGCAAGCGCCGTCCGCTCCAGGTCTTCAGCCTGCTGCTCGGTCTTCTCGACTAGGTCGGTGGCGGTTGCCGACATCTCCTGTGTGGCGGAATGGATCGAGTGCGTGTCCCGGCTGACTTCACGGATGGCGTCGTGCAGTTGCTCCATCGCGGCGTTGTAGTCCGTCTCCAACACCTTGTAGGTGACCGGGAAGCCCGAGAGCCGGGTCGTAAGGTCGCCGCCTGCCAAGCGCTTCAGCGCCGACGCGATGGCATCCATGATGGCGCCCTGCTGACGCGCAGCTTCGGCCTGACCGGAATCATAGGACTGGCGCTCCTCGACACTCAGACGACGCTGCTGCGAGGCCTGAGCTTCCGCCGACATCTGGGCCGTCACGTTGCTTCGGAACACGTCGACGGCGCGGGCGATCTCGCCCACCTCGTCCTTGCGGTCGAGTGCGCCGATCTCCACCGTCACATCGCCGCGGGCCAGTCGATCGGCGCTTGCCACGAGGTGGCGCAAGGGCTGGGACAGATTGCGCGCCAACCAGAAGGCAGTCGCAACGCCCGCGAGTGCTGCCCCTGAGGCCAGGCCGAAGACGAGGCGCAACTCGGACGACAGGCCTGCCACCCGCTCCGCGATCTGGGCCCGCGCATCCTGGCCCGCCATCACTACGGCTCGGTTCAGCAAGCCCAGGACGTCCTCACCGCTGCGGCGCATCACTTCGAGCGTTGCGATCTCTTTAGCCTGCCGGAGGCCCACCAGCACCTCGGCTTGCTTCTGCCAGCGCGCGAAATCATCGATGGCGCTTTGAGCGATGCCACTCATGCCGGGCGTCAGAGCGGCCATCTTCAGGTTCACGAGCGCGGCGGCGGTCTTCTCGGCCGCGGCTCTGAACCGAGGCTCGATCGCGCCGGGCTCGATGAGGTCCGTCATGGCCAGGACCCGGGAGACGACTTGCTCTGCCTCGTCGAAGCCTTCGCGGGCCGTCCGGCTGGCATCGCTCGCCGTGATGGCATTGTCGGACAGGATCGCGAGGACTTGAAGGCCGGACAAGCCTTGCCAGCCGATGAACCCGGACACCATCGCGGCCAGCATCAGGAACGCCAGCATCGGGATAAGGATCTTCGTGCGAATCGACACCAGCGGCTCCTCAGTTCGGCAGGTTCGGAAGAGCGGTTTCGGTCTTCTCAGCCGCGAGCGAACGGAGAAAGGCCAGCAGGTCCTGAGTCTCCGTCTCATCAAGATCGAAAGGCTTGATCAGCGGCGACTTAGACGCTCGATTCAACCCTCCCGTGCCGTAGAAGGCGATGATCGATTCGAGATCCGGAAACTGACCGTTATGACCGAAGGGCGCACGGTAGATCAGATTGCGCAGCCCGGGTGTCTTGAACGCGTATTGCGCCTGAAGATTGCCAGGTTCGTACTTGCCGCGACCGATATCGTCGGTTGGCAGGCCGACATCGTGGAATTTGTTGTCCGTGAAGTTCCAACCGGAATGGCAGCCCGAGCAACCCGCTTTGCCGTTGAACAACCCGAAGCCACGCTGGGCCGACGGACTGATGGCTGTCGGATCACCATCGATCCATCGGTCGAACGGCGCCTCCCCGGCCATGACGGTGCGCTCGTAGGTAGCGATCGCGCTGAGGAGATTGTCCTTGGTGACGCCAGCACCGGGGAACAGCCGGTCGAACCAGGCACTGTATTCCGGTACGCCTTTGAGACGCGTGACGATCTCAGGAAACTTGCCGTTCATCTCGGCGGGCGTCGTGATGGGACCTTTCGCCTGTTCTTCGAGAGATTTCGCGCGGCCGTCCCAAAACAGGCTCGTCGACCAGGCAGCATTGAGGATCGTGTTGGATTTTCGCGCGAGCGGCGTGTTGGCCGAGCCGATTGCTCCCGGAACCGGAACCTCGAAGCCGAAAGACGGGTTGTGGCAGCTCGCACAGCTCAGGTTCTGTGCGCCGCTCAAGCGAGGGTCGAAGAACAGCATCTTGCCGAGCGTCGCCAGCTGCGGGGAATAGGCCGCCTCATCCGGAAACGGGATGACGTCGGGGCGGCGATAGCCCTGCTTCGACACGTCCAAGGAGGGATCGGCCGCCAGGGCCGCGACGACGGTTACCAGCAAGCCAAGGGCTGAAGCGAACGCTTTCGTTTTCATCGAATGACTCTTCTTACGATACGTTCACCATGCCTCCGAGGCTTTAAGAATTGGTTGTATTGCGCAATTCACTCCTGAATTTTACAACGATCTTCAGAGCTGGATATGTCGTCGCGTCATCCACCGCTCCGTGCGCCGCGGGGTCGCGCCCCGCCCGTGTTTGCTTTATGGCTGGTCGGCATTCCGCGGGGACGGGATCGGAGCCATGCAAGCCTATCTGGACCTTCTGGCCGGCGTTCTCGCCGGAGGAACGGCGAAACACGACCGAACCGGGACCGGAACGCTGTCCGTGTTCGGACCACAGCTGCGCTTCGACCTGGCTGACGGTTTCCCGCTCGTCACCACGAAGAAGCTGCACCTGAAATCCATCGTGTATGAGCTGCTCTGGTTCCTGCGCGGTGACACGAACGTGGCCTACCTCCACGATCACGGGGTTACGATCTGGGACGAATGGGCCGACCGCGACGGGGATCTCGGCCCCGTCTACGGACGTCAATGGCGATCCTGGCAAGGTGCCGATGGACGTGTGCATGACCAGCTCGCCACTGTACTGGCCGAACTCAGGCGCAATCCCGACAGCCGCCGCCTCGTCGTGTCGGCCTGGAACGTCGGCGACCTCGATCGCATGAAGCTGGCGCCGTGCCACTGCCTTTTCCAGTTCTACACGGAGCCCCTGCCCGACGGTCGACGGCGATTGTCGTTGCAGCTCTACCAGCGCTCGGCCGACCTGTTGCTCGGCGTGCCGTTCAACATCGCGTCCTACGCGCTGCTCCTCGCCATGGTGGCGCATGTGACGGGCTACGAGCCGGGCACCTTCGTGCACACGCTCGGCGACGCCCATATCTACAGCAACCACGTCGAGGCTGTCCGCCTCCAGCTCGGCCGCACGCCACGCCCCCTGCCGCGCCTGAAGCTTGCGCCGCATGTCACCGACCTTTTCGATTTCAAGTTCGACGACATCGGGATCGAGGATTACGAACCCTGGCCGGCCATCAAGGCAGCGGTCGCGGTATGACTACGATCCGGGTCCGCCCGGCGGTCGCGGCCGATACGGCACTGGTCTTCGCGCTCGTCGTCGAGCTCGCGGCCTACGAGCGTCTCGAGCACGAGGTAGGGTCGACTGCCGAAATGATCGGCGCGGCCCTGTTCGGCGACTCGCCACGGCTCTTTTGCGACATCGCCGAACACGGGGGCGAGCCCGCCGGCATGGCGCTGTGGTTCTACAACTTCTCGACCTTCGCGGGCCGGCACGGCATCTATGTCGAGGACCTCTACGTCAGGCCGGAGCATCGCGGCGCGGGGCTCGGCAAGGCGTTGTTGCAGACGCTGGCACGCCGCTGCCTCGAAGAAGGTCTAGCCCGGCTGCAATGGTCGGTGCTCGATTGGAACGAGCCCGCGATCGCCTTCTACAAGGCACAGGGTGCCGAGATGCTCGCCGAGTGGACCGGCTGCCGGGTCAGTGGCGATCCTCTGGTCCGCCTGGCAGGGTCGGCCTGATGCGGCCCGTGGTGATCATCGCGGCGGTGGGTCGCAACGGCGCTATCGGGCTGCGGGACCACCTGCCCTGGCGGCTGCCGAGCGACCTCAGGCGTTTTCGGACGAAGACCATGGGCAAGCCCGTCGTCATGGGTCGCAAGACCTTCATGGCACTGGGTCGTCCTCTCCCGGGCCGGCATCTCGTCGTGGTGTCGCGCGATCCCGCGCTGCGCCTCCCGGACGGCATCGAGCGTGCCTTCACGATCCCGGAAGCGCTCACCCGGGCGCAGGACCTCGCGGCGTTGCATCGCGCCGAGGACGTCATGGTGGCGGGCGGCGCAGAGATCTACCGATCGACGATCGAGGTCGCCGAGCGTCTCGTCATCACCGAAGTCGACCTCGCGCCCGAGGCGGACAGCACCTTCCCGACGATCGACCCCGCGGTCTGGCGGGAGATCGGTCGTGCTGCACAAGTCGCGACCGCGGAAGACGAAGCCGGCTTCGCCTACGTGGATTACCGGCGACGCGAGGCGGTCAGCGGCTGATCCTCATGGTGGTCCCGGACCATTGCACGGGTCCGGGACGATCCGACGGTTTCACCACCCCAGGCTCTATTTAGGTTTTACGAAATCGAGCAGCGCCTCGTTGATCACATCGGCTTGCGTCGTGCACATGCCATGCGGCGCTCCCGCGATGACTTTCAGGACGGCACCCTTCACGATCTTGGCCGAGAGTTCGCCGGAGTCTGCGATCGGCACGATCTGATCGTCGGACCCGTGCAGCACCAGTGTCGGTTTGTCGAACTTCTTGAGGTCGCCCGTATAGTCGACCTCCGAGAACTGCTTGATGCAGTCATACTGGCCCTTGATGCTGCCTTGCAGGCCCTGCCGCCAGAACGAATCGATCACGCCCTGCGATGTCTTGGCGGCGGGTCGGTTGTAGCCGTAGAACGGGAGGGCGAGATCCTTGTAGAACTGTGACCGGTCGGCCAGCACCCCGGCCCGGATGCCATCGAACACGGACAACGGAAGACCGCCCGGGTTGGATTCCGTTTTCAGCATGAGGGGCGGAACGGCGCCGATCAGAACGACCTGCGCCACACGGGCCGTTCCGTGGCGGCCGATGTAATGCGCGACTTCGCCGCCGCCCGTCGAATGGCCGACCAGCGTCGCGTCTTTAATGGCAAGCGAGTCGAGAACGGCCGCGAGGTCGTCGGCATAATGGTCCATGTCGTTGCCGTTCCACGGCTGGTCGGACCGGCCATGGCCGCGCCGGTCAGGGGCGATCACCCGGAAGCCGCGGCTTGCCAGAAAGAACATCTGGCTATCCCAGGCATCCGCGGTCAGCGGCCAGCCATGGGAGAACACGATCGGCCGGCCGGCCCCCCAATCCTTGAAGAAGATCCGCGTCCCGTCCTTCACCGTGACCACGTGGGTGCCACTACCGGGGCTCGCGGGTGTCGGCGCGGCCGCGGCCTGCGCAGCACTCGGCAGCGCGGCGGCCACCAGCCCGCTCGCCGCCAGCCCGC
>CAXTME010000085.1:17114-21327 GCA_964245215.1 uncultured Lichenihabitans sp.
CCAGCCCGCTCGCCGCCAGCCCGCCGGCCAGCAGGCATCGTCGAGACGTGCCGTTCGGCACCGAAAGATCTTGCATGTTCCACCCTCCCCGGCTGCTTACAGCGCAATTTATATCGCCTGCGATAGAGTCGTACAATCAGTTCGCTTTGCGATGCCGAAGGTTCGCCCTAGGCATTTACGCCCCGCAGGCCGGCGGGCTCTCCTCGGCCATAAACGGATCGGAAACGAGTTGACCGAGCAGCCGGTCGCGAAGCTGCGACACGGAATCGAGCACCCTCTCAAGGTCGGGGGCCGTGAGCCCCGACGCCGTGAGGATGCAAGCGGGGACGTCGACCGCCTCGCTCTTGAGCGCTCGGCCGGCAGCCGTGAGTCGCACCCGGACCTGGCGCTCGTCGACCGTGTCGCGGGACCGGGTGACGAAGCCCAACGCTTCCAGCCGCTTAAGAACAGGCGTGAGTGTATTCGAGGCGAGGAAAAGCTGAGCCCCCAAGACTCCGACGAACTGGTCATCCGTCTGCCAAAGCGTCACGAGAACGATATATTGCACGTAGGTGAGCCCGAGCTTCTCCAGCAGCGGCCGATAGACCCGGTTAAAGGCGAGGTTCGTGGAATAGACGGCAAAGCAAAGGAACTGATCGAGTTGCAGGTCGCTTCGCGCGGCGGGAAGAGGCATGGCGGTTCCGAAAGATCATCGAGCGATGGATCGCGTGGTGCGGAAACGCGATGGGACCAGAGGATTACAGGCACGAAGCCCTCGGGATCAACCGTATCACGCCCGATCGCTCGGGGGGCCTCGAGTCGCGCCCCGATTGCGGCAACGCCGGCTCTTCCCTATATCGGCGCCACGGCTGTGTGCCGCGTGCGAGGAACTGAATGTCCTGGAGTAATCAAGGCGGCGGAGGGCCGTGGAAGCCCGGCAAACCCGGCCCATGGGGCCAGGGTCCCGGAGCCGGCGGCGGTGGGCCGACCCCGCCGGATCTCGAGGAGTTCATCCGACGCAGCCAGATGCGGCTGAAAGGCATGATGCCGGGCGGTGGATACGGGGGTCTCGGGCTGCTCGCGGGCGTGCTCGTCGTTCTCTTGCTGTGGCTCGCCAGCGGCTTTTACACCGTTTCCCCCAATGAGGTCGGGATCAACCTCGTGTTCGGGCGCTATACCGGAAAGACCGCGGCCGGCTTGAACTACAACCTGCCCTACCCGATCGGGGACGTCATCAAGCTCGCGGTCACCGACCGCAACGCCATCGACATCGGGTCCGTGTCGCACGAGGATCCACGACGGCCCGGCTTTCAGAACAGCCAGGAAGTCCCAGCCGAAAGCTTGATGCTGACCGGCGACGACAACATCGCCGACGTCAAGTTCCGCGTCATCTGGCAGATCGATCCGGCCAATCCCGAATATTACGCGTTCAACCTGCGCCACCCCGACGAGACCGTGAAAGCGGTGTCCGAGAGTGCGATGCGCGAGGTGATCGGCCGTTCGCAGATCCAGAACATCCTTACCTCCGGCCGCAAGACGATCGAACCCGCGGTCCAGGACCTGATCCAGAGAGTGCTGAACGACTATAACGCCGGCATCCTCATCCTGCAGGTGCAATTGCTGTCGGTCGACCCGCCCCAGCAGGTCATTGCGGCCTTCCGCGACGTTACGGCGGCCCAGCAGGACCAGCAACGGCTGAGCAACGAGGCTCAGGGCTACGCCAACAAGGTGGTGCCCGAGGCGCGGGGCGCTGCGGCCGCCATCATCCAGGAAGCCGAGGGCTACAAGACGCAGACCGTGCAGGAAGCCCAGGGCCAGGCCTCGCGCTTCGATCAGGTCTACGCCCAGTACAAGAACGCGCCCGGCATCACGCGCGAGCGGATCTACATCGAAACCATGGAGTCCCTTCTGGCCGGCGCCGACAAGACCATCATCGACAACCGCGGCGGGACCGGCAACGTGCTGCCGCTCCTGCCGCTCGGCAATGACAAGACGCTGGATCTCAGTGGAGCGAAGCCATGAGGATCAGCGGCTATATCGCTCTTGCGGCCGTGGTGGCGATCCTGTTCGTCGTCAGTGGCGCGCTCTTCACGGTCGACCAGACCGAACAAGCGCTGGTGCTCTATTTCGGGCAGCCGGCGCGGGTGATCGAAACACCGGGCCTTCACTTCAAGCTGCCCTTCTTCGAGAGCGTGGTGGATCTCGACAACCGCATCCTCGATCTCGAAACGCCGCAGCAGGAGGTGCTGGCCTCCGACAATCAGCGCATCCTGGTGGACGCCTTCGTGCGCTACCACATCGCCGATCCGCTGAAGTTCTATCAGGCGGTCGGCACGGTGACGCGCGCCAATAATCAGCTCGGCTCGATCCTGAACTCGGCCCTGCGGCGGGTGTTGGGCGAGGCGACCTTGCCGCAGATCGTGCGAGACCAGCGGGCCGCACTGATGGTCAAGATCCGGGACCTCGTGAACACGGAGGGCGCGCGGCTCGGGGTGGCGGTGAACGACGTGAGGATCCGGCGCGCCGATCTTCCGGCCGAGTTGAGCGAGAAGATCTACAGCCGCATGCAGAGCGAGCGCGCCCGGGAGGCGGCGGAGTACCGCGCCAAGGGTTCGGAACAGGCCCAGACCATCAGGGCGGATGCCGACCGGCAGGTCGTCGTGCTGCGCGCCGATGCGCAGCGTCAGGCCGATACCTTGCGGGGCACGGGCGATGCGGAGCGGAACAGGATCTTCGCCGAAGCCTATGGGCGGGATCCCAAGTTCTTCGCCTTCTATCGCTCCATGCAGGCCTATGCGACGAGCTTGAAGCCGGACAAGACGCGGCTGGTGCTGACGCCGGACTCGGACTTCTTCCGCTTCTTCAACAACCCGGACGGCGCAACCGGCTCGGGTTCGATGCCAGGCTTCGGCACCGCTCCAGCGGCTCCGGCAACGCCCCCCGAGCCGTCCGCCGCCGCGGACGCCCCGAACGCGCCAGCGACACCCGACGCGCCGGCCGCACCCTCGGCTCCCGCGCCGTGACCCTCGGCGCCGTCCTGTCTCCCGGCGGCGGAAGACGGGATGGCGCCGGGGTCAACGCGCCTTCGAGCCGGACGCCGCCGCACGGTTCAGGGCCTCGGCCAGCGCGCCGCCTCGAACCTCTCCAGTGGCAGGCGCCGTATCGTTCCGTGAGACCGGTGCCGACCGGGAGGACGGCGCAGCATTCTGCCGGGCCGCCGCGCCCGGCTCGTCGTCGAGCCGTAGCGTGAGCGCGATGCGTTTGCGCGGCCTGTCGATGTCCATGACCTTGACCCGCACGACATCGCCCGGCTTCACCACGGCGCGCGGATCCTTCACGAAAGTTCGGCTCATGGCCGAGACATGGACCAGTCCGTCCTGGTGCACCCCGATATCCACGAAAGCACCGAAGGCCGCCACATTGGTGACGACCCCCTCCAAGACCATGCCGGGCACGAGATCGCCGATCGCTTCGACGCCTTCCTGGAAGGTCGCGGCCTGAAACGCCGGGCGCGGATCCCGGCCCGGCTTCTCGAGCTCCCTCAGGATGTCGGTCACGGTCGGGACGCCGAAGCTCGCGTCCGCGAAGCTTTGCGGCCGCAAGCCGCGCAGCACCGCGGCGTTGCCGATGATGGTCTTGGCATCGGTCTTCGCTGCATCCAGGATCCGTCGCACGACCGGATAGCTTTCGGGATGGACGCCGGAGGCGTCGAGCGGATCTTC
The DNA here is from genome assembly GCA_964245215.1 of uncultured Lichenihabitans sp. Taxonomy (GTDB): domain Bacteria; phylum Pseudomonadota; class Alphaproteobacteria; order Rhizobiales; family Beijerinckiaceae; genus Lichenihabitans. The sequence continues at coordinate 20,816 of CAXTME010000085.1, forward strand.
ACCACCCGCGATCCGCAGGAAGCCGGCGCATTGCTCGAAGGCTTTCGGCCCCATGCGGGGCACCTTCTTCAACGCCTTGCGCGACGCGAAAGCGCCATGGGCGTCGCGGTGCTGCACGATGCTGCGGGCGAGACCCGGACCGACCCCCGATACGCGTGCGAGAAGCGGCGTCGAGGCCATGTTGACATCGACCCCCACGGCATTGACGCAGTCCTCCACGACGGCATCGAGCGAGCGCGACAGTCGCCCGCCATCGAGATCGTGTTGGTACTGCCCGACGCCGATCGCTTTCGGGTCGATTTTCACGAGTTCGGCCAGGGGATCCTGCAGCCTGCGCGCGATCGACACCGCACCGCGCAGGGTGACGTCGAGCTCCGGCAGTTCCTCGGACGCGAAGGCCGACGCCGAATAGACCGAGGCGCCGGCCTCCGACACCACGACCTTGCTCAATCCGAGGTCGGGGTTCTGGCGCAGGACCTCGGCGGCGAGCCGGTCGGTCTCGCGCGATGCCG
>CAXTME010000086.1:0-21101 GCA_964245215.1 uncultured Lichenihabitans sp.
TGCCGTGCTCTAAGCAGCCTTGCGTGGCGAAAGCCACGATTGATTTGGCTTTTTCGAAGCAAAATCAATGCTGCTTCGAACCCTTGAGTGTAAGCAGACTTGTGAGAGTCTGCTTAGGCCTTGACGATGTGCGGCCCCACGATCCCCAACCGGCCGAGGGCATTGCGCGTATCGACGACGAGCCGCGACGCCGCGGCGAGTTGCGCATAATCGATGTCGTCGTGGTCCGTCGCGATCAGCACGGCATCGTAGTGGGCCAGCATGCCGGGGTCGAGCGCCTGGCTCGTCTTGCCGGCGAGGCCCGCATGGTCCCGTGTCACTGGCAAGCGAGGCACGAAGGGATCGTGGTAATCGACCCGCGCGCCGCGCCCTTCCAGAAGCTCCATCAGCCGCAACGACGGGCTTTCCCGTGTATCCTCGATGTTCTTCTTGTACGCGATGCCGATCACGAGCACGCGAGCCCCGTTGAGGCCCCGGCCGCGCTGCGCGTCGAGCGCCAAGGCAAGCCGCTCCACCACATAGGTCGGCATGGCGGTGTTGATCTCGCCCGCGAGTTCGACGAAGCGGGTCGGCCGATCGAACTCGCGGGCCTTCCAGGTGAGATAGAAGGGGTCGATCGGCACGCAATGGCCGCCGAGGCCGGGGCCGGGGTAGAAGGGCATGAAGCCGAAAGGCTTGGTCTTGGCGGCTTCGATCACCTCCCAGACGTCGATCCCCATGGCGTCGTAGATCAGCTTCAGCTCGTTCACGAGCGCGATATTGACCGAGCGAAAGATGTTCTCGGTCAGCTTCACGGCTTCGGCCGTGCGCGTCGAGGAAACCGGGACGGTGCGGACCACGAGCCTGTCATAGAGGGCTGCCGCGACCCGCGACGCCTCGGCCCCGTCGCCGCCCACGACCTTGGGGATCGTCGACGTCCGGTAAGCGCCGTTGCCCGGGTCCTCCCGTTCGGGCGAATAGGCGAGGAAGAAGTCGCTGCCGCTCCGGAGGCCCCCCGCTTCGAGGACGGGCTTCATGAGCTCTTCGGTCGTGCCGGGCCAGGTCGTCGATTCGAGCACGACGAGCTGACCGGGGCGCAGCCGGGCCGCGATGGCGCGGGTGGTGCGCTCGATGAAGGTCATGTCGGGTTCGCGCTGCCGCGTCAGCGGGGTCGGGACGCAGATCAGGATGGCGTCGGGTTCGTTGAGCCGGCTGAAATCCGCCGTGGCCTCGAACCGACCGGCGCGGGCGGCCTCGTTGAGCGCCTCGGTCGGGATGTGGCTGATGAAGCTTTCGCCCCGGTTGAACTGCGCCACGCGCTCCTGATCGATGTCGAAGCCGAGCACCGGCAGCCCGGTGCCGGCGGCGGCCAGCGCCAGCGGCAGACCCACGTAGCCGAGTCCCACGATACCGACCAGCGCCTGTCCGCCGGCGATGCGGTCGAGGAGCGTCGCGGAAAGATTCGGGGATCCTGGCTGGTCCGGCAACGTGAAAACCCTCGTCGGGCACCCGCCCGAACCAGCCTTCTACCGGGACGGAACGAGACCCGATAGCCTCGGTCCGCCGTAGCCTCGACGTTGCTCGCATGACATGGTCGAACCCCGGCGATGACGAGACAAGCGATTCCCATGGCGCATGACACCAACGACGCCCAACTCAGCGACAAGGAGATCCGTGGCCTGCTCGATCGCTTCCGGGTCGCGGGCGCCAAAACGTTCAAGCTCAAGGATTACGGCACCTCCAATCCCGTGCCCGACCGCGTCGACAAGGCCCGTGCCCCGGCTCTCTTGCGGCAGGGCGTCGACCAGCTCTCGGACCTGCAGGAAACCCTCTACGCCAGTGCGACGTGGTCGGTGCTCCTGGTGTTCCAGGCCATGGACGCGGCCGGCAAAGACTCGACCATCAAGCACGTCATGACGGGCGTGAACCCGCAGGGCGTGGCCGTGACCTCGTTCAAGCAGCCCGGCCCCGACGACCTGGCGCATGATTTCCTGTGGCGGATCAACCGCGCCCTGCCGGCGCGCGGCATGATCGGCATCTTCAACCGCTCGCATTACGAAGAGGTGCTGGTCACGCGGGTGCACCCGGAGATCCTGGCCCGGCAGCGTCTGCCGCCGACCCTCAACGGCGGCAAGAAGTTCTGGGACCATCGCCTGTCCGACATCGCGGGATTCGAGCGGCATCTGGCGCGCCAGGGGACGCGCGTACTGAAGTTCTTCCTGCATGTCGGGCGCGACGAGCAGAAGCAACGCTTCCTCGCCCGCCTCGACGAACCGGCGAAGAACTGGAAATTCAGCCCCACCGACCTGCAGGAGCGGGACCGCTGGGACGACTACATGGAGGCCTACGAGGCCGCGATCGGGGCGACCGCCACCGAGGACGCGCCTTGGTTCGTGATCCCGGCCGACCAGAAATGGTTCATGCGGCTCGTCGTGGTGGCGGCCATCGTCGAGGCCCTGCGCGACCTCGACCTCTCGCCGCCCGCGGTCTCGCCCGAAACCGAGAAGCTCTTCGCCGAAGCCCGAAAGGCACTGGAGAAGGAATGAGGTTTTGCGCGAGCGATCGAGGGATCCGGACTGACCTGCTCTAACGAGGAGGTTGGGCCGTTCGGCAGACGGACAGGACGGTGTGGCGCAGCCAGCGGTGGACCGGATCGTTGTCCGTGCGGGGATGCCAGGTCGCTGAAATCGCGATCTCCGGTGTTCGCACCGGGAGCTCGAAGGGCCGCACGCCCCGTGTCGCGTCGTCGTCGGTCCCGTCTTGTCGCAGGCAGCCGGACGGCACCAGCGCCACAAGGTCCGACCGGCGCGCCATGCGGATCGCGTCGGGGTAGCCGGGCACCACCACGGTGACCGTCCGCTCCAGTCCGAGAGCCTGAAGCGCGTCGTCCACGGGGCCGGTGAAGCGGCCTCTCCGCGATGCGACGACATGGCCGCAGGCCGCATAGCGCTCGGGCGTCACCTCGTGCTCCAGAAGAGGGTGACCGACCCTGACCACGCCCACGAAGGTATCGCGGAACAGCGTCTGCGTGCGCATCTCCGGCGCCGTCGTGCCGAGCACGCCGATTTCGAGATCGATCGTTCCGGCCCGAATCGGACCGGCGTCCTTGTCCGGCTTCGGGGCGAAGCGCAGGCGCAGGCGAGGCGCCGCCGCGGTAATGGCCGCCACGAGAGGGGCGGCGAAGCTTTCCATGAACCCTTCGCTCACGCGGATCGTGAACGTCCGCGTGAGCGAGGCGAGATCCAGCTCCGCGGGAGCCGGACGAAGCACCGTCTGCACCTCTCGGGCGAGCGAATGGACGTGGTCGCGGAGCGCGACGGCGCGAGGCGTAGGCACGAGGGCGCGCCCGGCCCGCACCAGCAGCGGGTCACCCGTGGCGGCCCTGAGCCGCGCGAGCGTGCGGCTCATCGCCGATGAGCTCAGGCCGAGACGGCGGGCGGCACCTGTCACGCTGTTCTCGGCGAGCAGGGCGTCGAGCGCGACGAGCAGGTTCAGGTCGACGTCTTCCATCGAGTCGAGAATATCATGCCCCTTGAACATGGCGTCGAACGCAACCGACCTTTGCGTTCGGTGCGTCTGGCGCCCGAAGACAGGGCCGCTCATTTCAGGTGTTCGAAGCAACTGTAGGATCGCAGATCGATGTCACTGTCTCAGCCGAACCACGGCGCCGGTACAATCCTCATCGTCGGCGCCTCCCGCGGCCTCGGGCACGCCATGGCGGCCGAGTACCTGAAGAAGGGATGGCACGTCGTAGGCACGGTGCGAGGAGGCGGAGCCCGCACCAAGCTGCACGACCTCGCGGACGCGTCCGCAGGTCGGCTCGAGATCGAGGTCGTGGACATCTGCGAGCCGACCCAGGTGACGGCTCTGCGCGACCGGCTATCGGGTCGGGTCATCGATACGCTCTTCGTCAATGCCGGAGTGACGAACGACCCGCAGGAAACCATCGCCGAGGTTACGACGGACGAATTCGTGCGCGTCATGGTGACGAACGCCCTAAGCCCCATGCGCGTCGTCGAGAAGCTTCAGGACCTCGTGCCCTCGACAGGCCTGATCGGCGTGATGTCGTCCGGACAGGGGAGCATCGCCAACAACGAGACTGGGATGCGCGAAGTCTATAGGGGGAGCAAGGCGGCGCTCAACATGTTCATGCGGAGCTTCGCAGCCCGGCATGCGGCACGTCCGCGTGCCATGGTGGTGATGGCCCCCGGCTGGGTCCGCACCGACATGGGCGGCCCCGATGCACGGCTCAGCATCGAGGACAGCGTTCCGAGCCTGGTCGACGTGCTCCTGTCGAAGCACGGTCGCCCGGGCCTGGAGTACCTCGACTACCTCGGCAACACGGTTCCCTGGTGAATTGCGCGGACGCTGAACCACTTGGCCCGAGAGACTTCGCGTTCACGTCAAACGACGGAAGAGAGCGTATCTGCGACATTCGACATGGGCAGACGCACTATGCATCCACAGAGGATTGGCACTTGCGATATAGTGTGTCAGGTCGGCGTTGAACGCTAACTTCGAAGATCGTCATTGCGAGGAGTGTAACGACGAAGCAACCCAGCGCGCGATCCATGATGAACTGGGTTGCTTCGCTTTGCTCGCAATGACGATTGAGATCCTTTTAGCTTAAGAAAGCTGTACTGCATAACCTAACTTTTCATGATGAGCAGGATATGTGGCATGTTCTCCAGCTGTCACGAGGGATCCTCCTAACGGTATAGACTTAACATCAAGCTGCGACCCGAAGGTCACCCAAACCCGCCGCCCGCCATCGTCACGCGCCGCAGCGTCAGGTTGATCCGGCCGCCGTCGGCGAGCAGCGTCGATGATCCTGCGATCACCCGGTCGATGCCGTGGAAGGCGAGCCGCGCGGGGCCGCCGAGCACAATGGCATCGCCCGAAGCCAAGCGGATCGAGCGGGTCGGGCCGCGTCGCTCGGTGCCGCCCCAGCGGAACAGCGCCGTATCGCCGAGCGAGAGCGACACGACCGGCGCCTCGAAATCCGCTTCGTCACGGTCCTGGTGCAGCCCCATCCGGGCGCCAGCCTCATAAAGATTGACCAGGCAGGCCTCGGGCTGAAGGGCGTAGCCCGCGAGATCGCGCCAGGCCCGAACCGCCAGGGCCGGGATCGGCGGCCAGGGCCGGCCGGTTTCCGGGTGAAGGGGCTGGTAGCGGTAACCCGCGACATCGGACACCCAGCCGAGCGGCCCGCAGTTCGTCATGCGGACCGAGAACGGCTTCGCGGTGCGCGGCATCCGGGGGACGAAGGCCGGCGCCGCGTCGAGGGCGGCCCGAAGCGCCTCCAGCAGCGCTTCCTGCGCGGCGCGGTCGAGGTAGCCCGGATGGAAGCCGAGACCCGGCGCGAGGTCGACCACGTTGAGCCGTCTTGGTCAGTTCTTGCCCACCTTGTCCTCGATCGCATCGAAGATGGCTTCGGCGAGATCAGGGCCGCCGAGCCGCTTGATGGCGCGGAGACCCGTGGGCGAGGTGACGTTGATCTCGGTCAGGTGGCCGTCGATGACGTCGATGCCGGTGAAGAGCAAGCCGCGGCGCTTCAGTTCGGGCCCGATGGCAGCGCAGATCTCCCGCTCGCGCGGCGTCAACTCCGTGGCGCCCGCCGCCCCGCCCCGCACCATGTTGGAGCGGATGTCGTCGGCGGCCGGCACGCGGTTGACGGCTCCGAGCGGCACGCCGTCGACCAGGATGATCCGCTTGTCGCCTTCCGTCACCTTGGGCAGGAAACGCTGCACCACCCAGGGCTCGCGGAACGTCGCGGTGAAGAGGTCGAAGAGGGAGCCGAAATTCGGGTCGCGCTGCGCGACCTTGAACACCGCGGCGCCGCCGTTGCCGTAGAGCGGCTTCATCACGACATCGCCATGCTCGGCCCGGAAAGCCTCGATGGCGGAGCGGTCGCGCGAGATCAAAGTCGGCGGCATCAGGTCGGGAAAATCGAGGACGAAGAGCTTCTCCGGCGCGTTGCGCACCCCGGCCGGATCGTTGACCACCAGGGTCTTCGGATGAATGCGTTCGAGCAGATGCGTGCTCGTGATATAGGCGAGGTCGAAGGGAGGATCCTGGCGCAGCAGCACGACGTCGACTTCGCCGAGATCCGTGATCGTGGGCTCTCCCAGCGTGAAATGATGCCCGACCTCGTCGCGGACCGTGAGCGGCCGCATGGGCGCGAAAACACTGCCGGCCCGCTGCGACAGCGTTTCGGGTGTGTAATAGCTGAGCGAGTGGCCCCGGCCCTGCGCGGCGAGCAGTAGCGCGAAGGTGGAATCGCCCGCGATGTTGATGCGGTCGATCGGGTCCATCTGAACCGCGACTTTGAGCGCCATGGCAATCCCTCGACATCCGGGCCGGACCGCCGGCGTTCGGTCGGCACTGTGCCGAGGATCGCTCTTTCGTCAACTCCCGTGCGGAGCGCCGGTCGCACGAGGCGAACACAATCTTAGCCACCGCGGAACCAGGCCGCGATGCACCAATGGGCGAGCGGCATGCGCTCGCCCAACCTGCGCCATGCGACCACGGCAGCTTAGGATCTGCCTAGCCGAAGAAACCCTGACGCCCTGCCGGGGCCAGACCTCGCTCCTCCTCTTATTCGGCGGCCGAACGCGCCGGAGACGGGGTGGCGCGGCTCCCGAAAGCCTCCTTGCTCATCAACACGTCGAGTTTGTCGATTCGCGCCGGAGCGGCGAGGAGTTCGTTCGAGCGTTCCATCAGCCGTCTCGCGCCCTGCCCGTTCAGATGAGCCTGACGGCCCGCTTCATCGGGGAAGGCTTCGAAGATGCCGAAGGTGGAATGCGTGTAGCGCACGCCGTACCACGGTCCGGTCGCTGGTTCGCGCTCGACGCAGGCCAGGATCTCGCGGAGGAGGCTCGCCACCTCTTCCTCCTGCCCACGCTTGGCTTCGAGGTGGATGTGCAGCGCCTTGGCACGGGTCGCGTCGACCGATCCCGTGATTTTCACGGGACGATGCGGGGCTCCCTTCACGGCGGCGCCGAGTGCCAGACCGAGGCCGACCAGCGTGGCTCCGGTCACGATCGGATGCATCGCGGCTTTGGTGTAGAAACTCACGCCCGACACATGCCCAGGATAGTTGCCGCGCTCGGTGAGCCGCTCGGACGGACCGTCGAGCAGGCTGGCGTCGCGGCTCCTGAGCGGCGGCTGACCGCTTTCGGTCGCGGGCGTCACGAGCTTCGCCATGACGGTGTCGGTGAGCCCCGGGGCGAAATGATCCATCTCGGCCTGAAGCTTGCCGCCGCTGCCGACATAGAGATCCCGGGTCGGAACTTCGGCGCTGTGCAGGATCGCGTCCGCCACCGTTTCCGCCGCATAGACCGGCGGGACATGCTGGGGCTCGCTGCCGAGGTAGTTCTTGGCATTGACCGGGAACGGCGTATCGATCGCACCGGGCTTGATCAGCGTGACCGAAACCGGCGAACCATCGGTCTCGACCCCCACCCTGAACTCGTCCGTGAAGGCCCGAATGGCGGCTTTGGAGGCCGCGTAGGCACCCTGCAGCGCAACGGCCCGATGCGACTCGACCGAACCGAGGTTGATCAACGCACCGCCACGGGTCTTCAGGTGCTTCAGCGCCTCGAGCGATCCATAGACCAACCCCCAGAGATTGATGTCGAAGAGCTTGCGCATCTCGGGCACCGGGATTTCCTCGAGCCGCCCGTACATGCCGACCCCGGCGTTGTTGATCCACGTATCGAAGCCGCCGAACCGATGGAGAGCCTCCCGCGCGATGCGCGCGACATCTTCCTCCTTGGCGACGTCGGCCACGACCGCCAAGGCCTGGCCGCCGGCTGCCACGATCTCTTCCACGAGGGTCTTCAGCGCGTCCCGGCTTCGAGCGGCGAGCACGAGTTTCGCGCCGCGCTTCGCCGCCATGCGAGCCGTCGCAAGGCCGATGCCCGACGATGCGCCGGTGATAACGATGACCTGATCTTCAAGAGCTTTGAGCTTGATCGCCATATCCTGTTCTCCAGTATCGATCACATGGTCCGCCTCGGATCCGGCTCTAGGCCGGAACCTCCGCAACTGAGGTTGGCTCGCCGAGCGCCACGCCATTGGTCGAACGCCGTAGACGTGACAGCTCGGGATAAGCGCGCAGCCGCGCCCGCATGATCGAGCCAAGCGGGCGATGGTCTACGAGGCTGTGGGAGACACAGAACGACAACCCGTCGACGAACCGGCGGCGAGCCGGGCTGAAGGCCTCCTGCCGGGGCAGGCGAAGGCGCGCAACGGTCCGATACGGGCTCGCGTCTTCGGGCCACTCGGTATTGGCGTTCTCGACCGGCATGGTCTCAAGGTCGGTGCAGAGCTGGACCCTGACGTCGAACTCGGCGTCATGCTGGCGCAGATAGCTCACGGTTGCGGTGCGCAGTCCATTCGGATCGTCCGCGTCGATGTCGGTGTGGGCCAACGCAATCTGGGCCGGCGACACCGGAACCACGGCAAGCTTCGCCACATAGGCGCCGTATCGGATGGGGGCCTGGGTGAAATAGGCTTCGGCCAAAGGGTGGACGCGGCTGTGGCCGAAGAAGTCCAGGTTGGCGCTATCGGTTCCCATCCCGTGCAGCGCCGCATTGGTGGCGCGGGACGTCGACGAGACTGCCATCTTCAAGGCGTCGGGGATCTGCGGCGCATGTTCGAGCATCCGATGTGTCAAGAGAAAGGCACCGGCATCGGCCGCCGCGAAGCGGTCGCCCGTATCGAGCACGAAATCCTGGGTGGTCTGCCCTTCGTGGCTTGGCAGTTTCATGCCCGGGACATCGAGCAGCTTGAATGCGAAACCGCGCTGCGTCGCCACGCCATCGCGGTCGATCTCGCCCGGCACATTGGCCAGACGCGCGATGACGGGGTAGCGCGCTCCCGGCACGAAGACGCCCTGCGCGAGGGCCTCCGGCAGGTTGTCCAGGACGACGAGTTCACCGACGGCCGCGCCATGGCTCTTGGCATGCGAGACGCGCACCGCTTCGCCGTATTTCTCGTGAGTCCGCCCGTGCAGACGGTGCATCGAGGCCAGGATCTGGTCGATCGTTTCGGCCTCGTCGACAGGAACCGTCTCGACGCCTTCAGTGTAGCGAAGATAGTTTTGCGCCATGAGACGTTCCGTGCTTCTCATCGAATGATGTGCTGATCGAACCAAGCGCTTCTCGAACTAAGTTCGGCCTCGGTCAGCCAGCGTGGCAAACGAGACAGAGCCGCGCTGACCGCTTGATCTTGCCCGATCGTGCTCCAACGCAGCACGATCCAAACGAGGTGCCCGGATTCCGAGACATTCCACTGAGTACAAACGTCGGTGAACGATCTGCTTCAACAATCGACCCGGATTGTTGCTTCCTCTCGCGGCCCAACATTCATCGGGAGTGGCTCCGCCCGCATCCGCTGAACCGTGCGGTCTACCGACTTGCGGCTTTGCCCGCGAAGGCCGTACGCAGATCCTGGGCCGCGACGTCCTGCGCCCTATCGGCCGCGGCAACGACCGGGGCCATGCCGAAGAATTCGTGTGTCACGCCGTCGTAGTTCTTGTAGTCCGTCGCGACACCGGCCGCCTTCAGCTTCTCGGCCAGCATCTTGCCCTCGGACATCAAGGGATCGATGCTGTCGGTGATGACCGTCGCCGAGGGCAGGCCCTTGAGGTCTGCCGACGTTGTCAGGTTCAGCATCGGGCTTTTGGCGTCCTCGGGCTTCGCCAGGACCTTGTCGACGAACCAACCCATGGCGCCCTTCGAGAGCGGCATGGCGTTCTGGTTCAACAGATAGGACGGCGTATTCATATCGGTGCCGGCCACCGGATAGACGAGCAGCATATGCGCCGGCTTCTGGACATTGCCGTCGCGCGCCATGATGGCGACATTGGCCGCGAGGTTGCCCCCGGCGCTCTCGCCCGCAACAGCGACGCGAGCCGGATCTCCGCCGAACTGCCCGGCGTTCGCCAGGACCCACTTATAGGCCGCAAAGGCATCCTCATGCGCGGCCGGGAACTTGTTTTCGGGCGCATGGCGATAGTCCACGCTGGCCACGATGGCTTTCGTCTTCTTGGCGAGCGCCATGGCCGATGCTTCGTAGCTGTCGATGGTCGCAATGACCCAGCCACCACCGTGGTAATAGACGATGACCGGTAGAGGACCGCTGCCCGCGCCTTCGGGCGTATAGATCCGAATCGTCTCGCTGCCGCCCGCCGTCGGATAAGTCATGTCCTTCTTCGAGACTTTCATGGCCGCCATCAAGGCCGCGGGATCCTTGCCCTGATCTTTCAGCACCGCCTTGACGGCGTCGGCCGCGCCCGGCTGGGCACGCGCTTCGTCGACGGAGCGGGATTCGATCGGCTTTGCGCCGAGGTCCTGAAGCTTCTTCAGCACCAGGCCCACATCCTTGTCGGCCCGCTTCATCGTGCCGCTGTCCGGCGTCTCCGCCAAAGTCTGAACCGTCGAGAAGCCCGGCTCCATCACGGGAGCACTGGGCGTTGCCGTCTGGGCGCTGGCGGGAGACATCCCGATCAGTGCGGCTCCTGCCATGACGTGAGCTACGATGGCGGACGAACGAAAACGGTTCATGGATCTGATCTCATGGTGGTGCGAAAGGGATGGTGGCGACCCAGAAAGGGATCGCTCGGGGCGCGGCGGCGCGAGGCCGACGTTCAGGCCTTCAATTCGGCATTGAGGCGCTTGCAGATCGCAATGTGCTCTTTGAAGACGCCCAGCATCAACGACGCGAGTAGCCGGCCCTGTTTTTCCATCGGGTCGGTCGCACCGGCGCTGTTATGAAGATAAGCATCCGCGAGGTCGCGAAGGTATTCATGGTTCTCGAGTTGGAACGCAATATAGGCGCGATCGAAACCCTCACCCTTGGCGGCTCCCTTGATCTTCTCGATCGCGGGCATCGCGTTGGCGTCGGGTCCGGCCGTCGTCCCAAGCTCCTTCAGTACTTTATTGACCGTGATAGCCTCAGCGAATTCAAACCCGGCGAACTCAAGCGTATCCTTGTGGCTTGCGCGCTCGACGCCCAATTGCGACGTGGTCAAGGAAGCCTCGGCCGGGCCTAGCACGCCTCCATAATATTGAGAGGCCATCTTGATGTCGGCGAAGTCGGTGGCGGGGGTCGCAGGAGCGACCTTCTGGGCTTGAGCCAGGGCTGCGGGCGTCGCGGCAATCAGCACGAGCCCGGCCAGGATCGATCGTCGGTCGGTAATCATGAGGTTCTCCGGCTAAAGCGGTCGAGGTCAGCAATGCTACCGTCTCCCCGACGGCACGAAGGACCGATGCCGCCTACGGATGACGGCCGATGAACCGTCGCGTTCTCAGCCGAGGTCCCTCACGATCGACAGGTCCGGACGCTCGGCGACCTTGTTCGGACGATCGAGCACCAAGGCTTCGGTCGGCGCCGGGGCGCGCATCAGACCGCGCGTCGGAATAGCCGAATTTTCGATCCGCTCGGGTTCGGCTTCATCGTGCCCGCCGAAACTGCGGAAGTCGGAGGGAGGCGACCCGTAGGTCGCTTCGAAGACCCGGCTGAAAGCGCTTCGGCTCGCGTAACCGACGCTGCTGGCGATGATCTTCACGGGTAGGTCGGTGGCGGTGAGGAGCCGGGCCGCGATCCGCAACCGGACCCGCTGGACGAAGTCCATCGGGCCCTGCCCGAAGATCTGTGAAAATCGCTCGGCGAAGGCCGTGCGGCTCATATAGGCCAGAGAGGCCAGACTCTCGACCGAGTAAGAGGCACCCGGGTTTTCGAGGACTGCCACGACGGCGCGGGCGAGTCTCGGCTCCTGAAGCGCCCTCAGCATCGGGGACTCGGCATCGTGGCTCGACAACTGACGCCGCAGCATCACGATGAGGCATTGCTTCATCAGAAGTTCCGTCATCGCCTGTGTGCCGAGGCTCGGCCTCGCCACCTCGGCCATCATGGCTTCGAACGACGCGTGCAAGGCGCTGTTGGACGGAAAACTCTCGACCAAGGGAGCTTGGAACAGCTCGAAGAGGCCCAAGGCGCCCTCGTAGCTGGCCGAAATCTGGCCGCAGACCAGGAGCGTGTCGGGGGTGCCGTCGCCAGCCCGGAACGTGACGAGCCCGTCACCGTGCAGCGCGCAATGATCCTCGGCCCGTGCCTCACCGACAGTTTCCCCGGCTTCGCCCATCGCGTGAGAACGGCGGACCGGGACCACGATGATGCTGTGCGGCGTAAAGGGCAGCCACGGTCCCGCTTCGACCCGCAGGCTGCCGGCGCCGCGCAGAACATAGTGGATCGTGACGGCGTCGAAGGGACTGAAGCTCAATCGCCAGCCGCGTTGAATGCTGCAGATCGAGAAAGCTCTCAGGCGCACCGACAATGTCACCAGCAGGCGGTCCAGGAGATCGGCTGGCACGGCTATGCACCTTCGCTGTCTTCGCGGCTCGGCAGGGACGCGAGCGACAGTTGCCCTGCGACATTCGGCTTCGCGTCTTTCACACGCTTATCCGCCCCGAGAACCGCCCGAACCGCACGACGCGCGGACCCGGGCGTTTGTCGTAGGCAGCATGAATCAGTTCGGGTGGAAGACCACCTTGACGCAGCCGTCCTTCTTGTCTCGGAACGTCTCGTAGAGCTCGGGACCGTCTTCGAGCTTGTTGCTGCGATGCGTGATCATGAAAGTCGTATCGACCTTCTTGTCCTGGATCAGCTTGGTCAAGGGCTCGAGATAGCGCTTCACATGCGTCTGGCCCGAACGCAGCGTGAGACCCTTCTGCACGATCTGTCCCATGTTGACCGTAACCGGGCCGCCGTAGACGCCCGGCACCGAAACGACGCCGCAAGGCCGGACCGCCCGGATCGCCTGGTCGAGCGCCGTGGTCCGCTCGGCTCGCGTGAGCTTCTCCTTGGCGGATTCGACCATGCCGAGCAGGCCATGGGCACCGCTTGCCTCCATGCCGACGCAGTCGATCACGCTGTCGGCACCTTCGCCTTTGCTGATCTCCTTGATGCGCTCGTAGACATCCTCTTCGGTGAAATCGATGATGTCGGTGGCGCCGGCGCGTTTCGCCATCGCGATGCGCTCCGGCACGGTCTCGATCGCGATGATCCGTTCCGCCCCCATCACCTTGGCGGACTGGATCGCGAAGATCCCCACGGGACCGGCGCCCCATATCGCAACGATGTCGCCGCCTTTGACCTCGGCATGTTCGGCTCCCATGTAGCCGGTGGGAAAGATATCCGTGAGGAAGAGAACCTCCTCGTCGGTCATGCCTTCCGGTACCTTCATGGGCGCCACATCGGCCATCGGCACGCGAACGTATTCGGCTTGGCCGCCCGCGTAGCCACCCATGATATGCGAATAGCCGAACAGGCCGGCGATCGGGTAGCCGAACATTTCGGCCGCCATCTTGCCGTTCCGGTTCGAGCGCTGACAACAGGCCCAGTTGCCCATCCGGCACTGCCGGCATTCGCCGCAGTTGATGTTGAACGGAACGACGATCTTGTCGCCCTTCTTGAATTTGGTGAACCCCTGGCCGACTTCGACCACTTCACCCATGAATTCGTGGCCGAGGATGTCACCACTCTTCATTGACGGCATCATGCCGTCCATCAGATGCAAGTCCGATCCACAAATCGCGCAAGACGTGACCTTGACGATGACATCGCGAGCGTCTTCGATCTTCGGATCCGGCACGTTGTCGCAGCGGATGTCATTCTTACCGTGCCAGCACAAAGCCTTCATGACGCTCTCTCCGTGGTGATTCGGGCCTATAAGCATCAAGCACCAGAGCCCGTTCCAGCCGACAACGGCGGCACCATGCGTCGGTTTGGCCAAAATCCGCGGAACCAATCGTCGAAGGATGTTTAAGCCGCGAACGAAGCGGCGAGCCCCTGTCGATCGGAGGACAAAGGTGCGATGCCCTTGCTGCAGTCCTGTTCTCTCGCCCTACAGCAACGCTGAACGAACCGGTCAACAGCAATCGATGAAACAGCAATAGATCGAAGCATGTTGACGGCCTCGAAACCGACGGCCACCGCCCTCGGTCGTCACACCGAGGATCATCATGAAGCCGAGAGACGTCGCCCGCGGTCTTGCTTGGTTCGGTATCGGACTGGGGCTGGCCGAGTTGCTCGCGCCCCGAGTCGTTGCCCGAGCGAGTGGGCTGCAAGGTCACGAGCGTCTCATCCAAGCCTTCGGACTGCGCGAGATCGCCTCGGGTGCTCTCATTCTGGCGGCGGAAGAGCCTCAGTCCTGGCTTTGGACCCGTTCGGTCGGCGATGTTCTCGACGGCGCGGTCCTGGCCTCGGGGATGCGCTCCAACAACCCTGACCGCGACCGGACGATCATGGCGGCACTCGCGGTCGCTCCCGTCGTGGCGTTGGATCTTGCTTACAGCCGCATGCCTTGAACAGCCTGCGTGGCTTCTCGCCCGCGTCTTTCCGGCAGCGGTTGGGGCTCTTCAGCTGACCGCTTCGGTGATCAATCTCGGTGGATCCTTCGCTGTTCCGGACCCCGGCGCATCCGTCTGATCCCCGAATTTGACGCCCAAACGTTCGCCCAGGTTCAGGATGTCGATCATGAGATTGCTGGTGCCGCCGCTTCGGTGTGCGGGCACCCTGCCGTCGATGCAGAGCGTGATCTCCATCTCGATCTTGTCTGGACCGAGAGTGGTGACGGCGACATTGGATTTTTCCGGCATGGCATTGGGCACCTGGGCTATCAGGTCCCTCAATCCGTGGATGAAGCTGTCGATCTGATCGACACGCGTCCGATAGGAAATCGGCAGCTTGGCCTTGGTGAAATAATATCGTCGCGTGCCGAGATTATTGACGGTTGCATCCGAAAGTTTGCCGTTCGGCACGACGATCAGGCTGTCTTCCCCCGTGCGGATGCGGGTCGAACGGATCCCGACATATTCGACGGTCCCCTGTGTGTCGCCTGCAATGATCCAGTCGCCGCGGCGAAAAGGACGATCGATCGCCAGGATACCGGCTCCGAACACGTTCGACAGGGTTTCCTTGGACGCGAACGCCACCGCGAGACCGCCGATGCTGAGGCCGGCAATGACACCCTCGTAGGGCAGAGACAGTTCGATCGCGATGAAGATGAGGCCGCACGCGACGAGAACGAGCTTCAATGCCCCGAAGGCCAACGACACGACGATATTGTCCAAGACCGCGACCGATCCATCGGAGCGTTTAAAGTATAGATCGCCGACCATATCGATCAAGCGCCAACCACCCCACATCAGGGCGAGTGCCAATAATACCCCCGTCGTTCCAACCGAGATCCGCTTGACGGTTTCCGGTAGACCGATCACCGGGATCAGCAATTTGTAAATGGAGAACGTGATCGACAGCCAAAGCGGCCAGCGGAAATCCCGTTCCGCTGTTTGCTGCCGGCCGCCGATCAGGCGGCGCAGGACGTTGAGGATCAACGCGCTCAACAGCAACGCGAGCAGAAAGGACACGACGAGGATCCCGGCCCAACCCAGGATCTGCCAGACTTCGAGAAGCCCAACGGCCGTCAAAAGCGCCGGGCTTTCGTCCCGCACCCATTGGCGGAGCTTGAAATAGGCCGACGGCGGCGCCGGAATGGCGGCGCCCGACAAGCTCGGCATGTCCTCGACGGCAATGTAGAGTTCGCGGGCCGTTTGCACCGTGTCGGCGTTGAGCTTCCAGGTGAGATGATCGCCGTTGCCGATGGCCGCAACGATGATACTTCCGGCCGGATGACTGAAAGCGACGTAGGGGTCCAGCCTGGCCGGATCATCGGGGATCTCCTGAGGCACGAAACTGCCGACCCGGTCGAGAACGCCCTTGAGGTACTGTGCTGCGAGTTCGCCTTCGTAGTCCCGTACGGCAGTATTCAGACGAGTCAGGTCGAGCGCATCGAGAGCCTGGTCGCGACCCGCTCCGTCCCAATCGGAAAAGGCGCCGAGAAAGCTTCTGATGGCATCTCTGGGGTTCAGGCGGCGCTTGTAGTTGTCCGGCGGCGGCAGGCGGCCTCCGGACCGCTCCAGAAGCGCGCGACGCGACGACGCCATGATGTCGGCGGATGGATTGACGATGAACCAGCCTTGATCGGTCTTGATGAGCGAGAGTGGCAGCGTCGCATTGCTGCCGGCCTGAGCCAGCGTGAGATCGAGGTGGTCTCCGGTTGCTCGCTTTCCGGGGATGGCCCAAAGATGAAACGTGGTCTGATCCACGAGGTCGAAAAGGTTCTTCGCGGCCGCGAGTTTCTCGCCGGGGGCCATGGAGCTTCCTGCCCTCCCGAAATCGACCACGTCCGCGGCCTTGGCCATCTCGTCGAGAGAGCCGTCCCGAGCCGCATTACCCGCCTGGACGAAGGTTCGAAGTGCTTCGCGCGCGCCCGATCGGTCGATGACGAGATCGCCCACGGCCGGTACGACCCGGCCGCCGGTCCACCATTCGCCATTGTCGAAGCGGCCCATGAACGTACGGCCGTCCGGAGCCAAAACGAAATCCAGCCCTCCGGACCGCGCCCCTTCGGTCCAGTGGCCACTGAGGTGCCGCCCCTCTACACTCCCCTCGATACGGCCGCCATAGGCTGGGTACTGTCCCGTGACCTTCCCGTCAGCCTCCTGCAACTCCATTTGCGCGCCCCCGTCGCGCCACCTCGTATCCCATGATCCCGTCCAAGACGGCTCCGCGGCCTGGACCTGCGTGCCGAGAAGAAGAGCGAGAAGGAGGAGGAGGAAACGATGGATCTGCATGCCGGCTGCCCATTCGAAACGGCCGAAAAGCCCGTCCCGCCTGGCGAAGTGCGAGGAGCCTCACGTCGTCTCTCAAGTCGCTCATGATCCGTCAGAGCGCATCGAACGTTTTACTACACCCGTCACAGCCTACGAGCTATTCAGATTGACCGCGTTTCCCGTGATTAACCTAAATGCGAGGCGTGGTCGTCTGTCCGCTTGAACCACGAACGGTGCTCCAGCAAGCGAATAACCTTCGGGACCTGGACACCTGGGAAAGGATGGCTGGCGTGCATTGTCTCGACACTGCGGGACAACTGAAAAGCGCCAGTGGCGGCAGTGTATCGTCGGCTACTGCGAGTAGCATGCGCCTGCCTGAACGCGCGGCCCGACCCGTAAAGGTCGAGCGACGCGTGCAGGGCTCGAGCACCACGGTCTGGTCGGCCCGGAGCTCCTTCGGACGCACGTGATAGGAGGTGCGGATCGTGCGGGACTCCGCACGATCCGCTGCACATCACTCGCCGGCGGCTACGGCAGCAACGGAACGCTCCTGTCCGGACAAGCCGCGATAGACCAGTGCGCCGGCGCTCGCCCCGATCAGCCATCCCCAATCGCCGACGTTGAACATGAGCCCGTAGGCGCCGAGCAAAGACAAGCCGATCGACAGGACCCCAGAGATCGCCAGGGCGATCAGGGCCTTGTGGTTCCAGCCCCCGTCGTAATTGTAGGTGCCGGCCGGCGACATCGTATAGAGATCTTCCACTTTCACGGCCTGCATCTTCACGAGGTAGTAATCGGCGATCATGATGCCGAACATCGGCCCGAGAACGGAGCCGAAGATGCTGACGAACAGCGTGATGGCGGACGGGCTCGCCACGAAGAGCCAGGGACAGACGAGCACCGACAGGATGGAGGTGATCAGTCCCCCCATCTTGAAGTTGATCTTTTCCGGCTTGAGATTGGAGATGTCGTAGGCCGGCGAAACGAAGTTGGCGACGATGTTGATCCCCATCGTGGCCACGATGAAGGTGATCGAGCCGATGATCACCACGACCGGGTTGCCGATCTTCTCGACGATCAGGACGGGGTCCATGATCGCCTGCCCGAACACTTTCAGCGTTCCCGCAGTAACGATCACCGTGATGATGGAGAAGACCAGGAAGTTGACGGGAAGGCCGAGGAAGTTACCCGTCTTCATCGCGGCTTCGTCCTTACCGAACCGGGCGAAGTCGCCGAAATTAAGCAGCAACGCCGAGAAGTAGGCGACGATCAGCATCGCTGCATTGGCCATGACGCCGACGGTGGCGGTGTTCGACGAGGCCGGCGGGCTCAGTTGCAGCGCGAGACTGGAGAACCCGGCCTGGTAGAGCATCCAGATCGCCAGGATGAACATGACGACATAGACCACCGGGCCGCAGAAATCGATGAAGCGGCGAATCCGCTCCATTCCGCTCAGGAAGATGACCAGCTGGAAGAACCACATGAACAGGAAGCTGAACCACGCCAGCGTGGATAGGCCGATGATGCTGTTGTGGGTGAGATCGGCCGCCGAGGGCACGAGCGTGATCACGAGGACCTGCACGGCTTTCGAGGCGAAATAGGTCTGCACGCCATACCAGACGATGCCGACCACGCCGCGCACGATGGCCGCGAGGTTGGCGCCCATGACCCCGAAGGACACGCGGGCCATGACCGGGAAGGGAATTCCGTAGCGCAGCGACGGGCGCCCGATCAGATTCATGAGAAAATAGACGGCCGTTATGCCGATCAGCATGGAGATGAGCACCTGCCATCCCGTCAGGCCGAGAAAAAACAGGCTCGCCGCGAACGTATAGCCGCCGACCGAGTGAACGTCGGACATCCACATGGCGAACAGGCTGAAGGCGCCCCAGGTCCGGCCCTCGGGCGCGGTCGGTGCCAGGTCGTGGTTATAGAGTTGCGGGTGAGCGCCCGTGATCACGAGCGTTGGAACTTCACCTTTGGATGACATGGCTCGACCTCGCCAGCGTTGATCGACGCGCGGGGGTACCCAAAATGGGCCCGCCCGCGGCGTCGTCGGTTCCAGACGCGCAGATCGCCGCCCGGTGCTCCGCGCCACGCGAAGCACGCTCTCCGTCGCAATCCGCATGCCAGGATTATAACGAACGGTAAAATTATTTGAACGACAGGAGCGAGAGGCGCAGAACCCTATCGTGAGATCTTTCGCCGGGGTTTCGCGGGCGGCTTCTCGATGTCGCTCAAGCCAAGTCCGCCCAGGACCAATTGCACGATGGTTGCCTTGGCGTTGTCGTAGTCGACATCGCCCAGGACCCTCTTGCGCTTCATGATCGTCATCTGGCTCGCGAAGTCGGCATAGGACTGCGTCATGGCCCAGATGCAGAAGAACAGGTCGACGGCGCTCACGGGGCGGATCGAGCCGCTCGCCGCCCAGGCCTCGACCGTCGTGACCTTCTCCAGCAGGAGCGGCGTCGAGACCTTCTCGATGAAGCTGCCGATGAATGTCGCACCACTGATCACTTCATTCGCATAAAGGCGCGACAGGTCCGGATGATCGCGCGAAAAGTCGACCTTCTTGTGGATGTAACGGATGAGGATCGTCTGGATGTCGGCCGCGGTATCCAGCGTCTCGAGCTCCCGGGCCCACATGCCCATCGCACGCTCAAGAATAGCCCGGTAGAGATCCTCCTTGTCTTCGAAGTAGTAGTAGATATGCGGCTTGGCGATGGCCGCCTTCTTGGCAATCAGCGCGGTCGTGGCACCGCGAAAGCCGAAATGTCCGAAGACGAACTCGGCCGCATCGAGGATCTTCGCTTCGATATCGGGCCCGGGAGCCGGCTTGCGACCGCCGCTCGACGCTTGTCGGATCCGAAATGCCTTCAGACCATCGGATGACATGGCAGCACGTCGCCCTTCACTTCGAACCTCGACGCCGCGACGGCCGCCGGGCGAGCCGGGTCGTGCACCATTCGGAGCATGGGCGCAACCAAGGGCATCGCGAGGGCATGTCGCTTCGCTGAAGGAATCGCTCAGCGGCCATGCGGAGCGCAGAACTATCCGCCGAGGCTCATCGGTCGCATGCCGCCCGCGGGAAACCCGAACAACATCCTGATCCAGTTCAGGAAGACCCCATAGGGCCGGCCCAGGGCCAACATGATGACGGTAGCTCCCAATATTCCTTGCACGAGTCCCCGGCCCGATGCACCGCTGACAGCAATGATGGCCGCGTAAATCGGGACCTGGAAGCTCACCAAGGCGAAACTGTCCCAGAGCAATCGCGGCACCTTGCTCGATCGGGCGTGATCCATGATCCAATCACGCCAGATACCGTAAGGACGCCCGACAGGGACCATCAGAACCGCACCCAACAGGCGCGCGTGGAGGACCTGCTGCCAGGTCAAACCTGCGAGATACCGCTCGTTGATCAATCCTGTTGTCGTGAAGAACAGGATCAACGCTGTCGTGTCAGCGACGAACGCGCGGCGATGAGGAGAGATCTGCGCGAAGACAGGCATAGTGATGATCCCTACTCGCCCAAGCGATCCCACGCTCCACCAGAACCAGACCGCATCTAGCGCGACCGCGTGGGCCTGGTTCTCTTCACTTTTCCGCTTCGACCCGGTCGGCCCATCGGGCCGCCCAATCGCGCAAGGGGTCGAGCGCAGCGCTCAAGTCTTCGCCGAGCGTCGTCAAACGATAGCCGAGCTTCTCTTCGAGCACGACCAGCTGGTCGGCGCGGAGTTCCTTCAAGCGCACATTGAGACTGGTCGGTGAAATCTGGCCACAGCGCTCCTGCAGGTCCCGGAAGGAGCAGGGCCCTCGCCCGAGTTCCCAGAGAATCCGCATCGTCCAGCGGCGACCCAGGAGGTCGAAGGCCGCCATGATGGGTACGCCGGTCGTCGACCCTCGAACCGCACGTCCTGGAAAAGGGATTCTCGCCATCGCACTTGAACAGTCTTGACGCTACGGGTCTTGTAGCGCACTACCCGCTACGGTTACAGTAGCTGGTGGATCGATCATAGAGCAGCATCCGGAGCGTCGCATGCAGTTCCTCGTCATCGCTTACGATCATCTGGACGACCAGGCTTTAGCCCGACGCCTCGCGGTCCGCGAAGAGCACCTCGAGGCCGCCCGACGGACCCTTGAAGCCGGCACCATGCTGATCGGCGGTGCGATTCTCGATGCCGGGGGCCGGATGATCGGCTCGATGACCGTGGTCTCGTTTCCCGATCGCGACCTCTTCGATACGTGGCTCACGGGTGTGCCCTACATGCACCACGGCGTCTGGGATCGCGTGGAGGTGCACCCTTACCATACCGCCGTCCTGCAAGGATCGTAGACGGGCGTCGTGGCCGAAGATGCCGGACGACTCCCGGACCTGCCGACGACGTCGAACGCGCTTGACAGCCGCCTGACCCCTGCCCTAGTGGAACGCAACGGCTC
>CAXTME010000087.1:0-21047 GCA_964245215.1 uncultured Lichenihabitans sp.
CATCGCCCATGCGCTCGAAGAGAGCCCCGCCATGGCGTCGGCCTTCATCTAACGCAAGATCCCGGACAGCCCACCCTGAAGAGCGCAGGTTTTGGAAATCCTTCCTCGGAACGGGAGGGTGGCGCGAAGCGACGGGTGGGGTATCCCCGCCAAGGCTTCACCCCATCCGTCTCGGCCTGCGGCCGATCCACCTTTCCCGTTTCGGGGAAGGATCAACGCGTCATATCCGACCCGGTAAAGATGTGTGCCGACGCTAAGCAGCATTGATTTGGCCTATTCGAAGCAAAATCAATGCTGCTTCGAACCTCAAGTGTAAGCAGACTTGTGAGAGTCTGCTTAGCCCTTCGAGTGGAAAGACCACCGACCTCGATCCGGCGTCATGGCTATCGCGGTGTCGGCCGGCCGAAGCTCTGGGCCAGGAACTGCCCGCCGTGCCGCAAGCCGCCGGCATCGATGCCATGCGCGACCCCGAACGAGAGGTGCCACTGGACCGGGATCTCGGCATGGCCGAGATCGTCCGTCGCGGCGAAGAGGGCATCGATCGGTAGAACGTTGTCTTTGTCGCCGTGCACCAGCAGGATCGGCGGCGGGCGGCCCGCGGCGGAGCGGGCCGTGGCTTGGCTCAAGTGCTCCGGGCCCACCAGCATGCCGGAAAAGCCCAGGATCGCGGCCGGCGCCCGCCGTCGCCGCAGTCCGACGTGCAGCGCCATCATGGTGCCCTGGCTGAAGCCGACGAGTGCCAGCTTGCTCTCGTCGAGGCCGGTGCGGGCCAGCTCGCCGTCGAGGAACGCGTCGAGCGCCGGGCGCGCCTTGGTGACGCCGCTCCAGCGTTCGCCGGGGTCGCGCATCGTCAATGGAAACCATTGTCGACCCGTGGGGGCTTGGCTGCAGCGTTCGGGAGCGTGGGGCGCCACGAACTCGGCGTCCGGCAGCCAGCCCTGCCACTGACGGCCGATCTCGATCAGGTCGTTCCCGTCGGCACCATAGCCGTGCAGGAAGACAACCATCTGGCGCGTGTGGCGCGAGCGGGCCGGAATGCGCGGGCCGTCTATGGGGGCCAAGAGATGATCCTTCGTCTCATGCAGTCCAGCCGAAATCGCGGTTCCCGCGGCTCCGGTCAAGCCTTTCATGCTGATAGCCGCCCCGGTCCCCGAGTCGTGACGAGGACTTCGGCTACGGCTGGAGCGCGTCAGCGTCGATGGATTTGAGCTTTACCGGTCGTCAGTGGGAGGCGCGAAACAACTCAGTGTGTGATCCAGGATGTCTCTGGATCCGGCCGCGCCTCGCTCGCGGTGCGTTCGCGGTCACGGGCGATGATCCCTTAGTTTATGGCGTGCCCCGCCATCGGTGCACGCCCGCGCCGTCACGACGCTACGAACGGCGGGCGAGCGTCGACAGCTGACACACTTTAGGGACAGGAACCGGCGTTCCCGGGCATGAGGCTTCGGACCGCGGCAGCGAGCTGCGGATCTTCGCCGCGACCTTGCGCGGTCGGGTTCGACGGGACACGGACGTCGGGCTCGACCGGATGGTTCTCG
Organism: uncultured Lichenihabitans sp.; assembly: GCA_964245215.1. Classification (GTDB taxonomy): domain Bacteria; phylum Pseudomonadota; class Alphaproteobacteria; order Rhizobiales; family Beijerinckiaceae; genus Lichenihabitans. The sequence continues at coordinate 1,539 of CAXTME010000087.1, forward strand.
CTGAACGTTCCGTCGATCTCGCGGAAGGGCAATTGCGGGATCCCGTAGGTCAGTCCCGGGACGATGCGCGACGCCACCCACCAGACCTCCGTCCCGGTGCCGGCCACGGGATCTCCGATGAGCTGGCCCAGGTGCAGGTCCCGGTAAGCGAGCGGAAAGAGAGACGAATTTCAGGAGCGAGTGACGACGAGCGGCACCATATGTTACAGATAGTCAGCTATAGTGATCGCCGAGGTCGTCCATGTACGTGTCGCCCGGTTTGAGCTTGGGAACAAGCGTGTCGGTGACATAGGACAGAAGCCGCACCCCGTTCGTGGCACCATCCATCAGTTCGATGGCTAACGACCGTTCCCTGGTTCGACGCATCGGTCGTGGGGTCGACGTCGAGCACCATGCAGCAGATTTGGTCGACTTGCTCTCATCAACGCACGGCGCCGAGGGTCAGGCCGCGCGCGAATTGTCGTTGGGCCATCCACCCGATCAGTATGATCGGTGCGACAGCGAGCAGGGACGCGGCGGAGATCTCCGCTGGCATCGGGCCGCCCGATAACGCCGCAATATAGGCGCTGAGCGGAGCCCCCTCGGCGGCGGTCATCTGGATGCTCCAGAACGCCTCGTTCCAACACAGGACGACCGAAAGGAGCGCCGTGGAGGCGAGGCCCGGGGCACACAACGGCAGTAGCAGAAACACGATCTGTTGCGCGACGGAGGCGCCGTCGATCCTCGCGCTCTCCAGGATGTCGCGGGGAATGTCGCGCATGTAGGAATACAGCATCCAGACCATGATCGGCAGGTTGATCGCGGCATAGATCAGCACCAGCCCGATCTGGGTGTCGATGAGGCCGATCGCCTTGAAGATCAGGTACATCGGAATCATGACGCCCACGCCGGGCATGAATCGCGTCATCAGCATCCCGAACAGGACGGCGTTCCGTCCTCCCGCCTGGAAGGTGAGTCCGTAGGCGGCCGGGAGCGCGAAGAGGAGGCATAGAAGGGTGCCGCCTCCCGCCTCGACGACGCTGTTGAGTACCGGCCGCAGCATCCCGACGTTGGCGTTCTGCGAAGTGAAGTTCGCCAGCGTGGGGGTGAACGGCGCGAAGGGGCCGAGGTCCGCAGCGGCATCGGTTTTGAAGGCCGTCAGGATCATGAGAAGGATCGGCGCGGCCATGAGCAGGGCGATGGACCAAGCCAGCCCCGTCAGAACCAACTTCTTGGCAAGATCCACGATCGCCCCATCGCTTCAAGGCTGCCCCGCTCGGGCAATCATTGACGGGCAGCGTCCCACGCCGACGGGCTTGAACCTAGGGAAACTGTATGCGCAACCTGACGCGAGTTTGCGCTGTTCGAGCGCCGAGTCGCGCCAGGATCCGTCGATGGTCGATATCGCGTTGCCGTCCGCCTGCTGATGTCCGCTCACGCAACTGACTACTGTGCGAACCTTCAGTTTTGCTGCGATCACTACCGTTCGGTATCCGAGGTGTGCCGTCGGCTGAGGGTGAACCGGCAGCAGTTCAACCGCTATCTGACGGGATTAGCGGCGCCATCACGCCACAATCACAGGCGCATCAGCGATTTTTTCGGGCTGGACGAGCACGAGCTTCTGATGCCGCATCAGGCCTTCGCCGCTACCTTCGCCCAACGCACTGCAGCGCGGCAGCCGCTCGCAGCACTCGATCGCCACGCCGCCCTTCTTCGTGACGCGTCGCGATCAGGTTCGCGCGACCTGCACGAGTACCGTGGCTTCTACTTCAAGTATTTCTACTCCTACTTGGGCAATGGGCGTATCAAGCGCGAGCTTGTTCACTGGCGTTACGACGGCGACACGCTCGTCTCCTCGGTGAAGCAGCGCTTCACGGGAGAGGACGAGGACGGCGAGGTCTCGCTGCGGTTCGCGACCTACCGTGGCCTCGTTGGCGCCCTCGGCGACCGCCTGATGAACATCGACGCCCAGCGCGGTGGGACGCATGAGGTGTCGATGATGATCCTGTACCCAAAGAGACGGCTGCTCAGGCAGCTCCACGGCATGACCATCGGGGTGAGCCACGGCTCGGCCCGCGCCATCGGCGCCGCCCGGGTCGTCATGGATTTCATCGGGACCAAGATCGACATCCGGGCGGCGCTCGGCGCGCTCGGCACCTTCGACCCTGACGATCCGTCCGTGCCGGAGCCGGTCAGACGCGGGGTCAGAAACGAGATCCGGCCCGACGAGACCCTGTTTCTCGCAAGGCCATGAAAACCACGTACACTTCACATCGATCTCAACCTACACCCCCTATCGACTCAGCTTGAGAGACAGCAGCTCCACTGGCCTCTCCTCTCATACGGCTTCCGTTTGAGTCCGCACCGAGCCGGCATCCGGATAGCGCGAGTGCTCCGGAAATCGGCTTGCTGCTGTCTCGGATCCAAGATCGTGAGACATCCGTTATCCACGCGATCGAACCGAAGATGGAATATGCCCCGATGGACAGCGGCCTCCCGTCATCGAAGCTTTTCTCCGGTCTCGACGCAGGTGGCGACATCATAGGGAACTTGAAATGCGAAAAACCCGAAGCCCTGTCCTCACGATCTTGTTGTTCGGCGCACTGAGCGGGCCGGCACTCGCTGCGACCTGCAATATGACGGTCGTGGGAGCCAACGTCCTCGACGATGCATCCTGCACCCTGACGCGCGGACGAGGCCTCGCTGAAGTGCAAGTCGAGGGCGGTGGCACGATCGACATCAGACGATCGATCATGAGCACCCGCTTCGTCGGGAATCAGCTTTCGACCGGCCGCAAACGCCAAGCTTCCACCTTGTTTGGCCAAGTCGTCACATCGGTCGACTCCGATAACAAGACTTGCTTTTTCAACTATAAGGCTGTGCTTTGTGTAGAAGAGTAAGTAGCTGAGTATCTAGCGGATGGCGCCGATATCGAAGTCGGCAAGAGAACGGTATCGAACCTGCTGGCAAATGGATCCTAACCAGGATCCCGCGCCATGTCGTTCGATATCGAGACAGACGAAGACTTAGACGACCTAGATTGGCCCGTCACACCCGGCGAATGCATCGTTCTGGTGACCGGCTACCTTCTGGCATTGATCGGAACCGGATTGTCTGCGGCTTGGGTCCTGGCGCAGATCATGGGCTTCCTCTTCAGACATTAGAGCATCGAGTAGCTGAGACGTGGCTGAACCTGGAGCCGATCTCTCGGGCAAAAACCGCCGAGGCGGCTCTCGACGCCTTGATTTCTCGATGGCTCATGAACTACAACAACTAACCATACTGCGTGAGCTAATTTTAAATTTTATAGTAATTTTTATCGTCACGAGGATTGAGATGCTCCGGATTGGACTTTACTTGGTGATAACGCTTATTTGTACCAATATAGCCAATGCATCGCCGACTGCGGTCGGTGTCGCTTCGGTCGCCCCAATGCAGCCCACAAGGTGACGGCATGAGCGATGAAAACCTCGTCGATCGACTTCTCGCAGACTTGAAGAAACGTTTTGCGCTGGGAAGCCTCACTTATGCCGAGGCCGTGATGATCGAAGATCTGATAGCCGCCATTGCAGCCATCAATGTTACGGCCGCTGATGAGCCAGCAAGATGCGTTGCTGAAACGCCGCCAGACGATTGCTGATCTCTGTTTCCGCTTGTACGACTGCGGAAGCGAACCCGCGCCAGATGCTCACGAGGCGCGCTTACCTGAACCGGGTCACTGTTTTACATCGTCATGCAGCGTCACAGGGTCGATTGTGTCACGACGTTTGTCAGCGTGAAGGTTCGATCCGATCGACGCCCCACAGCTTGAGGCAGCAGTATTGCCTCGTCCTGATCCGGAGCTCTGCCGAACCGCCGCGGCTCCCGATCTTTCCGCCGCCTATTCAACGCAGGGGCAGTCGGTGCCTTTGGCTTCGACCCATATCCACCAACGGCGCTTGGAACGCATCCAGATGAGCAGCCGTGCGTTAGGATCCTGATCTGCGGGGTGGCGGACGGGCGAACGCAATATGTGCACACGCCTCGGCCGACCTCCCCGAGCGCGCGAGCGCTTGGCAGCGGATCGGCCAACGACCAAACCAATCACAGGGAAAATGTCCTTGCCTATCACCATCAACGGCGCCGCCGTCCTACCGCCGGGCGACCCACGCGTCTCGCTTCTCGATCTCCTGCGAGAGCACCTCCATCTCACCGGCACCAAAAAGGGTTGCAACCAGGGTGCCTGCGGCGCTTGCACTGTCCTCGTCGACGGCGAGCGGATCATCTCCTGCTTGGCGCTCGCGGTCCAGTATGAGGGGCACTCCATCACCACGATCGAGGGCCTGACCGAGAACGGAGTGCTGCACCCGCTTCAGCAGGCCTTCGTCGAGCATGACGGCTTCCAATGCGGCTATTGCACGCCGGGACAGATCTGCTCGGCGATCGGCATGGTGTCCGAGATCGAGCGCGGTGTGCCGTCCCACGTTACCGTGGACTTGTCGCGCGATGTAATGGGGTCGAGCCGCGACGAGTTGCGCGAGCGCATGAGCGGCAACCTGTGCCGCTGCGGCGCTCACAACGGCATTATCGACGCCATCGCGTCCACCTTCGCGGAGGCCGCGGAATGACACCCTTCACCTATACCCGGGCGGTCGATGCCGCCGATGCCGTCCGGCGCGCGGCGCTCGCGGGAACGAAATACCTCGGAGGCGGCACGAACCTCGTCGACCTCATGCGCGAAACGCTGGAACAGCCGGCCGCGTTGGTCGATGTCACCGGTCTGTCGACGACGATCGAGGAGAGCGGCGACGGCGGGTTGCTGATCGGCGCCGCGGCCCGCAACACGGCGGTGGCCGAGCACCGGCTGGTCCGGACGCGCTACCCGATGCTGGCACGGGCGATCCTGGCAGGCGCCTCGGCTCAGATCCGCAACATGGCGACCGTAGGTGGCAATATCCTCCAGCGGACCCGGTGCACCTACTTCTACGACGAAGACGGCGCCCATTGCAACAAGCGGAGCCCCGGACAGGGTTGCGACGCAGTGAACGGCTTCAATCGGATCCATGCCATCCTCGGCGCCTCGCCGGCCTGCGTCGCCACGCACCCCTCGGACATGTGTGTCGCGCTCGCCGCACTCGACGCGGTGGTGCACCTTCAGGGTCCGGCGGGGTCCCGCATGCTGCCCTTCACCGACCTGCATCGCTTGCCGGGTGACACCCCGGAGGTCGAGACGGTGCTGGCGCCGGGCGAGCTGATCACGGCCGTGACCTTGCCGGGGCTGCCGTCTGGCACGCGATCGACCTACCGCAAGGTGCGCGATCGGGCGAGTTACGCCTTCGCGCTGGTGTCGGTCGCAGCGGCGCTCGAGCTCGACGGCGACCGGATCAAGGACGTGCGCATCGCCCTCGGCGGCGTCGCTCACAAGCCATGGCGGGCGCTCAAAGCGGAGGCCAGCCTGCGCGGAGGCCCCGCGACCGAGCAGGCCTTCCGCGCCGCCGCACAGGCCGAACTCGCCGACGCCGAACCTCTGCGTGACAACGCCTTCAAGATCGAACTCGCCACGCGTACCATCACCGCCGTTCTCGGCGATCTCTCCGGAGCAGGCGCATGAACATCGTCGAAAATGCGAAATTGGCCGCGCAGGCCGCGTCCCAAGCCGTCATGTCCAAGCTCGTTCCGCTGGCGCCCGACAGCTGGATTCCAGGTGGTGTGCCCGACCCCCTGATTGCCCACAAGCACGGGTTGATCGGAACGTCCGTATCGCGGCTCGACGGCAAGCTCAAGGTCCAGGGCGCGGCGCGGTTCGCCGCCGAAGTGCCGCTCGACGGCATGGTGTACGCGGCTCTCGCGTATGCGACGATCCCGCGTGGACGCATCGCCACCCTCGACACGAGCGCCGCCGAGGATGCGGCGGGCGTTGTCCTGGTGATGACGTATCGGAATGCGCCGCGGATGAACAAGCCAGCGGTGTTCGGCAGCTCGCCCATGGCAGCCGGCCCGAGCGACCTGTCGATCATGCAGGACGACACCATCCATTGGAATGGTCAGCCGATCGCGGTCGTTCTCGCCGAGACGCAGGAGCAGGCGGATCATGCCACGTCACTGATCGAGGCCACTTACACGGCCGCCCCGTCGACGACGGCGTTCGCGTCGGCCAAGGCGGCAGGCGCCCAGCCGGGTCTCTTCATGGGCCAGCCGCTGCTGAACGAGATCGGCGACGCCGAGGCGGAACTGGCGAAGGCTCCGCACCGGGTCGACCAGATCTATCGGACGCCGCGCCACAATCACAACGCCATCGAGCCTCATGCCGCGACGATCGCCTGGGTCGACGGCCAGCTGATCATTCACGATGCCAGCCAACTCGTGACCGCCGAGGCGGCGACGATCGCCGACGTGTTCGGTCTGAAGCCCGATCAGGTGCGCGTGACCTCGCCCTACGTGGGCGGCGGCTTCGGCGGCAAATGTCTGTGGGATCACCAGATCCTGGGGGCCGCAGCGGCCCGGCTCGCCGGCCGTCCGGTGCGGATCGTGCTGTCGCGCGAGGGCGTGTACCGTATCGTCGGGGGACGCACGCTGACCGAGCAGCGCGTGGCCATCGGTGCGCAGCCCGATGGCCGCTTCGACGCGCTCATCCACACCGGCACGGTCGCGATGACGCCACACAACAACATGCCCGAGCCCTTCATCCTGGGAACGCGCGGGGGCTACGCGGCGGGCAGCTTCAAGCTGTCGGTCGAGACGGTCGCCATGAACATGCTCGCCAACACCTTCATGCGGGCGCCGGGCGAATCGGTCGGCACGTTCGCGCTGGAATCGGCGATCGACGAACTCGCGGTGGAGCTTGCCATGGATCCGGTCGAGCTTCGCCTACGCAACGAGCCGGAGAAGGACCCGACCTCCGGCCTGCCGTTCTCGTCGCGCCACATCGTCGAGGCATGGCGTACGGGCGCGGAGCGCTTCGGCTGGGATCGGCGTAGCGCCATGCCGGGCAAGCAGCGCGAGGGAGAGTGGTTGGTCGGCATGGGCTGCGCCACTGCGACCTACCCGTATTATCGGATGCCGGGCGGTGCCGCACGGATCACGCTCACCCGTGAAGGTGATGCCAAGGTCGAAGTCGCGGCGCACGAGATGGGGATGGGCACCGCGACGACGACCGCGATGGTCGCCGCCGAGCGGCTCGGCCTGCCGCTCGATCGCGTCGAGGTCGCCTACGGCGATTCCGCGATCCCCGGCGCGATCCTGGCGGGCGGCTCGCAGCAGACCGCGGCGATCGGGGCGGCCGTCATCGCGGCGCACCGCGCGCTCGTGGCCGAGCTGATCAAGCTCGCCGGCAACGACTCGCCGCTCGCGGGCCTGTCGCCCGACGAGGTCGGAAGCGAGGATGGCGGTCTCGCCAAGCTCGACGATCCGGCGCGGCGCGAGAGCTATGTCTCGATCCTGTCGCGGGCGCAACGCGACAGCGTCACCGTTTCGGAGCAGGCGACCCAACCGCTGGAGTTGATGCATTGGTCGATGCATTCGCATGGCGCGATGTTCTGCGAGGTGCGTGTCAACGCGGTCACGTGCGAAACGCGGGTCAGCCGCTTCCTGGGCTCGTTCGACACCGGGCGCATCCTCAATGCCAAGACGGCCCGCAGCCAGTTCCGTGGCGGGATCATCATGGGGCTGGGCATGGCGCTGATGGAGGAGACACAGTTCGACGAACGGAACGGACGGATCATGAACCCCAGCCTCGCCGAGTATCACGTGCCGGTGCATCTGGATGTGCCGGAGATCGACGTCGTCTGGACCGATATCGCCGATCCGCACACGCCGATGGGCGCGCACGGCATCGGCGAGATCGGCATCACCGGGGTCGGCGCTGCTGTCGCCAACGCGATCTACAACGCTACCGGCAAGCGGGTGCGAGACCTGCCGATCACGCTTGACAAATTGATGTAAGCGGGCGGCGCCCGGGCCTGGCGACTCCTGGTCAGGGTGGAATGGTTTTTGTGGAGGCCAGCACAGCGTGCGATCGCACCGTGCTGGCGCTCGGCGCTTGCTACTTCGTCACGCAATCCTTCGGCGAAGGATCACCAGCGCCCATCGACACGTCAAGAAGACCTGCCTGCAACTAGCGGGCTCTAAGAACATAGACTTCGGGCCGAGCCCTTCGCTTTACACCCTGCGTCAATGCTTGCGACGCACCCTCGGCATGTCCTACACTGCTGCTGGCTCGAATCGTGGCCATCCGACGCGGTGGAAGGTTCAAAGTTTTTCTTATGTCCTAAGTTTCGATGCAATGATTGCCGCTGCGGACGCAGTACCATTCATCAAATCGGTGCGGGCAGATCCTCCTTCCGCACGCTGATTGTTTACGCAATAGCCGTCCACCAGCACCTCTCTAGCGATGAGTTCCACGGCCTTGCTGCTCAGCTTCGAGGTGGAGGGACCACGAAGGTTCCGGATACGCTGGCATACCGGACGCTTGACAGGAGTATCGTCGATGGCCTTGCCAATCTTCTCCTGGTCCGAGACGCGCTCGTGCGCCCGGTCTGTTGATGGCGTGATCGGTGCTCGCGCCCGACCTCGGAAATGGGTCGGGTTCTGGGCCGCGGCGTGCGTGTTCGTTTCGAGCGGCTACGGTCATGCCCAAAACGCTCCACCGCCGCCCGTCTCGGTCGCCAAACCGATCGTCAAGGACATCGTCGAGCGCGACGACTTCATTGGTCGCTTCGATGCGGTCGACACGGTCGACCTGCGAGCGCGCGTGTCGGGTTACCTCGACAAGATCGCTTTCGTCGATGGCGCGCTGGTGAAGAAGGGCGACCTTCTGTTCACGATCGATCAGAGACCCTACCAGGATGCCTTGGACGACGCGAAGGCATCGGTGGCGTCGGCGCAAGCCAGCTACGATTTCACGTCTGGCGACTTGGAACGCGCCGACAACCTGATCAAATCCGGCAATATCACCGGGCAGGTGGCCGACCAGCGCCGGCAGGCGGCGCTCGCGGCCCGCGCAACGCTGGATCGAGCCCAGGCGGCCCTCAGCCGGTCCAAGCTCGACATGGAGTTCACCGAGATCCGCTCGCCGCTGTCGGGCCGCATCTCGCGGCGACTGGTCTCGGTCGGCAATCTCATCAATGCCAACGACACGCTGCTCAGCACGATCGTGTCGCTCGATCCGATCCAGTTCTACTTCGACGCCGACGAGCGGTCGTTTCTCGACTATCTCAGCGATCTCGTTCCGGGTGCCGATGCCTCCAGAGGGGGGTCTCGGGAGGTGACCGTCGCCCTTACGGGCGAAACGCAGGGGAGCCACAAGGGGCACATCGATTTCGTCGACATCCGGCTCGATCAGGCGAGCGGCACGATGCGGGGCCGCGCCGTGTTCGACAACAAGGACGGGACGTTGACCCCGGGCCTGTTCGGGCGGATCAGCATCGCAGGGTCCAGATCCTACCAGGGAATCCTGATCCCGGACGAAGCGCTCGGCACCGACCAGGACCGCCGCATCGTTTACGTGATCGGGCCCGACAACAAGGTCAGCAGCAAGGTGGTGAGGCCGGGCCCCCGCATCGATGGTTACCGGGTGATCCGCGACGGCCTCAAGGGCGACGAGACGGTCGTCATCAACGGCTTGATGCGGGTGAGGCCCGGCATCGCGGTCGACCCGAAAATGACGGAACTGCCGCCATCGCGCGGGCCGACTGGCGGATGAGCCGATGAAATTCTCGCACGCCTTCATCGAACGGCCGATCTTCGCGACCGTGCTGGCACTCGTCCTGGTCATCGTCGGCGCGATCGCCTATTTCGGCCTGCCGATCGCGCAGTACCCAGAGATCGCTCCGCCGACCATCGTGGTCCGGGCGAGCTATCCGGGTGCAGACGCCAAAACCGTCGCGGCGACCGTGGCGACGCCGATCGAGCAGGAGATCAACGGCGTCGAGAACATGATCTACATGTCGTCCTATTCCACGGGCGACGGCAACGTCTCGATCACGGTCACGTTCAAGCTCGGCACCAACCTCGATACGGCGCAGGTGCTGGTGCAAAACCGGGTGGCGATCGCAACGCCCCGCTTGCCGGATGACGTCAAGCGCCTCGGCGTCACGACGCTGAAGTCTTCGCCCGACCTGATGATGGTCGTGCACATGCTGTCACCCGACAACACCTTCGACCAGCTCTACGTCTCCAATTACGCACGCAACAACGTGCGCGACGAGTTGCTGCGGCTCGATGGCGTGGGCGACCTGACCATCTTCGGCGAACGGCAGTATTCTTTGCGGGTCTGGCTCGACCCCGACAAGTTGTCGGCTTTCGGCATGACGTCGGGCGATGTCGTCAAGGCCATCGCCGAACAGAACGTGCAGGTCTCGGGCGGCGCGCTCGGACAGGAACCCGTCGACAAGGGCAGCGCCTTCCAGCTCACCGTGACCACGCAGGGCAGGTTCAACGACCCGCGGCAGTTCAGGGGCATCATCGTCCGCTCGACGCCGGACGGTCGCCTGGTCCGGGTGCAGGACGTGGCACGCGTCGAACTCGGCGCCCAGGACTATTTCACCAATTCCTACCTGAACGGCAAGCCGGCGGTCGCGCTCGCCATCTTCCAGCGTCCCGCCACCAATGCGCTCGACACCGCGGCCCAGATCATCGCCACGATGGACAAGCTCAAGGAGAACTTTCCACCGGGCCTCGACTACAAGATCGTCTACAACCCGACCGATTTCATCCGGGAATCGGTGCGCGAGGTCTACAAGACCCTGTTCGAGGCGGTGATCCTCGTGGTGATCGTCGTGATCGTGTTCCTGCAAAGCTGGCGAACCGCGATCATCCCGATCATCGCGATTCCGGTGTCGCTCATCGGCACGTTCGCGGCCATGGCGGCGCTCGGGTTCTCGCTCAACACGCTGACGCTGTTCGGCCTGGTGCTCGCCATCGGCATCGTGGTCGACGACGCCATCGTGGTGGTGGAGAACGTCGAGCACAATATCGAGCACGGCATGCTGCCCCGCGAGGCCGCCCATAAGACCATGGACGACGTCGGGGGCGCCCTGGTGGCCATCGCCCTGGTGCTGGTCGCCGTCTTCGTGCCGACCGCTTTCATTCCCGGGATCTCCGGGCAGTTCTATCGGCAGTTCGCGCTGACGATCGCGGTTTCGACCGTGATCTCCGCCTTCATCTCTCTCACGCTGTCGCCCGCGCTGGCGGCGATCCTGCTGAAAGCGAAGAGCGGGTCGGGGGGCCCCCGCAATCCCGTGAGCCGCCTGTTCGGCTGGCTGGCCGGCGGCTTCAATCGAGGCTTCGAACATACCTCGAACGGCTATGCGGCGAGCGTCGGCAGGGTGGTCCGGCGCAAGTTCATCGTCTTGCCGGTCTATCTCGGGCTCCTGGCCGGAACGGTCTGGACCGCCCAGCACGTCCCCAGCGGCTTCATTCCGACGCTCGACCAGGGCTACGCGATCGTCATCGTCCAATTGCCCGACGGCTCGTCGCTCTCGCGGACCGATGCCGTCGTGCGCCGCGTCTCCGACATCGCCTTGAAGACGCCCGGAACCCTCAACGCGGTCGCCTTCGCGGGCTTTTCGGCCGCGACCTTCACCAATGCCACCAATGCGGCGGCGGTGTTCGTGCCCTTCAAGCCGTTCGAGGAGCGGCTCAAGGCCGGCCAGACGGGCGATTCCATCATCAAGGATCTGTTCGGCCGCATGCAGGCCGTGGAGGAAGCCTTCATCATCGTAGTGGCGCCCCCGCCGGTGCGCGGCATCGGCAGTACCGGCGGCTTCAAGATGCAGGTGCAGGAGAAGATCGGTGCCGAGGTCGGGCGCGTCCTGGCGTCGAGCTACGACCTCATGCGCAAGGCGCAGGGCGATCCCAAGCTCGCCGGCGTCTACACGACCTTCTCCAACGGCTCGCCGCAGATCTACCTCGCCATCGATCGACAGAAGGCCCAGGTCCTGAACGTGCCGATCGCCAACATCTTCGAAACCCTGCAGGACAATCTCGGCACGGCCTATGTGAACGACTTCAATGCGTTCGGACGCGTCTACCAGGTCCGGGCCCAGGCCGACCAGCAGTTCAGGCTCGACGAGAACGATATCGAGCAATTGAAGGTCCGATCGTCGAACGGGGCGCTCGTGCCGATCGGCACCCTAGCCGAAGTCACCTTCGTGAGCGGCGCCGACCTGATCCAGCGCTACAACATGTACACCTCCGTGCCGCTCCAGGGCGGCCCCGCACCCGGCATCTCGTCGGGTGAAGCGCTCGACGAAATGCAGAAGCTCGCGCAGGAGACGCTACCGGCCGGCATGGACACGCAGTGGACGGAACTCGCCTACCAGGAGCGCGCCACCGGCTCGACGGCCGGCTTCGTCTTCGCCCTCTCGGTCCTGCTCGTCTTCCTGGTGCTCGCCGCTCAATACGAGAGCTGGACGTTGCCGCTGGCCATCATCCTGATCGTGCCGATGAGCGTGCTGTCCGCCCTCCTCGGCGTGATGTTGCGCGGGCAGGACAACAACATCCTGACGCAGATCGGGCTCGTCGTTCTGGTCGGCCTCGCGGCCAAGAACGCCATCCTGATCGTCGAGTTCGCGCGCGACGCGGAACTCCGGGACGGCAAAGGGCCCGTTCCCGCCGTGATCGAGGCCTGCCGTCTGCGCCTCCGGCCGATCCTCATGACCGCCTTCGCCTTCATCCTCGGTGTCGTGCCGCTCGCGATCGCGACCGGTCCTGGAGCCGAAATGCGCCAGGCGCTCGGGACGGCCGTGTTCTTCGGCATGCTCGGGGTCACCTTCTTCGGCCTGTTCCTCACTCCTGTTTTCTACGTCACCATCCGGTCGCTGGTTCTACGCTTCGGCCAGTCGCCGCCGAGGCTGGCTGCAAAAGCCTCGGCAGAACCGTTGGCCGCGGAATAGACGAACTGCGTGGCCGGCGATGGCCACCGGGTCGCAGGACGCCAGAATAGGTTCGGCCTCGTTCGTGACTATAGGGCATACACGGGACCAGGCGATGAGGATCATCCACCGTCATTGCGAGCGCACCGCGAGTTGAGCGCGGGCGAAACCCAGCGCATCCTGGGTCATGGGCTGGTTGCTTCGTCGTTGCACTCCTCGCAATGACGACCTGCTAAGCTCGAGCTTCAACACTGACCTGACACGCTTCAAGCGGATCGACCGGTCTCGTGCTGGACACCCGGAAGCCTGGTGGACGGGACTCTCGAACGCTGGTGTCTCGGACTGGGCGCCAAGCGACCGTCGCCTCACCTCACCGACACGTGGCCATGCTGGCGAGGCGGCTTCGCTTCCGAGATCCTACCCTGCCTGCCCCATCCCACACCGACACGGCCTGGTCTCTGGTCGGCGGCATCATCTCGCCTGAAGGCTTGCCAGAATGAAATCGCACATTTCATCGAGGGTCGGTCCAGGTTCGTCGACGCATTGAACGATCATCGTCGGGTGGCAAAACCGGAGCATGGCGGAGTGGGCGCAGCGGGCTGCGACAACGGGGTCGGCGACGTGGAAGACGCCGTCCGCAATTCCATCGGCAATAAGACCAGCGATGATGACCTCGATTCGCACGATGTGACGGTGAACCACCGCCCAGCTTTCGGCCATGGCGGCTTCCACCATCTCGTGCATCCGGCGGTCGACCGTGAACTGCTGCGCGCTCATGTGACTCATGGCCGACAGCACATGCCTCAGCCGTTCGGCCGGAGTGCCTCCGGGAGCCGCCGCGATCCGTTCGAGTTCGGAGTCGAGCTCATCGAGCATCCTGGCCGCCACCGCCTCGTTGATCGACTTCTTCGAGTCGAAGAAGCGATACACGTTGGCTGGGCTCATGCGGAGCGCCTTGGCGAGGTCGGCCACCGTGGTCTTGCGGTAACCGATTTCGCGGAAGAGCCGCTCCGCCACCTCCAGAATCAGGCAGCGCGTGTCGACCGATCCCCGGTCGGAGACGGATGCGTCGTTCGTGCGCTCGGTCGCTTCGGAACTCATCGCGCTTCGATACAGCGCCTGAAGTGCCGCGGCTAGCTCGGCCATCTCATTCAGCCGGCAGCGCGTGGGCACCTCCGGCGATGCCGGCCGCTTGCGACCGACCCGCTCGTTTCGGGCTTATGCCGAACGCCAGAGCATAGGCGGCTGGTACGACGAAGAGCGTCAGGAACGTGGCGACGAACAATCCACCCATGATCGTGATCGCCATCGGTCCCCAGAAGGCACTTTGCGACAGGGGGATCATCGCCAGGATGGCGGCGAACGCCGTCAGGACGACGGGCCGGGCCCGTCGTACGGTCGCATCCACGATGGCATCGATTCGGGCATGGCCGGCCGCGATGTCCTGCTCGATCTGGTCCACGAGGATGATGCCGTTGCGCATGATCATCCCGGCGAGCGCGATCAGCCCGAGAAGCGCCACGAAGCCGAACGGCCTGCCCGTGACGTTGAGCGCCAGCGACGCACCGATGATGCCGAGCGGCGCCGTGGCGAAGACGAGCGCCATGCGGCCGAAGCTCTGCAATTGCACCATCAGCAAAGCCAGCATCGCGATCCCCATGATGGGGAAGACGGCCAGGAGCGATGTGTTGGCTTTGGCCGACTCCTCGACGGCGCCGCCGATCTCGATCCGGTAGGCGGGCGGCAGCTCGTTCCGGATGGACGCCAAGGCCGGCCAGATGGCGTTGCTCACGTCGGGCGGCTGGACGCCGTCCCGGACGTCGGCCCGCACCGTGATCGCCATGTCGCGGTTACGCCGCCACAGGATCGGTTCCTCAAACGTGTTCTCGATCCGGGCAACCTGCGAGACCGGCACCGCGACGCCATCGTGCGACACGACCGTGAGGTCACCGATGCCGCCGAGGTTCAGCCGTTCCGCTGCGGTGGCGCGGGCCACGACGGCGACCTGTTCGGTCCCGTCCCGGACAGTAGTGACGGTCACGCCAGAGAGCATGAACTGCAGCGTCTGGGCGACATCGGCCACGTTCAAGCCGAGCAACCGCGCGCGTTCCTGGTCGACCACGAGCCGAACCGACGGGCTCATCTCGTTCCAGTCGAGGTTGGGATCGATCACGTCCGGGTTCGTTCGCACGACGTCGCGCACCTTGTAGGCGATCTCGCGCACCTTGAGGGGGTCGGGCCCGATCACGCGGAATTGGACCGGGAAGCCGACGGGCGGTCCGAAATCGAACCTGTCGACGCGAACCCGCGCCTGCGGCAGGGCGCCTTCGGCTACCGCTTTCTCGAGACGAGCCTTCACCCGTTCGCGCGCCTCCGTGCCGTTCGCCACGATGACGATCTCGGCGAAGGCTTCGTTGGGCAGCTCCGGATTCAGACCCAGCCAGAAGCGCGGGCTTCCCTGACCGACGTAGGCCGTAGAGGTGGCGATGTCCGGGTCATGCTGGCCGAGCAGCCTTTCGGCCTGCTCCACAGCCGCGGTGGTGGTGCCGATGGCCGTGCCTGCAGGCAGCCGGAGCTGGAAGAACAGCTCGGGACGCTCGGACAAGGGGAAGAACTGCTGCTGGACGTGACCGAACCCGACGATCGCGACGGCGAAAATCCCGATCGTCGCGGCGATCACGGTGACGCGCCAGCGGACGCAGAACGCCACGGCGCGACGCAGCAAGCCGTAGCCCCGGCTCCGGTAGATGTCCGGGTCGGCCCCACCTGCCACGGCGCCGTGAAACGAGGCCGGCAGCAGGACCACCCCGAGATAGGGGGTGAAGATCACGGCCACGAACCATGAAGCGACCAGTGCGATGGCCACGACCGTGAAGATGCCGCCGGCATACTCGCCGACCGAACTCTGCGCGAAGCCCACGGGCAGAAAGCCCGCGACCGTCACGAGGGTGCCGGTCAGCATCGGAAAGGCCGTCGATTGCCAGGCGAAGGCCGCCGCCCGGGGCTTGCTCCATCCCTGCTCGATCTTCACCACCATCATCTCGACCGCGATGATGGCGTCGTCGACCAGCAGGCCGAGTGCGATGATGAGCGCCCCGAGCGTAATCCGGTGAAGATCGATCCCGAGCGCGTACATGACCACGAAGACGATCGCGAGCACCAGCGGCACCGACAGAGCCACCACGATCCCGGTGCGCCAGCCGAGCGACAGGAAGCTCACCGCGAGCACGATGACGAGCGCCTCGACGAAGGAGCGCTCGAACTCGAACATGGATTCTTCGACGACCTTGGGTTGATCCGCGACCTGATCGAGCACGAAGCCTTGCGGCACCGAGCCCATGAACTCGGACGTTGCGGCAGCGACGTTCGCACCGAAGGAGGCGATATTGGAGCCTTTGGTCATCACCACGCCAATCCCGAGCGCGGACTGCCCCTGCTGCCGGACAAGGTTCTGGGGTGGATCGACGAAGCCGCGGGTCACGGTGGCGATGTCGCCCAGCCGAAACGTCCGGCCATTCGCCTCGATCGGAGCTTCCGCCACTGCGCGAGTGCCATCGAGTGCACCCGTGACCCGCAGTGGGACACGTTGTGCGCCCGTCTCGACGAAGCCCGCCGGCGCCACCGCGTTCTGCTTGGCGAGCGCCTCGAACAGCGCCTGGGGCGTCAAGCCAAGCGTCGCGAGCTTGGCGTGGCTGAACTCGACGAAGATCCGCTCGTCCTGCAGGCCATAAAGGTCGATCTTGGCCACGCCATCGGCCTTGAGCAGGCGTTGTCGCAGGCCTTCGGCCACGCGCTTGAGTTGGGCATAGTCGCTGCCTGGACCGGTCAGCATGTAGAGGATGGCGTCGACGTCGCCGTATTCGTCATTGACGGTCAGGGCCGTGAGGCCGGAGGGCAGGTCGCCCTTGAGGTCCTCGAGTTTCTTGCGCAGGAGATAGAACAGGCTCGGAACGGCCGAGGGCGGCGTGTTGTCCCGGAACGCGACCTGCAGGGCCGCGAAGCCCGGTTTCGCGTAGGTCGTCACTTTGTCGAAATAAGGCAGCTCCTGAAACTTCTTCTCGATCTGGTCGGTGACCTGGTCCTGCATCTCGCGCGCGGTTGCGCCCGGCCATACGGCCGTGACCACCGCGACCTTGATCGTGAAGTTGGGGTCTTCGGCGCGCCCCAACCGGAGGAACGAGAGCGTTCCCCCGACCGCGACCGCGAGGATCATGAAAAGGACCAAGGCGCGATGCCTCACGGCCCAGGCCGACAGGTTGAACGATGCCACGATCGGCCTCCAGGAAACGCGATGCCGCCGCGTCGAGCGCGGTCGAAGTGTCAGAACTGCAGTGCGTCGACGACGTGCACGCGCTGGACGGGGTCGAGTTTCTGCGCGCCCATCGCCACGACGGCATCGCCATCGTGAAGACCGCCGGACACCAGCACGTCGTGGCTCTCGACCTCCGCGACGGTCACGGGCGCGAGCGTCACGCGCCCATCGGCGGTCGCGAGCCAGACGGAAGGCCCGCTGCCCTGATCGAAGAGAGCCGAAAGGGGCAGGCGTGCCACCCGCTCGGCCGAGGCATTCTTCAGCGACAGCGTGCCCGTCATTCCCAGTCCGACGGCCGCAGCCTCAGCAAGGCTGTAACGGGCGCGGTAGGTGCGCGTGACCGTGTCGGCCGCGGGGGCGAGTTCGCGCAGGTGCGCCGCATAGCTATGCTTCGGGTCGGCCCAGAGCGTCAGGGTGGCGCCCCCCGTGCGGACCTGGTCGATCAAGACTTCGGGGATCGCGACCTCGGCTTCCTTCTCCCCCGTATGGGCGAGGCGGACCGCAAGCTGGCCCGCGCTGACGACCTGTCCAGGTTCGATCGGCGCCGCCAGGACGACGCCTTCCGCATCGGCCTTCAAGACGGCATAGGTCGAGGCGTTCTCGGCCAGCGTCACGGCGCGCTGACCCCGCAGCAACCGGCCGCGCGCCTCCTCGGTCGCGGCCCTCTGTCGGTCCGAGGCGGATGCCGCAGTCCAACCTTCCCCAGCCAGGGTCGTCGTCCGGTGGAGGTCGGCCTGGGCCTGCGCCAGCGAGGCCCCCGCGGCATCACGCTCGGCCGTCGCCTGTTCGCTCTGCAGCTGGATGTCGACCTCGTCGAGGCGAGCCAAGGCCTGTCCGGCCACGACCTTGTCGCCGACGTCGACCAGGCGGGCCGCGACCTTGCCAGCGATGCGGAAGCCGAGGTCGGCCTCGACGCGCGGACGGATGGTCGCCACGAGGTGACGTTCCGGAATGCGGTCCTCGAAAACGACGCGTTGCACGAGAACCGGCCGGCTTTGATCGGCCACGGCGACGTCGGTCGACTGCTCCTTGCAGCCCGCGAGGAGGGCAGACGTGGCTAACAGGGCGAGGACTAGGCGCATCGAGGGAACTCCGTTACCGCTACCGACACTGTTTAGTGATGATTGTCAACTATCGTCACTAAACAGATGCGAGCTAGCCAGGAGCCTCCGTGGACAGGGGGGTGGATCTGGAGTGCGAGGGAACTGTCACCGTCACGCCTCGGCAACTTCCCGCATTAGAGCGTGTCAGCCCTTGAGAAGCGGAGAGCACCACCAACCATCATCGCGCGCACCGCGAGCGGAGCGTGGCGGGACGCAGCTTCTCCAGCGCCACAGGCTGGGTTGCTTCGGCGCACCGCCTCGCAATGACCATCGGTGAAGCTCAAGCTTCAACGATGATCTGATGCCCTTTGGCGATCGTCGAAGGTCTTCTACGCTTCCCCTCCGGAGGGTGCCTGCCGCGGCCGAAGACTCTTCGGTCAGAACGTGACGACGCTTCGCGCGCCGAGCACGAGAGCCGCGCCGATGCGATGGCCGGGATGGTTCGGGTCGGGCAAGCCGCCGCCCGGCGACAGCACGTATTGAACGTCCGGTTGGACCTGCCACCACGGCGCGATCTGTGCCTGATAAGTCGCCTCGATCACGGTTTCCTTGCTCCGCAAAGGGTAGAAGGTGCCGAGGACGTCCGCAGTGGCAAGGTCGCCGGCGCGAGCCCGCGGCGACACGTGAGCCCGTTCGACGCCGATACCCACCGTGTCGCCAGGGCGGCCGAAGGCGCCCTTGTACGTCAGGCCTCCCTGGGTGAACACATCCACGAGGTTGCGATCACCCGGCGCTGCCATGGCGCGCGCCGTGATCCCCAGGCCGCCATCCTCCTCACCCGACGGCCGGACCACGAGCGCGTCGAGCGTGCCATAGGCGCTCCAGTCGCCGTGGCGCGAACCGCCGGTCACCGCGAAAGGCCCTTCGGCCGGTACCGTCGCGCCATTGGTGAAGAACGGGTCCTTGAAGCTGTTCGAATTGTACCAGGCGCCGACTTTATAGGTCGACGGCAAACCCTTGGCATCCTTCCCGCGATTGACGAGGTATTGCGCCTCGCCGATCAGGAAATAGCCGCTGGACACGTCGAAGTTGGTCCCCGAGGGGTCGTTGACCTGCGGGTCGCCGGGCCTCAAACCGGCAGGGCTGCCATTGTAGAGGCCGAGAAGGGCGATGAAGCTGTCGCTCGGCTTCGCCCGCAGCCGGATGCCGGGCGTCGGCAGCGGATAGGCGGGTCCTCCCGATGGCAGATCCGCCGCCGGCAGTGTCGGCCAGCCGAAGCCCGAGTTGATGAACAGATCCTCGTATTCGGAGGTGATGAACTCGA
>CAXTME010000088.1:0-12437 GCA_964245215.1 uncultured Lichenihabitans sp.
CGCGACGCCGCAGAGCGTGGCGGGACCATTGGCGGGTTCGTAGCGGCTTCCCGGCGTCTTGCGGATGAAGCGGCGGATCGGCTCGTCTTTCTCGACCCCGATGACGCTGTCGTAGTCGCCCGTCATGCCAGCATCCGACATATAGGCCGTGCCTCCCGCCAGGATCCGATGATCGGCGGTGGGGACATGCGTGTGGGTGCCGACGATCAGGCTCGCGCGACCATCGAAGACGTGGCCGATGGCGTTTTTCTCGCTCGTCGCTTCCGCATGGACGTCCACCACGATGGCGTCGCAGGCGGCACCCAGGGGACAGGCCTCGATCTCCCGTTCGAGCCCGGCGAAGGGATCGTCGAGCGCATCCATGAAGATCCGGCCCATGACGTTGAGCACCAAGACGCTCCGGCCATCACGGGTCTCGACCAGCGTGGCGCCGCGGCCGGGCGTACCGGCGGGATAGTTCAAGGGGCGAACGAGCCGGGGTTGCCGGTCGATGAAGACGAGCGCTTCGCGCTGGTCGAAAGCGTGGTTGCCGAGCGTCACGGCATCGGCACCCGCCGCGATGATCTCGGTGCAGATCGTCTCGGTGATGCCGGTACCCCCGGCGGCGTTCTCGCCATTCACCACGACGCAATCGAGGGCCCAGCGGGACCGCAGGTTCGGCAACTCGGCCGCGATCGCGGCCCGGCCCGAACGCCCCATGACGTCGCCGACGAAGAGGAGTCGCATCACGCGGGTCCGAATGTCATGAGGCCATGCTCCGTGATGACCGCGTCGAGCCGCTGGTCATGTGGTTCGGTCGGCACGTGCTCGACTTCCTGAATCGAGAAGGCGACGCCCACGGCCACCACGGTCTTATGCCGCCGCAGCACCTCGAGCGAACTGTCGTAATATCCCGCGCCGTAGCCCAATCGGAAGCCCCTGCGGTCGTAAGCCGCTAAAGGTACGAAGAGCATATCGGGCGAGACCTCGCGGGCCGATGGGAGCGGTTCGCGGATGCCGTAACGGCCAACCTCGAGAGGTTCGCCGGGGCGCCACACCAGGAACCGAAGCGGCTGGGCGCGCGCGACCGTCACGGGCAGCGCGACGATCGCTCCGCCCGCCACCACTGCCGCGATCAAGGGCTCGGTCTCTGGCTCGCCGCGGATCGGCAAGAACACCGATACGACTATCGCCTCTCGCCCGCTCGCCGCGCGAACGAGCTCCGCCCCAATGCGTGCAAGGCTTTCTGCGAAGCCGAATCGGATTGCCTCAGACACCGTGCTGCGTCTTTGCAGCACGTCCATCCGGAGCGCCGTCTTTTCAGTGGAAGAGCTCATGGGGTGAGCGTCCGGCTGCTCAGGGACTCCGAGGCAGACGGACGAAAGTGCGGGGCCACAGTGGCCGTGGGATATCGATCCCGGGAACCTACAACGTAGGTGGGCGCCGTGTGACCAAGCCCACGAGCGAGGTCAGGGACAGCTCCCGTTGGAATCGATAAGGCCCCGGGAATACTGTCCTCACGCACCCCGCAGCTCCGCCCAACAGATGTAAGCCGATCGGTCGCGGATTGCCAGCCCTTCGCCCGCCTGTTTCGCCGATCGTCGCAGACACCAGATCCGACCTTCAGGCCGGGCCTGCCACGAAGCGCAAGGCAACACCGTTCATGCAGTATCGCAGCCCCGTGGGCTTGGGGCCGTCGTTGAAGACATGGCCGAGATGACCGCCGCATGTGGCGCAATGAACCTCGGTCCTGGTCATTCCGAAACTATCGTCGGTCGTGTCGACCACGGCATCGGCGAGCGGCGCCCAGAAACTCGGCCAGCCGGTATGACTATCGAACTTCGTCTTGGACGAAAACGCCTCGGTGCTGCAGCCCGCGCAAGCAAAGCGACCCTCGCGAGTCTCGTGGTTCAGCGGACTCGAGAATGGTCGCTCCGTACCCTCGCGACGCAGCACGTCGAACTGACGGGCATCGAGGCGCCGTTCCCACTCGGCATCCGAAAGACTGACCGGGAACTGTCCCGACGCGGCTTCGGCCAGCGTCGTCGCGCGGCGGAGGCCGATCAGGGATAGAAGGCCGCCCCCGAGCAGCAGGAAACGTCTGTTCAAGACCATCGCTTCGATCTCCTCGAGCTCGGGCCCGAGGCCACCGCGACCCCGTGAAACCGATCTCCCGATCCAGGTACGGTGATGGCGGCCGGGAGGTTTCGCTCCCTGCCCCGATCGCTGCAGCGGACGAGCCAAGACCCCGCATGCCCGTCCCCGAATTTCTACGGACCCTCACTGCGGTCAACCGTTTGTTAACCATAAACCTCTATCTCTGGTTTTCTGCTCTCGGACGTTTGCTCTTTGTCGATCTTGTGTCGGCACGATCCTGCAATCGTTCCCCAAACGTCATCCCGCAACGTCTTCGATCCCGGCAGGTGTCGCAGTGTCGAATTCCTCACGACGGCTCAAACTCGCTTTGAGAAGCCTCTTCGTGGCCGGCAGCCTCGCCGCCGCCACGCCAGCCTCGGCCGGGAGCTTCGCTTTGCGAGAGCAGAGCACGGCGGCACAGGGCGACGATTTCGCGGGCGTCGCGGCGGGCGGCACGCTCGGCGCCATGTACTGGAACCCGGCCACGATGACCGAAGCCGGCGGTCTTCGCTTCGAAGGCAATGCGGCCGCCATCTTCCCCTACCTGAACGTGAGGCCGTCGCTGTTCACGAGCCCGGTGCTTCTCGGTCTCGGCGGCACCGCGTCGAGCGGCAATGTCATGCACGATGCCGTGCTACCCTCGGGCTACGCCGCTTGGTCGTACAATGGGAGATTGTGGCTCGGCCTCGCCGCAAACTCTCCTTACGGTCTCAGCACCACCAATCCCACCAACGGTCCCGGACAGATCTATGCCCGGACGTCGAGCGTCCGCTCCTATGACCTGAACCCGAACGTCGCCTTCAAGGTGACGGATTGGCTGTCGTTGGGCGCGGGCGTCGAAGCCGTCTATTTCAAGGCGCGTTTGAGTCGGGCCCTGTCGCCCCTGCCGAACGCTCCCTCGGCAATCATCGACGGAAACGATTGGGGCGTCGGCTTCACGGCGGGCGCGACCGTGACACCGCGGGCCGGGACGAGCCTCGGCGTCGGCTACCGGTCCACGGTGTCGGAGACGCTGACGGGCAGCCTCGGACTGGGGTCGGCCATCAAGGTCCCGGCGACCGCCCCGTTGCGGCTCCCCGATGAACTCACGATCGGTGTGCGCCAGGTGGTGACGCCGAACCTGACGCTCGCAGCGGGTTACGAATGGACCGGGTGGAGCTCGCTCCAGAATGTCACGATCCAGAACGCCGCCACACCGGCGTCTCTACCGTTCTACTACAAGGACGGATCGTTCGCGTCGCTCGGCGGCGAGTACCGCTACAATGGAATGCTGACGCTTCGCGCCGGCGCAGGCTACGAATGGTCGCCGATCGGGACCGCCGTCCGCGACCTCAGCCTCCCCGATGCCGACCATGTGACGGCCAGTATCGGAGCCGGCGTCCATCTCAGCGACCGGCTTACGCTCGACCTCGCCTACACGCATTATTTCCCGATCGGCACGACCCGGATCGCGCTTTCGGGATTCAACCCCAGCGCCATCCCCGGGCTGGCTTTTCTAGCGACCGCCGAGGGCCACGCCGACGTCGCCTCCTTGGGACTCAAATATCGGTTCTGATGAAGCCGGTCGGTCGGCCCGGACCCACCGCGACGAGCGTTGAAGACGCGTTGCCGGATCGCACGCCGATCATTCGCATGCTAGTCTCGGGCGCGGCCCCCCGGTCGCGACGCCGCTTTGCGAGAAGCGCGCCTGAGGGAGGGTATCGTGGCCCACCGCTGCTCATGGACCGGTCAGGATCCCCTCTATTGCGCTTATCATGACACGGAATGGGGCGTGCCCGAGCGCGACAGCCGCGCGCTTTGGGAGAAACTGGTGCTCGACGGGTTCCAGGCCGGCCTGAGCTGGATCACCATCCTGCGCAAACGCGACGCGTTTCGAGACGCTTTCCGAGACTTCGATCCGGAGACGATCGCGGGCTTCGGGGAGGCTGAAGTGAGCTCTCTGCTGGCCAATTCCGGGATCGTCCGGTCCCGTGCCAAGATCGTGGCGACGATCGGCAATGCGCGCGCCTTTCTGGCGATGCGCGATGCGGGCGAGGATTTCTCCGCCTTCGTCTGGAGCATGGTGGGCGGCGAGACGATCCAGAACGCGTGGCGCCACAAAGGCGAGGTTCCGGCCGAGACGCCGCTGTCGCGCGCCATGTCGGCGGCTCTGAAAACCCGCGGCTACAAATTCGTCGGCCCCGTCATCGTCTACGCCTGGATGCAGGCCGTGGGGCTCGTCAACGACCACGTGACGGAGTGTTTTCGCTACGCAGAGTTAGGCGGCAAGGCCCTCGATTTCACCCCGCATTAACCAATTTCGCGGCGCAATATGACGGTGGCGTGAAGCGTGCTTCTCCGCATTCCGCGACAATCGATCGTGGCTCCATCAGGAGATCGTGACATGGGATCAACACGCGAGGTTTCCCCCGATTTCATCCGCCAGCTCGCCGGCTACGGCCTCACCACGGCGGAGATCCTCTACCACCTGCCCGACCACCCGAAGCTCCTGCAGACTTATGTCTGGCAGGACTACGACTTGGCCCCGGCCTTCCCGGTGCTGACCAAGTTCCTCAATTTCTGGCGCGAAACGCTCGACGGCGCCGTACACTCGGTCCGCGTCGGCCATTCGGGCCTGATCCGTCCGGCCGAACTCGCCATGGTGGGCACGGAGTTCCGGCTGCAGTAGGTCAGCTTGCCCAGCTCTCGGGGTCACGGTCCCAGGAGGTCGATCAGCGGCGGAATCAGCGGTTCGTCGGCCGGGGGCATCGGATAGTCGCGCAGTTTGCCGGGCTTGACCCATTTCAGAGCCTGGCCCTCGCGTGAGGACACGAGCCCCGTCCATCGCCGGCAGACCCAGAGCGGCATCATGAGGTGGAAATCCGGGTAGGCATGGCTCGCGAAGCTGAGCGGGGCGAGGCAAGCCTCCTTGACCGTGATGCCGAGTTCCTCGTCGAGCTCCCGGATCAGGGCGGCCTCGGGCCTCTCGCCGGGCGCCAGCTTGCCGCCGGGAAACTCCCAGAGGCCGGCCAGGGCCTTTCCCTCGGGGCGCTGCGCGATGAGCACGCGGTTGTCCGGATCCACCAAAGCGGCGGCGACGACGAGGAGGAGCTTCGGGGCTTCGGGCATCGGGGGCTCTCACGGTCGGGGGCTCGCCGGCGACGAGGCTTTCGGGCCGCGTTATGCTATGATAGGACCGCCGATCAAAGACCCGTGCCGATCCTGGTTGCGGCAAAGAAGGCAGTCGGCTTCATGGGCGAGAAGCGCTCGAGCTTTGGATATGACGATCTCCTCGACTGCGCGCGAGGCGAGCTTTTCGGCCCGGGCAATGCGCAGCTTCCCCTTCCCCCCATGCTGATGTTCGACCGCGTGGTCGAGATCTCCGAAGAGGGCGGCGCCAACGGCAAGGGCGTGCTGCGGGCCGAATTCGATATCAAGCCGGACCTCTGGTTCTTTCAATGCCATTTCAAGGGCGACCCCGTGATGCCGGGCTGCCTCGGGCTCGATGCGCTCTGGCAGCTGTGCGGCTTCTACCTCGGCTGGCTCGGCCTTCAAGGCAAAGGGCGGGCGCTCGGCGTCGGCGAGGTCAAGTTCGCCGACCAGGTCCTGCCGACCGTCAAGCGCGTCATCTACGGGATCGACATCAAGCGCATCTTCCGGGGCCGGCTGGTCCTCGGCATCGCCGACGGCTGGCTCGAGGCCGATGGCCGCCGGATCTACGAAGCCAAGGACCTGAGGGTCGGCCTGTTCAAGCCCGAAGTGCCGGCGGCGGTCTGAGCCTCGGCCCGACGGGTCTATCCGGAGTACCAAGATCATGCGACGTGTCGTCGTCACGGGGATGGGGATCGTGTCCTCCATCGGCAATTCGACCGATGAGGTCCTGCACTCGCTCCGCACCGCGAAGTCCGGCATCGTTCGAGCCGAGCGCTACACCGAAATGGGATTCCGCAGCCAGGTGCATGGCGCCCCGACCCTGAAACCCGAAGATGTGCTGGACCGCCGTGCCCTGCGGTTCCACGGCGGCGGCAGCGGTTGGGCGCAGGTCGCCATGGAACAGGCGATCGCCGATGCCGGCCTGCAGCCCGACGAGGTCTCGAACCCCCGTACCGGCATCATCGTGGGCTCGGGCGGGCCCTCGACCAGGACCATCGTCGAATCCGCCGATATCGCCCGCACCAAGGGACCCAAGAAGGTCGGCCCCTTCGCGGTGCCGAAGGCGATGTCGTCGACCGCCTCGGCGACGCTCGCCACCTGGTTCAAGATCAAGGGGATCAACTACTCGATCGCTTCGGCTTGCGCGACGTCGAACCACTGTATCGGCAATGCCTACGAGGCCATCCGGTACGGTAAGCAGGACCTCATGTTCGCAGGCGGCTGCGAGGAGCTCGACTGGACGCTCTCGGTCCTGTTCGACGCCATGGGGGCCATGTCGTCCGATTTCAACGACCGCCCGGCCGTCGCATCGCGCGCCTTCGACAAGGCCCGGGACGGCTTCGTGATCTCGGCCGGAGCCGGCATCCTGGTCCTCGAGGACCGCGAGCGCGCCGTCGCCCGCGGGGCCCGCATCCACGGCGAGATCGTCGGCTACGGCCTCGCGTCCGACGGCCACGACATGGTGGCGCCGTCCGGCGAGGGCGCGCGACGCTGCATGCGCATGGCGCTCGACGGCATCAAGGCTCCCGTCGACTACATCAACCCGCACGCCACCTCGACCCCGAAGGGCGACGAGGCCGAGATCGAGGCTTTGCGCGACGTCTTCGGGGCCGGCGAGAGATGCCCGCCGATCGCCGCCACTAAAAGCCTCAGCGGTCACGCGCAGGGCGCGACGGGTGCCCAGGAAGCGATCTATTCGCTATTGATGATGCGCCACGGCTTCATCTGCGAAAGCGCCAACATCGAAGAGCTGGACCCGGCCTTCGCCGACATGAACATCGTGCGGAACCGTCGCGACGGCGTCAAACTCGGCACGGTCCTGTCGAACGGCTTCGGCTTCGGCGGCACCAACGCTTCCCTGGTCTTCCAGCATCCGGATCTTTGACATGGCGCAGGATACGGTGACGGAACAGCCTCGGTCGGCCAAAGACGGTCTCATGCGCGGCAAGCGCGGGCTCGTCATGGGGGTGGCCAACGACCATTCCATCGCCTGGGGCATCGCCAAGGCGCTGGCCGCGGAGGGCGCCGAACTGGCGTTCACCTACCAGGGCGAGGCCCTGGGCAAGCGCGTCAAGCCCCTCGCCCAGAGCCTCGGGGCCGAACTGGTGGTCCCCTGCGACGTCGAGAAGCTCGATACGGTGGACGCCGCCGTCGATGCCGTGGCGAAGAGCTTCGGCCGGATCGACTTCCTGGTTCACGGCATCGCGTATTCGGACAAGAACGAGCTCAAGGGCCGCTATGCCGACACGACGCGCGAGAACTTCGTGCGCACGATGATCATCTCGGCTTTCTCGTTCACCGAGATCGCCAAGCGCGTGGCGCCCCTGATGGCCCCCGGCGGCGCCATGATCACGCTGACCTTCGGAGGATCGACGCGCGTCACGCCGAACTACAACGTGATGGGGATTGCCAAGGCGGCGCTGGAAGCGAGCGTCCGCTACCTCGCGGCCGATTTCGGGGCCGCGGGGCTGCGCGTCAACGCGATCTCCGCCGGACCGGTGCGCACGCTGGCGGGTGCCGGCATCACGGACGCCCGCTTCATGTTCAATTTCCACAAGGCCCATGCGCCGCTCCGCCGTCCGGTGACGATCGAGGATGTGGGCGGCTCGGCCCTTTACCTCCTGTCGGACCTGTCGCGGGGCGTCACGGGCGAAGTGCATTTCGTCGATGGCGGCTACAACATCGTCGGCATGCCGCGGCCCGAAAACCTGAAGTCCGGCGAAAGCGTCCGCGAGGAGGTCGAGGCCGCGCCGTAGCGGGGTCGGCCTCCGGCAAGGGAGCGAACCCATGGCCCTGTGGTGCGTCGCATCGGCGACCGGCGATGATCTGGCAGCGATCGTCGCACTCGTGAACAGCGCCTATCGCGGCGAAGCGGCGCGAGCGGCCTGGACCCATGAGGCCGACCTCCTCGACGGCCAAAGGACGGACGCGCAGGGCCTCGCCGACGAACTCTCGGCCCCCGACCCGAGCACGATCCTGCTGCTCCGTGAGGCGTCCGGCACCGAGATTCTCGCCTGCGTGATGCTGCAACGGTACCACGACAACGACGAGGCGCTGAAGTGCCACCTCGCCATGCTGACCGTCGGCCCGGCCGCGCAGGCCCGAGGCCTCGGCCGGCACATGCTGGAGGTTTCCGAAGACTGGGCGCGTCAAGCAGGCTGCCGTGCGCTACGCATGACCGTGATCTCGCGCCGCGTCGAACTCGTCGCCTGGTACGAGCGGCGTGGCTTTCGACGCACCGGTGAGACCAAGCCCTTTCCTTATGGGGACGCACGGTTCGGCGTTCCACGACGCAACGACCTCGAGTTTCTCGTCATGGAGAAGCATCTACTCTGAGGCTGCTGCGACGGCGATCTTCTGAGACGAGCGCAGTTGCTCGATCCGTCATCTGGCCTGCCCGCACCTGCTTTACATTGCCTCTCGACCCCTCTCATGCAACACTCGACTTCGTCATCGATTTTAGACTGATGATCCGATAATTTCGAAAGTTGTATTTGCAACGTTGCTATTTTGAATGGGGTAGATCATGAACCCAAATAAAGCATTGTGGGAAAAGGGCGATTTCACGCAGGTTGCGGCAGCCATGCGGAAGAGCGGCGAAGACCTCGTCGGGCGTCTGGGCATCCGTGAAGGCTTGAAGGTCCTCGATCTCGGATGCGGCGACGGCACAACAGCTCTTCCGGCAGCGAAACTCGGCGCCGAAGTTCTTGGCGTCGACATCGCGTCCAATCTGGTGGAGGCCGGAACACGACGCGCGCGGGAGCAGGGCCTGACCAACATCGTGTTTCAGGAAGGCGATGCTAGCGATCTCGCCGATCTGGAAGACAGGAATTTCGATCTCGTCGTCAGTATCTTTGGCGCCATGTTCGCCCCGCGGCCGCTCGATGTCGCCCGGGAGATGGTGCGTGTGACCCGTCCTGGCGGTCGGATCGTCATGGGCAACTGGATCCCGAATGACCCGACGCTTGTCGCGCAAGTCCTCAAAATCAGCGCGAGTTATTCACCGCCTCCGCCGGAGGGTTTCGTCAGCCCGATGACCTGGGGAGTCGAGACCTACGTCATCGAGAGGTTCGCCAGCGCGGGTATTTCGAAGGAGAGCGTATCTTTTACGACAGACACGTACATGTTCGACTATCCGCACCCGCCTTCGCAGCTGGTCTCAGCATTTCAACACTATTACGGCCCGACGATGAATGCATTCGAGGCAGCGGGTAAGACGGGTCGCGCCGACGACCTCCTGAAGGAGCTTGTAGCCCTGTTCCAGAACGCCAACGTGAGCCTGAGCACGAACTCGACATCGATCCCCGCGAGGTTTCTGCGTGTGACCGTCGCCGTCACCTAGTCGCCTTTCACGGTTGAGGGAAAGAAGCGTGGCGTTCGCAATCGAGGCCGCGATTGGCGACCCGGAGGCGCTGACGTTCGCGTTCATGGCGCATAAGACGACAAACGGCGGCAAGCACGTTTGCCGAAGACGACCTGGCGGCTACGACATCGTCGGCCTGCCGCGGCCCCAAAACCTGAAGCCGGCGAAAGCGTCCGCGAGGAGGTCGAGGCCGCGCCGTAGCGGGATCGGCCTCCGGCAGGGGAGCGAACCCTGGTTGCCGGGCGCTACGCACGACCGTGATCTCGCGCCGCGTCGAACTCGTCGCCTGGTACGGGCGGCGCCGCTTTCGACGCACCGGCGAGACGAAGCCCCTTGCTTTTGGGGACGCACGGTTCGGCGTTCCGCGACGCGACGACTTGGAATTCATCGTGGTGGAAAACGCTCTGGCCTGAGGCGGAGCACGACGTCACGCGTTACCGCCCGCACCGGCGGCCTCGCCGTCGAGCGAACAACCGGCATCTAACCGACCCTCGTCGAGCCGAATAAGTCCTCTTCAGACAATACAACGTCTGGTGCCTTGCACTTTGGGCGACCTGACTGCCTGGCCGTCGGAGCCGGACCGAGCCCGCATTTCAAAACTCACCTAACAGTTGCGTGTCGTTATAGAAAAATTAGCCATTACCGTTGAAAGTGATCTACCCCGGGTTAGGCTGCGGAGCTAACCGAGGGCGTCGGCTTCATGAGGTTCCAAAATGAATGTCAGCAACACCCCTATTATCGGTAAGTTTTTGATCATCATCTCTCTATTCGGACTGTTAGCGGCAGGATCCACCATTTTCTCCGCGACGAAGATGCAAGCCATCGATGACGGCTATTCGGATGCCATGGACCATCAGGGCATGATCGCCGTCGAGCTTGCAAAGGCAAATCGCGCCCTGCTTGCGGTTCGGGCCGCCATATCTGGTCTTGAAATAGCCAACACCGATGAATTGGACACCATAGCTGAAGCGGAAATCAGGGACGGCCGATCACAATTCGTCAAATATAGCGACGAAGCGAAGACTTTAGACGCGTCGAACACCTATAAGATTGGTGAATTTGCACAAAGCGCTGTGGATCTTATCGATAACGTGTGCGCAAGAGCCATCAAGCTGGGTAAATCGACCACTACACCCGATGCGGTCCTAGCTTCACAAACGGAATTCATTAAGGTCTGTAACCCGCCTTTCAAACCACTGGTCGACGAAGCACGAAAGATCGTGGATCAGGCGATCGATGATGAAAAGAAGCTCAACGATAACTTGAGCGTCGTCACCGCTAGCACGATCCATATCACCTATGGTGTCGTCCTCGGGGGCTTGGCGCTGGTTGCGTCACTGGCATGGTTCGCGCTCCGAGCTTGGATTTCGACACCCATTGCACGCCTGACGAATACCATGCTGCGGCTTGCAGGCGGCGACCTTTCGGTCGCGATCGAAGACGCCGAGCGGCGCGATGAAATCGGACGTATGACCCAAGCCGTTCAAGTGTTCAAGGACAACGGCATCAAGCTCAGGTCGAGCGAAGAAAACGCAGCAGCCGATCGCAAGCACGCCGATGCGGAACAAGGCCGGACGCAGGCTTTGCAGATCGAAACGGCCCACCAACAGCGACATGTCGTCGAGTCGATCGCAAAGGGACTCGAGCAGCTTTCCGACGGCAGCTTGATCTTTCGCATCGATGAAGCTTTCACGGCTGACTATGAAAAGCTGAGGACCGACTTCAACGGCGCCATGGGCAAGTTACAAGAGACCATGAAGGTCGTATCCGGAAATACGGTGGCGATCAAATCGGGAACAAACGAAATATCCTCCGCGGCCGATGATCTGTCGCGGCGAACCGAGCAGCAGGCCGCGAGCCTCGAAGAGACCGCAGCGGCTCTCGACGAGATCACCAATACGGTGCGCAAGACAGCCCAAGGCTCCAAACATGCTCGGGAAGTCGTCGGCGCCGCCAAGAAGGATGCGGAGCATTCTGGCCAAGTCGTGCGCCAAGCCGTCGAAGCCATGAGCGGCATCGAGAGATCCTCGAACCAGATCGGTCAAATCATCGGCGTGATCGACGAAATCGCCTTCCAGACGAACCTGCTGGCCCTCAATGCCGGTGTCGAGGCGGCCCGTGCCGGCGACGCGGGACGGGGTTTTGCCGTGGTGGCCTCGGAGGTTCGCGCCTTGGCGCAGCGTTCTGCAGAAGCAGCCAAGGAAATCAAGACGCTCATCTCGGCATCTACGACGCAAGTCGAGCAGGGCGTCGCTCTCGTGGGGGAGACCGGCAGGGCTTTGGAGCGGATCGTTCTTCAGATCAGCGAAATCAACGGCATCGTGGCCGA
Source organism: uncultured Lichenihabitans sp. (assembly GCA_964245215.1). Taxonomy (GTDB): domain Bacteria; phylum Pseudomonadota; class Alphaproteobacteria; order Rhizobiales; family Beijerinckiaceae; genus Lichenihabitans. Next base: position 11,940 of record CAXTME010000088.1, read on the forward strand.
CATTGCGGCCTCGGCTCAGGAGCAGGCGACGGGTCTCGATCAGGTGAACACCGCCGTCAACCAGATGGATCAGGTCACGCAGCAAAATGCTGCTATGGTTGAGGAATCCACCGCAGCCAGCCATGCCTTGGCGAAGGAAACCGAGGAACTATCGAAGCTGATCAGCCGCTTCGAGTTGGGACAAAGTCAGCCATCGTTTGGCACGGGTCGGGCGGTCCACAAGGTCTCTGCCGCCTCGAAGCCACCTGCCCAGGCAAAGCCCGTGCGCGCCCTTCGGACAGGAGGTGCCGGGCAGGCCGTACGCAAGCTGGAGCCGGATAGCAATTGGGAGGAATTTTAACGCTGATCTTCCCGTGGAGGGTGCACCGTGGGTCGACGTGAAGCCGCACTCCTTGCCGAAGCGACGTGTTCGACGATTGGCCCGTGCCCGATGCTCCCGAACTGGAGCGAACCGGGTGGGGAGCGGCTTTTCGGTTTGCCGGTGCGAGGTCGACAAGC
>CAXTME010000088.1:12537-20934 GCA_964245215.1 uncultured Lichenihabitans sp.
TCGGCGACAGTCCCGGCCAGGACGCGGATCTCGCCACGGCGTTCCTCGCTCTGGCGACGCCTTGACCGTGCAAGGTGCGGTGGTCCCGTCGGGTCGGGCACGGTCTGTTTCCTGGTAGCCGGTATCCTGGTCGGCCGCACGGGCGTGCTATGCTGGCGGCGTTTAGGCGGCTAAACTCCGGGCCATGCTGCTTTTCGAACTTGTCCTCGCGCTGCTGCTCGGCGGTGCGCTCCTGACCGCCATCGCGCGAAAGATCGGCGCCCCCTACCCCGTGCTGCTGGCGCTGGCCGGCACGGGTCTGGCCCTGGCACCTTTCGACGTCCCGGGGATCCGGTTCGATCCCGACCTGGCGCTGACGCTCTTCGTGGCGCCGGTGATCCTCGACGCAGCGTTCGACGCCTCGCCGCGCGACCTCCGGGAGAACTGGATCCCGGTTTCGAGCCTCGTGCTCATCGCCGTCGCCCTCACGGTAGCGGCCGTGGCTCTCATGGCGCGGCACCTCGTCCCCGACATGCCCTGGTCCGTGGCGATCGCACTCGGCGCCATCGTGGCGCCGCCCGACCCCGTTTCGGCCACGGCCGTACTCGGGCCGATGAGCCCGCCCCGGCGCCTCATGGTGATCCTCGAAGGCGAAGGCCTGCTGAACGATGCCAGCGCGCTGCTGATCTACCGCTACGCGGTCGGCGTGGCGCTCGGCACGGCCCTGACGCCTTCCAATGCGGTGCCGCTGTTCCTCGCCAATTCCGTGGGCAGCCTGCTGCTGGGCTGGGTGCTGGCCCGGCTCTACATGGTCCTGACGCGGCGCATCACCGATCTTGCCATCTCGGTCGTGACCCAGTTCGTCGCCACATTCCTGGTCTGGATCGCGGCCGAAAAACTCGGCGTCTCGCCCGTCCTGACGCTCGTGACCTATGCGGTGGTTCTGGCACGTCTCGCGCCTGCCCACCTCGGTGCCGAGAACCGGCGCGGGTCTTCCGCGGTCTGGGAGGTCGCGGTCTATGTGTTGAACGCGCTGGCCTTCATGCTGATCGGGCTGCAATTGCAGGAGATCGGCCGGGCGATCGACGGCAGCTTTGCCCCCTATGCCTGGTTCGGACTCGCGATCCTCGCCACCGTGATCGTCGTCAGGCTGATCTGGACCTTCGTGTACAACGGTATCGCACGCCTCGTGCAGCGCGCGACGACACCGGCCGAGCGGCGGACGCCGGCGGCGCGCAGCTACAAGAGCGCTCTCGTGGTCGGCTGGTGCGGCATGCGCGGCCTCCTGACGCTCGCCACCGCCCTGGCGCTTCCCGAAGCCGCAGGCGGCACGGACTTCCCGCACCGCGACCTCGTCATCGTCGCGGCCTTCTCGGTCGTGCTCGGCACACTGGTGATCCAAGGCTTGACGCTCGGCCCGCTCATGCGCTGGCTCAACCTCTCCGACGATGGCCGCTTCGAGCGCGAGCGCGAGTTCGCGCGCCAGGAAGCGACCCGTGCGGCCTTGCGCTCGCTCGACGGCGTCGACGAGCCCGAAGCCGCGATCCTGCGGAAGGAGTACAACGTCGTGCTGCAGGACGAGGGGCTGCGCGGGCTCCGTCCCAAGGTGTTCGGCAAACTTCGCATGAAGGCGATCGCGGCCGAACGAACGGCGGTGCAGAACTTGCGTCACACCCGCGAAATCGGCGACGATGCCTACCATGCCCTCGAAGAGGAGCTCGACTGGGCGGAGGGCAATGCCCGTCGCCGGGGCCGTCCGGCCCCGCTCCTCGAGCAATCGCAGGATGAGACCTGATGGGCATCGACATCCGCGACGCGACCGAGGCAGACCTGCCGGCCATCCTCGCCATCCACAACGACGCGATCGCCACCTCGACCGCGATCTTCTCGTTCCACCCCGTCGACCTCGCCAATCGCCGAGCCTTCCTGGCCGAGCGGCGGGCGCGGGGCTTTCCGTTTCTCGTCGCGGCCGAAGCGGACGTCGTGTTGGGCTACGCGTCGTTCGGCGACTTCCGGCCGCACGACGGCTACTTCAAAACCGTCGAACATTCGATCTACGTCGGCCGGGAGCACCGCCGCCGCGGCGTCGCGGCCCTGCTGCTACCCCCGCTGATGGAACGCGCCAAGGTCCTCGGCAAGCATGTCATGGTGGGAGGGCTCGATGCCGCCAATACGGCATCGATCGCGCTGCACGAGCGCTTCGGCTTCACCCGGGCCGGCCTGATGCCGGAGGTCGGCTACAAGTTCGACCGCTATCTCGACCTCCTCCTCATGCAGAAGATCCTGGACTGAAGCCTTTGGACCTCTCGTTAACGATCCTCAATCTCGCGGGCGCGATCGCTCTCCTGTTGTGGGGCGTCCGCATGGTGCAGACGGGTGTTCAGCGCGCCTTCGGGCCGAAGCTGCGCCGGGTGCTCGCCTCGGCGCTGAGCAACCGGTTCAAGGCCTTCGCGGCCGGTCTCGGCGCCACCGCGGTTCTCCAGAGCAGCACCGCCACCGGTCTCATGATCACCGGTTTCGCGGCCGGCGGCCTCGTCGACCTCGTGCCGGCCTTGGCCGTGATGCTCGGCGCCAACGTCGGCACCACGCTGATCGTACAGTTCTTCTCCTTCGACGCCGCGGCCGCTGCAGCACCGCTGATCCTCTTCGGCGTGTTGCTGTTCCGCCGCACCACGGCGGCCTCGCGCGATTTCGGCCGCGTGCTGATCGGGCTCGGCCTGATGTTCATGGCGCTGCGCGAGCTCCTCACGCTCGTGACGCCCTACGAGGACCAGCCGAGCCTGCGCCTTCTGCTCGGCATCGTGGCGACCCAGCCGCTAGTCGACGTCGTGATGGCCGCCGCCCTCACCTGGGCGGCGCACTCGTCGGTCGCGATCGTGCTGCTCGTCATGTCGTTCGCCGCGCGGGGAGTCGTGCCGCCCGACACCGCCTTCGCGCTCGTGCTTGGCGCCAACCTCGGTACGGCCCTCAACCCTTGTCTCGAAGGCGCCGCCGGCGAGGACCCGGCCGCGAAGCGCCTGCCGGTCGGCAACCTCCTGACCCGCGTGGTCGGAGTGGTGGCGGCCCTGATGGTTCTCGCGCCGGCCGGACGTCTCCTGGTGCAGTGGCAGCCGAATGTCGAGCGCGCCGTGGCGGATTTCCACGTCGCGTTCAACCTCGCTGTCGCGGTGGTGTTTCTGCCGCTGCTGCCGAGCCTGGCCCGGCTGCTGCGCCATCTGCTGCCCGAACGGGTTGCCGAGGGCGACCCGTCTCGGCCGCTCTACCTCGACCGCAACGCCCTCGAAGCCCCCTTCGTGGCCTTGGGATGCGCCACGCGCGAAGCCTTGCGCCTCACCGATCTTCTCGACGACATGCTGAACGGCTTGCGGGCCGTTCTCGACAAAGCGGATCGGCGACGCCTCGGCGAAACCAAGAAGCTCGCCGCCGTCACGGGCAAGCTCAGCGGCGCCGTCACGGCCTATCTGACGGAACTCGATCCCGACGCCATGTCGGCCGAGGACCGGCGCCGCGCCGGCGACATCGTGCTCTTCACCACCAACATCGAGCATGCGGCGGATGTCGTCGAGCGGAACCTGCTCGGCCTCGTGGCCAAGCGCATCAAGCACGGGCTCGTGCTGCCGAAGGATCGGGAGGCCGAATTGCGGGCCGCGCTCGACCAGTTGCTGACCAACGTCCGGTCGGCCGCCAACGTGCTGCTCACCGGCGATCTCAGGACGGCGCGGTTGCTCGCGGCCCAGAAGGAGGTGTTCCGCGACATCGAGGCCAGGGCCACCGGAGAGCATTTCACCCGGTTGCGCGACGGGCTGCTCGACCAGGAACGCGGCGCCCTCTACCTCGATCTCCTGCGCGACATGAAGCGGGTCAACATGCACCTCGTGTCGGCCGCCGCCTATCCGGTGCTCGAGCAGAGCGGCGAGCTTCTTCCCACGCGCCTGCGGCACAGCCTCGCCGAGGGCGATCTCGACGACGAAGCCGACGTGGATGACGGCCGCGGCTCCTCCTGAACGGAGAGCGGTGTCCGAAGGACCGACATCGAAGAAGACGGACGTCGGCCGGTCGATCCGACCTCCGGAGTGCTCAGACCGAGGCACGGCCGACAGGGAAGGCGGTCGCGGTTTTGCCTCAAGTATCAGCTGTTGCTAGACAAGCTTCGGATGAACCCGCGAGCATATCGCAAGGCGAGCGTTCCGATGGCGGCCTGTAAACCGTCCGGATGATCGCCATCCGCCCCGCCGACGTCGCCTGAAAGGCCGCGGCATGAGACACTGGAGGAGGATATCGTGCCCAAGACACTGAAAGGCCCAGGCCTGTTTCTGGCCCAATTCGCCGGCGATGCCGCGCCGTTCAACAGCCTGGACGCGATCTGCGGCTGGGCCGCGGGGCTCGGCTACAAGGGCGTGCAGATCCCCACTTGGGACCCGCGCCTCTTCGATCTCGTGCGCGCGGCCGAATCGAAGACCTATTGCGACGAAGTCGCCGGCACGGCCGCGTCCCACGGTCTCGCCATCACCGAGCTCTCCACCCACCTGCAAGGCCAGCTCGTCGCCGTGAACCCAGCCTATGACGACGCCTTCGATGCATTCGCGCCACCGCAACTCCACGGCAACCCGAAGGGCCGGCAGGCCTGGGCGGTCGACCAGGTCGTCATGGCGGCGCGGGCCTCGCGCCATCTCGGGCTCGAGGCCGGCGTCTCTTTCACCGGGGCGCTCGCCTGGCCCTTCGTCTATCCCTGGCCGCAGCGTCCCGCAGGGCTTGTGGAGGCGAGCTTCACCGAACTCGGCCGCCGCTGGCGCCCCATCCTCGATGCTTACGAAGAGGCCGGCTGCGACCTCGCGTTCGAGATCCACCCGGGCGAAGACGTCTTCGACGGCGCGACCTTCGAGCAGTTCCTGGCGGCGACCGGCAACCACCAGCGTTGCGCCATCAACTACGATCCCTCGCATTTCCTACTGCAGGGGCTCGACTACCTTGCCTTCATCGACATCTACCACGAGCGCATCAAGGCTTTCCACGTCAAGGATGCCGAGTTCAACCCGACCGGCCGGCAGGGCTTCTACTCGGGTTTCAAGCCCTGGGTCGAACGCGCGGCCCGCTTCCGCTCGCTCGGCGACGGGCAGGTCGACTTCGCGGGGATCTTCTCCAAAATGGCACAATACGGCTACGAGAGCTGGGCCGTGCTCGAATGGGAATGCTGCCTGAAGCACCCCGAGGACGGGGCGCGCGAGGGCGCCGAGTTCATTGCGGCGCATATCATCCGGGTCACCGAAAAGGCCTTCGACGATTTTGCCGGGGCCGCCCCGGACGAAGCGCGCAACCGCCGGATGCTCGGCATCGCCTGACCTCGCACACCGGGAGAACGAGATGATCGAAGGACGCAGCGAAGACCGGGGACGGCGCATCCGGCTCGGCATGGTGGGGGGCGGCGAGGGCGCCTTCATCGGAGGCGTGCACCGCATCGCGTCGCGGCTCGACGACCGCTACGATTTCGTGGCGGGCGCCCTGTCGTCGACGCCCGAGAAGGCGGCGCGCTCCGGCGCGGCGCTGGGCCTCGATCCGGAGCGGTCCTATCCCGATTTCGCCACCATGGCACGGGCCGAGGCCGCGCGGCCCGACGGCATCGAGGCCGTGACGATCGTCACGCCGAACCACATGCATGGTCCGGCGATCCTGGCCTTTCTCGAGGCCGGCATCCACGTCATCTGCGACAAGCCGCTCACGACCTCGCTCGACGAGGCTCGATTCCTGAAAGCCGCGGTCGACCGGTCGGGGCGGATCTTCGCCCTCACCCACAACTATACAGGCTATCCGCTGGTGCGGCAGGCCCGGGCGATGGTCGCGGCCGGGGAGCTCGGCCGGATCCGCGTCGTGCAGGTCGAATATCCTCAGGATTGGCTGGCCGAACGCCTCGAGGAGACCGGCCAGAAACAGGCCGAGTGGCGGACCGACCCCGCGCGGACCGGCGCCGGCGGCTGTATCGGCGATATCGGCACGCATGCCTTCAACCTCGCCGAGTTCGTCGCAGGCGCCGAGGTCGACGCGCTCTGCGCCGAACTCACCACCTTCGTCGAGGGCCGCCGCGTCGACGACGATGCCCAGATCCTGATGCGCTGGGGCGACGGCGCCAAGGGCATGCTCTGGGCCAGCCAGGTCTCGCCGGGCCACGAGAACGGCTTGAAGATCCGCATCTACGGGACGAAGGGCGGGCTCGAATGGGTGCAGGCCGAGCCGAACCGCATGGTCTGGTCGCCGCTCGGCGCCAACCAGCAGATCGTGACGCGCAACGGCCCGGGTGCCGATGCGGCGAACCGCCGGATGTCGCGCATTCCGGGCGGGCATCCCGAAGGCTATCTCGAGGCCTTCGCCAACCTTTACACCGAGATCGCTGACGCCATCGTGGCGGCGCGGGACGGCGGCCGGCCGTCGCCCGACGTGCTCTACCCGACGATCGACGACGGGGTGAGAGGGCTCGCGTTCATCGAGGCGGCTATAAGGTCGTCGGGCACCGGAGGGGTCTGGATCAAGATCTGAGGGCTTCGCGCGCCCTCATCCGGCGCTGCGCGCCACCTTCTCCCGCAAGCGGGAGAAGCGAAGAACGCGCCTTGACGCGGCATCCCGGCTCGGCAAAGTTCCTAGAGAAGCGCCCATCGGCGGCTGAGAGCAGGACATCAAGGCCGTGAGCTTATGACGACGCTTGACCGTTTCGCCGAGGCCGAGCGCATCGTGGCGCATGACGGGCCGCACGCCTTCGAAGCCGTGGTGCCGGCGATCGTGCAGACGTCGCTCTTCACCTTCGCGACGACGGCCGACATGGTCGAGACCTATGCGGGGCGGAAGAGCCGGCCCGTCTATTCCCGCACCACGAACCCGACCGTCACGCTCTTCGAAGAAAAGCTCGCGGCTCTCGAAGGCGCCGAAGACGCCATCGGGTTCCCGAGCGGCATGGCGGCGATCTCGGGCGCCGTTCTGGCCTTCGTCGAACCGGGCGACCGCATCGTCTGCGTCCGCCACGTTTATCCCGACGCTTACCGCCTCTTCGAGACGCTGCTGAAAAAGCTTCGGGTCACGGTCGACTACGTGGACGGCGCCGATCATGCGGGCGTCGGAGCGGCGATTCAGGGCGCGCGGCTCCTCTACCTCGAAAGCCCGACCAGCTGGACCATGGAGGCGCTCGACGTCGGTGCCCTGGCCGGGCTCGCACGGCGGCACGGCGTCATGACGATGATCGACAATTCCTGGGCCACGCCGGTCTTCCAGAAGCCGGTGTCGCTCGGGGTGGACCTCGTGATCCACTCGGCCTCGAAGTATATCGGCGGGCACAGCGACACGGTGGCGGGTGTCGTGGCGGGCCGGGCCGACCTCATCCGACACATCCGCCAGACCATCTGCCCTTACATCGGGGCCAAGCTCGCGCCCTTCGAAGCCTGGCTGCTGCTGCGCGGGCTTCGCACCCTGCCGACACGGCTTCGCATGCACGAGGACTCGGCCGTGACCCTGGCGCGCCGCCTCGCCGAGGACCCCTCGGTCACGAGCGTGCATCACCCGGCCCTCGCCCCGCGTCTGCCGCCCGGCCTCACGGGGACCAGCGGGCTTTTCTCCTTCGTCTTCGACCAAAGCATCGACATCCCGGCCTTCTGCGACGCGCTGACCCTGTTCCAGCTGGGTGTGAGCTGGGGCGGGCACGAGAGCCTCGTCGTGCCGGCCCTCGTGACGCGCGTGCAGGCGGCCGGCCCGAACTCGGCCGTGGATTTCGGCGTGCCCGAGCGCATGGTACGGCTGCATGTCGGGCTCGAAGGCACCGAAGCGCTCTGGGCCGATCTCGCGCAAGCCTTGGCGGCGGCCCGCCGATGATGGTTTCGTTCCACCGTAAAGGATCCTGACGATGCTCAAACGACTGCTGCTCGGCGCAACCGCCTGCCTGCTCCTCGGCGTCCCGGCCAGAGCCGATACGACGCTGAAACTCGTCGAGGTGATCACCAGCCCCGAGCGGACCGAGACCCTGAAGGGCATCGTCGACGGTTTCGAGAAGAGCCACCCGGGCGTCCACGTCGAGATCACGTCGCTCGCCTGGAGTTCGGCCTTCGAGAAGTTCGCCACGATGGTGTCGGCCGGCGATACGCCCGACGTCGTCGAGATGCCGGACCGGTGGCTGTCGCTTTACGCGGGGAGCGGCCGGCTCGAAAGCCTCGAACCCTACCTCGCCAAATGGGACCAGACCGCCGGCCTCAACGACCGGGCGTTGGAGATGGGCCGCTACGTCGGCAAGACCGCCTACATGCTGCCCTACGGCTTCTATCTCCGGGCCATGTTCTACAACAAGGTCCTGTTCAAGCAGGCCGGCATCACCGAACCGCCGAAGACGCTCGACGAGTTCGCGGCCGACGCCAAGACCATCGCGAAACTCCCCGGCAAGTCCGGCTA
>CAXTME010000089.1:0-20844 GCA_964245215.1 uncultured Lichenihabitans sp.
CTGATGTCCTAAGCAGCCTTGCGTGGCGAAAGCCACGATTGATTTGGCTTTTTCAAAGCAAAATCAATGCTGCTTCGAACCTTAAGGGTAAGCAGACTTGTGAGAGTCTGCTTAGGGGTGAGCCAGGGGTCGCACAATCCTTGATCTCGGCCCGGAGAATCGGACTCGGCCTCCCGGCGCTGCCTCTCTCACGGCCAATGGCCTGCCCGACTGCGCGCGTCGATCCGGCCCCGATCACGGAGCAAACAAACGACACAGTGATCGCACGTCTGATGGAGACGGGTATCCTTCGGCATAGGCCGAATGCGTCTGTCGACCGGAGCATGAAATGCCGAGAGTGACGATCGTTGGCGGACCGGACATCAACGTGGTTCGCACCGGCCCGAAAGGGCGGCCGCCCATCGTGTTCCTGCACGCCCTCGGGCTGGATTTGACCTGGTGGGATCATCAGATCGAGGCGTTCGGCCGCGACCACGACATCGTTGCGCTCGACCTGCCAGGCCACGGCTTATCGGGCGGCCACGACGAAAGACCCACGTTCGACAAGATGGCCCGATCGGTGGCAGGCGTGCTCGAGCAGATCGATGCCGGAGCAGTGCACCTCGTCGGCATCTCGTTGGGCGGCATGATCGCGCAGACGTTCACGATCGCCCGGCCCGAACGGGTCCGCTCGCTCAGCCTCGTCGCGACATCATGCACGTTTCCCGATGCCGCCCGACAGGCCGTGCGCGACAGGGCTCGCGTGGCGCGCGCCGGCGCAATGGCGGCGATAGCCCCGCTGTCGACCGAACGCTGGTTCCCGCTGGCCTTCCGCACGCAGCGCCCGGATGTGATCGACCGGGCCATCAAGCTGATGGTGCAGCAGGACCCGGAGTATCACGCCTCGCTCTGGGACATGGTCGCGGCACTGGACCTGGAACACCAGCTCGATGCCGTAACCTGTCCGACCATGGTGGTGGCGGGAGGTGAAGACCCGAGTGCTCCTGCCGCGGCGGGCCAGCGGATCGTCGACCGGATTACCGGTTCCACGCTGCACGTGGTGGAGGGTTGTGGGCACTTCGCTCCCTTGGAAGCACCGGAAGCCTTCAACGAGCTCTTGCGTCGCTTCATCGAAGCGTCGTGATCTGTTGCAGTGGTGCCGAGAGCACATCGCGGGCTCCAAGCGCCTACGACATCTGGCGCCCCTGTTGGTCGAAGCAGAACAGCAGTGAACTTGTCAGATGAGCCGGGAAGGCCTGCGGTTCTCAACCGGGCCGGCGCGCCGTGCGCTGCTCGCGCCACCAGGCCAACCGCCGGCCGACCTCACGCTCGAAGCCGCGCTCGACGGGATGATAGATCGTCTGCCGACCGAGGCTATCGGGCCAGTAGTCCTGGCCCGAGAAGGCGTCCGGCTCGTCATGGTCGTAACGGTAGCCTTCGCCATAGCCCTCGCGCTTCATCACCTTCGTGGGAGCGTTCAGGATGGTCTTCGGCGGCAGAAGCGAACCATGCTCCTTGGCCAGAGCCATGGCGGCCTTGTAGGCCACGTAGACGGCGTTCGACTTCGGCGCCGTCGCCAGGTAGACGACCGCCTCGGCGATGGAGAGTTCACCCTCGGGACTGCCCAGAAAATCGAAGGCGTCCTTGGCCGCGTTGGCGACCACCAGGGCCTGCGGGTCAGCGAGGCCGATGTCTTCGGATGCCATGCGGACGATCCGCCGGGCCAGGAAGAGACGGTCTTCGCCAGCGTCGAACATGCGGGCCAAGTAGTAGAGCGCGGCATCGGGATCCGATCCACGCACCGCCTTGTGCAGCGCCGAAATCAGATTGTAATGGCCGTCCTGGCCTTTGTCGTAGAGGGGTGCTCGGCGTTGCACCACGTCGATGAGCCGCGCCGTGTCGAGCTCCTCTCCTGAGCGAGCGGCGCGCCAGACGTCTTCGGCCAGATTGAGCAGCGCGCGCCCATCGCCGTCGGCCATGAGGACCAGCGCCTCGCGGGCCTCGGAGGACAGCGGCAGCGGCTTGCCCTCCGTGGCTTCGGCGCGTGCCAGGAGATCGCCCAGGGCCTGCGCATCGAGGGCATGGAAGACCAGGACGCGGGCCCGCGACAGCAAGGCTCCGTTGAGCTCGAAGGACGGGTTCTCGGTCGTGGCGCCGATCAGCGTAACGGTGCCGTCTTCCATCACGGGCAGGAAGCCGTCCTGCTGCGCGCGGTTGAAGCGGTGAATCTCGTCGACGAACAGAAGCGTGCCGCGCCCGGCCCGCCGGCGCACGCGCGCCTCCTCGAACAGCTTCTTGAGGTCGGCCACACCCGAGAAGATCGCCGACACTGCGATGAAGTCGAGCTTGGTCCGATGCGCCATCAAACGCGCCACCGTCGTCTTGCCGGTACCGGGCGGGCCCCAGAAGATCAAGGAGCCGAGCGAGCCTCCGTCGAGAAGACGCGTGAGAGCGCCATCGGGCCCGACGAGATGCGCCTGGCCCGCCACCTCATCGAGCCGCGCCGGGCGCAGGCGATCGGCCAGCGGCCGGGCAACATCGTTCTCGAGACCGGCCTGCGAGAAGAGATCGCTCATGTCCGGTCCCGTTCCATCAGCCCGAGACTTCCGATTCTATGACTTGGCCGTCCCGCTCCAGCGTCACATGCCAGAAGTCCTGTCGGTTTGCCGTCGCACGCTCCATCTGACGGGTCGTCGCGATGCGGCTGTTGCCGATCCCGATGATGACATCGCCCTTCTGCAGTCCCGTCACGGCGGCGGCCGAACCGTCCTCGATTTCGGTGACGACGACGCCGGGCTGCAGGGTTCCCAGCGAGAGCTCGTCCGCGACGGCCGGTGATTGGTTGACGACGGTCGCCCCCGCGAAAGGCGACGCGTTGTGGAGCGTGACGGCGTCGCGCGCCGGGATCTCGGGTGGAGCGATCAGCTTCAACGGAAGTTGAAGCCCCTGCCCGTCCCGCCGGACCGTGAAGGTCGCCGTGCCGCCGAGCGGCTTCGTGGCCAGGCGATAGCCGAAAGAATCAGGATCGTCGACCAGGACGCCATCGACCGCCGTGATCACATCACCGCGCTTCAACCCGGAATTAGCGGCCGGGCTCTTGTCCGTGATGTCGGCCACGAGCACGCCGGACGGCCGGTCGAGGCCGAGGGCTTCGCTCATATCATGCGTGACGCCTTGCAGGCTCGCGCCGAGCCAGGGTCGGCTCACCCGCCCTGCGCCGCTCTGCGCCGCCGCTACCACGCCCTTGACCATATTGACCGGGATCGCGAAGCCGATCCCGATGCTGCCCCCCGACTGCGAATAAATGGCGGAGTTGATGCCGATCAGCCGGGCCTTCATGTCGACCAGCGCCCCACCCGAGTTCCCGGGATTGATGGCCGCATCGGTCTGGATGAAATATTGATAGTCGCTCTTCCCGATCTGGCTGCGCGCGAGGCCCGAGACGATGCCCTGGGTCACGGTCTGGCCCACGCCGAAAGGGTCACCCACGGCCAGGACGATGTCGCCGACCTGCAACGTATCCGAGTCTCCGAACTCCATGACGGGAAGATTCGATGCTCCTTTGAGCCGCAGCACCGCGAGGTCGGTGCGCTGATCCCTGAGCACGATGTCGGCGGAGAACTCGCGTTTGTCGGATAGAGCGACCTTCACCTCGGTCATGTTCTCGATGACATGATAATTGGTCACCACCAGACCCGAGGGATCCACGATGACGCCGGAGCCCAAGGATTGGGCAGTGGGGTTGCCGGGGCGGGAGCTGCCTCCGCCGAAAAACTGACGGAAGATGGGATCGTCGAGCAGGCTGTTGCGCTGCCGCTTCTCGACTCTCGAGGCATAGACGTTGACGACGGTCGGTTGGGCCTGTCGCGCGACCGGCGCGAAGGACAGGATGACCTCGCTCCGGTCCTGGGGCAGTTGCCGTTCTTCGGCGTAACCGGTCGAGCCGCACGACAGCCACGCAACGGCGAGGACGGGCAGACAACGCGTCAGGAACGATGGGAAGATCATTGGCGAAGCTCGACCTCGCGTAATCGGATTCAAACGCGGCGGGGCCGGACGGCTGCCGCCCCGGCCCCAGTCAAATCTCTTCGGAAGCCGCCCGGTTCAAGAGGAACCCGGACGGGAAACGTCAGGCCGCGTCTTCGAGCGCGGCGACGTAGCCACCGAGCGACGAGCCCTTGGCGTCGACGTCGCGATCGACGAACTCGATCACGGCGAGCGGGGCATTGTCGCCATACCTGAAGCCTGCCTTGAGGACCCGGCAATAGCCGCCGTTCCGTTCCCTGTAGCGCGGCCCGATCACATCGAAGAGTTTCTTCACGACGACAAGTTGGCGGATCTGCGCCAAAGCCTGCCGACGCGCATGGAGATCGCCACGCTTAGCCAGCGTGACGAGCTTCTCCACGACGGGACGCAGATCCTTGGCCTTGGGCAAAGTCGTTACGATCTGCTCATGGTGGATGAGCGCGCAGGACATATTGGCGAACATCGCCTTGCGGTGTTCGGCTGTGCGATTGAAGCGCCGCTTGGCGCGTCCGTGATACATGGCGATCTCCAGTGTTGTTATGCGGACGCCGTGCCACGGGCCGCCCGCTCTCTTTTGAGTGCAGCCCCTTGAGGGCCGCCTATGCGTCGAAGGAGTGGGTCACCCCGCGCCTTTCGCTCAATAGTGTTCTTCGAACCGCTTGGCGAGTTCGTCGATGTTCTCCGGCGGCCAACCGGAGATTTCCATACCGAGATGCAGACCCATCTGGGCCAGAACTTCCTTGATCTCGTTCAGGGACTTGCGGCCGAAGTTCGGGGTGCGGAGCATCTCGGCTTCGGACTTCTGGATAAGGTCGCCGATGTAGACGATATTGTCGTTCTTCAAGCAATTGGCCGAACGAACCGAGAGTTCGAGTTCGTCCACCTTCTTCAGCAACGCCGGGTTGAAGGCCAGTTCGGGGATCGATGCCGAAACTTCCTCGCGGCGTGGTTCCTCGAAATTGACGAAGACGTTGAGCTGGTCCTGGAGGATGCGGGCCGCATAGGCGACGGCGTCCTCCGGCGTGATCCCGCCATTGGTCTCGACCGTCATGGTCAGCTTGTCGTAATCGAGGATCTGGCCGGCCCGGGTGTTCTCGACCCGATAACTGACCTTCTTGACCGGCGAGTAGAGACTGTCGACCGGGATGAGGCCGATCGGTGCATCCTCGGAACGGTTGCGGTCGGCCGGGACATAACCCTTGCCCGTGTTGACCGTGAACTCCATGCGGATCTCGGCCCCTTCGTCAAGCGTGCAGATCACGAGGTCCGGATTGAGAACCTGGACGTCGTTGACGACCTGAATATCGCCCGCCTTGACGGTGCCGGGACCCTGTTTCTTCAGGATCATCCGCTTCGGACCCTCGCCCTGCATCTTGAGCGAGATGTCCTTGATGTTGAGGACGATGTCGGTGATGTCTTCCCGAACCCCAGGGATCGAAGAGAACTCGTGCAGCACGCCGTCGATGTGAACGGCCGTGACCGCCGCGCCCTGAAGCGACGACAGCAGGATGCGCCGCAGGGCATTGCCCATGGTGAGACCGAAGCCGCGTTCCAGTGGCTCAGCCACCACGACGGCGATGCGCTTCGGGTCGTCGCCCATCTGGACCTCAAGCTTGTTCGGCTTGATCAGGTCCTGCCAATTCTTCGAGATTACCATGGTCATGTGCGGAGGTTCCGAGCCTGAGACGCCGCGCTAATCGCGGCAGAACGCAAAACGGGCCGACGGCGCCACAGGCACCGCCTTCCCCGGCGTCGGCTCAAACGCGCCGGCGCTTGCGCGGACGGCAGCCGTTATGCGGGATGGGAGTCACGTCGCGGATCGACGTGACCGTAAAGCCCGAGGCCTGAATGGCTCGGAGAGCCGATTCGCGCCCTGAACCCGGACCCGAGACCTCGACCTCGAGAAGCCGCATGCCATGCTCGGCGGCTTTGCGGGAAGCATCTTCCGCCGCCATTTGAGCCGCGTAGGGAGTCGACTTCCGCGACCCCTTGAAACCCATTGTGCCGGCGGACGACCACGAGATCGTATTGCCCTGCGCATCCGTGATGGTGATCATCGTATTGTTGAACGTCGAATTCACATGGGCGATGCCCGAGGCGATATTCTTGCGCTCGCGACGACGGACGCGCGTTGCTTCTTTGGCCATCTGATAAAGTCCTGATCCTTCAAGCGCGCCCGTGACACCAGGCGCTCGGGAATGTGTCGATTACTTCTTCTTGCCGGCAATCGGCTTCGCCTTGCCCTTACGGGTTCTGGCGTTGGTGTGGGTGCGCTGGCCACGGACCGGCAGGCTGCGGCGATGACGAAGGCCCCGGTAGCACCCGAGATCCATGAGACGCTTGATGTTGATCGAGGTCTCGCGGCGAAGATCCCCTTCGACCATGTAGTCACGGTCGATGGTCTCGCGGATCTGGAGCACTTCGGCATCGGACAATTGCGCGACGCGACGTTCGGCCGGGATGTTGACCTTCTCGCAGATCTCCTCGGCCTTCTTTCCACCGATGCCGTGGATATATTGCAGCGCGATCACTACGCGCTTGTTGGTCGGGATATTGACGCCAGCGATACGGGCCACGTTTGTTCTCCATGCGTCCAGCACCGCCGTGCCGTCAACGCCATCTCCAGAGGTCGGTCAACGAAAAACACCGGATCCCCGCGGAGGAGAGACCCGGTAGCGCACGATCTAGACTTGCCCGGTCGCCTTAGCGGCTTCCGGACAGATCGTCAAGGTGAGGTTTACGCGGACCGGGCCAACGGTGTTCCGCCCTCGAGAATGCGGTCGATCATCGCCGACACCTGCTCGACGGGGGACATGCCGTCGATCAATTTCAGCCGTCCCGTCATCTCATAGTAGTTCGAAACGGGCTCCGTTTGAACGTGATAGGCCTCGAGCCGCTTGGCTAGAACTTCGGGAGTATCGTCGAGCCGAACGGTTCCGCCCTCCGCCAACGTCTGAGCGGCCCGTCTCGCGATCCGGTCTATCAAGGCTGCGTGGTCGACCTTCAGTTCCAGGATCGCGTCGAGCGACATGCCTTTGTCCGACAAGGCTGCGTCGAGCGCCTCGGCCTGAGCGACCGTGCGCGGGAAGCCGTCGAGAATGAAGCCCCGCGCCGCATCAGGTTCCAAGATGCGCTCTGCCACTATCCCGACCACGACCGCGTCGGACACGAGTTCCCCCGCCTCCATGATGGCCTTCGCCTTGAGCCCAATCGGCGTACCTGCCTTCACGGCGGCTCGAAGCATATCTCCCGTCGACAATTGTGGGATGCCGTGACGCTGCATCAGCCGCGCCGCCTGCGTGCCCTTTCCTGCGCCTGGGGGGCCCAGAAACACTATCCTCATCGTTTCTTCCCTCTGAGCCGCGACTTCTTGATCAGGCTCTCATATTGCTGCGCCTGCAGATGGCCGTGGACCTGGGCGACCGTATCCATGGTCACGCTCACCACGATCAGCAGTGATGTGCCGCCGAAGTAGAACGGCAACGCCGCGTAGGAGATCAGAAGCTCGGGAAGAAGGCAAATGATCGCAAGATAGCCAGCACCGAGGACGGTGATGCGCGTCAGGATCGTATCGATGAACTGCGCCGTCTTCTCGCCGGGGCGCACCCCTGGGATGAAGCCGCCATGCTTGCGCAGGTTATCGGCCGTCTCGGTCGGATTGAACACCACGGCCGTGTAGAAGAAGGCGAAGAACACGATCAGAAAGATGTAGAGCAGGATATAGGCCGGCCGGCCATGACCGAGGAAGCTCGTGATGGTGGCGAGCCAGCCCGTTCCGCCGTTCATCTGCGTGAAATTCGCGACCGTCGTCGGCAGAAGCAGGAGCGACGACGCGAAGATCGGTGGGATGACGCCCGACGTGTTCAGCTTGAGAGGCAGAAACGACGTCTGTCCTTCGAACATCCGGTTGCCGACCTGCCGCTTCGGATAGGTGATGAGCACCCGCCGCTGTGCTCGCTCCATGAAGACGATAAACGCGATGGTGGCGATCGCCATGACCAGGACCACGAGAATGAACACGGTCGAGATGGCACCCTGGCGACCTAACTCCAACGTATGCGCGATGGCGGCCGGAAAGGCCGCGATGATACCGGCGAAGATGATCAGCGATGAACCGTTGCCGATGCCGCGCGACGTGATCTGCTCCCCGAGCCACATGAGGAACATCGTACCGCCCATCAGGGTCAGGACGGTCGAAATGCGAAAGAACAGGCCCGGGTCCGTGACGACGCCGGACTGTCCTTCGAGCCCGACCGAAATGCCGTAGGCCTGGAACGCTGCCAGGACGACGGTCAGGTACCGCGTATATTGATTGATGACCTTGCGGCCCGCCTCACCCTCCTTCTTCAGCGTCTCCAGAGAGGGGATCACCGACGTAAGAAGCTGGATGATGATCGATGCCGAAATATAGGGCATGATGTTCAGCGCGAAGATGGCCATGCGCTGCACGGCCCCTCCCGAGAACATGTTGAACAGTTCGAGGACGCCTTGCTTCTGACCCGTGAAGCTCGCCTCGAACGCCGCCGGATCTATGCCGGGCAGCGGGATGTAGGTTCCGAGGCGATAGATGATCAGCGCGCCCAGCGTGAACCAGATCCGCTTCTTCAGCTCTTCGGCTTTGCCGATCGAGGCGAAATTGATGTTCGCTGCGAGTTGTTCCGCTGCCGACGCCATACAGAAGCTCCAAAGGCACGTCGTTCGTGCGACTGATAGCGCGATTTCCTCGGCGGACGAAAGGCCCGGCCCGAAGATAATGCGCCCTGGAAAGAGCGATTCGACGCTCACCCGGGCCGATCGATCCTCGATGATGAAGGTGATGCCCGAACAAGGCTGCGGCAAGGCCGTTCGCCAGCCCTGAGCGGCGCCTGCGAAGCCATCCGATCCCGTCCCGACGAGACCGGAAATCCGATCGCTCCGATAACGAACAGGGTGGTCGACCTAAGCCGCCACCCTGCCTTCAGCTTCGAGCATCACCTGGCCCGTCCGGGCAGCAGCCTTACGCTGCCTTTTCGGCCTTGACTTTCGGTTCGCGCAAAACCTTCACCGAGCCGCCCGCCGCTTCGATGGCCGCGATGGCCGATTTCGAGGCCGTCGCGACTTCGAAGGTGAGTGAGGCCTTCAGTTCGCCGGCGCCCAGGATCTTGACGCCATCGCGAGGCTTCGAACAGAGCCCGGCTTCAACCAGCGTCTCCACGGTGATCGGGCCGGACTGAAGCTTGCCTTCGTCCACGGCGGTCTGAATGCGGCCGATGTTGATCTCGTTGTAATCGAGCCGGAAGAGATTGGTGAAGCCACGCTTCGGCAGGCGCCGATGCAACGGCATCTGACCGCCCTCGAAGCCCTTGATCCGCACGCCGGTTCGGGCCTTCTGACCCTTGACGCCACGCCCGCCCGTCTTGCCCTTGCCCGAGCCGATACCGCGACCAACCCGCATGCGGTTCTTGGTCGAGCCTTCGTTATCCTTGATCTCGTTGAGTTTCATCGCTCGGCTCCTTACTCGCCTTCGACGATGCGGACGAGGTGGGCTACTTTGGCCACCATGCCCCGGGTCGATGCATTGTCGATCAGCGACGAGCGGCGGCCGATCTTGTTGAGACCGAGGGCCACCAAGGTCTGACGCTGGTGGGCGGGCCGGCCGATGGGGCTTCGCGTCTGCTCGACGACGAACTTGCTTTGGGTCTGGGAGTCCATGTCATGTCCTCCCGATCACGCGTCGACCGCGTCCGCATCCACGCCCTGACGGCGTGCCTGCAGCGTGGACACCTTGATGTTGCGCCGCGCCGCAACCTGACGCGGCGAGTCCTCGTGCGCCAGGGCGTCGAACGTGGCCCGCACCATGTTGTAGGGATTGGACGAGCCCTGGCTCTTGGCCACGACATCGTGGACCCCGAGAGTCTCGAAGACGGCGCGCATCGGGCCGCCCGCGATGATGCCGGTTCCGGCCGGGGCAGCGCGCAGGATCACGCGACCGGCGCCATGGCGTCCGTTCACGTCATGATGCAGCGTGCGGCCTTCGCGCAGCGGGACACGGATCAACCCGCGCTTGGCGGCTTCCGTCGCCTTGCGGATGGCCTCCGGCACTTCGCGGGCCTTGCCGTGTCCGAAGCCCACGCGACCTTTCTGGTCGCCGACCACGACGAGCGCCGCGAAGCCGAAACGTCGCCCACCCTTGACGACCTTCGCGACCCGGTTGATGTGGACGAGCTTGTCCACGAATTCATTGTCGCGATCGTCGCGATCGCGCTCTCTCTCACGTGCCATGTTCTCTTTCCGTCACTGACGCGGCGCCCGAAGGCTGTTCCGCTCGCTGGGAGATCCTACGAACCGTCGACGGGTGCAGCACGTCATGCTGCACAGATCGCATCCGTCTACGTCAAGAAGGCCGGCTTATAGACGACCGCGTCAGGGTCGACAAGCCAACCTTTATCTTGTCTATCCGACGTCACCAGAGCAAAAGCGCAAGTCTCACCCGAACCCGGTTCAGTCAGAACTTCAGGCCGCCCTCACGCGCACCTTCCGCCAGAGCCTTGACACGGCCATGGTACATGTAAGCACCGCGGTCGAAGACCACTTCGCTCAATCCGGCTTCGACAGCGCGCTTGGCGAGCAGTTCGCCGACCATCTTGGCGGCTTCGACATCGGCACCGGTCTTGAGGCTCGCCCTGTTATCCTTCTCGAGCGTCGAAGCCGACACCAACGTCACGCCACGCGCATCGTCGATGATCTGGGCATAGATCTGCTTGGAGGATCGGAACACCGACAACCGCGGACGACCGCCCGCATTCTTTCGAATGGACAGGCGAACGCGGCTCTTGCGGCGGTCCGTCAAATCGCTTTTGCTCATCGGAGCCGTCCTTACTTCTTCTTGCCTTCCTTGCGGAAGATGAACTCGCCGGCGTATTTCACGCCCTTCCCCTTATAAGGCTCGGGCGGGCGGAAGCCGCGGATTTCGGAGGCGATCTGTCCGACTTCGCGCTTGTCGATCCCCGAGATCAGCAGTTCCGTCGGCCTCGGTGCCACGATCGCGATCCCGTCGGGAATCGGGAAATTGATGTCGTGGCTGTAGCCGAGCGACAGGACGAGCTTTTTGCCCTGAACCGCTGCCTTGTAGCCGACGCCCGTGATTTCGAGCTTGCGCTCGAAGCCCTTGGAAACGCCGGTGACGAGGTTCGAGATCATGGAGCGCGA
The DNA here is from genome assembly GCA_964245215.1 of uncultured Lichenihabitans sp. Lineage (GTDB taxonomy): Bacteria > Pseudomonadota > Alphaproteobacteria > Rhizobiales > Beijerinckiaceae > Lichenihabitans. The sequence goes on from CAXTME010000089.1 coordinate 11,194, forward strand.
CATGCCCCACATGGCTTGCGCGCGCTTCGTCTCCGAACGCGGCTTCACCGAGACCTCATTGTCGCCGAAGGTGACTTCGACGTCCTGGGGCACCGTGAAGCGAAGTTCGCCCTTGGCGCCCTTGACCGCCACCATCTGGCCGTCGATTTTGGCTGTGACGCCCGCCGGGAGGACGACGGGCTTCTTTCCGATCCTGGACATTATTCAAAAACCTTCATGGCCAAGGTCAGAAGACCTTGCACAAGACCTCGCCACCGACGTTGTTCTCGCGGGCGGCATGGTCGGCCATGACGCCCTTGGGCGTCGAAACGATCGTGATGCCGAGGCCATTGGCCACGCGGGGCATGGCATCGACGGCCGCGTAGACGCGGCGGCCCGGCTTCGACACCCGTTCGATCAGCTTGATGACCGGAGCACCGTCGAAATATTTCAATTCGATGTCGAACTCGGTCCGGCCGTTGCCATGATCCGTCGACGTATAGCCGCGGATGAAGCCTTCCTGCTCGAGAACGTCGAGGACGTTGGCGCGAAGCCGCGAGCCGGGGGTCGACACCTTGCCCTTCTTGCGCATCTGCGCATTCCGGATGCGGGTGAGCATATCGCCCAGAGGATCGTTCACAGACATGCCCGCCTCCTTACCAGCTTGACTTCACGAGGCCGGGGATCAGGCCCTTGTTGCCCAGTTCCCGCAGCGCGATGCGCGACATCTGCATCTTACGATACACGGACCGAGCCCGGCCGCTGACCTCACAACGATTGCGGATGCGTGCCGCAGCCGAGTTACGGGGCAGTTCGGACAGTTTCAGCCGCGCTTCGAAGCGCTCTTCCATCGGAAGATTGCTGTCGTCCGCGATCCCCTTCAGACGGGCACGTTTCGCCGCATATTGTTTCACCAACTCGCGTCGGTGGTTATTCTTCTCGATCGAGCTCTTCTTAGCCATGTGTCGAAACCCTCGCCTTTCCGCGTCTGAAGCCTGCATCCTGGACATCGGCTGAAACCGATGCCCGCTGGCCTCACTGCCGGAACGGGAAATTGAAAGCGCGAAGCAGCGCACGCGCCTCGTCGTCGGTCTTGGCCGTGGTGCAGACGATGATATCCATCCCCAGCATCGACTCGGCCTTGTCATAGTCGATCTCGGGAAAAATGATATGTTCCTTGATGCCGAGCGCGAAATTCCCGCGTCCGTCGAAGGACTTGGGGCTCAGCCCGCGGAAATCGCGGACGCGCGGCAGGGCGATCGTGATGAGACGATCGAGGAACTCGTACATCCGCGTGTGGCGCAGCGTCACCTTGGCGCCGAGCGGCATGTTCTCTCTGACCTTGAAGGTCGAGATTGCACGCCGCGCATGGGTGATCACGGGCTTCTGACCGGCGATCAGCGAAAGGTCGACAGCCGCACTCGTCACCTTCTTGGTGTCGTTGACGGCTTCTCCCACGCCCATGTTGAGCACGATCTTGTCGAGACGCGGCACCGCGAGGGCGTTCTTGTACCCGAACTCCTCGATCATCTTCGGCCGTACCGTATCGGCATAGACTTGCTTCAGGCGCGGCACGTAGCCGGCCGGCGCCGCGGGCGACGCATCCATGTTGATCTCGGAGGAGACCTTGCGGTTCTCCTTGCCGGCCTTCGCGACCTTGCCGCTCTTTGCGCCGGAAGCCGCCTGTGCTTCAGCCATCGATCATGTCTCCCGAACCCTTGGCAAAGCGGACCTTGCGGCCGTCCTCCAGCACCTTGAACCCCACACGCACCGGCTTGCCCGTCTTCGGATCAGCCAGGGCAAGGTTCGACAGGTGGATCGTCGCTTCCTTGGAAATGATGCCGCCTTCCTGGCGGGCGGTCTGCGCCGTATGGCGCTTGACGAGGTTGACCCCTTGGACGATCGCGCGATCCTCCTTCGGAATGACCTTGAGGACTTCGCCGTTGTGACCCTTGTCACGACCGGTCAATACGACGACCTTGTCGCCCTTCCTGATCTTGGCCGCCATCACAGCACCTCCGGCGCGAGCGAGATGATCTTCATGTGGTTCTTGGCGCGAAGTTCGCGCGGCACCGGCCCGAAGATACGGGTCCCGACGGGCTCGGACTGATTGTTGACGATCACGGCCGCATTGGTGTCGAAGCGGATGACGGAACCATCGGCGCGCTTGATATCCTTGGCGGTCCGCACGACGACGGCCTTCATGACATCGCCCTTCTTCACGCGACCGCGTGGGATGGCCTCCTTGATGGACACGACGATAATGTCGCCCACACCGGCGTACTTCCGCTTGGAACCGCCGAGGACCTTGATGCACATGACCCGGCGGGCACCGGAATTGTCCGCGACATCAAGGTTGGTCTGCATCTGAATCATGGAACATGCTTTCTATCAGAACGGTTTCCGGCTCGGTTGCCCGATCCGGACTGCGCCTGGCGGAGGACGACAGCCCTCCAGATGAACGACGCCTAGGCTTCGATCTTCGCTTCGGCGCCGACAACGGCCCAGCGCTTCAGCTTAGAGATGGGACGGGTCTCTTCGATGGAGACCAGATCGCCGATCTTGTAGGCATTCGCATCATCGTGCGCATGATAATTCTTCGATCGGCGCACGGTTTTCTTCAGCAGGGGATGGGTGAAGCGGCGCTCCACCTTGACCACGATGGTCTTCTCCTGCTTGTCGCTGACCACTACACCTTGGAGTATTCGTTTCGGCATCTCGCCCTCACCCGTTCGCTGCGGCGCGCTTCATCGCGGCCAGGGTCTTGACCCGGGCGATATCACGCCGGACCACGCGAACCGTGGACGTGTTTTCGAGCTGCCCCGTGGCACGTCGAAAGCGCAGGTTGAATTGTTCACGCTTCAGCCGCAGCACTTCGTCAGCAAGCTGGTCGTCCGTCATTACCCAAAGATCGGACAGGCGCTGTTTGGTCTTCATGATCGTCCGTCCTTACTCGGCAATGCGCTCGACGAAGCGCGTCTTGATCGGCAGCTTCGCGGCCGCCAAGAGCAGCGCCTGGCGCGCAAGCTCCGGTGTGACACCGTCGAGTTCGAACATGATGCGGCCGGGATGGACGCGAGCCGCCCAGAACTCGGGCGCCCCCTTACCTTTACCCATGCGCACTTCGGTTGGCTTCTTCGACACGGGGACATCCGGAAAGATCCGGATCCACACCCGACCGGCCCGTTTCATGTGGCGCGTCAAGGCACGGCGGGCAGCTTCGATCTGCCGTGCCGTCACCCGATCGGGTTCGAGAGCCTTCAGGCCGAACTGACCGAAGTTCAGCTCGAAACCGCCTTTGGCCTGACCGCTGATACGGCCCTTGAAGGCCTTGCGAAAGCGGGTTCGCTTTGGTTGCAACATGACAGATCGTCCTGATTGATCTTAAACTGGCCGCTTAGGCCCGTTCGCGCCGGCGGTCACGGTCCCGACCGCCCCGGTCGTCCTCGCGACGACGACGCTCGCCGCCGCCCGGCGCATGTTCCTGCTCGGCGGCGCGCTTGTCCTGCGCCATCGGATCGTGTTCCAGGATCTCACCCTTGAAGATCCAGACCTTGATGCCGCAGGTGCCATAGGCCGTGTTGGCGGTCGCGACCCCGTAATCGACGTCGGCCCGCAGCGTATGCAGGGGCACCCGACCCTCGCGGTACCATTCCTGGCGCGCGATTTCGGCGCCACCGAGGCGGCCCGAGCAGTTGATGCGGATGCCTTCCGCGCCAAGCCGCATGGCCGACTGAACGGCGCGTTTCATCGCCCGGCGGAAGGCCACGCGACGCTCGAGCTGCTGGGCGATCGAATCGGCCACCAAGGTGGCGTCGATTTCCGGCTTGCGGACCTCGAGAATGTTGATCACGACCTCGGATGCCGTGAGCTTACCCACCATCTTGCGCAGCTTGTCGATGTCCGCGCCCTTCTTGCCGATCACCACGCCCGGACGGGCCGAATGGATCGTGACGCGGCACTTCCGGTGCGGACGCTCGATCACGATCTTCGAGATCGCGGCCTGCTTCAGCGCAGCCATGAGCACTTCACGGATCTTCATGTCCTCGTGAAGCAGCTTGCCATATTCGTTCTTGTTGGCGAACCAACGGGAATCCCAGGTGCGGTTGATGCCGAGCCGCAACCCGATCGGATTGACCTTCTGACCCATGATACTGTTCCTCAGGCCGTGGCTTCGACTTCCCGCACGATGATCGTGAGGTTGGAAAAGGGCTTTTCGATCCGGCCGGCGCGGCCGCGGGCGCGCGGGCTGAACCGCTTCATCACCATGGCCTTACCGACATAGGCTTCCGAGACGATCAGGTCGTCGACGTCGAGTTCATGGTTGTTCTCGGCATTGGCGATGGCACTTTCCAACGCCTTCTTCACCTCGACCGAAATGCGCTTGCGCGAGAACTCGAGGTCGGCCAGGGCCGTCTCGACCTTCTTGCCCCGGATCAGTTGGGCCAGGAGGTTCAGTTTCTGCGGGCTGACGCGCAGCATGCGGGCCACGCATTTGGCTTCGTTCTCGGGAAGCGCCCGGGGCTTGGCTTGCTTGCTCACGATCAGCCCCTCTTCGACTTCTTGTCCGCGGCGTGGCCGTGGAAAGTGCGGGTCGGCGAGAACTCGCCGAACTTATGGCCGATCATGTCCTCGGACACGGTGACCGGGACATGCTTGTGGCCGTTATGGACGCCGAACGTCAGCCCGACGAACTGCGGCAGGATCGTGGAGCGCCGGCTCCACATCTTGATGACTTCGGAACGTCCGCCGCTGCGAACGGTATCGGCCTTCTTCAGCAGATAACCGTCGACGAAAGGACCTTTCCAGATCGAACGTGACATGGATCAACCCTTCTTCTTGCGGGCGTGACGGGAGGCCACGATAAACTTCGTGGTCGACTTGTTGGTACGGGTCTTCTTGCCCTTGGTCGGCTTACCCCAAGGGGTGACCGGATGGCGGCCGCCGGAGGTCCGGCCTTCGCCACCGCCGTGCGGATGGTCGATCGGGTTCATGGTGACACCACGATTGTGCGGGCGCCGACCGAGCCAGCGGCGGCGACCGGCCTTGCCGTAGCTGATGTTCATGTGGTCCGGGTTGGAGACCGAACCGACCGTGGCGAAACACTGGCCGTGGATGAGCCGCTGCTCGCCGGAGCTCAAACGCACCGCGACGTAACCGGCATCGCGACCTACGATCTGGGCGTAGTTGCCGGCCGATCGGGCGATGGCGCCGCCCTTGCCGATCTTCATCTCGATATTGTGCACGATCGTGCCGACCGGGATGTTGGCGAGCGGCATCGCATTGCCGGGCTTCACGTCGCACTGTTTGCCGGACACCACCGAGTCGCCGACGCCGAGCTTTTGCGGCGCGATGATGTAGGCGGCTTCGCCGTCCGTGTAGCGCACGAGGGCGATAAAGGACGTCCGGTTCGGATCGTACTCGATCCGCTCCACCTTGCCCGGCATGTCGAGCTTGCGGCGTTTGAAATCGACGATCCGATAGGTCTGCTTGTGTCCGCCACCCCGGAACCGCACCGTCGTCCGGCCCGTGTTGTTGCGGCCACCGGACTTCGACAAGCCCTCGGTCAAGGTCTTCAGCGGCTTGCCCTTATAGAGCTCGCTGCGATCGACGATGACGAGTTGCCGGAGGCTGGGCGTGATCGGTTTGAATGTCTTCAGTGCCATGGCACTTCTTCCTTATGCCCTGTGCTCAGAGACCCGTGGTGACGTCGATCTTGTGGCCGGGCGCCAGCGTGACGACCGCCTTCTTGAGATCGGATTGCCGACCCTTGAAGCCACGGAACGTTTTGGCCTTGCCCTTGCGGAGCAAGGTGTTGACGGCCGTCACCTTGACGTCGAACAGCTGCTCGACCGCGGCCTTGATCTGCGGCTTGGTGGCGGTCTTCGCGACCTTGAAGACGACCTGGTTATAGTCGGACGCAGCTGTGGCCTTCTCGGTGATGACCGGGGACAGGATCACGTCGTAGTGGCGGACGTCCAAGCTCATTTGAATCGTAGCTCCAGTGCGTCGACCGCGGCCTTGGTCAGGACCAGCTTGTTGCGACGCAGAATGTCGTAGACGTTGATACCCTGGATGGGGAGAACGTCGATCATCGGGATGTTGCGGGCCGCGAGCGAGAAACTCTCCTCCACCGCCGCGCCATCGATGATGAGCGCGCTCTTCAAGCCCAATGCCTCGAAACGCTCGACCAGAACCTTGGTCTTGCCATCGGGGATGCTGGCGCTGTTCCACACGATGATATCGCCATCGGCCGCCTTGGCCGAAAGCGCGTGCCGAAGCGCCAGTGCCCGAACCTTCTTCGGAAGATCGTGGGCGTGCGACCGCGTGACCGGACCGAAGGCCCGGCCACCACCGCGGAACTGAGGCACGCGGGCCGAGCCGTGACGAGCTGAACCCGTACCCTTCTGCTTGTAGAGCTTCTTGCCGGTCCTGGCGATCTCGGCCCGACCCTTGGTCTGATGCGTGCCGGCGCGCCGTTTGGCGAGCTGGTAGCGGATCATCCTGGCAATGAGATCCTGGCGTGGATGCAGGCCGAAGATGGTGTCGTCGAGTTCGATGGAGCCGTCGGTCTGGCCGTCGAGCGATGTGATGTCGATCTTCATGGCGCTCAACCCTCAACGGTCGCGGCAGGAGCGGCCTCGGCCGCGGGAACGACCTCCGCCGAAAGGACCCGGAACTTGCCGGGGGTCGGCGCGTCCTTGGGCAGCGCCTTCTTGACCGCATCGCGAACGAAAATGTAGCCGCCGACGACGCCCGGAACCGCACCCTCGACCAGGATAAGGCCACGCTCGACATCGGTGCGAACCACCTTGAGGTTCAACGTCGTGACCCGGTCGGTTCCCATGTGCCCGGCCATCTTCTTGTTCTTGAAGGTCTTGCCCGGGTCTTGGCGACCGCCGGTGGACCCGTGCGAGCGGTGCGACAGCGAGACGCCGTGGGTGGCCCGGAGGCCGCCGAAGTTCCAGCGCTTCATCGGGCCCGCAAAACCCTTGCCGGTGCTCGTGCCCGTCACGTCGACGAACTGCCCGGTCACGAAATGATCGGCCAGGATTTCCGCTCCGACCGGGATCATGTGATCCGTGTCGACGCGGAACTCGGCGAGCTTCATCTTCGGCTCGACCTTCGCGATAGCGAAGCGCTCACGCTCGGCCTTTGGGACGTTTTTCACCTTGGCCTTGCCGATGCCGATCTGCAACGCACTGTAGCCGTTCACCTCGGCCGTACGATGCGCCACGACCTGGCAACCGTCGAGTTTCAGCACCGTTACCGGCACATGTTCGCCCGCTTCCGTGAAAACACGGGTCATTCCGACCTTCTGGGCGATGACACCTGACCGCATGTCAGATTTCCTTCAGAATACTTCGCTACAGCGTATCGCAGAGGCCGATGTCAGATCTTGATCTCGACATCGACGCCAGCGGCTAGATCGAGCTTCATCAGCGCGTCAACCGTCTGCGGCGTGGGATCCACGATGTCGAGGACGCGCTTGTGCGTGCGAATCTCGAACTGCTCGCGGGACTTCTTGTCGACGTGGGGCGAACGGTTCACGGTGAACTTCTCGATCCTCGTCGGAAGGGGTATCGGGCCGCGGACCTGAGCACCGGTTCGGCGCGCCGTCGACACGATTTCCTTCGTCGAGGCGTCGAGCACGCGATGATCGAAAGCCTTGAGGCGGATACGGATGTTTTGGCCGTTCATCGTCATTTTCCTTGATCGGTAGGAAGGAGCGGGAGCATTCCCGCTCCCCAACCTCACGAGTCTTTATTCGATGATCGAAGCCACGACACCGGCGCCCACCGTGCGGCCGCCCTCGCGGATGGCGAAGCGAAGCTTCTCCTCCATCGCGATCGGAACGATCAGCGCGACTTCCATGGTGACGTTGTCACCGGGCATCACCATTTCGGTTCCCTCGGGAAGGGTCACGATACCGGTGACGTCCGTGGTGCGGAAGTAGAACTGCGGACGGTAGTTGGTGAAGAACGGCGTGTGACGGCCACCCTCGTCCTTGGTGAGGATGTAAGCCTCGGCCTTGAACTTGGTGTGCGGCTTCACGGAACCGGGCTTGCACAGGATCTGGCCGCGCTCGACGTCTTCACGCTTGGTGCCGCGGAGCAGGCAACCGACGTTGTCGCCGGCTTCCCCCTGATCGAGCAGCTTGCGAAACATCTCGACGCCCGTAACGGTGGTCTTGACGGTCGGCTTCAGGCCGACGATCTCGATTTCCTCGCCGACCTTGATGATCCCGCGCTCGATGCGGCCGGTGACGACCGTACCGCGACCCGAGATCGAGAACACGTCTTCCACCGGCATCAGGAAGGGCTGATCCTTCGGCCTCTCCGGTTGCGGAATGTAGGCGTCGACGGTTTCCATCAGCTTCAGGACGGCATCGTGGCCGATCTCGGGCTGCTTGTTCTCGAGCGCGCAGAGTGCGGAACCCTTGGTGATCGGGATATCGTCGCCGGGAAAATCGTACTTCGAGAGCAGTTCGCGCACTTCGAGTTCGACGAGTTCGAGGAGTTCCGCATCGTCGACCATGTCGACCTTGTTCATGAACACGACGAGCGCCGGGACGCCGACCTGGCGGGCCAGGAGGATGTGTTCGCGCGTCTGCGGCATCGGGCCGTCGGCGGCCGATACGACCAGGATGGCACCGTCCATCTGCGCCGCACCCGTGATCATGTTCTTCACATAATCGGCGTGGCCGGGGCAATCGACGTGAGCGTAGTGGCGGTTCTTGGTCTCGTATTCGACGTGAGCCGTCGAGATGGTGATGCCGCGGGCCTTTTCTTCCGGCGCCTTGTCGATCTGGTCATAGGCCGTGAAGGTCGCGCCACCCGACTCAGCCAGCACCTTGGTGATAGCGGCGGTCAGCGAGGTCTTGCCATGATCGACGTGACCGATCGTGCCGATGTTGCAATGCGGCTTGTTCCGCGAGAACTTTTCCTTAGCCATATGAGGCTCCTCTGAAGCTTGTTCTAACGTGTGGGTAGATCAGGCGTATTTCGCCTGGACCTTGGCGGCTTCGCTGGCCGGAACCTGTTCGTAGTGGTCGAACTGCATCGTGAAGGTGGCGCGCCCCTGGCTGAAGGAGCGAAGCTGGTTCACGTAGCCGAACATGTTGGCCAGCGGCACCATGGCGTTGATGACGTTGGCGTTGCCGCGCACGTCTTGGCCCTGGATCTGGCCACGACGCGAATTCAAATCGCCGATGCACGAACCGGTATATTCTTCCGGCGTGACGACTTCGACCTTCATGATCGGTTCGAGCAGAACCGAACCACCCTTCTGAAGGGCCTCGCGAAACGCCGCCCGCGAGGCAATTTCGAAGGCCAGAACCGATGAGTCGACGTCGTGGAAGGCGCCGTCGATGAGCGTCGCCTTGACGTCGACCACCGGGAAGCCAGCCAGAATGCCGGCCCCCATCACGCTGTTGATGCCCTTCTCGACGCCCGGCACGAATTCCTTGGGAACCGCACCGCCGACGATCTTCGACTCGAATACGTTGCCGGCGCCGGCCTCGTTCGGCTCGAAAATGATCTTCACGCGGGCGAACTGACCGGTGCCGCCGGTCTGCTTCTTGTGCGTGTAATCCTGTTCGACCTTGCGGGTCAGTTTCTCGCGGTAGGCGACCTGCGGAGCCCCGATATTGGCATCGACCTTGTAGGTGCG
>CAXTME010000090.1:0-20359 GCA_964245215.1 uncultured Lichenihabitans sp.
GTCGACTCGATCCGGATAGAACGTCGGCGCTTCGTCCCGATGTCATCACGCTCCGTCTACGCCGCCCTCTTCAGACGCACCAGCGTGAAGAGCCCGAAGGGCTGGACGGTCCGCCGTTCCAAAACTGTGATGTCGGGATGCACCGCGACCCAATCGCCGAGAACGCTGAAGGGAAACTGCGGATGCCAGCCGAGCGACGCGCTGTGTCGGCCGAGCCAGGCCTCGGCCAGGGCAAGCGGGCCGCGGTCCGCGCCGAAATGGTTGACCAGCACGATCTCGCCGCCGCGTCGCACGACGCGGCGGATCTCGTCCATCATGCGGTGCGGGTCCGGCACGACGGTCAAGACATAGGGTACGACCGCGACGTCGAAGCTCTCGTCCGGGAAGGCCAGGCGGGTCGCGTCCATCACCAGCAGGCCTTCGACGGACGCGAGCTTGGTGCGCGTCACCCGATCGCGCGCGCGACGCAGCATCGCCTCCGACAGGTCGATCCCGACGATGCGGGCGTGAGGCGCGAACATCGGCAGCTCGAGCCCGGTGCCGACCCCGATATCGATCACCCGGCCACCCTTGGAAAGCCCTGCCCCTCCCGCCGCGGCCGCGCGGCTCGCCGACGCCGCCGCCGCCAGGCGGCCGGCCCTCATCACGGCCGCAAAGGCGAGATCGTAGACCGGCGCCCAACGGGAATAAGCGGCCACGACCTGGCCGGCGTCGCTGATCGAAGCCTTGCTGCGACGATCCTGCCCGGCAGACCGTTCTTCGGTCGCGGTCTCCGGCCCGTCGCGGTCCGTCATGCGACGGCGCGGCCTAACAAACCCGGCAAAGAGGACGCGTCCTGCGCTGCCGATGAAACCGTCAGGCAGACGGTACCGCCGCCGAGCACCCGGGCGTCGTCGGCCGTCGAGGCGTAGAAGACGCAAGCCTGTCCGGGCGAGACCCCGATCTCGGGCTCCAGCAGCTCCACCGCGACGATCCCATCGTGCCGGCACAGCCTCGCGGGCACGGGCGCCCGCGTCGAGCGCAACCGCACCGCGACCTCGCGGCCATCGGTCGCGTCGAGAGCGCCGTCGCCGATCCAGTTCACGTCCCGCAACCTGACGCGGCCGGTTTCGAGCGCCCGGCGCGGTCCGACGACGACCTGCGACGTCTGCGCATCGAGCTTCACGACATAGAGCGGCTCGCCGCCGCCCGCCGAGCTTTCGGCCAGGCCGAGCCCCCGCCGTTGTCCCACCGTGTAGTGCATGATGCCGCGGTGCCGTCCGAGGACCTCGCCCTCGAGGTCGACGATGTCGCCGCTGCGCGCAGCATCCGGCCGCAGCCGCTCGATGAGGTCGGTGTAGCGGCCGGTCGGAACGAAGCAGATGTCCTGGCTGTCGGCCTTGTCGGCGACCGCGAGGCCGAAGCGACGCGCGAGGTCCCGCGTTTCCGCCTTGGTCAGTTCGCCCAGGGGGAAGCGCAGGAGGTCGAGTTGCGCCTGCGTCGTGGCATAGAGGAAGTAGCTCTGGTCGCGGTCACGCTCGCGTGCGCGATACAGTGCGCGGCCCGTCGCGGTCGGTCGGGACGCGACATAGTGGCCGGTCGCCATGGCATCGGCGCCGAGGTCGCGGGCCGTTTCCAGGAGGTCGGCGAACTTGACGTGCTGATTGCAGCTGACGCAAGGGATCGGCGTCTCGCCCGCCACATAAGCGTCGGTGAAGGGCGTGATGACCTTCTCGCGGAAACGGCTTTCGTAATCGAGCACGTAGTGCGGGATCCCGAGCTTCGCCGCGACGGCGCGCGCATCGTGGATGTCGCGCCCGGCGCAGCAGGTTCCCTTGCGCGACGCCGTGCCGGCCGAGCCGGTGTCGTAGAGCTGCAGCGTGATCCCGACGACGTCGTAGCCGTCGCGCGCCAACAGCGCCGCCACGACGGAGGAGTCCACGCCGCCCGACATCGCGACGACGACCCGCGTTGCCGCGGGTTTCTTCGCGAATCCGAGCGAGTTCAAGGGGAGTGCGTGATCCATCGGCAACAGTGGCGCGAAACTGGTGGCCATATTGCGTGCTCTAACGCCTTTGCCGATGCTTTGCCAGCCCTCGGCGGTTCGATGGGCGCCTTACCCTGAATCGTCGCTCCGCAGAGGGAGAACGAACCGCAAGTCTGGCACAAGCCACTGGACTCGGTTCGTTCTTCCGGCCTGGGCCGCAATCGTAACACTCTCTAAACCAAAAAGGCTTTCAAACGCAGCAGGTTGGCTTAGCCAAGTTTTAAGCAGCGAGGCATAGCGTGGGATTGTTCGCAAGAGTCGAGTACGCGAGTGACCCAATGGTAGATATGCATCGCCCCCGGGCGAAATATGTGATCGGCCCGGATGGCAGCCCCCTGACCATTGCCGACCTTCCGCCACCGTCGACCAAGCGGTGGGTGATCCGGCGGAAGGCCGAGGTGGTGGCGGCGGTGCGCGGCGGCCTGCTGTCTCTCGAGGAGGCCTGCAGCCGCTATACCCTGACGGTGGATGAATTCCTGAGCTGGCAGATGTCGATCGACCAGCACGGCCTTGCGGGCCTGCGGACGACCCGGATCCAGCATTATCGCCAGTAGCCGCTAGCCGACGAGAGCGGCGGTGGGCGATGCGGGGCGCTGTTGCGAACGGTCCGGCATGACCCAACGGAAAACGGCCACCCCGAGGGTGGCCGTTTCGTTTTGGGGACGCGCCTGATCGACGGACCCTTACGTTGGATTACTTCTTCGACTTGCCATGCGCCTTGGCCGAGCTCTCGTGAGCTTTGGCCGAGTGACCATGGGCCTCCTCGGAGTGTTTCGCGGCGGAGCTGTGGTCACCCTTGTCGTGGTGCTCTGCAGCGGTCTTGTGAGCCTTGGCGGCCTTCTCGTGGTGCTCGGCAGCTTCCGTATGCTCAGCTTTAGCCATGGTGAAACTCCTGGGTAACGCGAAAATCGCGTGTGCCCTCAACACGGCTCCTCGTCTCAAAGTTTCAGCAAACCGCGACAATTTCGCCTAGATGAGCGTCAAGTCGACGGACACGGGTCGGCAAAATGCCTACTGAAGCGGCTTGTCAGGCAAGAATGTGCCTCACGCCTGTCGCTGCACCAACTGCACGCGCGAGGGTCCCATGGCGGACGACAAGGGGTCGGCAGACGCGGTGCTGGTCTCGACCGGTACCGCCGCCGTCGTGAGTTCGCTCCATTCCTTGCGGGTCGCCTGGACCTCGGATTCTTTTTTCTTCACGACCTGCGACCGGAGGGCGTTCCAGTGCTGCTCGACCATCTCGCTGATGGCCTGGCTCAGCACGGCATAGCCGTCATGGTCGTTGCCTGCGGTCCATTCGACCGTCACGGTACCGGGATCGACGATGTCGGCCGGAAACAGCTTGAGGGCTTCGAGTTCGTCCAGGCTGTCGGCCAGGGTGCGAAGAAGCGCGGCTTCACTCATCAGGGGTCTCCACTTCTGCCTTGCGAATGGACCGATGCGGTCGAGGGCCTCTCGCCGTCATCATCGCCGATGGTTGGACCTGAAGGCGATGTCCGAAAAAACCGACTGCGGGTCCCGAGGGTCCTACCGTGGTTTGGGGGAAGGTCACACCGGAGAAGATTGCCTTCTGGTAGTTGACGAAACGTTACCTCGAGACATTCAATTGCAGTCCGCGCTACGCCGCCTGGGATTTCAGCAAGGACCGCTCGTCGAAGGACGAGACGATTTTCTCGTAAAAGCATTCGAGCCAGTCGCGTGCCTCTTTGGCGCTTTGCTCCGCGAGATCGGCGCGACGCTCGGCCGCCGTGGCGCGCCCGCGAAACTCTTCGAGCTTGCCTTCGCTTCCCATGGCCCGAAGTTCCCACTCACGGGCCTGCGCGAGCGCCGAAGCGATGTCCTTTTCGGCTCGATCCGCGACGCTCTTGGCGTAATCCTCGACGTTCTGGTAACGCGACTGCATCAGATCCATGGCCTTGGCGGCGCGGTTGAGCATGTCGAGCGCGGCATCGAGATCGGGCTGGGTCACGCGGCGCGACTCGGGCGCAGCGGCTCTGCCCCGCTCCCCGCCGTGCTGGGCCGGTGGGAACTGGGCCGCCGTCAGCCGGAAGATGTTGTCGAGATCCTGTCCGATGTTGCGATCTCCCTGAGCGCGGTAATCCTGCGCGTCCTGATGGCGGGGAAAGGTCTGGTGAGACGACATGAGCCCTCGCGGATCTCTGAAAAAACGGTTTGTCGACGCCGACTTTCGCCCATCATAGTTAATTTTTCATTGATGCCTGCGGGGCGTCGCGAATGCGCCGGCGCACCGTGTCTCAGCAGGTGGGCCGAGCCGGGAGGATGGCGCGCCAGCAGGCCGCGATGACCAGCCAGGTGAACAGCGCGGCGAAGACGGTGTCGGAGAGGAAATGTCCGCCGAACGCCATGCGCAGCGTACCCGCCCCGGCGGCGAAACAGAGTGCACCAACGAGCGCAACGGCGCGCCACGGTGGCGGCAGCAGCAGAGCGGGTGCGACGGTCCAGAGGGCGGAAGCGCCCTCGCCCGAGACGAACGAACAGTTGCGGACGCAAAGGCCATCGAGGCGGTCGTAAGGGCGGAACGGGTCGGCGCCACCGAATTCGATGACCTGGACGGGGCGTGGACGGTGCCAGTGGTCCTTCAACGCGACATTGACGAGGAGGCCAGGGCCGAGCGCCAGGCTCGCCACCAGCATGACGAGCGCCCTCCCGCTCGGTCCCCAACCGCTCCTCCACTTCGCTCGCCGCCCGAGATACAGCAGGCCGAACGCGATCAGCACGACGAACGGCACGGTTTGGAAGATCTGGCGGGCCGCGTCTCCCATCGGACTCGCGGCGACGAAATGTCCGTCCCCCCGATAGAACGCCGCCGAAACCCGGAGGTCCAGCTCGGGCCAAAACGCGAAAAGCAGAGCCGTCAGCGTGGTCAGGCCGAACGCCAGGGCGATGCCGCCGCAGGAGACGAGAAATGGCAGGGGATGTCGTTGCACGCGAGGCCCGGTTTGCGTCTCGCCGGCCTTGCGATTATGGCCCGAGACCTGACGAGGTCTCTATAACCGAAGGCTGCGGCGGATGAACCTTTCGACCGAGGAGATCGAGCGTTACGCGCGGCACATCGTGCTGCGGGAAATCGGAGGACCCGGTCAGGCGAAGCTCAAGGCCACCCGTGTTCTCGTCGTCGGGGCCGGCGGGCTCGGAAGCCCCATCCTCCTGTATCTGGCTGCCGCCGGCGTGGGCACGCTCGGCATCGTCGATGACGACACAGTGTCCTTGTCGAACCTGCAGCGGCAGGTGCTCTTCACCACGCAGACGTTGGGAGACGCCAAGGTGAGCGCCGGAGCCGACCAGCTTCGTCGTCTCAATCCGCACGTCCAGATCGATCAACACCAGTTTCGGATCACGGCAGAAAATGCGCAGGAATTGGCCGATCGATACGAAGTCGTGGTCGACGGCTCCGACAATTGGACGACCCGCTACGCGGTCTCCGATGCCTGCTTTCGGGCGGGGCGACCGTTGGTGACGGGTTCGGTAGGAACGTTCGACGGCGCCGTGACGGTCCTCAAGCCCTATGAACGCGGATCGAGTGGAGAGCCCAATCCAACCTATCGTTGCCTCTTTCCCGCGCCGCCTGCGGAGGGCAGCGTACCGACTTGCGCCGAGGCCGGCGTTCTCGGCGCCTTGACGGGACTTGTCGGCAGTTTGATGGCTCTCGAGGTCATTCGTCTCGTCGTTCCTTTCGGCGAAGGATTGCTGGGTCGCCTGCTCCTGGTCGACGCCCGTTCGATGCGGTTCGAGACCCTGACCTATGGCTGGGATCCCGATAACCCGCTGAATGGCATCGACGTCCTACCGGCCTGATCCGAGCCGGTTTGCTGATGCAACTGGGACGTCAGACGCGTCCCCGCCGCATCAGACCCATGACCAAGGCGATCACGAACAGAATGATGACGATATAGAACAAGATCTGGGCGCCACCCGCTGCGGTACTTGCCACGCCGCCAAAGCCGAAAAACCCTGCCACGATCGCAACGATCAGGAGCACGACGGCCCAATAAAGAAGATTACCCATTGCAAGCTCCACCCAGAGCCGCCACGGCGATTGCGGCGGTTCAATGGAAGCGTAACGGCCGGATCTAAGCTTAGTTCCTCTTCATCGCGACATCTCGTCGCCGGTCGTCGTCGTAGGCGACACCTGTGATTCGTGTCGGCAGGCACGCTCGCTTCACTCGCGACAGGATCGTCAGGGTGGCGGGATCGACCCGGCCCGCAGCACGGGTTGGCGAAACGAGATGGGCTTTCCGGGCTCCCCGCAGAGTTGCCCGAACCGCCAGAGCGCGCTCGGCGCATCCGGGCCGTCGCCGATCGCGATCTTGGCCGGGATGACGCAGTGATGGCCGGCGTAGACGTCGCCGCTCACCCAGGTCAGCGCCACGGACGCTTCGGCACCGGGAGCCAAGACGAACGGCATGACCACCGGGCCCGGATGCATCCCGGGGGGCGGCTCTCGCACGACGTCGAGCCCGTGGCCGGCGGCGTCGTCGAACTGCACCTTCGCCAAACCCGGCAAAAGGCAATCCGCGGATCCGATGTTGCGGAGGACAAGCCACACGCCCGAATGCGACATGCCGTCGAAAGCACCGCCGTCCCGATCGAAGCGCATGGCGATGCCGGTTGCGCAGGGCGGGACAGCCGCGATCAGTTCGGGTGTCGGGACCGCCACCATGACGGCGCCGGCCAAAAGCGGCGCGAGCACGACGCTCAACGATCGAGCGACGAGTCGAAGCTTTCCGAGAGGGCCGATGCGACCGCGGCCAGTGCATCATCGGCTTTGGCCCCGTCAGGCCCCCCGGCCTGCGCCATATCGGGGCGCCCGCCGCCGCCCTTGCCGCCCAGGATCGCGGCGCCGGCCCTCACCAGGTCGACCGCATTCAACCGGGAGGTCAGGTCCTGCGTCACGGCGACCACGAGGCCCGCTTTTCCGTCCTCGCCCACGCCGACCAGGGCCACGACGCCGGAGCCGAGGGTCTTCTTGGCATCATCGGCCAAGCCCTTGAGATCGCGCATGTCGATACCGGTCACGACACGCGCCATCAGTTTGACGCCACCCACGTCGCGCGTCGCCGCCGAGGCTTGGTCTCCCGTGCCGCCGCCGGCCAGCGCCAGTTTCTTGCGCGCATCGGTCAGTTCGCGTTCGAGGCGCCGCCGTTCCTCCACCAGGCCCGCGAGCCGCTCCGTCGCGAGATCGGGCGACGCCTTCAGCAGCCCCGCCAGATCGCGCAGCCGCGCCGCGTCGTGGTTGAGCTGGCGCCTCGCCGCGTGACCCGTGCGGGCCTCGATCCGGCGGATGCCGGACCCGACCGCGCTCTCGCCGACGATCGATACGAGGCCGATGTCGCCGGTGCGCGCCGCATGCGTGCCGCCGCAGAGTTCGATCGAGTAGATTGCGTCGGTGGCGCCTTGCCCCGCCTCGCTTCGCCCCATCGAGACGACCCGGACTTCGTCCCCGTATTTCTCGCCGAACAGGGCGCGGGCGCCGCTGGCGCGTGCATCGTCGATCGCCATCAGCCGCGTCACGACGGGTTCGTTCTGCAGGACGACCCGGTTCGCGATCTCCTCGACCTCGGCCAGTTCCTCGGCAGAGATCGGCTTCTGGTGCGAGAAGTCGAAGCGAAGCCGGTCGCCATCGACGAGCGATCCCTTCTGGGCGATATGCGGCCCCAGCACCTGGCGGAGCGCCTCGTGCAGCAGATGGGTCGCCGAGTGGTTGGCCCTGATGGCGCGACGGCGGGCGTGATCGACCTCCGCCACGAGTGCCATGCCGGGGGTGACGGATCCCTCGACGACCTCGACGTCATGGACGAAGAGATTGCCGAGCTTCTTGCCGGTATCCGTCACGCGAACCGAGACCCCCGGCGCCTTCAGCGTGCCCGTGTCGCCGACCTGCCCACCGGACTCGCCGTAGAACGGCGTCTGGTTGAGCAAGATCTGCCCGGTCTCGCGGGCCGCGAGCCTCTCCGTCTCGCGCCCCTCGCGGAGCAGGGCCGTCACCATGCTTTCGGCCTGTTCGGCCGCGTAGCCGAGGAACTCGGTGGGCCCGACCTTTTCGCGGATCCCGAACCAGACGGCGTCCGTCGCGGCCTCGCCGGAGCCGACCCAGGCCTTGCGGGCCTCCGCCTTCTGCTGGGCCATGGCGGCCGTGAAGCCCTCCTCGTCGACCGAGATGTCGCGGCTGCGCAAGGCCTCCTGGGTGAGGTCGAGCGGGAACCCATAGGTGTCGTAAAGCTTGAACGCGACATTGCCCGCGAGGCGGCCGCCGTTCGGCAGGCTGCGGGTCTCGTCCTCGAGGATCGACAGACCGCGGGCCAGCGTGGTGCGGAACCGCGTCTCTTCGGACCGCAGAATATCGGCGATGCGCTCCTGGGCTTGCACGAGTTCGGGATAGGCTTGCCCCATGAGCTGCACCAGGACCGGGACGAGCCGCCACATCAGCGGTTCGGCCGCGCCGAGCAGCTGGGTATGGCGCATGGCGCGCCGCATGATGCGGCGGAGCACGTAGCCGCGTCCCTCGTTCGAGGGGTCGACGCCGTCGGCCACCAGAAAGGCGGACGCCCGCAGATGATCGGCCACGATGCGGTGGCTCGCGGCCTGCGGCCCGTCGGGATCGACGCCGGTCAGGCTCGCCACCGTCAAGATGATGGTGCGCATGAGGTCGATGGCGTAGTTCGACGTCACGCCCTGCAGGATGGCCGAAATCCGTTCGAGGCCCATCCCGGTATCGATCGATGGGCGGGGTAGCGGAATGCGCTGGCCTGGCCCGACCTGGTCGAACTGCATGAAGACGAGGTTCCAGAACTCCAGGAAGCGGTCGCCGTCCTCGTCGGCGCTGCCGGGAGGCCCGCCGAAGACCGATTCTCCCTGGTCGTAGAAGATCTCGGAACAGGGGCCGCAGGGGCCGGTGTCTCCGGCGGCCCAGAAATTGTCGGAGGTCGCAATGCGGATGATGCGGCTCTCCGGCAGTCCGGCCACCTTCTTCCAGAGATCAAAGGCCTCGTCGTCGTCGTGATAGACCGTGACGAGCAGCCGGCTCTTGTCGAGCCCGAAGTCTCGCGTCACCAGCGTCCAGGCGTTCTCGATGGCGGTCGCCTTGAAATAATCGCCGAACGAGAAATTGCCGAGCATCTCGAAGAACGTGTGATGCCGGGCCGTATAGCCGACATTGTCGAGATCGTTATGTTTGCCGCCGGCCCGCAGGCATTTCTGGGCCGTGGTGGCACGGCTATAGGCGCGCTTCTCGACACCGGTGAACAGGTTCTTGAACTGCACCATCCCGGCACTGGTGAACATCAGCGTCGGATCGTTGCGGGGGACGAGCGGCCCCGACGGGACGATCTCGTGTCCCGCCTTGCGGAAGAAGTCGAGAAAGGCCGCGCGGGTCTCGTTGACGCTGGTCATGGCAGAGGAACTCGAAGCTCAGGATGAAGGCCCCTCGGACATGGAAAAGGGCGCTGGCCCCATTTAGCCGCGCCCCTCCGTACTGTCGAGCGAGCGGGCCGAACCCCGTCGCTTGGGTTGACTGGAGCCCGATCAGGCCTCGGCCATGCCTTCGTCGTCGTCATCGGGCTCGGGGCCACCGGTCTCGAGGATACGGTCGGCGATAAGGCCCGAGTTCTCGCGGATAGCCTGTTCGACCTTCTTGGCCATCTCCGGATTGGCCTTGAAGAACGCCTTGGCGTTCTCGCGGCCCTGACCGAGGCGCTGGCTGTCGTAGGAGAACCAGGCGCCCGACTTCTCGACGATGCCGGCCTTGACCCCGAGATCGACCAACTCGCCGACCTTTGAGATCCCTTCGCCGTACATGATGTCGAATTCGACCTGCTTGAACGGCGGGGCGACTTTGTTCTTGACCACCTTGACGCGAGTCTGGTTGCCCGTGACCTCGTCGCGGTCCTTGATGGAGCCGGTACGCCGGATATCGAGACGCACCGAAGCATAGAACTTGAGCGCATTGCCACCCGTCGTCGTCTCGGGCGAGCCATACATCACGCCGATCTTCATCCGGATCTGGTTGATGAAGATCACCATGGTGTTGGACTTCGAGATCGACGCCGTGAGCTTGCGCAAGGCCTGGCTCATCAGGCGGGCCTGAAGGCCGGGCTGCACGTCGCCCATCTCGCCCTCGATCTCGGCCCGCGGCGTGAGGGCCGCCACGGAGTCGACCACCAGAACGTCGACCGCGCCCGAACGCACCAGCGTGTCGGTGATTTCGAGGGCCTGCTCGCCGGTGTCCGGCTGCGAGATCAGGAGGTCGTCGAGGTGTACGCCGAGCTTTCGCGCATAGACGGGGTCGAGCGCGTGTTCGGCATCGACGAAGGCGCAGATGCCGCCGTTCTTCTGCGCCTCGGCGATGACGTGAAGCGTCAGCGTCGTCTTGCCGGAGGATTCGGGGCCGTAGATCTCGATCACCCGGCCGCGGGGCAGGCCGCCGACGCCGAGCGCGATGTCGAGCCCGAGCGACCCGGTCGAAATCGTCTCGATCTCGACCGCTTTCTGGTTCTTGCCGAGCCGCATGATCGAGCCCTTGCCGAAGGCGCGCTCGATCTGCGACAGCGCTGCGTCGAGCGCTTTGGTCTTGTCCACGGAGGTTCCTTCCACCAGGCGAAGATTGGCTTGGCTCACGGGTTCGAGTCCTTCTGACATGGGCGGCACCGCCCTGCAACAAGGATCAATGTACTCTGTTTGTTCTCATCCGCAAGGGCAATTGGGGAACGAATCGAAAAGAGCCGCGCTTCTGCCGCGCGAAAACAAAAGGCCGCCCGGAGGCGGCCTTCGCTGAGCGTGACGATGTCCCGTGATCAGCGCGAGTAGAACTCGATCACGAGGTTCGGTTCCATGTGAACCGGATAGGGCACCTCGGTCAGGCCGGGGACCCGGGTCATGGTGGCGGCCTTCTTGCCGTCGTCGTGCTCGAAATAGTCCGGCACGTCGCGCTCGGCCAACTGGCCAGCCTCGATCACGAAGGCGAGTTCGCGCGAGCTTTCCTTCACTTCGATCTTGTCGCCGACCTTCACGAGGTAGGACGCGATGTTGACCCGCTTGCCGTTGATACGGACATGCCCGTGGTTCACGAACTGGCGCGCCGCGAAGATCGTGGCAACGAACTTGCAGCGATACACCACCATGTCGAGGCGGCGCTCGAGCAGACCCACGAGGTTCTGCGAGGAGTCCCCTTTCAGCCGGATCGCCTCGGCGTAATATTTCCGGAACTGCTTTTCGGAGATGTTGCCGTAGTAGCCCTTCATCTTCTGCTTGGCCTTCAGCTGCGTGCCGAAGTCCGTGGGCTTGCCCTTGCGCCGCTGGCCGTGCTGGCCTGGTCCGTATTCGCGGCGGTTGACCGGGCTCTTCGGGCGGCCCCAGATGTTCTGGCCGAGCCGGCGGTCGATCTTGTACTTGGATTGTAAGCGCTTCGTCATCGCGTCCTCTATCAACAAGCTGAGGAACGCGCCCTCCTCTGCCGCGCCCTCCAAAACAGGACGGAACGGCCGACAGGCAGCTCACCGATGGAAGTGGGAACGGCCGCGGGTGCGTCGCCCGGGCACTTGCGGCTCCAGGCAAAAGCGCCGCAACGGGCCAAAAGGCCCGTGCGGACGCGGATTGCTGGTTAGCGGTTGCGCTCCGGGGTGTCAATCGTCAGCGCGGCAGGACCGCCACGCCGTCGACGAGATGAGGCAGGCCGGGGAGGGCGGTGTCGCGCAGCGCCTCCGGCAGGAGTTCGGCCGGGAGGTCCTGGTAGCAGACGGGCCGGAGGAATCGCCGAATCGCCAGGGAGCCCACCGAGGTCGTGCGGCTGTCGGAGGTGGCCGGGAAGGGTCCGCCGTGAACCATCGCGTGGCTCACCTCGACGCCGGTCGGCCAGCCATTGGCGAGGATCCGGCCGACCTTGCCTTCGAGCACCGGCAAGAGCCGCCGCGCAACCGCGTGGTCGTTGGCCTCGAGATGCAGCGTCGCGGTCAGCTGCCCTTCGAGCTTGCTCGATACGGCCAGCATTTCGGCCTCGTCCTTGCAGCGGACCACCAGCGAGGTGGCGCCGAAGACTTCGTGGCTCAGCCGCTCGTCCGCGCTGAAGGCCGAGCCATCCGCCACGAACAGCGCGCCGGTTCCACGATTGACGCCCTCGCCGGCCTTGCCGTTGGCCACGCAGGCGACATGGCTGTTCTCGGACAAGGCCTTGCGGCCTGCCTCGTAAGCCTTGTGGATGCCGGGCGTCAGCATCGGCGGGGGTGCGTATCCGGTCAGGGCCGCCGTAGCGGCCTCGACGAACCTTTCGAGATCCGGTCCCGCGAGCGCCAGAACGAGGCCGGGATTGGTGCAGAATTGCCCGGCCCCCATGGTCAGGGAGCCGACGAAATCGCGGCCGAGCTTCTCGGCCCGCGCCGCCAGGGCTCCGGGCAGAAGATAGACCGGGTTGATGCTGCTCATCTCCGCATAGACCGGGATGGGTTCCGGCCGCGCCGCGGCGATCGCCACGAGGGCGAGCCCTCCGGCCCGCGAGCCGGTGAAGCCGACGGCCTTGATGCGCGCGTCCTTGACCAGGGCCGACCCCGTCTCGTTGGCGCCGAGCAGCAGCGAGAAGGTCCCCTCGGGCAGGCCGCAGGACGCGACGGCCTTGCGGATCGCTTCGCCCACGAGTTCACCCGTTCCCGGATGGGCCGGATGGCCCTTCACCACGACGGGGCAGCCGGCCGCGAGAGCCGAGGCCGTGTCGCCGCCCGCGACCGAAAAGGCGAGCGGAAAGTTGCTGGCACCGAAGACCGCGACGGGTCCGAGCGCGATGTGACGCTGCCTGAGGTCGGAGCGGGGCAGGGGCTTGCGATCCGGCAGGGCGGTGTCGACCCGGAGATCGAGCCAGAGGCCGGCCCTGACGACGCCGGCGAACAGCTTCAGCTGCCCAACCGTGCGCATGCGTTCTCCCTCGATCCTGGCGCGTGGCAGGCCGGATTCCGCGCAGGCCCGGTCGACGAGGCCGTCACCGATCTCGAGGATATTGGCGGCGATCGTCTCCAGAAACACGGCCCGCG
This sequence comes from uncultured Lichenihabitans sp., assembly GCA_964245215.1. Classification (GTDB taxonomy): domain Bacteria; phylum Pseudomonadota; class Alphaproteobacteria; order Rhizobiales; family Beijerinckiaceae; genus Lichenihabitans. The sequence goes on from CAXTME010000090.1 coordinate 13,060, forward strand.
CTTCCGGCGACGTTTCCCGATAGGCGTCGAAGGCTTCCGCGGCCAGCGCGCAGGCCCGGTCGACCTCCGCGGCGCCCGCCACCGCGAAGGCCGGTTCGAGCGTCTCGCCCGTCGCCGGATCGATGGCCCTGAGGCTTGCGCCGCTGCCGGCCGACCGCGTCGCGCCGATCAGGATGTCACCGGTCAAAAGCATATGCGTTTCCTTCGCTGCGGGCCGGGTCCGATCCCGCGGCCTCGATTGCATCCTTCGGTTCGTGAGCCCATCACGCCGGCGGGCGTCATCATCCGATCGCGCTGCCATCCAGGAATAGCTGGAACGCCGCATTGCCGGTCTCGTCCCAGGTGGGATAGCCGAGCGCCTCGACGGCTTCGGCGAACCGGCCACGGTCGGCGAGCGGCACGACGAACCCCGCCAGCACGCGGCCATAATCGGCGCCGTGGTTCCGGTAATGGAACAGCGTAATGTTCCAGAACTGGCCGAGGCTGTTCAAGAAATTCAGCAGAGCCCCCGGATGTTCCGGAAACTGGAACCGGTAGATGACCTCGTCTTCGAGCCCGGCGACCCGGCCCCCCACCATGTAGCGGACGTGCGTTTTGGCGGTCTCGTTGTCGCTCAGATCCTTTACGGCGTAGCGGTTCTGCTGCAGCAGCGCGATGATCTCGCGCTTCTCCGCATCGCCGTCGCGCAGCGCCACGCCGACGAAGATATGGGCCGGCGCATCCGAGCCGGCGTACCGGTAATTGAACTCGGTGATCGAGCGGCGCCCCAGCACCTGCATGAAGTGCCGGTAGCTGCCGGGCTCCTCGGGGATCGTGACGGCCAGCAAGGCTTCCCGCCGTTCGCCGATCTCGGCCCGCTCGGCGATGTGGCGCAGGCGGTCGAAATTGAGGTTGGCGCCGCTGTTGACCGCAACGAGGCTCGATCCGCGCAGGCCCCGCGCCTCGGCATAGCGCTTGAGCCCCGCCAGCGCGAGCCCGCCCGAAGGCTCGGCGATGGCGCGGGTCTCGTCGAAGATGTCCTTGACGGCGGCGCAGATCTCGTCGGTCGTCACCGTCACGACTTCGTCGAGGGTGGTGCGGCAGATGCGGAACGTCTCGGCCCCGACCTGGCGGACCGCCACCCCGTCGGCGAAGAGGCCGACCCGGTCGAGCGTCACGCGGGCGTCGGCCGCGAGGGCCGCCGCCATGCTGGCCGCGTCGTCGGGCTCGACGCCGATCACCTTGACGTCCGGTCGCAGGAACTTGACGAAGCTCGACACGCCGGCCGCGAGGCCGCCGCCGCCCACCGGCACGAAGATCGCGTCGAGCGGACCGGGATGCTGCTGCAGGATCTCCATGCCGATCGTGCCTTGCCCCGCGATGACGTCCGGGTCGTCGTAAGGGTGCACGAAGGTGAGGCCGTCGCGGCTGCAGAGGTCGATCGCATGCCGGTAGGCTTCGTCGAAGGCATCGCCGTGCAGCACGACCGTGGCGCCGCGGGCCTTCACGGCCGTGATCTTGATGCTGGGCGTCGTGCGGGGCATGACGATCGTGGCCGTGACCCCGAGCTTCTGGGCCGCCAGAGCGACGCCCTGCGCATGGTTGCCCGCCGAGGCGCAGATCACGCCGCGCTCCAGCGCTTCGCGCGGCAGGCCCGCCATCTTGTTATAGGCGCCGCGGAGCTTGAACGAGAAGACCGACTGCAGGTCCTCGCGCTTGAGCAGAACGTCGTTGCCGAGTCGTGCCGAGAGCCGAGGCATCGGGTCGAGCGGGCTGATGGTCGCGACGTCGTAGACACGGGACGTCAGGATCTTGCGGGCGTAGCCACTGAGATCGAGCGCCTCCGGTTCCTGCTGGACATGGATGTTCATGATCGGACGATGGATGAGTTCGGACCGCGGAAGACCCGGTCGTGCGCCCGAAACACGACGGAGGCAAGACCGGCCCCGCGCGGGGCTGCCTTGACGCATGATCACGGCGGTGGGCATGCAGGGCGCGAGCCCCGCGGGAATCCAGCCTTGGTCGACCTCATCACGCCGTTCCCGACGCCGCCCGCTTTCGGCGAGACGCTCGAAGTGGCGCCTGGACTTCACTGGCTCAGGATGCCGCTGCCGTTCAGGCTCGACCACGTGAACCTCTACCTCGTCGAGGGCGAGCGCGGCTGGACCATCGTGGACGCGGGCGTCGACACGGCGGAAGCGCGCAGATTGTGGGACCGCGTGTTCTCGGGCCTGCTCGGCAGCAAGCCCGTCGAGCGGCTCGTCGTCACGCATTACCACCCCGACCACGTCGGGGCCGCGGCCTATCTCTGCGCGCGAACCGGCGCCCGTCTCGTCATGGGCGAGACCGAATATCTGACGGCGCGAGTCCATCGCCTGGCAGGCCTTGCGGACATGGCGGCCGAACAGGGGTTCTACCGAGCTCACGGGCTCTCGCCCGAGCAGCTCGCCCTCATGGGAGACCGGCTCCAGCGCTATCGCTCCGTCGTGCCGGCCTTGCCGTCCCGCTACGAACCCTTGCGGGCCGGCGACCGCCTGCGGGTCGGTACCATGGACGCCGAGGTGCAATGCTACGCCGGGCATTCGCCAGCCCAGATGCTGCTGTTCGTGCCCGAGCACCACCTGCTGTTCGCGGCCGACCATGTGCTGGCGCAGATCTCCCCCAACGTATCGGTCGCCGAGGACAAACCCGAGGACGACCCGCTCGGGCTCTATCTCGCGTCTCTGTCCGTCATCCCGTCGCTGATCCCGGACTCGACGCTCGTGCTGCCCGGCCACCGGCTCCCCTTTTTCGGACTGCACCGCCGTTGCGCCGAGCTCGTGTCCCACCACGCCGCGCGCTGCGCCGACATCGCCCGCTTCTGCCCGCCCGAGGCACCGCCGACCGCGGCCGAGATCGTGCCGCTCCTCTTCACGATGGAGCTCGACCCCCATCAGTTCTGGTTTGCGTTCAGCGAGACCTTGGCTCACGTCAACCTGATGGCGCGGCGTGGCGCCTTGACGGAAGTTCCGGACGGTCAGGTGCGGCGGTGGCGGGCGTGAACCCCGAACCGCGGTCCGCCGTGCCCGGAGCCCCTCAGGCGTCCGACAGCGTCTCGGTCAGGACGTCCGCGAGTTCGCCCATGCGGAAGGGCTTCCTCAGCCGGCGGGCCGAGCCGGCGACGGCATCGATCTGCTTCGTGTCGGCATGGCCGCTCGCGAAGACGATCCTGAGCCCCGGGTATCGGGTCAGGGCTTCTCGGGCCACTTCGGCTCCGTTCATGTCGGGCATGGCGAAGTCGAGCATCATCAGATCGGGCCGATGGCGATCGAGCGACGCCAAGGCTTCGGAGCCGGAGCCTGCGAAATCGACGGCATAGCCCAGCGACGGCAGCATGTCGGAGAGGAGCGACCGGACGTCCGGGTCGTCGTCGACCACCAGCAGCGTCGCATGGACAGTCCGGTCCGCCGATTGGCGGCCTCCGGCCGGATGCTCGTCCGGCGGTGGCGCGACCCGTTTCAGCAGGAGCGACACTGTCGTTCCCACATCCGGTCGGCTGTCGATGCGGGCGGTGCCACCCGCTTGCTGGACCATGCCGTGAACCTGGCTCAAGCCGAGGCCGGTCCCCTTGCCGATCCCCTTCGTCGTGAAGAATGGATCGAACGCCCGTGAGGCCACCTCGGTCGGCATGCCGGTCCCCGTGTCACTCGTCCTGATCTCGACGTACTCGCCCGCCTCGAGTCCCCAGACGGCGCCAGGCGGCATAGCTCTCGCGGTCAGCGTCAGGCACCCGCCATCCGGCATGGCATCGCGGGCATTGATGGCGATGTTCAGGAGCGCCGTCTCGAGCTGGGTTCGGTCCACCATGACGCCGAGCGGGACAGGCGGCAGATCGACGACGATCCGGATGGCTCCTCCGAGCGTGCGCCGCAGCAGGTCTTCGAGGTCGAACAATACGGCGTGAACCGAGATCGCCGCGATCTCGATCCGTTGCGACCGCGAGAAGGCGAGCAATTGCTGTGTCAGCTTGGCGCCGCGATCGCTCGCCAGGAGGGCGTTGTCGATCCAGTGGCCGAGCTTGGGATGTCCCGGATGGCGGCGAACCATCTCGACGTAGCCGGTGACCGCCTGAAGAAGATTGTTGAAGTCATGCGCGATGCCACCCGTCAATTGGCCGAGCGCCTCCATCTTCTGGGTCTGGACGAGCGACGCATCGCGCGCCCTTTCGACCGTGACGTCGCGACCGACCGCATAGATCGTCCCGCTCTCGGTCGCCACGGTCCAGGCGATCCAGATGTCGTTGCCGTCTCGCCGCGTGAGCCGCGCTTCGAAGCGTTCGAGCGACTTGCCTTCATGGACCGTCGACAGCGAAGACGCGGCCCGTGCGCGGTCATCGGGGTGAACGAGATCGAGAAAGCGCGTCCCCCGAAAACCGCGGCCCTCGTCGTCTCCCAAGAGGCGCGGCCAGGCTGGATTGATCGCGAGGACGCCGCCCGCTTCGTCGATCACCGCGAAGAGGTCGTTCGACAGGTCCGCGATCCGCTCCCGTTCCCGTTCCGCTTTCGCCGCGGCGTCGCGCAGACCATCCGCCAGAACGACGAGCCGCTCCTCCTGCCGATGCTCCTCCGTAACGTCGATGTTCACACCGACGTAGCGGGCAGGCTTGCCGTCCTCGCTCTGCACCGGGGCGCCGCGCGAGCGGACCCAGCGCGGCAAGGCGTCGTCGCGCGTTTGCAGCCGGAATTCGATCGAGAACGGTTGCGAGTCGAGCACGGCCCGGCGGATCGTTTGGGTGGTCTTGCCCCGATCGTCCCGATGCAGCGCCCGGAGCCACAAGCCGACGTGCGGCACTACGGCGGAATCAGCCTCGATCCCCAGCACGGTGTAGATTTCCGGAGACCATTCAAAGGTCTGGCTGCGGAGGTCCCAATCCCAGACGCCGATACCCGCCGCGTCCTGGGCCAGCTTCAACCGCATCTCGCTGGAGCGAAGGGCCTGCTCGGCACGTTTGCGCTGGGTGATGTCCATCACGATTCCGAGCGCGCGGGTCGGCCGTCCCGAACCATCCGTCAAAGCCTGCGCCCGGAGCAGGACCCAATGAACCGAGCCGTCCGGCCAGAGATACCGGAATTCGCTTTCGACGAAACGCTCTCCCCGTGCCAGCGCGTCTCGACCTTCGCGGCTCAAGCGCTCTTGTTCACCCGGGTAGTAGCGCTCTCGTATCTCCTGTGTCGTGGGCTCCACTCCCGGCGGGAAGCCGAGCAGGCGGTGGAGCTCGGGCGAGCCCGTGATCCGGTCCGAGGCGACGTCGTAGTCCCAGACCGCCATGTGGCCCGCCGCGATGCTGAGGGCCAGTCGCGCTTCCGTGGTCGCGGGGTCGCGAGGGCCCCCGGCGCTCGGCCGCTCGAGCCACAGGCGACACGAACGGCCCTCCACCGCCACGCTGCTGACCTGTGCCTGCGTGGTGAACGGGCGTCCGTCCTGCCCGATGCGGGAGAGGCGACCCTTCCACGGGCTCGACCCCCGCGTGCCGGCTTCGATCGCCGCGATCGCCTCGGACTCGCCTCCGGAAGCGGGATCGAACAGCGAAACGACGCCGACCGCCGCACGGGTGATGTCGATGCCGAAGAGTGTCTCGGCGGCCGGATTCGCGTAGACCACGAGGCCATCGGCGTCGGACAGAGTGGCGGCGTCGGCGACGCCATCGAGCAAGGACCCGACATTATCTATCCCGAAAGGCACCGATCCGCGCGCGGCAGTGCTGGTACCGACAGGTTCCGAAGTGCCCTCGTCGAACCCGCTGGTAGCCTGCTCGTGCATGCAGAAAACCTTCCTACGCCTGCCAGCTTATAGCGCGCACTGCCGCTGCTTCCGCGCCGTAGCCTGCACGATGGTGGGCAAAGATCTGGCGCGTTGCTTGAACGAAGAGACCTTGTCGGGTCTCGACCGAGGAGCATACGAAAGCTCTTCTGGTGGCCGAGCACCCCTGCACCGTTGCAGCCAGGATGTTCTGACGAGGGGGGCCGCCGCTTCGGCATGTGTGTCGTAAACCATCGCGGGGTGCTCGCTTCTTCGATGTCGGGTGAGTATCCCGCAAGAGCCGACCACTGTTGCGAGAAGACACGGTTGATCGTTAACCATGGGTTAATCGATGCATAGCTGGTGCCCAGTGTGTCAAGTAACGATAGTCAACAGCAATCGTTTCCATCGAAGAAGTGCATCAGCACAGTGACGGTCAATCTTCCCAATCAAGAAGAGCACGACGTTTACTGGCCACTCACCAACGGGCAGGGCATAAAAATGATCTCTGCGGCACAAGCCTCTGCAGGACGCAGCAGCGCCAAAATGACCGGTCACGCCAGCAATCGTCAGCACGACAGGCTTGCTTCGAACTCCATCGATCGAAGAGAAGATGTGCTGAACCCAGTACAACGCAGCCAGGGTCGTCCCACACGTGGCGCGAATGAGGCGGGTTTGCGCAGGATCGTCAATGCTATGCGAGACGCTCTACGTTCACGACAGAATATTCATGTAACACGGAAAGAGATTGCACAGCATGCGGGCATCACGCCTGCTCTTGTCACGTATTACTTTCAGGACAAAGACAGTTTGATCGAGGCCGCGGCCGTTCCTATCGTGCTCGCCATGGTTGAAGCGGTGGGGAATTGTCTACTCGGGGGGAAAGAGCCGCGTGAGAAGCTGCTCGAAGTCATCGACATACTGATCGGTTCCTATGCCAGGGACGCAGTTATCATCGATCTGTTCATCGCTTACCAGGCCTCAAAGGCCGACAAGCTGCCCGATTTGATCGGCAGTATGGAGGCGGCCTTGGTGACGTTCTTCGACCAGTGGCTGCAAGACAACCAGGGCAGGATCTACGACGCGGTCTATTTGCAGAAGGCTGCGATCGGCATGTGCAAGATCGTCGCACGACGCGAGCAGCCAGGGTCGCCACAGGTGTCTTCGCCCGACTTGCGGCGAATGACGCAGGCCGAAGCGATCTGCGCCATGCTGTTGGAGCCGATGGCCAAGGCTGATGGAACGGCCCCGGTGTCCGGGACGGGATCGGCACTCTAGCGAGTGGTGCGACCCAAACAGATGATTCATCTGTTTGAACCAGTCGGCGCACCAGCTTAGAGGCGATGTATCGATGCATCTCGCACGGAAATTGTTCCTTCCATTCGAGTCGGTGCACCAAGCAGCCTTGCTTGGCGAAAACCACGATTGATTTGGCTTTTCAAAGCAAAATCAATGCTGCTTCTAACCTTAAGTGTAAGCAGACTTGTGAGAGTCTGCTTAGAGCCATTTCCGCTCAGGTTGGCTCCGAGGCATCAGAGCCTGC
>CAXTME010000091.1:0-20296 GCA_964245215.1 uncultured Lichenihabitans sp.
CGGCCCGCAAGAAGCACCGGAAGCCTTCGCCGAGGCGGTCCTCGCATTGCCGGCTGGCAACTCGAACTGATCTAATCTGGGCTGCGAACGGCCGGAACTTTCGGCCGACCCCCATCGAGGCATCCGATCGCGTCCGATAGGAGCAGGTCTCGACCTCAACCAAATACATATCGTTCGCTACGAAAATATTGACGGGAGCTTGCAAGCGGCGCATCGTTCCGGGTCACGACCACTATGGAACCCCTTGACATGTCGCTGTCCGATTACCGCACCCTTGGCCGATCCGGCCTCGTGGTCAGCCCCCTGGCTCTGGGCACCATGACGTTCGGGACGGCCCGCTGGGGCTCGGGCGAAGCCACGAGCCGTGCCGTATTCGATGCCTATGTCGAGGCGGGGGGCAACTTTTTCGATACGGCCGATGTCTACGCGGGCGGACGGAGCGAGGAGATGCTGGGAGGCTTCATCGCCGAGCGCTCGCTGCGTCACGGCGCCGTTCTGGCCACCAAGGCGGGGTTCGCGGCCGGGAGGGGTCCCTTTGCGGGCGGTTCCGGGGCGAAGCACCTGCATGCCGCGATCGAGGGATCGCTGAGGCGGCTCAAGACCGACTACGTCGATCTCTACTGGCTGCACGTCTGGGACGGCGTGACGCCCGCCGAAGAGGTGCTGGAGACCATGACGGGACTCGTCCGCGCGGGAAAGATCCGTCACTGGGGCTTGTCGAATGCTCCGGCGTGGTTCTGTGCCAAACTCGCCACCTTGGCGACCGGCCGCGCCGTGCCGGGGCCGATCGCCCTGCAGTACTTCTATTCTTTGGTGAACCGCGATCTCGAGGACGAGCATCTGCCGCTGGCCGCCGACATGGGCCTGGGCGTCGTGCCGTGGAGCCCCCTCGCCTACGGGTTCCTCACGGGCAAGTACGATCGCGCGACGGTCGAGGCCGCCGGGCCCCGGTCCGGGGGGTTGCCCCGCGATGCGGCCCTCGCCGAGGACGCGAGGCCGGAGGACGATAAGCGCCTCGACGGATCCAATCCCTTCGGAGACAGCCTCTTCACCGATCGCAACTGGACCATCGTCGCGGAGCTCCGTCGGGTCGCGGGCGAGGCGGGCCAAAGCCCGGCCCGGGTCGCCCTGGCTTGGGTGATGGGCCGGCCGGGTGTGACCTCCGCCCTGATGGGCGTCAGCCGGGTCGAGCAGGTGTCGGACAATATCGCGGCACTCGAGCTGGCACTCTCGCCGGACCACCGCGCGGCCTTGGATGCGGCCAGCATGCCGGCCGACCCCCGGATGATCTACGCCCTATGCAGGCCACCGATGCGCCAGCACGTCATCTTCGGCGGAGCCTCCGTGGAAGCCTGGAGGGCTTGACGGTGATCTGGGAGGGATGGCCCGGGCGGTAGGCGCTCGGACGGCAGCGAGCACGGCCGACCCCGATCGACCGCGGGCCGCCGGCACAGCTCCGCGCAAGGCGGGGCTGTTGCACTGCGGAGCGGAAGGCCAGGACGACCTTCCGAGCGCCGGTTCGCGCTCGATGACACCGCCTCAGGCCCGCATTCCGCCTGCCCGGAGACACGCCCTTGAGTTTCTTGATCGGTATCTTCGTCGCACTGGGCTGCATGATCGGCGGCTACGTCGCGTCCGGCGGACACCTCGCCGTGATCTGGCAGCCCTTCGAGCTGATCATCATCATCGGAATGGCGCTCGGCACCTTCATCATCGCCAATCCTCTCGCCACCATCAAAGACACCGGCAAGGCCATCGTCCAGGCGATTACCGGCAAGACCCCCAGGAATCGCGATTACCTCGACCTCCTGGGCCTGCTCTATACGCTGATGCGCGAGTTACGCGGCAATGCCCGTAACGAAGTCGAAGGACATATCGACAACCCAGCGGATTCCGAACTGTTCAAGCGATACCCTAACGTCCTGGCCGACAAGGACATGACATTCTTCATCTGCGATTACTGCCGGCTCATCATGATCGGCAATGCCCGTACGCATGAGATCGAATCGCTGATGGATGAAGAAATCCAGACCATCATGCGCGACAAGCTGAAACCGTATCACGCGTTGCAGACCGTCGCCGACGGACTGCCTGCGCTCGGCATCGTGGCGGCGGTGCTCGGCATCGTGCATGCCATGAGCGCCCTCGACCAGCCGCCCGAGGTGCTGGGCGAGCTCATCGGCGCGGCCCTCGTGGGAACCTTCGCGGGCATTTTCCTGTCCTACGGCATCGCCGGGCCGCTCGCCTCCAAGATCAAGGTCGTCCGCGACAAACGCTGCCGGCTCTACATCATCATCAAGCAGGCGCTCCTGGCCTTCATGAACGGCGCCGTCCCGCTGATCGCCTTGGAACACGGCCGCAAGACCATTTCGGCCTATGACCGCCCTTCCATCGATCAGGTCGAGAACGAGACCATGGGCGGTGGCGACACCGGCGACATGAAGAAGGCCGCCTGACCATGGCGGCGTCTTCCACGAAGAAGGCCGCGACCGCCGCGGCGGCGGCGAAAGCGGCATCGGCTGCGCCTGCGGCCGTTGCCGCGCCTGCGGCCGTTGCCGCCCTCCGCGCAACCGAAACCGCCTCGGGTGCGCGGTGGTTCGACAGAGTCTCGACCCGGCTCGACAAGATGCCTCTCTTCGGCGAGGCACTCGCCGCCACGGCTCTCGCCTGGAGCGACAGTCTGGCGGCGCTTTCGGGGGCCGCTCCCCTGTTCAGCTTCGCGGGACTCGCCGATACCAAGGTTGCGGGCCTGCTGCGGCGTCGCGGCGCCGATCCGGTCTTCGCCGTACTCGACGCGCCGGGGTGGTCGACGCAGGTCGGCCTCCAATTCGACCGAGCCTTCGTGTCCACCGTCGTCGAGGCGCTCTTCGGGGGTGCCGACGAGGAGTTCGGGCCCGGCAAGCCCGATGGTCCGCTCTCGGCCGTCGAGACGCGGATCGCAGAAGTAGCGGCCGGGCAGGCCGCGGAGGCGCTGCGGGTAGGGTTCGCCGACATCCTGCCGACCGCCTTCCGGGTCATGAAAGTACAGAGCAAGCCCGATCTCCTTTTCCTCGGGCGGCCCAACGCGGCCGTGGTGGTCGGGTCGCTGCGTCTCGTCGCGCTCGGTCACTCCGTCGGCATCGACCTCCTGGTGCCGCGCGCGGCACTCGACGCCTTCGCGGAGCGCCTGGCCGTGCTGCCCGCCGACGAGCCGCCCTGCGCGGATTCACGCTGGTGCGAGCAGCTCGAAGGCGAGGTCTCGCGGGCCCTCATGAGTCTGGAGGCGGTCATCGAGATGCAGGCCATGACGCTGGGGTCGATTGTGAAACTGCAGCCGGGCGCTGTTCTGCCCCTGCCCCGCAACGCCGCCAACAATGTCCGGCTCCTCTGCGAAGGCAAGGATCTGTTCCGCTGCGATCTCGGCCAGTCGAGCGGCCTTTATACGGTCCGGGTCGAGGAGCCGACCGCGGAGCTACCTTCGCGCAAGGATGAGGCTCTAGCGTGGTGAGCGGCGGGAGATGGCCGAAGGCGGCGAAACCCCGGGTTTCCCATTTCAAGGGTCGATGAAGATGTCGTTCGAAACCGAAACGCTCGATATGGCCGGCTCCGCGCCGACCCTCGACACGATCTTGAACATCCCGCTCTCGATCCAAGTCGTGCTGGGGGGCGCCACGATGCCGGTGGCGTCGCTGATGAAGCTCGGACGCGGCGCCGTGATTCCGCTCGATCACAAGGTCGGCCAGGCGGTCGACATCGTGGTGAACGGACGGGTGATCGCCCGCGGCGAGATGATCGTCATCGAGGAGGATGCCACCCGCTTGGGCGTCTCCCTGACCGAAATCGTCGGCCAGACGACCGCCGCCGCCAAGCTCTGAGCGCAGGACAGAACGCCGCGATGTCGACCGCCGTCGCCTCCCTCAACGACTTGGACGACCGGCCCCTCAGCGGTCCGGAAAAAGTGGCGGCGCTGCTGCTCGCGATGGGGAAGCCGCTGGCGAGCCGTCTTCTCAAGCATTTCGATCCCGCTGAGCTGAAGCTCATCACCCGCTCGGCCGCGGCGCTCGGCGCGGTTCCGATGTCGGCCCTCGAAGAGCTGGTCGAGGAACTGGCCCAACAGTTCTCCCGCGGCGTCGACCTGCGCGGCACCGCGGCCTCGGTGGAGCACTTGCTGGGCGGCGTTCTGCCACCCGAACAGGTGGCCGAGATCATGTCGGATGTCCTCGGCAACTCGAATTCTTCGACCTGGGTCCGCCTTTCGGGTCTCCCCGAGAAGGACCTCGCCGCCTATGTGGGCAAGGAACATCCGCAGACCGCGGCGTTGATCCTGGCCCGCCTGACGCCGGAAGCTGCCGCCAAGACCCTGTCCCTGCTCTCGCGCGACGAGCGCAACGTGCTGACCCGCCGAATGTTGTCCCTGCGTCCGGTGAGCGAGGCGACGCTCAAGATCCTCGAAACCAAACTCCGGGACGACCTTCTGAACGGCGCCCCCCGCGACGCCGGCAACACGGAGACGCGCGTCGCCGACATCCTGAACCGCATGGAGCCGGCACAGGCGGAGGAACTTCTCGCCTCCATCGGCGAAACCAAGCCGGTCGAAGCCGCATCCATAAGGTCGAAGATGTTCAGCTTCAACGACCTCGTGAACCTGCCCGCCAAGTCGAAGAGCGTGCTCCTCGACAAGATCGCCAGCGACCAGATCGTCCTGGCGCTGCGGGGCACCGACGCCGTTTTCCGGGATGCCGTGCTCTCGGCCGTCGGCGCCCGCGCGCGCCGCCTGATCGAGAACGAGTTGAGTTCCAACGGCGGCTCCGCCAAGGAGACGGCCGCAGCCCGTCGCGCCATCTCGACCTTGGTGCTGCAACTCGTGGCGCAAAACGAGATCCAGCTCTTCGAAGACGAAGAGACCTGACGTGCGCGCCTTTGCGCCACCGTGTCCGGCGCTAAGCAGCCCTGCGGGGCGAAAACCACGATTGATTTGGCTTTTTCGAAGCAAATTCAATGCTGCTTCGAACCTTAAGTGTAAGCAGACTTTTGAGAGTCTGCTTAGGCCTCTGCGGCCGACGCAGGAGTGCGGCCGCGATCGACGAAGAACCGGTCGCCCTGTGCATTGTGTCCGCCTCTGCGCACCGGGACCGCGCCGATGAGCGATGACGACCAGGAGAGCAAAACCCTCGAACCGACCGAGAAGAAACTCCGCGAAGCCGTCGAATCGGGGGACGTTCCGGTCTCGCGCGAAGCCCCGCTGCTGGCTGCCGTGGCCGCCACGCTCATCATATGTACGCTGGTTCTGCGCGATGGGGCGGCCCGCCTCGCCGATGCGCTCGCCCGCCTCATGGAGGACCCCGGGCGATGGAGCCTCAAGAACGGGGCGGACGCCATGCTGCTGTTCGACGTGCTGCTGAAGGCTGCGACGGGCCTGCTCATGCCCATTTTCATCATCTACCTCGTGGCCGGGCTTGCCGTCTCGTTCGCGCAGAATGCGCCAAGCGTCGTGCTCGACCGCATCGTCCCAAAGCTGTCCAAACTCTCGCCGGCCGCGGGTCTCAAGAGGCTCGTGGGACGAAAGGGCCTCGTGGAATTTGCCAAGAGCGGGTTCAAGCTCATGGCGATCGGCTTCGTGGCCTTTTTCGTGCTCAAAGCGGAGGAGCAGACCGTAGCCGACACGCTCTTCGTGTCGCCGGCCATCATTCCGGACCGGATCCTCGCGATCCTGGTCAAGCTCCTGTCCGGCGTCGGCGTCGCGTTTCTGCTCGTCGCGGCCGCAGACCTGGCGTGGACCCGTACGACCTGGCGCAAACGCATGCGCATGAGCCGCCAGGACGTCAAGGACGAGATGAAGCAAGCGGAAGGCGATCCGCTGGTCAAAGCCAAACGCCGCTCGCTCGCCCTCGATCGGCGGCGACGGCGCATGCTGGCCGACATTCCGCGGGCCACGCTGGTGATCACCAACCCGACCCATTACGCCATAGCCCTACGCTATAAGCGCGAGGAAGGCGGCGCGCCGCTGGTCATCGCCAAAGGACAAGATCTCATTGCTCTGAAGATCCGCGAGATCGCGGCTCAGCATGAGATTACCATTATTGAAAACAAGCCTCTTGCAAGGTCCATGTATGACAATATCGAGGTCGGAGAGTTAATTCCAGCAGAATTCTACAAAGCTGTGGCTCAGGTGATCCATTATATACAATCGCGAGACGTACGCCGCTCGTCATCTCAAGCCTCCACGGTGGTGAATTGAAACAGGTTGCCGAATTCAACACCGATCCGTTGGCGGCCATGCTCGTCGACAGCCTGCAGGACGTGACCGAGGAGCTGCGAGCGATCGATGTCGTGGACCTCGTGAGCTTCATCCGGTTCGGCTCCTATACCGCCATCGACGATCTGATCCACTCGTCGACGGAGCTCTTCTTCCGGCAAGGCTCGCTGATGTCGGCCTGGACGGCCTGCGTCGACATGGCCTGGGAAACGCTGCCCACCATCACGCTCGGGATGGAGTTTCGACACCCCATCGTCTCGGTGTTCTTCGACCTGCTGATCGGGGCCGGGCGCGATGCCGTGAAGGTGCGGGGGATCCTCTTCGAGGTACCCTGCGAAACGGCGGGCGACCGCCTCCGGCTGCTGTCGCGCGCCATAGACGAAGCGCGGCTGCCCCCCCGCACGAAGCGAGGTGCCGGCCCATCGCCGCGCGTGGCCGATGCCGGCGCGCGCCGGCTGCTGCCACGGTGACACCGAACAGGCATCCTGGGACGATGTCGGCCCGCAGGACCATCGAGCCGAACGCGACCGGCAACGACTTCACTTATGCGGTTCTGAAGGAGGTCGCGCCGTCACGGGCGCCGGCGGACCGACGCGGCGATCAACGCCGCCGGACGCGGCTCCGATCGGGCAAGATCATCAACGACAACGGTCAGTTCGTCATCGAGTGTCTCATCGTCGATCGATCGTCGTTCGGAGGCAAGCTGCGGCTACCGAAGAGCTCGCCCTTGCCCGCGCGGGTCATGCTCTACGACGATCAAAGCGGCGAACTGCTTCATGCGACCGTTATCTGGCGCCGCGACCGTGAGGCCGGAATCCGCTTCACCGCCACGGAGAGAAGCGAGCGGTTTCGAGCTATCGCGGACGCCATGCGGCATAAGTTCTACGCCATGCGCCGCTGACCCGATCGGCGATCCGAACCGCAGGGTCGAACCCGGCTGGGGCCGATGCTCTGCCGCTACTTTATGAAGTCTCGAGCCTCGTCGAGCGTGGCGAAGATGCGCGTTCCAAGCAACGTGTCGACCTCGACCGAGCCGTCCGGCAGGATCACGTAATTCCTGTCGCGATGCTGTGCGGCCGGGCTCGGACTCCGGTCGCTGCCGTTGGGGACCGTGACGACCACGGTTTCCGCCTCGGCCGCGGCCGGCATGGGGGTCGGCCGTGCTCCGGACGAGCGCTGCAGCACGGCATCGAAGAAGCGGTTGAGCGCCCCGAAACCGTCCTTCAAGGCGCCGAGGACCGCAAGACCGAAGCCGGTCAGGAGGAGGCACTGCGCCAGCGTGACGATGTCGGCCTTGAGCGCCAGGACCGCCACGAGGCTACCGGCCTTCAGGACCGAATCGGCGAGGGTCAGGTCGGCCAGGAGGATGACCCAGCCCACGATCACGAGACCGAACCCGAAGACCTTCAGGCGGTTCACGCCCGCGCCGCGGGAGGGAAGAAAATCCGACATCGCTGTTCCGACTAGCCCATTTCGTTCGAGAGTTGAACGGTGGCCAGTCTTGATGCCGCTCAGCCGCCCTGTAAAGAGGCCGGCCGCCCGCGGGACAGCGCGGCCGTGGCGCCTGGTCCCAGCGCACAGGTCTCAAGCGACGGCCACCCTTCGATCGAATGTCTACCCTCGATCTCGCACACCTTTGCAGGGGCGATCGAGCCGTCACGTTTTCCCGACATCCTTGTCGATATACTCGAAGTTTTCGATCAGGACATCCTTGATCATGGGCACGCCAAGATGCGCATTGGTGCTCTCGACCAGATGGGACGTCAGCTTTTTGAGATCGTACTTCTCGTCATGGTTCAGGTAGATGGCGCTGTCGGCGTAGATCGTCCGAAAAGCCTCGTCGAGCAGGTAGACTTCCGGGGGAACCTGCAAAGCTCTGGCGAGGTTGGCGTCCGTCGTGAAGACGAACTGAACGGCCATGAAGCCACGCACTTGGCCATCCGTCACGATGGGAACGTTGAGCACGCGGGTCTTTTGCGACTGCAGCACCACGGCGGAGGCGGCTTTGGCTTCGCCGGTCGACGACGGCATATAGACCGCCACCCCGTAGGCGGTCCCGAGCGCCACCAGCGTGACCCAGAGCCCGACGAGAATGACCTTCATGAGTGTTCCATGCGGCGTGAATAGGTCCCGTCCGACTCCGAATCCCGCATCGTGAGAGCAATGATGTCGGCGATCTCGCGCACGGCCCGCAACTGCGTTCCGAGAACGGCGCGGTTGCGTTCGAGCTTCACGGAGAACCGGCCGAGGCGCTCCCGCATTTCGACCTGGGCGCCCGAGGACGCGGCGGTCCGCATGATGCGGGTCATTTCGAGCAATCCCTGCCGTTTGCGGTGGCCAAGGTCCGAGATGTCGGTCGGCAAGTTGCGGGTCAACACTTCGGTCTCGGCATCCAACACGGCTTCGACCCGCTCGACGATGGCGAGAAAGGCCGCGAGGGCCGGCGATCCCGCGGGCGAGCCCTCGTGCAGGCCCGGGGCCGGCGGCCCGGCACCGCGCCGAGGCGCATTCCCGAAAATGCTGCCGAGCGCCTGACCCTTCCTGCTGCTCATCCCTTCGTCCTTCAGCTTGTAGCGTCTGTCGCCGGGGCGGCGGCGGATCAGCCGCCGGCCAATGTGCAGCGCCTTGCTGGATCGGGGCTGGAGACGTCAGTCGATTTTCACGCCCGGTGCCGCGGCGGCCGCAAAGCTCGACCCGGCGGGGAACGTCGGTGAGGCGGTCTGGAGCGGGGCATGCGCTTTTTCGATCATCCGCGCGATGCCGATCTTGTCGGATTTGGCCAGCTGGTTCGCCAGTTGTTCGGCCATCATCGACCGGGAAATGTCGGCCGACGCAGCGTCGCCGAAGAGTTGCTCGTCCTTGGGCAGGATCTCTTGTACGAAACTCTGCAAGAGCACGGCCTCGAACTTGCGGTAGGGCGAAGCCGGAGCGGTCACGATCCTGGCAGGGGTCGTGGCGAGGGTGGAGCGGACGGCGGGCGTCGCCGGCGTCGACCCAGGGAGGCTCCCCGCCTGGGTCAGCAGGGTTGCGAAATCGTCCGGGAGCGTGGCGCTGCCCGACGCCATCCTGGCGAGTTTCGAGGTCGCGGCTTGGAGCCGCTGCGGGTCGGCCGCTTGCGCGACATCGAGGATGATGTCCGATGGGGGGGCGATGGACATTGGGGACGAGCCTCGCGCGACGGCGCGGCGGCATCGGGGATGATCCAGCGGCTTCCGACTTGCGGGCCCGCCCCACGCGCGATCATCGGATCATGGCGGGCCGGACTTGCCGGAGGCTTGCGGACGGTGGGCGGCGCCCCTCCGGCGGTCGATCGCGGCCTGCGCCGCCTTATTTCACGACGAGTCGGGCGACCTGCCAGGCCGAGCGGCTGTAGTAGGTCTGGCTTTTCAGTTCCGGGTCGCTGTCATACGGGTAGACGACGAAGAGCGGGCCTTTGTCGCGGACCGGCATGTATTCGCCGTTGCGCTTCAGTGCCAAAATCGCATGATGTTTGGTGAAATCCTCCATCGGGATCTCGGTCGTGTAGTCGTTGAGCGCGTAGGCCACGACGCGCTGGCCCTTGGCACCGACGTCTGCCATGAGCTTGTCCATGGGCACGCCTTCGAACTTCATGGAGCCCTGATACCAAGGGGTCGTGGTTTCGATCGTGACGAGCCCGAGCTTTTCCAGCATGTCGCGATCGAACTGTGCGGTGTCGCCCGCGTTCTTCTCGGAGATGTCACCGGAAATCGTCAGAATGGGTTTGCCCGTGGGAGCTGGTATACCGTCGGCATTCGCCGCCGGCGCTGCCAAGATACCGAGACAAACAAAAGCCGCTGCACTCGACCAGTTCAACATCCGATTGGTCATTCGAACAACCCTCCACTCAACTCTGCGGCTGAGCCTGCGCACTGTCACAATAACAAACGGTAAAACACCGGGGCTTTTTTGGATGTAACTTTCGTTTTGTTAGCGTGCCGATCAGACCCTGTAACGTGAGATTCACACGTCTCATCTACCCGGTAGATCGTTGCAAGATCGGAGTTTAGGATGAATAAAGTCGTCGTCGTGGATGCCTGGACCGTCGCGAGTCTGGGGAACCAGGCCGTCATCGGCTATATGAACGACTCGCAGAAGACCGCCATGAAGGAGGCCGTGGCCCGCAAGCTCGAAGAACTCTTCGACGTGCTGATGATCGATCACCGCAACGACCATAACACCCGTGATACGCCCGCCCGCGTCGCCAAGATGTTCGTCGAAGAAACGATGCGGGGCCGCTATGCCCAGCCCCCGAAGATCACCGAGTTCGACAACGTCGAGCGCTGCGACCAATTGATCGTGACGGGCCCGCTCGCGGTTCGTTCGACCTGTGCACATCACCTGATGCCGATCTACGGGCACGCCGTCATCGGCATCCTGCCGTCGGCGGACGGCAAGATCATCGGCCTGTCGAAATACGACCGGATCGTCGACTATTTCTCATCGCGGCTGCAGATCCAGGAGGAGCTCGTCAAGCAGATCGAACGCTTCATCGTCGACAACACGGAGCCGCGCGGCCTCGCGGTGCGGGTCAGCGCCGTTCATATGTGCAAGACCCATCGTGGCGTGCGCGCATCACGCTCGAGCCGCATGGTCAATACCAGTTACTACGGCGAACTCGGCAGCAATCAGCAGCTCAAGTCCGAATTTCTGCAGGAATGCGCCATGCTCGAGCGCAATACCGATTGACCGGTGACGTCATTCTGGTGCGGAGGCGTTGTCATGAACCAGCAGCTCAACCCCGATGTCCTGAACATCCCGACCCGTACGGAGCTCTTCCGGTCGACCAAGACCTACGATCATAACGAAGGTCTGTCCTGCTGCTTTCGGCAATGGCGGGCCGATCATTCGCACTGCCGCCTGCTGCATGGCTATGCGCTGGCGTTCAAATTCGTCTTCGCCTCCCGCGAACTCGACGAGCGACGCTGGTGCTACGACTTCGGCGGCCTCAAGCCTGTTCGGCAGTGGCTGCATGAGATGTTCGATCACACACTCTTGGTCGCGGCGGACGACCCGGAGCGTGCGCGGCTCGAAGATCTCGGACGCACCGGATTAGCCGATATTCGCATTCTGCCGGACGTTGGTTGCGAGGCCACAGCCCTTTTCGTTTACGAACGAGTAAACGAGATCGTCGATAAGGAGACCCACGGACGTGTTTGGGTTGAAAGTGTCGAGGTTCGCGAGCATAGCGGTAACTCGGCGATTTTTAGTTTGAGCTAAGGGTAGAGCTCAAGTCGAACATCGGCGTCCGATGAACGAGCTCCATTGATGCGATCGAAGATGGGGTCAGCCACGTAGCGCCGATGACGGCGCAGGTCCGACGAGGTCGAGCACAGGGAAGCGTAGCGTGTGGTCGCTTAGGACCGGAAAGGTAGTCTTCTTTGCGCTGATGTGTGGCCTCTTGATCGCGGCCCTCAACGTGTCGTCTCTGATCGCCGACCGGCAGAACACCCTCAAGGACGTCTCCCGCTATAACATATGCTGGCTGGCCAGCCAGGCGGTCGCCGAGTTCACGCGCCTCGAAGAGAAGATCGCCGCCGCCAACATGCCGGGGAGCACGGTCGATGTCGACGACGTGCAACTTCGCTTCGACATCCTGTCGAACAGGCTCAGCGTGATGGACAACGGCGAGTTCAAGGAGTTCGCGAACCGCGATCCGGAACATGCCGCCGTGGTGGCGCAACTGGCCGACACGATGGTCAAGGTCGGCCCGATGATCGACCAGATCCGGAAGCCCGGGGTGGCGGAGACCGCCCTGGCGCTGCTCGCGCCGCTCGACTCGAGGCTGGCGCAACTGGCGGCCGCCGCCAACAAGTTCGGCGGCGACAGGGTCGGGGAAGACCAGCGCGAACTGATCAAGCTCCATTGGATCTTTTCCGCCGTCGTAGCCGGCCTTTTTGCCTTCGGCACGGGGCTGGTCCTGCTGTTGGGACTTCATAACAAGCAGCTTGGGCGCGCCCACGCCAACCTGCACAGCCTCGCTCAGGATTTGCGGCAGGCCTCGACGGGGCTCGAACGCGCCAACACCGAGGTCAGGACCGTCAATACGCAGCTCCAGACCCGCAACGACATCCTGCAACGGCGGGACCGCGAACTCGGCATTCAGAACAAGCGTTTCGATGCGGCGTTGAACAATATGTCCCAAGCGCTCTGCATGGTGGACGCGGCCGACCGGCTCGTCGTCTACAATCAGCGTTTCGCCGATCTCTTCGCTCTCGATTTTGCGCCCATCCCCGGGATCCTGTTCGCCGACCTGCTCGAGCTCGCGTCGAGCCCGCAGCTGATGCAGGTTCACGCCCGTCAAAAGAGCTTGACCGTCGAGGGAGAGGCTATCGGTTTCGTCCAGGACCTCGCGGACCGTAAGACCCTGTCCGTGTCGCATCAGCCGATGCCCGAAGGCGGGTGGGTGGCGACCTACGAAGACATTTCGCAGCGGCGTCAGGCCGAGGCCCAGATCACCTATCTGGCTCATCACGATGCGCTGACGGGCCTTGTCAACCGCGTGTATTTCGGCGAGCAGCTCGAATCCGCCTTGGTCCGCCTGGAACGGCGCGGCGGCACCTTCACGGTGCACTGCCTCGACCTCGACGGCTTCAAGGACGTCAACGACAGTTTCGGCCACCCGATCGGCGACGCGCTCCTGCGCGAGGTCGGCAAGCGCCTCCTCGCCAATGCGCGGGACGGCGATATCGTGGCGAGACTCGGGGGCGATGAATTCGCGATCCTTCAGGTCGGTAAGGACGATGCGGACGAGAGCGCGGCCCTTGCCAAGCGGCTGATCGGCGCGATGAGCGAGGATTTCGACATCGAGGGTCTGGACATCCGGATCACCACCAGTATCGGCATTGCGTCGGCCCTGGCCGACGGTCGAACGGCCGACGAACTGATGAAGAATGCCGATCTCGCGCTATACCGGGCGAAACGGGACGGACGGAATACCTTTCGTTTGTTCGAGCCGGACATGGACGCGGCGCGACGGGCGAGGCTCGGGCTCGAAACCGATCTCCGCAAGGCGCTGCTCAAGGAGGAGCTCGAGGTCTTCTTTCAGCCCTTGGTCGATGCGCGTCGGATCGTCATCACCGGATACGAGGCGCTACTGCGCTGGCGTCACCCCGTGCGCGGCCTGGTGCCCCCGTCCGAGTTCATCCCCATCGCCGAGGAGATCGGTATGATCGCGGCACTCGGGGAATGGATCCTGCGGCAGGCCTGCGGCTGCGCCGTGCAGTGGCCCGACGGAATGACGCTGGCCGTCAACTTGTCGCCGGCTCAGTTCAAGTCGAAGAACCTGGTCGGCGTGATCAAGGATGCTCTCCTCGAATCCGGATTGAAGCCCACCCGGCTCGAACTCGAGATCACCGAGAGCGTCATGCTGACGGAGAGCGACGCCACCCTGGCGACCCTGCACGAGATACGCTCTTACGGCGTTCGCATCGCGATGGACGATTTCGGGACCGGCTACTCGTCCCTGAGTTATCTGCGCCGCTTCCCCTTCGACAAGATCAAGATCGACCAGAGCTTCGTCCGCGAGTTGGCGAGCCGGCCCGATTGCATCAAGATCGTGCGCTCGATCGCGGCCCTCGGGGCCAGCCTCGGCATGACGACGACGGCGGAAGGCGTCGAGACGCCCGAGCAGTTCGAGCAGCTGCAGGCGGCGGGCTGCGACCAGGTCCAAGGCTATTACTTCGGCCGACCCGAACCTGTCAGTTCCATGATCTTCACGCTCGACCACCCCGCCGCCGTGGCGGACGCAAAAGCCGCCTAGGCCCAGCGGTTCAGCGCGTCGGCCGCAGCATTTCGGCCCGACGCATCGGCATCGCGTCGATCGTTTCGAACAGATCGCCCGCCCGCATGGGCCGCGCCGACGAGGATTTTACACCACCGTCCTTCCCCACCAGCACGGTCCGGAAGCCCGTGCCGCTCCCGAAGCGACGTCGCAGAGCAACACCCTCGGGCGTGTCGTCCGTGGCCTCGATCAGGACGAGATCCCGCTCCCGTGCGCCCGCCCCCATGGCGTCGAAGATCCGGCGCTGCACCGACAGGTTCGGATCGGACGGCGAGGAAGCGAGCGCCACGACGACGCGATGCTTCCAGAGGTACGGCGCCAGGGGATCCGTAGCGGCGCTCGAAGCTGCAAGAGGCAGCATGGCGATGGCCGAAGCCAGCGTGAGAATGCGAGGAACGCTCGGCATGGCGTCGTCAGCCCTTCGAGATGCGATTCCCCCCTTCAATGCGCACGACGTGTTATGGGTTCGTGCAAGCGCCTCGCGCTTTCGCCGCAGAGGTCGGGTCAGTCACGGTCGATGAATCGCAATCTCGCTGCCGTCGCAAAGCCATCCGACCATTTCGATGGCGAACGCTTCTTCAATCCCGGCCTGAACCTCGACAAGAGCCTCGGCGATCTGCTGCGGTGGAGATGGACTGGCCAAAGGACACCCTGGCCGAAGCGCCAGGCCGTCGCGCCGACCCCGATGCCACCCGCCGCAGCACAGCGCGGCGAGGTCTTGATCACGCTGGTCGGTCATTCGACGGTGCTGGTCCAGGTCGAGGGCTGCAACATCCTCACCGACCCCATGTTCTCGAACCGAGCGAGCCCCTTGTCGTTCCTGGGGCCGCAGCGGGCACGGCCTCCCGGCATCGCATTTGACGACCTTCCCCGCATCGACCTCGTGCTGCTCAGCCACAACCACTACGACCATCTCGACGTTCCGACCCTGCTCCGCTTGCGGGACCGCGGGCCGCCGCTGATCGTGACGGGACTGGGCAATGGCACGCTCCTGACGCGACACGGCATCGCGAACGTGATCGAACTCGATTGGTGGCAGGCTTGTACGCCCGCAAGGGACATCGACGTCACCTATGTCCCGGCCCAACACTGGTCGAGCCGGACGCCGTTCGACCGCCGACGTGCGCTTTGGGGTGGCCATGTGGTCGAAACCGCAGCCGGCCGGCTGTTCTTTGCCGGTGACACGGGATACGGGCCGCACCTCAAGGAAATCGGCAGGTTGTTCGAACCCGACATCGCGCTGCTGCCGATCGGCGCCTACGAACCGCGCTGGTTCATGTCGGCCCAGCACATGAACCCGGCCGACGCGGTCCGGGCCCATCGCGATATCGGAGCGAACCTCAGCCTCGGGATCCACTGGGGCACGTTTCAGCTCACGGACGAGGCCATCGATGCCCCCCTGCGGGCGCTGGTCAAGGCCCGGCAGGACGCGGAAATCGCGGACGACGCCTTCCTGGCACCCGAACCCGGCACCACCATGGTTTGGCGTCGCCGCCCTCTGACCATCAATGCTGCGGCGCACCCCTGAGCACTGCCGGAACCGCAATCATCGTGGGGCCGGGTGGCGCTGCCTCCGTCATGGCGAAGCAAGGAGCGTGGGACAGCAACGGGTTCGTCAGCCGCGCAAGCGAACGGGCGGCGGGAAGGCGTCCGAAAGATCGTTGCCCGTGAGCTGCGCCAGAGCCGCGGGTGTCAGGCTGAAACGGGGAAGATCAAGCGCGTTGCCGTCTCCCTTGCTGCGCACCAGCCAACCATCGAGCGCGAGACGCTCGGCGACGTGCCGGATCCGCCGCAAGGGAAAGAAGCCGGGATAGACCGCGGTCCATTCGTCAGTCTCCGGCCCGATGGGACTGAGGTCGCGTCCCGAAACGAAGATGAAGGCCAGCAGTTGATCGGATAGGCGTGTCGCACTGAGGAACCGGTTGGTCAGCAAGGACCGGCGCGACGCAAAGGTCTTGGCGGCCGCAGCCGCATCGCTCCAGCCGGCCGGATCCTCGGCATCGAACGCGGCATCTGCGAGGCGTCCCCACCGGCCCGCGGTGTCGACCATCGGCAGTGCGAACAAGCTGTCCTCGGTCCGCAAGGTCGCGAGTTCGAGCAGCGTCACACCTTCGCCGAGCAGCACGAGATCCGGATTGGCCGGCCGGGACAGATCGAAATAGTCGTCGAGCGGCATGGCCCAATCGTCGACGTCCTGCCCGACGAGCCTGACCCGAGGCCTTCGTTCGAACCCGGCCGTTCGCCACAGGGCCAGGATGTTGCGCTCCGCTTCGGCGCCGCGCAGACCCGCAAGGCAGGCCTCGACCACCTCCACGAAGACCGGGAGGCTCAACGGCTTCTGGACGATCGCATCGAAGATATGGCCGCGCGAATCGCGCAGCTCCAGCCCATCGGGGTCGGCCGTCACGCCGATGAACCGCGTGCGGCCATGCCGGGCAGCCGCCTCGCAGGCGTGACGGGCCGCCGTGGCCCCATCGATCAGCGGCATGTGGTAGTCGAGGATCGCGAGATCGTAGTGCTCTCGGCGCAAGCCTTCGAGCGCCTGGAGGCCGTCGGCCGCCAACGTCACGGCATGGCCCCGCTGAGCCAGCACATGGGCCATGACATCACGCGAAAGGATGTCGTCGTCGGCGATCAGGATCTGCAAAGGCATGGCCAGCACGTCTCGTCGGGCGGAATGCCAATTTGCTGAAACAAGGTAAAGGCTCTGTTGCGAAAACGCCTGTCGGAGCCGCGAAAGCTACTTATTCGTTGTATCTCCTGTGCGAGCCACCGCGGCGGTCGAGGTCGCTCAGCCGGCTTGGACCTCCCTCCTCCGCCGCCTTCTTACTCGTCTGAGCACGAGAACAGAGGACGTCGAAGGTGCTGAATGCTTCCACCACATTGACCCTACGGCTGCTGAAGCGAAGCCCGACCACCTTAATTAATAGAATCCCGTGGAAAAGCTGCGTCAGGATGCCGCTCGTTTTTTCGGGATCTAATTGGTTTTTCGGCTGCGAGTTGGACCTGAACAATCGTTCATTTTTCGGCATCGATGCCGCGAGCGAACTTCCAGAGAGATCGATTCGACCTGCGTGGCTGATCCCGCTCAGGACTTGACTTGACGTGCCGAACTGCGCCGACGACTTCCTCGAACTCTTCGATACAAGTTCTCGCAAGCATAGTTTTTCGACTATCCATTTAGAGCTGCAGGCTTCCAGATAGCGCCTCGCGAGAGCCTGAATAGACCCTCGTTGGCAAGATCAAGGCCAGATTTCTGGTTGTATTAAAGCGAGCCTCGAAGTCGCTACTCTGCCCCACATTCTCGCCGCAAACCGACTTATGGTCCCGGATCATACGAAACGGAACGGGATCGATTGATAGTGAAACGCAAGTTCCTTGTGCTGCCTGCCCTCATGCTTTCAGCGTCGTTGGCAACCGGAGTGGCCGAAGCCCACAGCCTTCGTGGTTTCGGGACCGGCGGCCTCGCGTCCTGGTATGGACCAGGCTTCTGGGGTCACCGCACGGCCAGCGGCGAACGCCTGAATGCCGGGTCCTTTACGGCAGCACATCGTTTCTTCCCCTTCGGCACGCGGGTGCTCGTAACGAGCCGACGCACCGGACGGTCCGTGGTGGTCCGGATCAATGACCGCGGTCCTTTCGCACGCGGTCGGATCATCGACCTCTCGTCCGCCTCGGCCCGCGCGCTCGGCATGAGGGGTACGGAGCCCGTCACGTTGGCACGCCTCTGAACCACCGCTGCCGCTCAGCAAGCCCTGCGGTGACGGAATGGCAGCTTTGCTGCGATGCAAAAAGCGGCAATGCGGCGATGCAATATACACCGATACGCCTATCTCAGGACCACACGACGCGATGAAGCGCCGGTGACGGTGTCGCCCGATGGGTGATCCGCCGGTCAGCCACGATCCGCGCGACAACCGGGCCTTCTTCGAGAGGGTACGGATGATGGCGCGGCTGCCAAGAAGAAAACGATGCGAATGATTGCCAAACTTGCCTCTCTGGGCACCCCCCACCAGCGGTCGCCGCTGAACGAAATGATCCATCACGTCAAACGCGCCTGGACGATCGGTTCCGACAGGAAGTCGATGCGGCGACAACAGGATATCGATAGCTGGTCCGATCAGGCCGAAGTCGCCTACTACGAGGATTGTCGCGCCGCCCGTTGTTCGTGACGGCCCCCGGCGGCCGAGGCGCATCGGAGATGCTAGGAAGCAGGTGCGCCTCACTGTAGAAAGCTCGAGCATCCAGCAAAAAGCCGCCTCTCCGAGGCGGCTTTTTGCTGGATGGAGTCACGCGTGAAGGCGTTTACGAAGATGGAGCGCCGCCCAGCCTTCGAGGAAGCCACGACGCTCCAGCGCAAACCCCTGCGCGCCATAGCTCGACAGGATTCCGGGAACGTCCCGTGGCAGCAGACCGGACAGGATCAGATCGGCGCCAGGGGCCGCGTGGGCACCAATGCTACGCGCCAAGGCGCGCAGTGGCCTCGCCAGGATGTTGGCCAGGACCAGATCGTAGGGAGCGCCGGCCCGTAGCCTGGGATGCTGCAAGCCGGCCGCCGTGACCGGCTTCACCCAGGCCCCTACCCCGTTGCCGATCGCATTGGCCCGTGCGGCCTCGACCGCGACAGGATCGAGATCGCTGCACGAGATCCCTATTTTAAGGGCTTTTGCGGCCGCCATGGCCAGAACACCGGTTCCCGTGCCGAGATCGAGGACGCGGCGGGGTCGGCGCCGTTTGAGAACGGCATCGAGTGCCAAAAGGCACCCTCGGGTCGTCCCATGATGGCCGGTGCCGAAAGCCAACGCGGCTTCGATCTCGAGCGCCAGGTCGTTGGACTTGACCGCAGCGCGATCATGCGCCCCGTAGACGATGAAGCGTCCGGCCCTGACCGGAGCCAGCCCGGCCAGCGATCTCGAGACCCAATCCTGCTGCGCGACCTCTTCGGTGACGATACTGGCAGCCACGTCGGGGCCGACCGCCTGGGCCAGGACCTCCCTGAGGGATGCCTCGTCGATCTCCTGTCCGAAATAGATTTCGACCAGCCAAAGCCTCGGATCCACCGTGCTTGCTTCGTCCTCGAAGGCGGCGGCCGCGATCCCGGCGGGATCGAAGACTTCGACCACGATATCGGAGGCCGCTCTCGCTCGAGCCTCGTCGCAGGAGAACCGCAAGAGCTGCGCGGCGTTGTTCGGGGGAAGTCCTTCGAGCATGGATGCGGCTAACATGAGGCCCGGCGACTGTCACGCGGGTCGGCTCTTCTCAGCCGTGGTGCGATCCGCTACGAGAGTTCATGCTCAAGATCATCTCGGCAGGACTCTTGTCGGCTCTCTGCGGCAGCCAAGCTTTGGCGGACAGCGCTACAGCTCCGCAGATCCTGCACGGCGCCAAGGTATCGGTCCAAGGTTACGGACGGCAAAACCCTGCCTGCGCCACCTGGACCGACGGATGCGTACTCTGCATCGCGGACGACGATGGAAAGGGTCAGTGCTCGACCCCGGGCATCGCATGTACGCCGCATGGGCTGACCTGCAAGGTCGTGCGGCACGACCGTTGAGGACGTCCCTGCGTGGCAGAGAACGTCCTAGCCTTTGGGACCGGCCTCAGTTCTTCGGCATGTCCTTCTTCTTCGCGTTATGATGACCCACGGCGCAGCCCGCCGCGGCTCCGACGCCACCGTGGCCGACCATATGGCCCGCCACGCCGCCGACGATCGCACCTGTGATGCAGCCGGCTTCGGCTGTGCCTACGGAACCCAGCAATGCGAGAGCCGCGACCGAAACAATAATACGACGCATGATTGTCCTCCCTGGAGATATGGCTTTGAACGCCTCAGACGCGAAAGTGTTCGCGCAAAACACGGCAGCGACCGCCTTAGGGTTCCCATAAACACCTACAAACGTATTTTCCGCACTGGGCGCCCTGAACTCTTCCCGCAAACCGCGCTGCAATCTTACGTCCTCCCGCCACAAGGATCAGTCCGCTCAACCCATCAAGTCGGGTCACGGCAGAACCATGGAACGGTCCGCCGCGGAGGCGGCCTCCGGGCGCGACAGTCCTCGAATCTGATTGACACTCGCGCCCCCTCTTCGTAGAAGCCGAACTTGGTAGGAAGGCGATGGTTGTCGCCTTGATCGTTGTCGTGTTCGCCTCGATCGCCCTGCTGCAAAAAGCAGTTCAGTGCTGCACAAAAAGACGGCCGCCCGACAGGGTAGAGCTGGAGACGAGGTCGACATGTTCGCAGTGATCAAGACGGGCGGCAA
>CAXTME010000092.1:0-12917 GCA_964245215.1 uncultured Lichenihabitans sp.
CATGACCATCGCCGTGACACCGCCCGCCCGTACGCTCCGCCTGCAGCCGCAGGACAATGTCGTGGTGGCGGTCGACGTGCTCGAGGCCGGCAAGCCGACGAGCGCGGGTCTCGAGCCGCGCTCCCGGGTCCCGAAGGGTCACAAGATGGCGACCGTCGGGATCCCGGCCGGGACGCCGGTGCTGAAGTTCGGGCAGATCATCGGCTTCGCCACGCAGCCGATCGCGCCCGGCGATTGGGTGCATGAGCACAACCTCGCCATGGGGCCGGATTTCGATCGCGACTATCAGTTCGCCGAAGGTGCGATGCCCGAGACGCTCTTGCCGGTCTCCGAGCAGGCGACCTTTCAGGGCTTCCGGCGCGCCGGCGGCAAGGCCGGCACCCGCAACTATCTCGCGATCCTGACCTCGGTGAACTGCTCCGCTTCGGTGGCCCGCTTCATGGCCAAGGAGGTCGAGCGGTCCGGTATCCTTGGCGACTACCCGAACATCGACGGCGTCATTGCCCTGGTGCACGGCACCGGCTGCGGCATGGCCGACAAGGGAGCGGGCTTCGAAGCCCTGAAGCGCACCCAGTGGGGCTATGCCACGAACCCGAACATAGCAGGCGTGCTCCTGGTCGGGCTCGGCTGCGAAGTGTTCCAGATCGGCCGCATGAAGGCCGAATACGGCCTGGGCGAGGGTGAACACTTCCAGACCATGACGATCCAGGACACCGGCGGCACCAGGAAGACGGTCGAGGGCGGGGTGGCGCGGTTGCGCGGCATGATGCCGGCCGCCAATGCGGCCCGGCGCGAGACGATTCCTGCGTCCGAGCTGATGCTGGCGCTGCAGTGCGGCGGCTCGGACGGCTATTCCGGCATCACGGCCAATCCGGCGCTCGGGGCCGCGGCCGACATTCTCGTCGACAATGGCGGCACCGCGATCCTGTCGGAGACGCCGGAGATCTACGGAGCCGAGCACCTCCTGACGCGCCGGGCCGTCAACCGCGATGTCGGCGAGAAGCTGGTCCGTACCATCCATTGGTGGGAGGATTACACGAGGCGCAACGGCGGCGAGATGAACAACAATCCTTCGCCCGGCAACAAGGCGGGCGGCTTGACCACCATTCTCGAGAAGTCGCTCGGGGCCGCGGCCAAAGGCGGTACCCGCAACCTCGCCGGCGTGTACGACTACGCCGAACAGGTGGATGCCAAGGGTTTCGTGTTCATGGACACGCCCGGCTACGACCCGGTCTCGGCGACCGGCCAGGTGGCGGGCGGCGCCAACATCCTGTGCTTCACGACGGGGCGGGGCTCGGCCTATGGCTGCAAACCGACGCCCTCGATCAAGCTCGCGACCAACTCCGACACCTACCGCCGCATGACCGACGACATGGACATCAATTGCGGCGATGTCCTCGACGGCGTGACCATCGCCGACAAGGGTCGCGAGATCTTCGACCGCATCCTGGCCGTGGCCTCGGGCGAGCCTTCGAAATCCGAGGCGCTCGGCTACGGCGACGCGGAATTCGTGCCCTGGCAGATCGGCGCGACGATGTGAGCGGAAGCCGTCGCGTTCGGCGACGGCTGAGCTTTCCCATCAGGGCGATCCGGCAAACCTGATCTGATCCCGACCGTTTCGCTTTGCCCTGTACAGAGCCGCATCGGCGCTCGCCATCAGGACAGCGATATCGCCGCAATCGCGGGACGACGCGATGCCGGCGCTGAACGTGACATGGAACGAGGCCGGCCGTCCCGGGAACACGATCCGACAGAAGCGCTCCCGCAGCGTGTTCAGAATGCGCGCCGCATCCTCCAGGCTCGTGTCGAGCAGGATCACGCCGAACTCTTCACCGCCGCAGCGGCCCACGATATCGATCTTGCGCAGGCTCGTGCCGAGCAGATCGGCCAGCGTTCTCAAGACATCGTCGCCGGCGCCATGGCCGTGAACGTCGTTCACCTGCTTGAAATGGTCGAGGTCGATCATGGCCAGGCTGATTTCGGCACCGGTGCGCCGGCATCGCTCCATTTCGTGGGCGACCCGCTCCTTGAACCGTGTCTGGTCGAAAAGCCCGGTCAGCCTGTCCCGTTCGATGAACGAGCGCAGGAGCTTCGAACGATCAGCCCTGAGCCTGACGAGTGAAACCAGCATGTCGGGCTGCACCGGCTTCTTGATGAAATCGTCGCCGCCCTGGCGGCGTGCCGCGAGCTGGCGATCTTCGTCGCGCTCCGCCGAGAGAAAGACGATCGGAAGAGACACGAAGTGCATCGATTGACGGATCACCTTGGCGAGCTCCACCCCGCCGATGCCGGGCATCTGCATGTCCATCAGCACGATGTCCGGCCCGAGGGCCTCGATCGCCTCCACGGCTTTGGCCGGATCGGTGACGGTCGTGACCGTCATCCCGTTGGACCGGAGCACGGATGCGTTGATCTCGGCCGCGAGCCAATCGTCATCGACGATCAGCACAGACACGTCCGTGGGCGTCTCGAGTGCATCGAGGTAAAGCAGCCATTCCGAGATTTCGGTCGGGTTGACGGGGCGTCGAATGATGGCCGCGACGCCGGCGCGAACGGCCGCGAGCCTGAACGAGAAATCGGGCTCGTCCGAAATCAGGATCGTGGGACACCGACCGGAGAGCGACCGGCAGAGATCGAGCGGGGCCTCGATGTGGTCGCTGACGACCGCGGCCAGCGCTGGCCTCGACTCGACCGCGTCGCCGACCAGGACTTGATGACTAAGCCGCTCGATCATGAGCTTCAGACGATCGACCTCGTCCTCGATCCCGAAGAGCATGACGGCGCGTGTCGCAAAGCCGCCAAAACGATGCGCGACGGCATCGGCTCCATCAGACACTTCTCGTCCCGCGTCCTGCATGCATCACCTTCAGCGGCGACCGAGCATGGGTTCGCCGACGCATCCCTGATTACCGCGTTAACCATTAACGGTGGGTTGATTGACACGAGGCAAGTTTTCAACGTGTACGAGAGTCTGTCCGCAACGAAGCTGCTGTTTTCCCGTTTCAGCGAGCGCCGGAAGCACACGGTCGCTCCTGGCCGCAACGCTGGCGGAGGACGTTTCCTGCGCGCGAAACAAAGGTGCGCCCGGTGGTGACGGCGGCCCGACACAAGTTCAAGCCGCACGCGTAGAGCGCGAACGACGAGCAGCCCGAATGGCACGGTCGGCAGCCGACCGGACCTCGTCGATCGGGATCGGGTCGATCCCGTCTCGCGCGGCGGTCTCCACTTCGGCGCAACGCCGCGACAATTCGTTAAACCCCAATTGTCCCGCCAAGGACACGAGCGCATGCGCGCGCCCCGCGATTTCCGAAGGTGTCGCGGCGTGGAAGTCCGAGACCCTGGCCTCGACCTCGCGCGCAAAGGCGCCGAGCATCTCTTCCAACCGTTCGCGTCCGACGTAGCCCGCGAGCGCATCGAGCGTCGCTTCGTCGAGAACGTCGATGTCGAGAAAATCGTCGGGTCGTCCGAGGACGTCGAGATCCGGCCCTGCTTCGGTCAATCGCTCGATCGTGCCGAAGAGATCGGACCACTCGATCGGCTTGGCCACATGCGCATCCATGCCGGCGTTCCGGCAGCGGACCACGTCCTCGGCCATGGCGTTGGCGGTCAGACCGACGATCGGGGTCGGCGTTTCGCCGGCCTGCGACTCCTCCGTCCGGATCGCGCGGGTGGCCGACAGCCCGTCCATGACCGGCATCTGCAGATCCATGAGGATGACCGCGTAACGCGGGCCGGCGCGGACCGCGGCTACGGCCGCCGCGCCGTCCGATACGACCGTCACCGCGTGGCCGCGCTGCTCCAGCATGGCTGAGATGATGTCCTGGTTGATGTCGTTGTCCTCGGCCAGCAGGACCCGTCGCCGGGGCGCGGAGATGGCAGAGTGCGCGGTACCGGGCTGTCGGTCCTCGCTGCTGACGACGCGGAGCGGCACTTCGAACCAGAAGACGGACCCCGCTCCGAGGTTCGAGTCGACGCCGATCGTGCCCCCCATCAGTTCCACGAGCCGCTTGCAGATGGCGAGGCCCAGCCCCGTGCCGCCGTAGCGACGGGTGATCGACGCGTCAGCCTGGCTGAACCTCTCGAACAGCAGCGGCAACGTCTCGCCCGGGAGCCCGATGCCGGTGTCCGAGACAACAACACGCAGGTTCTTGGTCTTGGGATCGTAGGATGTCGCGATCGAGACGGATCCACGCTCCGTGAACTTGATGGCATTGGTCAGGAGGTTGAGCAGGATCTGCCGCAGGCGCGTCGGGTCTCCCATCAGGTGAAGGGGTGCCTCATGCGCCGAGGTCTCGATCCGCAGGGACTTCCGCCTGGCGTCGCCCTGCACCAGATCTCTGCAGGACTGGATCAGGGCTCCGAGTTCGAAGGGAACGATCTCGAGCGAAAACTGGCCGGCCTCCATCTTCGTGAAATCGAGCACGTCGTTGACGATCGACAGCAGCGAGCGTCCGGCATCGCGAGCGAGGCCGAGGTAGCGCCTCTGCTGGCGCCCCAAGGTGAGGTCGTTGTAGAGCAGGTCGTGGATGCCGAGGATGCCGGTCAGCGGTGTCCGCAGCTCGTGGCTCATATTGGCCAGGAACTCGGTCTTGACCCGTGCCGCCGTTTCGGCTGCTGCCTTGGCGCGTTCGAGATGCCGTGCGGCACGCTGGCGTTCGCTCACGTCGCGCAGCGAGCAGATCACCGACGCCGGCGCCCCCGTGGTCGGCTCCCGCACGAGATTGAGTCCCGCCTCGATCCAGATCCAATGTCCCCCCTTGTGGCGGAACCGGTAGGTCGTCGTGGCCCTGTCGTCGGCAAAGGCGCCCGCGACGATGCTTTCCGCGAAGGTCCTGACGGCTGCCGCATCGTCGGGGTGGATGAAATGGGTCGGCCGGCTTCCCAGCATCTCGTCCGGCGCATAGCCGAACACCGCACGACTGGCGGGCGAGACATAGATGCGCCGGAAGTCGAGATCGAGCTGGGTTATGACGTCGCTCGTCGAGTCGGCCAGCATCCGGTACTTCGCTTCGCTGTTCCGGACGGCGTCTTCCGCCCGGCGCCGCGACGTGATGTCGGCATAGGTCCTGACCATTCCGCCTCCGGGGAGCGGCATGGTCCTGATCTCCAGGATCTGACCGTTCGGACGTTCCCGCTCGGTGGTGCCGGAGATCCACGATCCGCTCTGCGGTTCCGCATGACGGTTCGACGGTTCGTCGTCTCCCTGCGCCGCGAGGTGACCTACGACGTTTTCGAACTTGGGTGCCGGGCCGTCGAGCAGCGTCGCCGGAAGGCCCAGGAGTTCGGCGAACCGTCGGTTGGACAGCTCGATGGTTCCACCGGGCGCGACCTTGATGAGCCCTTGGTCCATGTTGTCGAGCGTCGCTCTGAGATGCGCGGTCGCCTCGCCGAGTTCCCGCTGGGTTCGGGTCAGCTCCGTGATGTCCATGATGACGCCGAAAAGCCCGGCGACCTCGCCCGTGTCCGGCTCGATCTCGCACCGACCGCGCGTCAGCACGTGTCGCAGTTCGCCGCCGGCCCGAACGATGCGGTAATGGCCTTCGAAGTTCTCGCGCCTCGTCACCGCGTCCGAGAAGTTGTTCCTGATCAGGTCGCGGTCGTCCGGGTGATAAAGCGCGATCGCCTCGTCTTGTGTCGGTGGCAACGCTTGAACCGGCACGCCGTGGATCCTGAAGATTTCCTCGGACCACATTCGCCGGCCGCTCTTCACGTCCACGCGCCAATGACCGACATGCGCGACCTCTTCGGCCATCATCAGCAGGCGATTGGCCGCCCGGGCCTCCATTTCGGCGCGCTTGAGATGGGTGATGTCGCTGAGGGTCAGCAGGGCTCCCCCGTCCGGCATGGCGATGCGCCGGATCTCGACGTAGGGTCCATCGGGGATCTGATACTCGCCGTGGCCGTCGCTCATCGACCCGGCAGGGCCGAACAGCCAGTCGAAGCCATCGTGGTTCAACGATCGGGACTCGGCGCCCGACGACGGAGCTGAACCGGTGACCGCGGGCTTCGCCAGGAGATCGGCGGCGCGCCGGTTGCTGATTTTGATAAGGCGATCGGCCGACACGACGACGAGACCCTGCTCCATAGTCTCCAATGTGGCCTGCAGCAGGTCGGCGCCGGCCTGGACCTGATCCTGGAGCGCCTGTCGGATCGAGATGTCGCGCAGGCTGGAGATGATCTCGACCGCGGCGCCCGTCTCGGGAGCGCGTACCAGGCGGAAGAGGGCTTCGACCCACACCCAATGACCGAGCGCATGACGAACCCGGTGCGTGCTGCGCGCCTGTTCGAGGTCGCCCCTGCCCATCCGCTCCAGAATCCCTTCCACCCTTGTGGCGTCCTGGTGGTGGATGAACTCCGACTGCTTCGTGCCGAGCAGCTTGTCCGCATCGTATCCGAGGATCTCGAACGAAGCGGGTGAGACGTAAAGACGGGTGCCGGTAAGGTCGAGGCGCGACACCATGTCGGACGAGCGGTCGGCCAAGAGGCGGTAACGCGCTTCGCTGTCCTTCAGGCCCTCTTCGGCCAGATGCCGTGCCGTGATATCGCGCGCCGCGACGATGACGCAGGCCCCGAGAGCGTCGAAGTCCGTCAGCTGGAAGATGGCTTCCACGCGAACCGTACGGCCGTCCTTATGGCGGAGCCGGTACCGGCCGGTCAGCCGGGGTCGATCCGGCGACAAGGAGTCGAAGTCGCGGTTGAGGCGCTCCGCATCGTCGGATTCTACATACTGCTGCGGCGTCAGCGCCATGAGCTGTTCGGGCGACCATCCGAGCATCTCGTGGCAGGAAGGAGACACGTAGAACCAGGGCGAATTCGATCTTGGCCTTAGAACGATCAGGTCGCTGGCGTTCTGCGCCAGCAGGCGATAGCGTAAATCAGCCTGACGTGAATCGGCTAGGCCGCGGGCCTTGGCGCGACTATGCCACTCGAGCACGCCGGCGAGCGCCACGAGGGCCGCCGAGGCCAGGGCCAGAGCGATGAACTGGACAGCGGACTCGGCGCGCCAACGCGCGAGGGCGTCATCGGTGGAGATCCCGACCGAGACGATCAGCGGATACGACTCGACATTTTCGAAAGCGACGATGCGCTTCAGTCCGTCGATGGGCGACGTCACCGTGAGGGCCCCGGATCCCCGGCCCGCGAAGGCCGTCACGAGATCCGATGCCGAGTAGTCCTGGCCCACCATGGCCTGCGGCATCTCGGGACGCCGCACCAGGACGCGCCCCGTTTCGGTCCAGAGCGCCACCGCGCCGTGAGGCCCGATCTCGAGGCTGTCGTAGAACTGCTGGAAATCCGCCGGCATCAGCGATGCGACCACGATACCGTCGAATGTTCCGTCTTGGCGCTGGATCCGGCGCGACAGCGGGATGGTCGGTTGGCGGAAGACCCTGCTCACCACGATAGCGTCGATGTGGAGACCGGGCTCCGCATGATCCCGTTCCCAAGCGAAATAGGCCCGATCCGCGACGTTGACGGGGCCGTGTTCCGATGCCGAATCGGCCATCTCCACGCCCTGCGCATCGAAGACCGCCAGGACGTGGGATTGCCGCAGGGACTTGGCACGACGCTCGAGATAGCTCTTCAGGCCGAGCCTGTCGGGATTTCGCTCGACGCGTTCGACGATCCCCGACAAGACCAGGTCGACACCTTCGATGGTGCGGGTCGCGTGCTGCGCCAGGGAATGGCTCAGCGTCCGGGCGCTCTGTTCCGTGTCGGCCAGGGTCGCCTGGCGCGCCCGCATGACCTGCCAGCCGCCGACGGCGGGGATCATGATGGCCGCGACGAGGGCCACGACCGCGGCGGCGCCGAGAGAGGGACGGGACACGCACGGCTCCGGTCAATGGTTCCGATCAACGCCCGAATCAACGAAGGGGCGAAAGTCGGAAGGATGACACGGGTTCGAGCAACGGTCGATCTTCCGCGACACGAAAAATCGACCGTTCATCGTCATCCGCAAGGAGGCGTCTCGCCCCCTTGCGGATCGTTCAGAAGTCGAACTTGGTGATGTTGTCCTTGGTGAACACGAAAGGTGCTCCGAGCAGGATCTCGCTGCCGTTGATCACCTGAAGCTCGCCAAGCTTGCCGGCCTTGAGAGAGGTGGTGCCGGGTTTCAGCGTTCCGTCCGCGACGGCCCGCATGGCGTACATGGCGGCGTAACCTAGATCGACCGGGTTCCAGAGCACGACGGACTTGACGCAATCCTTGGCCACGTAGGGTTTCATGGCGTTGGGCGTCGCGAGACCGACCACGGCGATCTTGCCGCATTGCCCCGCCTGGGAAACGGCTTCGGCCGAGGCCGGCGTGGCGACACTGGTCATGCCGAGAATGCCCTTGAGGTCGGCGCCGTATTTGTTGATCAGCGTGGTGGCCTGGTTGAACGACAGGATGTTGTCTTCCTGCGCTTCGACGGTTTCGAGCCATTTCAGCTTGGGGTGGCACTTCGCGGCATAGGCCGACATCTCCGAAATCCACCGTGCCTGATTCGGTGTCGTGAAGGTCGACGTCACGATCGCGAAGCTCGCGTCCTCGCCGGATTCCTTGACGAGGCCGTCGATCATGGCTTTGCCGATGCCGTTGAACTGCGCCTGGTTCACGAACCATTGGCGCGCGTCGGGTTGGGCGTCGGCGTCGTACCCCACCACCATGATGCCCTTGCCGAGCGCCTTCTTGAGCACCGGCGCGATCGCCACGGGGTCGTTCGCCGCGAACAGGATGCCGTCGACGCCGCTGGTGATGTAGTTGTCGAGGAAGGTGATCTGGTCGTCGATATTGGCCTTGGTCGGACCGTCGGTCTTGACCGTGACGTTGCCGAGTTCCTTGGCCGCATCGGCGATGCCCTTCGACGTCGCGTCGAAATAGCCGATGCCGATCAGCTTCGGCACGTCGACCACGTTGATCGTCTTGCCCTTGCGGTCGGGCGCGCCCGCCGCGGTGCCGCCATTGTACGGCATGGATTTCGCGGAGGCCGGCGTGGCATCGCACGAGAGCGGGTTCGTGGGCAGGTCGTCGCCGCCGGTCCAGGCCGCGGCCGCGAGAGCCGCGACGCTGGAGCCGAGCATGAGCCCGAAGGCGAGGGTTAAGCGCAGCATGTTGTTCCTCCTTGGAGCGCGGCCTCGGTGATCGACGGCGGGCCGGCCCTCGTTGTGGTCAGCCGCCGTCGCGGCGGAACAGGTTCGCCAGAAGCACGGCGACGATCAGGATCACGCCGATCACCACGATGGTGCCGTCGCCCTTCACGCCCGCGAGCGACAGGCCGTTGTTGAGCGCCTGCATGAGCATGAGGCCGAGCACGGTGCCGATGATGGTGCCGCGTCCACCGAAGATGCTGGTGCCGCCGAGCACCACGGCCGTGATGGCCGTGAGTTCGTAGCCCGAGCCCATGTCGGAGCGCGTCGTCGAGACGCGCGACACGAGGATGATGGCGGCCAGAGCCGCCGCGAAACCCGAGGCGCCGTAGATGGCCAGCACCGTGCGGTCGACCGCAAGACCCGAGAAGCGTGCCGCGA
This sequence comes from uncultured Lichenihabitans sp., assembly GCA_964245215.1. Taxonomy (GTDB): domain Bacteria; phylum Pseudomonadota; class Alphaproteobacteria; order Rhizobiales; family Beijerinckiaceae; genus Lichenihabitans. The sequence continues at coordinate 9,507 of CAXTME010000092.1, forward strand.
CCGCATTCGAGCCGATCGCGTAGGTGGTGCGGCCGAAGATCGTGAAGCCGAGGATGAAGGCGGCGATCGTTGCTGCCGCGAGCAGGACCCAGAGCTGGCTCGGGAGGCCGAGCGCCGAGCCCTGGCCGATGCTGGCGAACCAATCGGGATAGCCCCGCACCGAGCGGGCTTCGCTGACCCCTTCGGCGATGCCGCGGTAGAGCGCGAGCGTCGCGAGCGTCGCGATCAGCGGCGGCACCCTGAAACGCGTGATGATGAAGCCGTTGAAGAGGCCCGCCGCCGTGCCGATGGCGAGGCCGAGCCCCATGGCCAGGGGCAGCGGCAGGCCGACGTTCTTCCACAGCACGCCGAGGCAGATGGCGACCATCCCGACCGTGGAGCCCACCGACAGATCGATGCCGCCCGTCACGATCACGAACGTCATGGCGAGCGCGATGAGGCTCACTTCGGTCATCAGACGGCCCTGGTTCAGCAGGTTGTCGACCGTCAGGAAATGTTCGGACCGGCTCGACAGCACCGCCAGCGTCAGGGCGAGCAGCACCGCGAGGATCGTTTCGTGACGCAGCAGGCCGCGCCAGACGGGCGCGCGGCGGGGCTTCGCGATGGGAAGCGCCGTCACAGGAACCGCCTCCGGCGCACCATGTCGGCCAGCACCGTGACCAGGATCAGGAGGCCGATCACGGCGCCACGCCAGTAGGCCGAGATGCCGACGAAGACGAAGGCCGACGCTATGGCCCCGAACAGCACCGCGGCCAGGCTCGAGCCGATGACGGTTCCGGTGCCGCCGAGGATCGACACCCCGCCGATCACCGCGGCCGTGATGACGGTGAGCTCGAGATTGGGGGGCACGGTCGACTGGATGACCTGCAGCTGCGTCGCGAAAAGGATCGACGCGATGCCGGTGAAGAGCCCGTCGACCGCGAAGGCCAGCACCACGAGGCGCTCGACGCTGAGGCCCGTCGCTCGTGCGGCCTCGTTGTTGCCGCCGACCGCGTAGAAGGCTCGACCGAGCGGCGACAGCGCCATCCAGCCCGCCACGACGATTGTGAGCACGACGGCGAAGATGACCGGCGCCGGTACTCCGAAGAGTCGGGCCTGCGCGAGCAGGAAGCCTGGCGGCAGACCGGAGATCCAGGCGCCCCCGGTCGCGGTGATGAGGCCACCCTTGAGAATCGACAGCATACCGAGCGTCACGACGATCGACGGAATGCCCGCATAGGCGACCAGGATCCCGATGAAGGCGTCGACCGCGACGCCGACGACGAGCGGCACGCCCCAGGCCACCCAGATCGGAGCACCATGGGTCACGAGCGTGCCGGCGATCGTGGCCAGCACGCCGATGAGAGCGCCGATCGAGACGTCGATATGTCCCGTGATGATCACGACCGCCATGCCGATGGCCGCGACCGCGACATAGCTGTTGCCCGAGAAGATGCTGACGAGGTTGTTCGAGCCGAGGAAGCGCGGGTTGATGGCCCCCACCACGGCGAAGAGAGCCAGCAGGGCCAGCAGGATCACGAGCTCCTGGCCGTGCGCCTTGGCGGAGCGCATGACCCAGGGCCGGGAGGCCGGCGAGCCGCGGGACAGAGCCGACATCAGGCGGCTTCCCCGGTGCGATCGTCGGTGCCGCGCGTCATCGCGGCGCCGACGGCCTCCGGCGTCGCTTCGGCCCGCGGGAATTCCGCTACGATCCGGCCGCCGTTCATCACCAGCACCCGGTCGCTCATGCCGAGCACCTCCGGCAGCTCGCTCGAGATCATCAGGATGGCGAGGCCCTCCTGTGCCAAACGCCCCATGAGGGCGTGGATCTCGGATTTCGCGCCGACGTCGATGCCGCGCGTGGGCTCGTCCATGATGATGACCCGGGGCTCGGCCGCGAGCCACTTGCCCAGCACGACCTTCTGCTGGTTGCCGCCGCTGAGTTGCCGCACCGGCTGCTCGGGCCCGCGCGTCCTGATCCCGAAGCGCTCGATGGCGGCCCGGGCGTTCTGCCGTTCGCGGCCGCGATCGATGACGGTTCCGGACGCGAGCCTGTCGAGGATCGCCATGGAGCCGTTCTCGGCCACCGTCATGGGCCGCACGAGGCCCTGGCTGCCCCGGTCCTCCGGCACATAGGCGATGCCGAGGTCGCGGGCCTTGCGCGGGCTGTCGACCCGGACGGGCTTTCCGCCGAGCCGGATCTCGCCCGAGGCCGCCGGGGTCACGCCGAAGATGGTGAGGGCGAGTTCCGTGCGGCCGGACCCGATCAGCCCCGCGATCCCCAGGATCTCGCCGGCCCGCAGCGTGAGCGATACGTCGCGGACGCGGTTGCCGAAACTGACGCGATCGAGCTGCAGCACCACGTCCCCGCGTTCGGCCTCGACCTTGGGGAAGAGCTGCGCGATCTCGCGGCCCACCATCATGGCGACGAGGCTCGCCTCCGTGACCTCGGAGGTCGGGCGCGTGCCGACGAGCGCTCCGTCGCGCAGCACCGTCACGCGGTCCGACAGCGCAAAGATCTCGTTCATGCGGTGGCTGACGTAGATGATGGCGACGCCGCGCCCGCGGAGCTTGCGCACGACGTCCATGAGGCGCCGCACGTCCGCCTCGGCCAGGGCCGCGGTCGGCTCGTCCATGATGAGGAGTTTCGCGTCGCGCGACAGCGCCTTGGCGATCTCGACCCGCTGCCGGTTGGCGACCGACAGCGTGCCGACCGAGGCATCGACGTCGAGATCGTGGCTGTCGAGGTCGTCGAGGAGCGCACGGGCGCGGGCCCGCACCGCCGGCCAATCGATGCCGCCCCAGGCCTTCCGGGGCGCATGGCCGAGGAAGATGTTCTCGGCCACCGTGAGTTCGGGAAAGAGCAGGAGTTCCTGGTACACGACCGCGATGCCGAGCCGCTGTGCATCGCGCGGCGCCGTGAGCGTGACGGGCTTGCCGTCCACCATGATGCGGCCGCTGTCCGGCTTGTGGACGCCCGCGATCGTCTTGATGAGGGTCGACTTGCCGGCGCCGTTCTCCCCGAGCAGTGCGTGGACCTCGCCGGGGCGGACGTCGAAGCTCACATCCTTGAGCACCCGGATGCCGGAGAAGCTCTTCGTCAGGCCCTCGATCGCGATGAAGGGCGAAGCGGCGTCAGCCGGCATCCCGCTCTCCTCGCGCTGCAGCGCAGATGCTTTCGATCCGGCGTTGATCCACGTCGGGCTCCTCCCGCTCGATCCAAGGCTTGTCGCCGCCATCGTCGTCGAACTCACACGAGTATTGACGGATCAGAAATTATGTCAACGACTTTGCTGGCTGATTAAGAGAAGATTTGCATGGAGCAGCGTGGTTTCACTGAAAGGACCAAGGAAAGTGGCTTAGTCTCATCCAAATTTGGGCAAGTATGCGGAATTTATAAAATAAAGTCCTGACACCGTGCGATGATATATT
>CAXTME010000092.1:13017-19542 GCA_964245215.1 uncultured Lichenihabitans sp.
TCTCCGCCTCGATCAGTTCGTTGAAGACGAGGAACAGGCGGAACGGGTCGATCGAGCCTGCATCGAGGTCGTCGTCGCCGTATTTCGAATCGTTGAAGTGGAAGCCGCCGAGCTTGCCGAACTGGGCCAGCCGCGCCACGATCATCTCGATATTGACGTTGGGGGCGTGGTGGCCGAGGTCGACGAGGCATTCGGCTTTCGGGCCGAGCGTCTGGGCGATCAGCAGATTGGTCCCCCAATCCTGCACCACGGTCGAATAGAAGGCCGGCTCGAACATCTTGTGTTCCGAGAACAATCGCCAGTTCTCCGGCAGCGCCGCGTAGATCCGGCCCATGGCGTCGAGGTAGCGTTCGAAGCTCCGGGTCAAGTGACTCTGGCCGGGGAAGTTCGAACCGTCGCCGATCCAGACCGTGAGGGCTTCGGACCCGATGGCACGGCCGATCTCGATACACTCGATGTTGTGGGCCACGGCCTGTTGGCGCACGGCGGCATCCGCGTGCGACAGCGAGCCGAACTTGTAGGACAGAGGCTGGCGCGGGTCGGTCGGGTGGTCCTGGAACGTGTTGGAGTTCATGGCGTCGAAGCCGAGCCCGAGCGACGCTGCCTTGGCCTTGAGATCGGTCGGGTCGGCCTTGTCCCAGGGGATGTGCAGCGACACGGTGGGGGTGGCACGACCGAGCTGATGGACCACGGCGCAATCGTCGAGCTTCTCGAAGATGCCGCGGGGTTCGCCGGGTCCCGGGAAGCGGGCGAAGCGCGTGCCGCCCGTGCCGACGCCCCAGGACGGCAGTGCGAGGTCCAGACCCGCAACCTTCCGCTTCACGGCATCGAGGTCGACGCCGTGACGCGCCAGCCGACGGCCGAGCGCGTCATAGTCGTCAGCCAGAGGTGCAGCGCGGCGGGCATTGTCGCGTTCGATGACATCGGAGCTGATCGGCAGGCCGCTCATGGGATTCCCTCGTCCTTCTTCTTCCTTCTCCCGCTGGCGGCAGAAGGTGGCCCGGCGGAGCCGGGTCGGATGAGGGATCCCCGGAGGTCCGTGTTTCCCTCATCCGTCGTAATTGCGTGCCGGCATCCTCTCCCGCGTGCGGGAGAAGGAAGAGCTTCACCTCGTGAACGACTGCGCGTTGCCCGCGTCGACGTTGACGATATTGCCGGTCGACTTGGCCGAGAGGTCCGAGGCCAGGAAATAGGCGGCTTCGGCGATGTCTTCGGGGAACACCGAACGTTTCAGCATGGAGCGCTTGCGGTAGTGCTCCTCGAGCGCGTCGGGCGCCATGCTGTAGGCCGAGGCCCGCTGCTCGCGCCACTCGCCGGTCCAGATCTTCGAGCCACGCAACACGGCGTCGGGGTTGACGACGTTGACCCTGATGCCGGCGTCCGCCCCTTCGAGCGCGAGGCAGCGCGCCAGGTGGATCTCGGCGGCCTTGGCGGTGCAGTAGGCGCTCGCATTGGGCGAGGCCGCGAGGCCGTTCTTCGAGGCGATGAACACGATGGCGCCCCCGAGCTTCTGCCGGCGCATCAGCCGGAAAGCCTCGCGGGACACGATGAAATAGCCCTTGGCCAGGATGTCCATGTTGCGGTCCCACATGGCGAGCGTCGTGGTCTCGACGGGCTCGGACGACGCGATGCCGGCGTTGGACACGAGGATGTCGACCCCTCCGTAATCGACCGCCGCTCGCTCGAAACCCGCGATGACGGAGTCTTCGCGCGTCACATCGAGCTTGACGGTGCGCAACTGGTCTTGCCCGAACCCGGCCGAAAGTTCGGGGCCGACGCGAGACAGGGCCTCCTCGTCGATGTCGGCCAGGACCACACAGGCGCCTTCGGCGAGCATCTTCGTCGCGATGGCGCGGCCGATTCCACCCGCGCCGCCCGTCACCAGCGCGACCTGACCCGCGAGGCTCTTGGGCTTCGGCATGCGCTGCAGCTTGGCTTCCTCGAGCAGCCAATATTCGATGTCGAAGGCCTCCTGCTCGGGCAGGCCAACATAGGTGTCGACCCCGGAGGCGCCACGCATCACGTTGATGGCGTTGACGTAGAACTCGCCCGCAATGCGGGCCGTCGCCTTGTCGCGCGCGAAGGTGATCATGCCGACGCCGGGCACGAGATAGACCACCGCGTTGGGGTCGCGCATGGGAGGGCTGTCCGAGTGTCTGCAACGCTCGTAATAGCCGGCGTAGTCGGCCCGGTAGGCCGCGATGGCCTGGTCGAGCCCCTCGATCAGGCCATCGACCGATCCCGCCACGGGTTCGAAATCGAGCACCAGGGGCCGGATCTTCGTGCGCAGGAAGTGGTCGGGGCAACTCGTTCCCAGAGCCGCGAGTTCGCGGCATCGGTTCGCGTTCACGAAGTCCAGCACGGCGTCGCCGTCGTCGAAATGGCCGACCTTACGCTCGCCCGCGCCGATCCTGGCCCTGATCTCGGGCATCAGCCGGGCCGCGACCTCGCGCCGGCGCTCCGCCGGAAGGCTCGTCGTCGCGGCACCGCCGAACACGGGCGCGCGTCCCTCTTGCCCGTCGAACCAGGCGATCGCGGTGTTGATGATTCGCAGGGTCGTTTCGTAGCAGGACTTCGCGTCGTCGCCCCAGGTGAAGAGCCCGTGGCTTTCGAGCACGACGCCCTTCGCGTTCGGGTGCTCGGCCGCGAAGCGCGACAGCATGAGGCCGAGTTCGAATCCGGGACGGCGCCACGGCAGCCAGCCGATCTCGTCGCCGTAGATCTCGCGCGTCACGGCCCGGCTGTTGCGGGTCGCCGCGATGGCGATCACGGCGTCGGGATGCATGTGGTCGACGTGGCGATAGGGCAGGTAGGCGTGCAGCGGCGTGTCGATCGAGGCCGCGCGGGGGTTGAGGTTGAACGTGCAGAAGGGCAGCAGCCCCACCATCTCGTCTTCGTGGTCCGGGCCGCGATAAAGACCGTGCAGCCGGTCGAGCTTGTCCATATAGAGCGTCGCGAAACCGTCGCGCCCCATGGTGCCGACGTCCCCGCCCGAGCCTTTGACCCAGAGAACCTCGGCGGTCTCGCGGGTCAAGGGGTCCGGCATCGGAACCTTGGCCGACGTGTTGCCGCCGCCGTAATTGGTGATGCGCTTGTCGGCGCCGAGCAGGTTCGAGCGATAGAGCAGGCGGCCCGGCTCGTCGAGGGACGCGGCCTTGGCGTCGTCCCATTGGCTTTCGAGGAGTCGGGGACCCTTCGGCTCGCTCATGCAGTCCTCCCAATGACACATGCGTTGCGGCCCCGAAACGGGCGGCCGAAGCGCTATAGTGTTCTTGGTCTCACCATGGCGTCGATTCGACGCCTCGTCAACTTCGATCAAAGCCGCTCGCAGAATGTGTCATTATCGCTCAAAATCGAAACCGCCTCTCGCGGGTCGGGTCTGCCGCAAGGTCCAGTGCTGATGCATGGCCGCGAACGCCACCGCGTCATCCTGGACGCCCTCACGCATCGCACGGCCCTGACCCTGCAGGAGCTCGTGGACGCCACCGGCGGCTCGCAGGCGACGGTGCGGCGCGACGTGGCGGAACTGTCGCGCCAGGGGCGGCTGCGGAAGGTGCGGGGCGGCGCCGAAGCGCTGCACGACGTCACGCGGGCCTATCCGGATCCGTTCGGCGAGCGCGCCCAATCGGTCGAGCATTGGGCCGAGAAGCGCGCCATCGCGGCCCGGGCTGCGGCGCTCTGCGAAGAGGGCGATGCCGTGATCATCAACGGCGGCACGACGACGTTCCAGATGGCTCGGGCGCTCGAAACGAAGCGGCTTCAAGTGCTGACGAACTCCTTCGCCATGGCGGACCACCTGCTGCGCCACTCGGCCTGCACGGTGTTCGTGCCCTCGGGCACGGTCTACCGCGAGCAGAGCATCATCCTGAGCCCGTTCGAGGAGGACGGCACGGCGCATTTCCGGGCGCGCCGCATGTTCATGGGCGCGCGGGCACTGTCGCGGGCAGGATTCATGGAGCTCGATGCGCTCACCATCCAGTCCGAGCAGCGCCTCATGCGTCAGGCCGACGAGCTCGTGGTCCTGGTCGACGCGTCGAAGTTCGAGCGGCAATCGAGCCTGATCCTGGCGCCGCTGAACCGGGCCAGCACGATCATCACGGATTCCCGCATCGGCCGGTCCGACCGTGCGATGATCGCCGATGCGGGCGTGGAGCTGATCGTGGTGGAGGCCGAGGCGGTGGTTTGAGGGCGCTCGGTCGCCCCCCTCCACCGTGCTTCGCACGGTCCCTATCCTCCGCTGCGCGAGGGAGGAGCTGCGGCGGCCCCTTCATGTCCTCCCTCGCGCAGCGGGCTAGCGTTGGCACACATCATTGTGGCCAACCCTGAACAGGGCAGGTCACGGGAAATCCCTCCCCGGAACGGGGAGGGTGGCGCGAAGAGACAGGTGGGGTATCCCCGCCAAGGCTTCACCCCATCCGACTCGGCCTGCGGCCGGGCCACCTTCCCCGCTTCGGGGAAGGATCCACGCGTCACATTTGGCCGGTAAAAGCTGTATGCCGACGCTAGCGCGAAGCGGGGAGAAGGACCACTGAAGGTGGTGAAAGGGGCAGTCGCGAGCCTCGATGCGCCCGCACGCCGTTCCGATCGATCTTGACCGAAACCGCCCATCGCTTACGCTGACCCATAAGCCGCGCCGGTCACGAGCCGGGCGGCAGAGGGAGCGAAGCGTGTCGGACTTGTCCACGCCCGATGAAGCCACTCACGAGAAGGTGGCCTTTACGATGCGGCTGCATAGAGGCCAGGAAGACGAGTACAGGCGTCGCCACGATGCCCTCTGGCCCGAACTCGCGGCGCTGTTGAAAGAGGCCGGCGTCTCGGATTATTCCATCCACCTCGAGCCCGATAGCCACACGCTCTTCGCCGTGCTGTGGCGGCGGCGGGACCATGGCATGGAGGCGCTGTCCTCCCATCCGGTCATGCGGCGCTGGTGGGACCATATGGCGGACCTTATGGAGGTCGACGCGTCCCATGCCCCCGTGGTGCGCCCGCTCATCCCGATGTTCCATCTCGCATGAGCGCCGCGATCCAGGCCGTTGCCGTCCTCGACGTCGGCAAGACCAACGTCAAGCTGTTGCTGCACGATGCCGGGACGGGCTGCGAGCGCGTCGTGCGGGCCGCCCCCAATCGCGTGCTGCGGGACGGTCCCTATCCGCATTTCGATACGGACGCTATCGCGGCCCTGCTGCTCGACGGCCTCGCCGAGATGGCGCGGCACCCCGACCTCGATCCCGATGCCTTGGTGGTGACCACGCATGGGGCTTCGGCGGCGCTGCTCGATCGCCGTGGCTTGGCGCTGCCGGTGCTCGACTACGAGCATGACGGCCCCGACCGGCTCCGGCACGACTACGACGCCCTGCGGCCGCCGTTCTCGGAAAGTTTTTCGCCCCGTCTGCCCGGTGGATTGAACGTCGGCGCGCAGCTCTTCTGGCAGGCCCGCAGCTTTCCGGAGGCTTTCGCGCGCGTCGAGCATATCGTCACCTACCCCCAATATTGGGCCTGGTGGCTCAGCGGGGTCGCGGCCAACGAGCCGACGTCGCTCGGCGCCCACACCGATCTTTGGGCGCCGCGCGCCGGGCATTATTCCTCGCTCGTGAAGGCGCTCGGCCTCGCGGACCGTATGGCGCCCCTGCGCTCTGCCTTCGACGTCCTCGGCCCGTTGAAGCCGGATCTGGCCGACAGGCTCGGGTTTCGGAAACCGTTGCCGGTGCTCTGCGGTATCCACGATTCGAACGCCTCCCTGCTGCCGCACCTGCAAGCCTCCGGGCCGCCGCTGTCGGTGGTGTCGACCGGGACCTGGGCGATCGTTTTCGCGATCGGAGGCTCCCTCGACCGCCTCGACCCCGGGCGCGATACCCTGGCCAATGTCGATGCCTTCGGGCGGGCGACGCCCTCGGCGCGCTTCATGGGAGGTCGGGAGTTCGACATCCTGGTCGACGGACGGGCGGTGACGCCGGAGCCCGCGACGGTCGCCGCGGTGCTCGACCGCCGGATCATGGCCTGGCCCGGCTTCTCGCCCGGCAACGGTCCGTTCCCGACGGCGCGCGGCCGCTGGAGCCAGGACCCCACGACCCTGTCGCCGGCAGAACGGACCGCGGTCGCGAGCCTCTACGTGGCCCTGATGACCGCCACCTGCCTCGATCTTCTCGAGGCGCGAGGGCCGACGATCGTCGAAGGTCCTTTCGCCGCGAACGCACTGTTCCTCTCGGCCCTCGAACTTCTGACGGGCCGCGCGGTGTCCCGATCCGGCGGCGGGTCGGGCACCAGCGCCGGCGCGGCCCGCCTCGCCCTGCCGGACGCTGGCGTCCCCAAGCTCGCGCCGGCCGAGCCCGTCGCGGGGTTGGCAGAGCGGCTGGAGGGCTATGGGGCGGAGTGGCGGTCTGGATGTGCCGGCCCGGCATGCTTCGACACGGCCCTGCGGGCCGGCTCAACATGAGGGTATGTGGAGCATCCATCCATTCCCAAGAGCCTCATCCCGAGCCGGCCGCGGTACGCGGTCGTGTCGAGGGATGCTCCAGAAGCCATTAG
>CAXTME010000093.1:0-18893 GCA_964245215.1 uncultured Lichenihabitans sp.
CCCTGCGAGTGATAATTCGGGAATATTCGCGCTTCGTTGGCTTGGCCGTCAGCGAGGTCTCATACGTGAGCTGTTTGACATCGTTCGCTATCGTCGGGGTTCGCGGGGTGCGGGCCACGCGGAAGATCAAAAGATTTTGTGGGACCAGGGCACACGGCCTTGGTGTGTCCATTCCTTCGAGGAGCCATCGCGAAACATCGGCTTGGCGTCTTGGGGACATCGGGGTTACAAGCGGTCTGTGTCCGTGAGGTAAGCCCGATGAACGCCCATGACCGTGATCTGCCCAAGGCGGGCGCGTTCCTCTGGGACGACCCGCTTCTTCTCGAAGACCAGCTCTCCGAAGACGAGCGGATGATCCGCGATACGGCGCGGGACTACGCCCAAGCTAAGCTCCAGCCGCGGATTCTCGAGGCTTACCGTGACGAGAAGACCGACCGCGGGATCTTCGACGAGATGGGAAAACTCGGCCTCCTCGGCGTGACGCTCCCCGAGGAGTACGGCGGGGCCGCCGCCACCTATGTCTCCTACGGGCTCGTGGCCCGCGAGGTGGAACGGGTGGATTCCGGCTACCGTTCCATGATGAGCGTGCAATCGTCGCTCGTGATGTTCCCGATCCACACCTACGGCAGCGAGGCGCAGCGCCTGAAATACTTGCCGAAATTGGCCGCGGGCCAGTGGGTCGGCTGCTTCGGCCTCACCGAGCCCGACGCCGGCTCCGATCCGGGCGGCATGCGGACCCGCGCCGAGAAGATCGATGGCGGCTATCGCATCACTGGCGCCAAGACCTGGATTTCCAATGCGCCCATCGCCGATGTTTTCGTGGTCTGGGCCAAATCGGACGCCCATGACGGCGCCATCCGTGGCTTCATCCTGGAGAAAGGCCTGAAGGGGCTCTCGGCGCCGCGGATCGGCAATAAGCTCTCCCTGCGCGCCTCGGTGACGGGCGAGATCGCCATGCAAGGCGTCGAGGTTTCGGAAGATGCTCTGCTGCCCAACGTCTCGGGCCTGAAAGGTCCGTTCGGCTGCCTCAACCGGGCGCGCTACGGCATCTCCTGGGGCGTCATGGGGGCGGCGGAGGATTGCTGGTTTCGAGCCCGGAGCTATACGTTGGAACGCAAGCAGTTCGGCCGGCCGCTCGCCGCCACCCAACTGATCCAGAAGAAGCTCGCCGACATGCAGACCGAGATCACCCTTGGCCTTCAGGCCTCGCTCCGGGTGGGGCGGCTGATGGACGAGGGCCGGATGGCACCGGAGATGATCTCGCTCGTCAAGCGCAACAATTGCGGCAAGGCCCTCGACATCGCCCGTCTCGCGCGGGACATGCATGGCGGCAACGGCATCACCAGCGAGTACCACGTGATGCGCCACAGCCAGAACCTCGAGACGGTGAACACCTACGAGGGCACGCACGACGTCCATGCCCTCATCCTGGGGCGTGCGCAAACCGGTCTCCAGGCCTTCGGCTGACCGCCCAACAAAAAGGCGCCGCTCGCGCGGCGCCTTTCCAGCGACGGCTGGAGCTCAGTAGGCGCCCCGATAGGTGCGATGATAATAACCCCGGCGATAGCGGGACGCGTAATGGCCCGCCGCGCAGCCGGCCGCCGCACCGGCGACCCCATGATGCGCAAAATGTCCCGCGATCCCGCCGACGATCGCGCCGGTGATGCAGCCGGCTTCGGCCGAGGCGACCGACCCCAGCAATGAAAGCGCCGTCACGGCGACGAAAAGCTTACGCATATTCCTACTCCCTGTCCCAGCGACCCGGTTTGGGAACGCGCGAGGCGGGGATCCGTTCGCCTGGAGGAACAAGGAATTGCAATCTGCCGTCCACCTGCTGCTTCGATTGAGCCTTCACGAGCGGCTTGTCCGACAAACCGCACGGGCCTAGAACGACTCCAGCGTGGAGGAAACGATGAGCCAGATGTCCAACGGGTCAGCCGGGACCCGCAAGCTGCGTTCGCAATTGTGGTTCGACAACCCGGAAAACCCCGGCATGACGGCGCTCTACATCGAGCGTTACCTGAATTTCGGCCTGACGCCCGGGGAACTGCGGTCGGGCAAGCCGATCATCGGCATCGCCCAGACCGGTAACGACCTCAGCCCCTGCAACCGCCACCATCTCGAACTCGCCAAGCGCGTTCGCGACGGCATCCTGGCCATGGGCGGCGTACCGATGGAGTTCCCGGTCCACCCGATCCAGGAGACCGGCAAGCGGCCGACCGCGGCGCTCGACCGCAATCTCGCGTATCTCGGCCTTGTCGAGACGCTCTACGGCTACCCGCTCGACGGCGTCGTGCTGACGACCGGCTGCGACAAGACCACCCCGGCCTGCATCATGGCGGCCGCAACCGTGAATATCCCGGCCATCGTGCTCTGCGGCGGGCCGATGCTGAACGGCTGGCATAATGGCGAGCGCACAGGCTCCGGCACCATCGTCTGGAAGAGCCGCGAGGAAATGGCGGCCGGCAAGATCGACTACGAAGAGTTCATGGAGATCGTGACCTCCTCGGCCCCTTCCGTGGGCCATTGCAACACGATGGGCACGGCCTCGACCATGAATGCGCTGGCCGAGGCGCTCGGCATGACGCTGCCGGGCTGCGCTGCCATTCCCGCGCCCTACCGCGAGCGCGGACAGATCGCCTACGAGACGGGCCGGCGCATCGTCGACATGGTGTGGGAGGACCTGAAGCCCTCCGACATCATCACGCGCGAGGCGCTGGAAAACGCCATCGTGGTCAACAGCGCCATCGGTGGCTCGACCAACGCGACGATCCACATCAACGCCATCGCGCGCCACATCGGCGTGCCGCTCGCGATCGAGGATTGGGAGACGGTGGGGCATAAGGTGCCGCTGCTCGTCAACATGCAGCCGGCCGGCAAGTATCTCGGCGAAGAGTTCCACCGGGCCGGCGGCGTGCCGGCCGTGGTCTACGAACTGATGAAGCAGAAGCTTGTCCACGAGGGTGCTCTCACGGTCAACGGCAAGAGCTTCGGCGCCAACAACAGCAGGATCACGACCCGCGACACCGACGTCATCACGCCGATCGAGACGCCGCTGCGGACCGACGCCGGCTTCATCGTGCTCAAGGGCAACCTCTTCGACAATGCCGTGATGAAGACGAGCGTGATCTCCAAGGAGTTCGCCGACCGCTACCTGTCCGACCCGAAGGATCCCGGCGCCTTCGAGGGCCGGGCCATCGTGTTCGAAGGACCCGAAGACTACCACCACCGCATCGACGATCCGTCGCTCGAGATCGACGAACACTGCATGCTGTTCATCCGTGGCACGGGGCCGATCGGTTATCCGGGGGGCGCCGAGGTCGTGAACATGCAGCCGCCGGCGGCGCTCATCAAACGCGGTATCCACGCGCTGCCCTGCATCGGCGACGGCCGGCAGTCCGGCACCTCGGCCTCGCCCTCGATCCTCAACGCGTCGCCGGAGGCAGCGGCGGGCGGCGGGCTCGCGATCCTCCAGACCGGCGACCGTGTCCGCATCGACCTTCATCGGCGCACCGCCGACATGATGATCTCTGTCGACGAGTTGAACCGGCGCCGGGCGGCCCTGAACGGGCAGGGCGGCTTCCGCTATGCCGGGAACCAGACCCCCTGGCAGGAGATCCAGCGTGCGATGGTGGATCAGTTCGACGAAGGCATGGTGCTGAAACCCGCCGTGAAATATCAGCGCGTCGCCCAGACGATGGGCGTGCCGCGCGACAATCATTGAACGTGGTCAGCTATCGGTTGCGTGACGCCATGGGTTGAAGATGAGGTCTGTCGAGACGATCGGCAGACCTCGGTCGGCCAGAGCGTTACGGCTGTAAACAAGAGTCCGGCTCAAGCTGTAGGCTTACTCCCAGCGGTGGCAAACCGCTGCTCAAAATGGGCGCGGACCTGGTCGGCGCGAAGATCGTCGGTGTCTGCGTCGGCCTCGTCGATTTGGCGCGGATCGAGTCCAGGTGTCCCGTCTGCTCGCTCTGGCGCTGCTGCCAAAGCCGCAGGGCGTCAAGAATGACCTCGCTGTTCGACGTATAGGCTCCGGTCGCAACTTGACTGCGGACCATCTTCGCCATGTCGGCGGGCAGGCCGATGCTGAGCTTTTCCGCGTTTATGTCGCTTCCCCGATCTAGTGGGCTAGCCTAGCGGGTCCTACCGAGTAGTACGAGTCCGTCATGCGGGCCAGTCGAGAGCGGCGTCACCGCGGCGCGCTCGATCAGGTCGTCGCGGCCGGCGAGTTCGGGTGGCGGCGTGCCGGCACCTGGAGCAGAGGGGTTGAGACGTCGTCCATGATGTTATCGAGTTTACCCCATCTTATGCGATTTCGATAAGATAGGATAAACTCGCTATAAATCGGCGTTCTACCTCAGCGTCACGCCTTGTGGTGCGCCGGACCCAGGCCATAGACGGGCGTCGGCAAGCCCTCCATCCGGGCCTTCAGCTGCAGGGCCAGGTAGAGCGAATAGTGCCGCGACTGGTGCAGGTTGCCGCCGTGGAACCACAGTGCCTCCTGCCGGGTCGGCTTCCACATATTGCGGAGTTCGCCCTCCCAGGGCCCGGGGTCCTTGGTGGTGTCGGAGCCGAGACCCCAGCACTTCCCGACCTTGTCGGCCACATCCTGGCTGATCAGCTTGGCGGCCCATCCGTTCATCGAGCCATAGCCGGTGGCGTAGACGATCACATCGGCGGGAAGTTCGGTGCCGTCGTTCAGCAGAACGCCCCGCGGAAGAATCCGCTCGACTTCCACGCCGCTCTTCAGCTTCACCTTGCCGTCGGCGATCAGGTCCGACGCGCCGACGTCGATGTAGTAGCCGGAGCCGCGGCGCAGGTATTTCATGAACAGCCCGGACTCGTCGTCGCCGAAATCGAGCATGAAGCCCGCAGCGCGCAGCCGATCGTAGAACGCGGCATCGCGGGTCTTCATCTGAGCGTAAACCGGGACATGGAATTCGTGCATGATCCGGTAGGGCACCGAGGCAAAGATCATGTCGGCCTTGTCGGTCGTGATGCCGCTGTCGACCGCCTTTTCCGAGTAGAGACCGCCCAGCGCCAGATCCATGAGCGAGTCCGAGCGCGCGATATGGGTCGAGGAGCGCTGAACCATCGTGACGTCGGCGCCGTGTTCCCAAAGGTCGGCGCAGATGTCGTGGGCGGAGTTGTTGGACCCGATCACCACGACCCGCTTGTCGCGAAAGCGGTCACCGCCGGGGTGCCGGCTCGAATGATGGCTCTCGCCCTCGAAATCCTCCATGCCGGGATAGTTCGGCAGGTTCGGTATGGCCGACATGCCGGTGGCGAGCACGAGCTGCTTCGGGCGCAGCGTCACGGCCTCGCCGTCGCGCAACAGCTCGACGGTCCATTCCTGGGCCTCGGCATCGTATCGGGCCGAGCGGCACTCCGTCCGGCTCCAATAATTGAGCTCCATGACCTTCGTGTACATCTCCAGCCAGTCGCCGATCTTGTCCTTCGAGGCGAAAACGGGCCAGTGGTCGGGGAAGGGCAGGTAGGGAAGGTGGTCGTACCAGACCGGGTCGTGCAGATGCAGCGACTTGTAGCGGCTGCGCCATTGGTCGCCGGGCCGCTCGTGCTTGTCGACGATCAGGGTCGGAACGCCGAGCCGTTTCAGCCGCGCCCCGAGCGCGATGCCGCCCTGGCCGCCACCGATCACCAGACAATAAGGCTGGTGCTTGACGCCGAGTTCCGCCTGCTCGTCGCGCTGGCGATCGAGCCAGGAGCGGCGGCCCTGGCGAACGCCGTGCTCGACGCCCTTCTCGCGATAGGCACCCTGCTTCTCCTCGAAGCCCTTGAGCTCGCGGGCCGTCGTGAGGAGCGTCCAGGCCTCCTCGCCCTTCAGCCGAAGGTGGCCCTTGCCGCGCACCACTTCGGTCTCGAAGCTGATCCAGGCCTCCGTCACGCCGTCGGCTTCGGTCGCGGCCTCGTCGAGTTCCCAATGGCGGGGCCGGATGTCGGGAAGCTGCGCCTCCAGCATGGCCCGGATGGCGTCTCGGCCTTCGAGCGTCTTGATGTTCCAGGTGAAAGCGATGAGATCGCGCCAGAAGGAGTCTTGGCCGAAGAGAGAGGCGGCGGCCTCCGTGTTTCCCTTCGCGAGACAGGTCTCGAATCGATCGAGCCAGGCGAGCACGCGCTCGTCGGCGGCGGACAGGTGGTCAGGCGCTAGCGCGACTGCTGTCATGATTATCCTCCCGATGTCTTTACGACGCTTTGTTAAAAGCGAGCCTCTTCCACCTTCGCGCCGTTGTCCATAGGTCGGGAGACCGATTGGTCGGCCCATCGGCCGCCCGTGCCGGCCCGAGGGGGAACCAACGCCTGGTCCGTCCGCGTTCCGGTCTCGTCCAGGATGACGCCTACAATCCGGACGGATCCTTCGTCCCTGGGACAACGGGCTCGCCGGCCCTTATGATCCGCGCGGTTGCGCGGTGCTCGGGCGGACCTGGTCCCCGGTTCGAGGTTGCGGGATTTGCGCTTTGGTACATGGAGGAAAGCCATGTCGGCAGTTTTGATCGTAGGCGCCGGGCCCGTCGGGCTGACCATGGCGGCAGAACTCGCGCGCTACGGCGTCCCGGTTCGTCTCATCGATCGGAGCGACCATCCGACGGCAACGTCGAAAGCCCTCGTGGTCTGGAGCCGGACGCTCGAACTGATGGACCGGATGGGTTGTACGCCGGCTTTCCTGCAGGCCGGGCTGCATGCCCACGGAGCGTCCATCCGAACCGGCGAGACCGTCCTCGGGCATACCGGCTTCGAGACGATCGACAGCCACTACAACTTCGCCCTCATGCTGCCGCAGCGCGACACGGAGCGCTTCTTGAACCAGCACCTCGAATCGCTGGGGGTGGTGGTGGAACGCCAGGTGGAGCTGACGGGCTTCACCGACACCGTCGATCACGTCGACGCGAAGCTTCGCCATCCCGACGGACGCGAAGAAGCCCTGGAGACACCTTGGCTGATCGGCTGCGACGGCGCCCACAGCACGGTGCGGCACGGATTGGGCGTCGCGTTCCACGGCTCGGCGCAAGGCGATGATTGGATGCTCGCGGATGTCCGCCTCGAAGGCGACCGCACGCCACCGGGCGACGAGCTTGCCGTCTACCTGCACCGTGATGGGCCCTTCGTGATCTTCCCGATCCCGGGCGGACGGGCTCGCGTCATCGCGACGGTCGGCAAGACCGATCCCTCGCATCAGAGGCCAGACCCGACGCTCGCCGAGGTCCAGGCCATGGTGGACCGGCGCGCTGGCGGCGGCTTTCGTGTCGTCGATCCGGTCTGGCTTTCCAACTTCCGCATCAACGAACGCAAGGTGTCGGACTACGCCAAAGGTCGCGTCTTCCTGGCGGGCGATGCCGCCCATGTGCATAGCCCGGCTGGCGGCCAGGGCATGAACACCGGCATGCAGGACGCCATCAACCTCGCCTGGAAACTGGCCGCCGTGGTTAGGGGGGAAGGCGCCTCGACCCTGCTCGACAGCTACAGTCCCGAGCGGACCGCCGTGGGCGACATGGTGTTGCGCAACGCCAGTCGGCTGACCGACGTGGGCACCCTCTCCCATCCGGCCGCGCAGGCCGCCCGCAATCTCGCGATCCGCTTCGTGCTCGGGCTTCATACCGTGCAGGAGAAAATGGCCGCGACGATGAGCGAGATCGAGATCGCCTATGCCGGCAGCATCCTGTCCAGAGGCCGTCACGCGGGGGAGCGGCTGGCACCGGCGCTCTACGACGGTCCTCCGCCCGGCGCGGGGCACGAACCCCGCTTCGTGCTTTATGCCTCCGATCCGCAAAGAGGGGCAGACCTCGCGGCCCGGTTTCCCGCATTGTTGGACAGCAAGCCGCGGCAGCCGCCGAGCGCCGACGAGATGCTGATCGTTCGACCCGACGGCTACATCGGTTTCTCCGGCCGCGGCTCCGACTGGGAGACGGCGGACGGGTACCTGCAGCGGTGGGTCAGAGAGGCAGTTCCGACGACTGCTTGATGGTCTGGCTCGGAACCTCGGTCTTCACGTTCTGCACGCCCCTGATCCGGCTCAGATGCTCGGATTGAAACCGACGGTACTCGTCGATATCGGCCGCGACGACTCGCACCAGGGCATCGCAGTCGCCCAGCATCAGGTAGCACTCCAGCACCTCGGGGAGTTTCATCACCTCGGCCACGAAGTGCTCGATCGTGTCCTCGTCCTGCGTCTTCAGCCAGATGCGGGTGAAGAACGTGAGGCCTTTGCCGATCTTGGCGGGGTTCAAGACCGCCACGTAGCGGTCGATGACGCCGGCCTCCTCCAGGAGCCGCACACGGCGCAGGCACGGGGAAGGCGACAGGCCGACCGCCTTGGCGAGATCGTTGTTCTGCGTGCGGCCGTCGCGCTGCAGGACCCGCAGGATCCTTTTGTCGATCTCGTCGAGCGTCGGTGGCATGCAATGCCTCGATTTACCAATCCCAACCTCTATGATGCCAATCAATAAGCGTTTCGGGGCACCTTCGCAATCCGATTGCGTGCCCTTTGCCTTATCCTGCCGGTCATGCAGACGAGACCGACGGGCCACCGATCCGAAACTCAGCGAGAAGACGAGGCCCTTGGCGCCGCGTCGGAGATCCTGCGCGGCGTCAAGGAGACCCTGCCGGTGCTCTTCGCCGTGATGGCTTACGGCCTGGTGTTCGGCGCCCAGGCCGCGCAGAAGGGCCTCGGCCTGCTCGAAGTGCCGCTGATGACGGGCTCGAACTACGCAGGCGGCTCGGAATTTGCCGCGGTCGGGCTCTGGGCTTCGCCACCGCCTCTCGTGCTGATCGTCGCATTCACGTTCCTCATCAACAGCCGGCACCTGATCATGGGAGCGGCGCTGACGCCGCATATCCAGCATCTGCCGCGCTGGAAGGCGCTCGTCGTCGTATTCTTCATGTCGGACGAGAGCTGGGCGTTGTGTCTGTCCGATACGCTCGCGCGGACGGCGGCTGGTTATCGGCGTCCCTTCAGCCTGTATTTCTACGCGGGCTGCGCCGGGATCATCTACCTGGGCTGGCTCGGATCGACGACGCTCGGCGCCGCGATCGGCCCCTTCCTCGGCGACGTCGACCGCTACGGTTTCGACATGGCGTTCCCGGCGGTGTTCCTCGTCATCATCGCCGGCATGTGGAAAGGCCCACGGGCGGCCCGGCCGTGGCTCGTCAGTCTTGTCGTGGCGGCTCTCGCGCATCTCGTGGTGCCCGGAGCCTGGTACGTGATCGCCGGGACGGCGGCCGGGCTCACGGCGGCGACCCTTTGGCCGGAGCCCCAATGATCCCCGCGATCGACCTCGCCACGATCGTGCTGATGGCCCTCGCGACCTACTGCACGCGAGCCGGAGGGTATCTGCTGCTGCGCAACCGTACCCTGGGGCTCCGGGCGCGGGCCGTGATGGCCGCGGCACCGGGCTCGGTCCTCATCGCGGTGATCGCCCCGCATTTCGTGTCGCCGCGCCCCGCCGACCTGGTCGCCCTCGCGGTGACGGTCGTGGCCGCGGCCCGCCTGCCGATGCTGGCGACGGTCGCCATCGCCGTGGTGTCGGCCGGGCTGTTGCGACACCTCCTGGGCTAGCCGCTCGGGTGCAGGCCCGTGCGCCGGTCACGAGATCGCCTGCCAGTGTCGGATCGGCCGGCCCGGCGCGATGGTCTGAGCGGCCGCCACGATGGCCGCGGCATCGATGCCGAAATGGTGGTAGAGGTCGTCGATCGAGCCCGTCTGCCCGAAATGCTCGACGCCGAGCGACCGTGTCCGATGACCCAGGACGGCGCCGAGCCAGGACAGGGTCGCGGGATGTCCGTCGATCACCGTCACGAGGCTGCAGCCAGCCGGGACGTCGTCGAGCAGCCGCTCGATATGGCTTCGCGCATCGCTGAAGCCATGGTCCCGCGCCCGGCTCGCCGCCGTCCAGCCGGCATTGAGACGGTCGGCCGAGGTGATGGCCAGGAGCCCGGCGTCCGGCCGATCCTCCGCCATGAGGCCCACGGCTTCGATCGCCTCGGGTGCCACGGCGCCCGCATAGGCCACCACGACCCGGGCATTGGGGCCCGGTTTCCGCATCCAATAGGCGCCGTCGATGATGGCGTCGCGCAGCGACGGCGTCACGGTCCGTTGCGGCTGTTCGAGGGGTCTCGTCGAGAGTCTCAGATAGACGGAGCCCCCGGCCGCCTCCCTCAACCAGGTCGCTTCGTCGACGGACCCGTCGCCGGAGCGCTGGATATAGGCGAAGGACCACCGCAGGATCGTCGCGAGTTCGTCCGCGAAGGCGGGTTCGAAACTCGCGAGGCCGTCCTGTGCCATGCCGATGAGCGGGGTCGCGATCGATTGATGGGCGCCCCCCTCGGGTGCCAGCGTCACGCCCGACGGCGTCGCGACCAGGATGAAGCGGGCGTCCTGGTAGCAGGCGTAGTTCAACGCATCGAGGCCGCGCTCGATGAACGGATCGTAAAGCGTACCGACGGGAAGCAGTCGCTCGCCGAAGACGGAATGCGACAGGCCCAGGGCCGAAAGCATGATGAAGAGGTTCATCTCGGCGATGCCGAGTTCCAGGTGTTGCCCGTCGGGCGAGAAGGTCCAGTTGAACGTGGACGGGATGCGCTCGGCCTTGAACGTGTCGGCGATTTCGGTCCTCGCGAACAGCCCCCTTCGGTTTACCCAGGCACCGAGGTTCGTCGACACCGTCACGTCGGGTGATGTCGTCACGATCCGATCGGCCATGACGGTGTCGCTCTTGGCGATCTCGTGCATGAGGAGGCCGAAGGCCTGCTGGGTCGACATGACGGGTTGCGTGGGGGTCGCCAGGACCTCCGGCACCGGGATGGTCGGCGCTTGGTAGCGCCGCCGGCCGCGCTGCACGAAGGGCACGGCGTCGAGAAAGGCCTGCAGATCCGCCTCATCGATGCCGAGACCCTCGAAGGGGTCCCAGACATGGTCGAGCCGGACGTTCATCGCCTGTCGCAGCACCTCGACCTGCGCCGGCGTCATCAGGCCCGCGTGGTTGTCCTTGTGGCCGGCCAGCGGGAGCCCGAAGCCTTTGATCGTATAGGCGATGAAGCATACGGGACGGTCATGCTGCCGCGCCTCCTCGAAGGCATCGAGCAGCGACGGCAGGTCATGACCCCCCAGGTTGGCCATGAGGCGTGCCAGGTCCTCGTCGGACCGCCGCTCGATGAGCCTGGTCAAGGCACCCTGGTCGCCGAGGTCGTCGAGGAGCCGCCTGCGCCAGGCCGCGCCGCCCTGGAAGGTCAGGGCCGAGTAGAGCTGATTCGGGCAACGATCGATCCAGTCCCGCAGCATGTCGCCGCCCGGCTCCGCGAAGGCCTGCCGCTGCAGCGTGCCGTGCTTCAGGATGACGACGTCCCAGCCAAAATTGCGGAACATCGACTCGAAGCGTGCCCACAGTCCTTCCCGAACCACGGCGTCGAGGCTCTGACGATTGTAGTCCACCACCCACCAGGTGTTCCTGAGGCCGTGCTTCCAGCCTTCGAGCAGCGCCTCGAAGATGTTGCCTTCGTCCATCTCGGCATCGCCGATGAGCGCCACCATGCGCCCCTCCGGCCCGGTGGAGCCCCAACCTCTGCCACGAACGTAGTCCTGCACCAGCGAGGAGAAGAGCGTCTGGGCCACGCCGAGCCCGACCGAGCCGGTAGAAAAATCGACGTCATCGACGTCCTTGGTGCGCGAGGGATAGGACTGGACCCCGCCGAAGCCGCGGAAGTTCTCGAGCTTGGCCCGGCTCTGGTGGCCGAAGAGATATTGGATCGCGTGGAAGATCGGGCTGGCGTGCGGCTTCACCGCCACCCGGTCTTCGGGTCGCAGCACCGCGAAATAGAGCGCCGTCATGATCGTCGCGAGCGAAGCCGACGATGCCTGGTGGCCTCCGACCTTGAGGCCGTCGCGGGGCGACCGGAGGTGATTGGCGTTGTGGATCGTCCAGCTGGCGAGCCACAGCACCTTACGTTCGAGAGCCCTCAACATCTGCAATCGACGGTCGGTCATCGGCCACGGCTCCGGTTCGGCGAGATGATGCTGCGGATCGTGAGGCGAAAGGAGCTAAAGATCGTGCTGGAGCAGGGTGCATTTAGCGCTTATCGCTACAATCGGACTCAGATGAGCGCGATAGCCGCAATGGGCGCCATGGACGACATCGACAGGCGCATCATCGACGCGGTTCAGGGCGACGGCAGAATAACGATCAACGATCTGGCGGCCCGTGTTGGGCTGTCGCCGTCACCCTGCGCACGACGCATCCGGATGCTCGAAGAGAGCGGCGTCATCAAAGGCTACACGGCCATCATCGATCAAAAGAAGGTCGGGCTTCCCATCAGCGCCTTCGCGTCGATCAAGCTCGAACGCCAGCGCGAGGAGGACCTCGACCGCTTCGCCAAAGCCGTGGCGATCTGGCCCGAAGTCGTCGATTGCTATCTCATGACGGGCCAGCGCGATTACCTGCTGCGCATCGTGGTGCGCGACCTCGAAGCCTATGAGGGCTTCTTGAAGAACAAGCTGACCCGCCTCGAAGGTGTCGGTTCGATCGAGACCAGCTTCGCCCTGGTGCAGGTCAAGCACTCGCAGGCGCTGCCCTTGCGTTGACGCCCGCTCATGTCGACACGATGGCCAACCGTGCGGCGACGGCACGGATCATGGAGCGCCCGAGCAGTCGACGATCGTAGCCAAACCAAGCGACTGGACAGGCGACGCCGCGATCTTATCTTGGAGACATGCGTGTCATGATCGCCATCTCGCTCGCGATGGTCGTGGGCTCTTCGGCTCACACGCCGGCTGTGGCGCACGGCTATACGCACGCCGACCGTTATGCGGGGTGCATGTTCGGCGAGACCATCCCACTGATGCGGCGCGGCAACGGGCGGGAGCACGCCCTTTCGATCGCCTCCGAGCGTTGCATTGCCTGGTCGCAGGGGCTCTCGGCCGGCGACATCCGCGCGGTCGACGTCACCCTGCATTCTGCCATCGAACGGCTGGAGCGATCGGGCTTCTGACGCAATCTCCGTCGCCGAATCCTATCCTGGCATCATCGACGTGACCCGCGCGGCCCAGAGGACCTCGATGTCGAGCACGGGCTCGCCGAACTGACCGTGCAGGTCGAAAGCGCCGCTGCTTCGCCCACGCGAGAGTGTTTTGACGAGGATGCGTCCATCGGCGAGACCGACGACGCACAGTCGCCCGACGAGATCGTCGGTCACGGGTTCGCGCCGGTCGTCGAAATAGACCCGCCAGCCGTCGAAGATCGGCCCCAGGCTTTCGCCCTTCACCTCGACCGCGACCGTCTGAGCCGAGACCCCCTCGGGTGCCGGCGCCTCGTCGAGCGAACCCTGCCCTTCGGCATAGAAGTGCATCTCGGTGCCGGCGCCGACGTAACCCGCCACCGGCACGCTGGCCTGACGGTCCGTCACGACCTCTCCGGGATCCACCCCGTAGGCGTCGCTCGCGAGCTTGATCCACTTGTCCGATAGACGGCGGCTGCCGCCTTCGAGCTTGGCATATTGGTTGCGCGTCGTACCGAGCGCCGCTGCCGCTTGGTCCTGTGTCCAGCCGCGGCCGTCCCGCAATTGCCGAAGATTGTTAGCCATCACTAATGTGCCCATATTGGGCTAATTTGCTTGACAGCTGTGCCCGTATTGGGCATAGTATCACGACAGTCGATGAACCGTCCAGGGACGTCGACTCCTCACGCAACGCTGGATTTTCATGTCCCCCATCACTTCATCCCTTGCCGGGGATCGCCTTTCTGCGCCCGCATTTCGCTATCTGTCGCCCGCTGCCTTGGCGGTCGCAGGGTTGCACTTCGGGGCGTGCCGATGGCCCCTGGGCGAATTGACGTCGGAGACTTTCAGGTTCTGCAGCGCCGGCGTTCCGAGGGGCAAATCTTACTGCCCGGCGCATGCGGCTCTGGCCGGAGCCCGAGCGCTCCGGGCCGAAGCCTGTGCCGTGGGGGTGGTCTCGTGAGGGCGGTCGTCGCGTATCCACCCGTCTCGCGCCTCCGCCGGCGCGGCGCTTTCGGGCTCGACGAACGGCGCTGGCCCGATCCAGAGCGGGTCGATGCGCAGGTGCGCGTCTGGCTCCGCCACAGTTTTCCCGAAATGTGGGTCGTGCCGGATCGCGATGGAGCCGATGCATCGGGTCGCAGCCTGGTCCTGCTGTTGCCGCAGGGACAGGCGGCGATGCTGCGCATCGAACGCCAGCGCGACGCGCCGGGCAAGGCTGCGCTCGTTCTTCTCGATCGGTGCAGGGCCATGAGGATGCCGGTCGCTGTCGTCTCGAGCCTCGACGAGGCCCGGGCCGCTCTGCGGCGCTTCGGCGTCGCACCATGACGGAGCTGCCTGCCGCCGTGCTCGACGACCTGTGGAGATCGTGACCATGCCCCGGAAGACGAACCGCGCCGTGACGCTGGCCACCCGGGCGACCGGCCTCGAAAGTGTAGGCCGCGGCCACGACGATGCGACGCCGGAACGGCTGACCCAGGCTCGCCGCGCCGACGGACCCGGTGCCGCTGCGATAGACGGTCAAGGCGTCCGCCGCATCGCCGATGCGTTCGACCTCCTGCGCAGGCGCAATCTCCTGGACCGGATCGATGTCGCGGCCAACGAGACCCTGTGGCACGCCGGCGATCGGCTGCGAGGCCACTGGCATCGGGCACGGCTCGATGGGTTGTCGGCGATCGATCTCGCGCGGCCGAGCGTCGATGGCGGGGTCCGCGGGAGCCTCGTGCCGGGCGAAGCGGCTCAACGACATCGCGACGAGCTTCGTCGGGCCGCCGAAGCGGTCGGCCCGCGTCTGATGCCTTTCGTGGCTGGGCTCGTTCTAGAAGGGCGCCCCGTCGCGAGCCTCCGGAGCCTCGTGCACGATACATCTCACGCGAGGACCGCCGAAGCCCTGGCGCTCGAGCGCCTCCGCGAGGGCTTGCACCGGCTCTGCAGTCTCTGGGGCATGACACCGAAGGCTCGTCCTTTGCCGATCAAGGCGTGGCGGGACGAGGCAGCGGGACCGGCGGACGGAAGGGCGCCGTCGATCGATTAAGCTGCCGTTATTTCGTTCGAAGATTGTATTCCTGGCACTTTGGATCGAAAAGCAACCGAATCGAAAGGGGCGTCAAGCAATCTGACGGCCGACGGTGCCGAAAGCTGCTCGTCGACCAGAGGTGCCGTCGCGATGTCCACCGTCAAGCAGGGATCCGAAACACCGACTCTGAAGGCTGCGGTCTGGCCCTTCGTGGTGGTCATCGTGACCCAGATGTTGTTTGCCGGATTCAGCGTTACGACGCTGACGGCGATCCGCTCCTGGATCGTGGCGGTCGACAGCTGGGCGCGGAATGAACAGGCGGCCGCCAACGACCTGTTGATCTACGCCAATACCGGTGACGTGCACGCGTTTGAGAGTTTCCGACAAGCCTTGAGGATCCCGCTGGCCTACCTCGATGTCAGCGTGGATTGGGCGAAGGACGAACTCGACTCGCCACGGTCCCGATCGGCTCTCATCAAGGCAGGCAACTCGCAGGACGACAGCAGGGCCATGGGTCTGGCCATGCGCTACCTCGGCAGCGTCAGTTACGTGAGGCATGGGCTGATGCTGGCCCGGAAGGCGAGCGGCCTGACCGTCCGGTTGAGTCGTCTGGCCGAACAGGTCCATGACGCTCTGGACCGAAACGACACGCGCGCCGCAGTCGCGCTGTCGCCGGAGATCGCGACCATCAATGCAGGGATCGGTCCGGTGCTCGATGAGGCGTTCAGCGTCCTCAGCGCCTTTGCCGGCGTGGTCGAGAGCGACCTCATGGATGTCAACCTCGGCCTTGCTGGCGTTCTCGCGTCCCTGACCATCTGGCGCGTGCGGCGCTTCCTGAAACAGCGTCGGTCGATCGAGGGTGCGCTCTCCTGGCAGGCGTCCCACGATCCGCTGACGGGCATTGCCAACCGTCGCGCCTTCGAGGATCGGCTGGATGCCGCGACCTCGAACGAGCGTCGCCCACCTCTCGCCTTGATGTTCCTCGATCTCGACCAGTTCAAGATCGTCAACGACACCTCCGGACATACGGCGGGCGACGAATTACTGCGCAGGATCTGCCTGCCGCTACAGGAGAAACTTGGACCGAGCGATCTTCTGGCCCGACTCGGGGGCGACGAATTCAGCATCTTCGTTCCCGACTGCTCGACGACGCACGCCCTCGAACTGGCCGAGACGTTGCGGACCGTCGTGGAAACGTTCGATTTCGTCCGGGACGGGCGCGCGTTCCGAGTGACGGCCAGCGTCGGGCTCGTTCACGTCGATGCAGGCGCCATCACGACGCAGGAACTGATGCGAGCCGCCGACATGGCGTGTTACATGGCCAAGGAAAAGGGCCGCAACCGCGTCCACATCCATCGGCCGGAAGACCAGGACCTGGTCCGGCATGCGGGTGAGATGAACTGGGTGCAGCGGATCCACCACGCCTTGGAAGAAGACCGCTTCTGCCTTTATGCCCAGGATATCGTTTCCCTCGGAGGCCGACGAGAAGAAGGTCTGCACGTCGAACTTCTGATCCGCCTTCGCGACGAGACAGGAGCCCTCGTGCCGCCCGGCAGCTTTCTCCCGGCGGCGGAACGGTTCGGTCTCATGGGATTGATCGACCGCTGGGTCGTCGGGATGGCGTTCCGGATGCTTGCCGAGCGGAGAGCCGACGCCACCGCCGAACCGATCGCCTGCTGCGCCATCAACCTTTCGGGGACCACGATCGGCGACGAAGACTTCCTGGAATTCCTCGAGCTGGAATTCGCAAAGACCGGAATCGCTCCCGACATCATCTGCTTCGAGATCACGGAAACGAGCGCCATCACCAATCTCGTGGCCGCGACGTCCTTCGTCGATGATCTCCAGGCTCTCGGGTGCCGTTTCTCGCTCGACGATTTCGGGTCCGGCATGTCGTCTTTTGCCTACCTCAAGCATCTTCCCGTCGACTTCCTCAAGATCGACGGCAGCTTCGTCAAGAATTTGCTGAGCGACAAGGTCGATCGCACGATGGTCGAGGCGATCAACCAGATCGGCCACGTCATGGGCAAGCACATCATCGCCGAATACGTCGAGACCGAGGCCCTCCGGGAGGCCCTCGCGCAAATGGGTATCGACTACGGGCAGGGATACGGGATCGCCATGCCGAAGCCTTTCGATCGGGACTACCGTTCGACCGCATCGGGCAGCCGGGCTCCAGCGCTGCTGGCTTGCGCCTGACCGGACGAGGCGAACGAGGGAGATCGAAGTCGCGCCGGTTGAGGGCGCCATCGACACCCACGGCGCCTTGCCCATTCCCGCGGCCTTGACCCTCCCGGTCGAAGCGCTCACCTTTCCGACGGGATGACGCCGGCGTTCGGTGCAGCGGCAAGGTTTGTACCCATGGTGTTCCGGTCGATCTATGCCCACGGCTTCCTACGGGTCGCGGCTTGTACGATCGAGACCAGCGTCGCCGATCCGGTCCGTAATGCGGAGGCGATCCTCGCGGCGTCGCAAAACTCTCACGGCCGCGGTGTGGGTCTCGCTGTCTTTCCGGAACTCTGCCTTTCGGGCTACGCGATCGAGGACCTTCTGCTGCAGGATGCGTTGCTCGACGAGGTCGAGGCCGCGGTCGAGCGGATCGCGGCGGCGACCCGCGACCTTCTCCCGGTTCTCGTCGTCGGAGCGCCGCTGCGCCATCGGCATCGGCTCTACAACACGGCCGTGGTGATCCATCGCGGCGCGGTGCTCGGCGTCGTGCCGAAAAGCTACCTTCCGAATTACCGCGAGTTCTACGAGAAGCGACACTTCGCGCCCGGCGCCGGGCTGCGAGGCGAAACCATCCCGATCGGCGCGGCGCAAGCACCGTTCGGCACGGACCTGATCTTCGCGGCCGAGGACGTTCCGGGATTCCGGCTCGGCATCGAGATCTGTGAGGATATGTGGGTGCCGGCACCCCCGGCCGCCGCTTTGGCGCTCGCCGGTGCGACCGTCCTGGCCAACCTCAGCGGCAGCCCCATCACGATCGGCCGCGCCCGCAGCCGCAGCCTGCATTGCCAGGCCACGTCGGCGCGATGCTTGGCGGCCTATGTCTATGCGGCCGCGGGCTCGGGCGAATCGACGACCGACCTCGCCTGGGACGGTCAGACCACGATCTACGAGAACGCCGTGCTGCTGGCCGAGGGAGAGCGTTTCGCCGGGACCGGCCAGATCACGGCAGCCGATATCGACCTCGACCTCTTGCGTCAGGAGCGGCTCTCGACGGGGAGCTTCGACGACAATGCGCGAGCGCGTCCGGCCGAAGAGACCGTGTTCCGGCGCGTGCCGTTCCGGCTCGCGCCGCCGGACGAGGACATCGGCTTCCTGCGCCCGATCGAGCGCTTCCCCTTCGTGCCGGCCGACCGCGAGCGCCTCGCCCAGGATTGCTACGAAGCCTACAACATCCAGGTGGCGGGGCTGAAACAGCGGCTCGCGGCAATCGGCGTCGAGCGCATCACGGTCGGGATCTCGGGCGGCCTCGACTCGACCCACGCCCTGATCGTCGCGGCCAGGGCGTTCGACCTCCTGGGCCTGCCGCGCACCAACATCCTGGCCTATACGATGCCGGGATTCGCGACCGGGCACGACACCAAGGCCAACGCTCATCGGCTGATGGCGTCGCTCGGCGTCACGGCGCACGAGCTCGACATCCGCCCGGCCGCCACGCAGATGCTGAAGGATCTCCGGCACCCCTACAGCGACGGCAAGGCCGCCTACGACGTCACCTTCGAGAACGTGCAGGCGGGCCTCAGGACCGACTATCTGTTCCGCCTCGCCAACCACCATGGCGGCATCGTGCTCGGCACCGGCGATCTGTCGGAACTGGCGCTCGGCTGGTGCACCTACGGCGTCGGCGACCAGATGAGCCACTACAACG
>CAXTME010000094.1:0-18678 GCA_964245215.1 uncultured Lichenihabitans sp.
GACCTCGGCGGCATCGACGGCCTTTTGCATGTCACCGATATCGCCTGGCGTCGCGTCAATCATCCGACCGAGGTGCTCAGCATCGGCCAGACCGTGCGGGTCAAGATCATCAAGATCAACCACGACACGCACCGCATCTCGCTCGGCATGAAGCAGCTGCTGGACGATCCGTGGCAGGGGATCGAGGCCAAGTACCCGATCGAGATGAAGCTCAACGGGCGCGTGACCAACATCACCGATTACGGCGCCTTCGTGGAGTTGGAGCCGGGCATCGAGGGGCTGATCCACGTCTCCGAGATGTCCTGGACCAAGAAGAACGTCCATCCGGGCAAGATCGTCTCGACGAGCCAGGAGGTCGAGGTTCAGGTGCTCGAGGTCGACGCCGTCAAGCGCCGCATCTCGCTCGGCCTGAAGCAGACCTTGTCGAACCCTTGGGAGAGCTTCGCGGAGCGTTTCCCGGTCGGCACCGAGGTCGAGGGCGAGGTCAAGAACAAGACCGAGTTCGGCCTCTTCATCGGGCTCGATGGCGATGTCGACGGCATGGTCCATCTGTCGGACCTCGACTGGAACCGTCCCGGCGAGCAGGCGATCGACGATTACAAGAAGGGCGACGTCGTCAAGGCGCAGGTGCTCGACGTCGATGTCGAGAAGGAGCGCATCTCGCTCGGCATCAAGCAACTGGCCGGGGACCCCTTCGTGTCCAAGGCCGGTGAGGAGCCGAGCGCGGCCGGCGACCTGCGCAAGGGCGCGATCGTCACCTGCGAGGTGATCGACGTGAAGGAGGGCGGTATCGACGTCAAGATCGTCGGCACCGACCTTACCGCCTTCGTCAAGCGCAACGAACTCGCGCGCGACCGCAACGACCAGCGGGCCGAGCGCTTCGCGGTCGGTGAGAAGGTGGATGCCCGCATCACCTTGTTCGATCGCAAGGCCCGCAAGGTCTCGGTGTCGATCAAGGCGCTGGAAATGGCCGAGGAGAAGGAAGCCATCGCCCAATACGGCTCCGCCGATTCCGGGGCCTCGCTCGGCGACATCCTCGGCGCCGCCCTCCGGGCCCGCACCGAAGGCGACAAGAAGTAAGGCGATCGCGCCTTCTCCATGAGACGATACGAAGCCCGCGCGACAGCATCGCGCGGGCTTTTTTGGCGTGCGCGAGAGGGCGTTACGCGTGGCGAGGATTACGAGAGTTGGCTTGTCCTGCGCCGATAGGGCGGTGCCCGCATATTCAGGATCCTGCTGTTCCGTGAAACTGCTTCACGGAGATCATATGCCGTCCCGCCGCAGCGTCCTCCGCTGGGGTGCCGCTGCCGTGAGCTTGTCGCTTCCGCTCTGCGATGGCACTGCACAGGCCGCCGCCACGACCGTACCTCCCAGGTTCTCGCGCGGCATCAACGCCTGGCCGTGGTTGGTGATGCCTCTGGCCGACCCGCCGCCGGGAGAGCCTTACCCGGTCTGGCCGCCCTACAACGCCCGCCGTCCGATCCCGACGCGATCCGATCTCGCGGGGTTGGCGGCGGCGGGTTTCGATTTCGTTCGCCTCGCGGTCGACCCCGCGCCTTTTCTCAATACCCGAGACGTCGCGGGCTCGGATCAATTCGAGGCGCTTCTCGCAATGCTGCTCGGCGCAGTCCGCGAGGCGAGCGCCGCCGGCCTCGGAGTCATCGTCAACGTGCAGCCGGGCGGGTCACCACATTGGGCTCCGGATCTCCTCTACGGAAGGAACGCCGACCCGGACAGGTTCGAGATCTTCGTCGGCTTCATCGGCGCGCTCGCGCATCGTCTCGGCGCGCTCTCGATGCCCCGGCTGGCGCTGGAGCCTGTCAACGAACCGTCGCAGGACAGTATGACGGCCGACGGCGCGGCCGACTGGAACCGGAGGCAGACGGCGCTCCTCTCGGCTGCGAGGTCAAAAGCCAAGACCCTGACCTTGGTCGCGACGGGCGCTTCGGGCAGCGGCCCGCGGGGGCTGCAAGCGATCGACCCGGAGCCCCTTCTCGCGAGGTTCGATCCTGTCCTGTTCACCTTCCATTTCTACGAGCCCTATATTTTCAGCCACCAGGGTGCACCCTGGGTTGCGACCGGGTCGCAGCTGCATTATCGCTGGCTCAATGACGTGCCCTGGCCCGCCGCCACGGGCTCGCTTGAGGCGACGCTCGCGGCCGTGAAGGCCCGCATGGCGGCCGATACCGGCACGACCGTTGAGCAGAAGAGCGCGGCCTACCGGCTCACCATCCGGCTGATGACGGATTACTTCGACGGGAACGTCGACCGGCACTACCTCGACGCCTTCTTCGACGGCGTTTCCGATTGGGCGGGGCGGCACGGTGTCGGTTCCGAGCGCATCGTCATGGGTGAGTTCGGCGCCTTGAAGAGCACCACGGATCGGCTGGACACCTGGGACGCTGCCCCGCAATCGGTGACGGGTGGCCCTTACGTGGCGGCACGTGCGGACGATCGGCTGCGGTACCTTCATGACGTCCGCGTCACCGCGGAAGATCACGGGTTTGGCTGGGCCATGTGGACGCTGTTCAACCCCGGCATGGGCCTGATCACCGACGATGGGCATCGTACACCCGACCCCGGCGTCCTGGCCGCACTCGGTTTGGCCGCACACGATTAGGGATCACCCGATCGCCCGACGGTGCGTGTCGTCGGGGCAAGATCACAGTGCCGCGCCGGTCTCGGGATCGAACCAATGCAGCTTGGAGCGGTCCATCGCGAGATGCAGTTTTTCGCCCCGGCAAGGGACCCGGTCGG
Source organism: uncultured Lichenihabitans sp. (assembly GCA_964245215.1). Classification (GTDB taxonomy): domain Bacteria; phylum Pseudomonadota; class Alphaproteobacteria; order Rhizobiales; family Beijerinckiaceae; genus Lichenihabitans. The sequence goes on from CAXTME010000094.1 coordinate 2,758, forward strand.
GCGGGATGCGGGCAGCGATTCTCGTGGTCATGGCGGTCCTGCCGTCGACCTTCGTCAGGACGGATTCATCGACGGCAATGGGCGGGGTCGGAAGATCGAAGAACACGAAACTGTCGACCCCCAGGGCCTCCGTAATCATCGACGCGCTGGTCGGCTGCATCGGCCAGACCTTGGCACTGTCGCACCGGCCACCGCTCGGGATCGGCGTGGTAGCCGGAGGGATGATCGACACCGATCGGGGATCGATCGTCACGGTCAACCTCGCGCCCGCTCTCGACGGTTTTCCTCTCGGTCCGGATCTGACGGCGCGTTTCGGTCTTCCGACCTTCGTCGATCACCACCCCCGCGCCTTGCTGGTGGGAGACCGGTGGTTCGGTGTCGGGCGGGGCAGGCGGAACTTCGCAGTGATCTACACCGGCGAGGTTCTGGGCTGCGCGCTGTTCCTCGACGGCCGACTGTATCGCGGCCCGTCGGGGGCCGGTGGCGAAATCGGGCACACGTTCGTGAAGGTGGGCGGAGACCAGTGCCGCTGCGGTCGCCGCGGTTGTTGGCAGACGATCGCAACCCTCGGCTGGCTCCGTCGGGAAGCGGTCGCCCGCTGCTTGCCTGAAGCGGAAAGCTAGGATTCGCGGTGCCTCGTCGCTGCATCGGAGCGGGGCGTTCCCGGCGCCGCGACGCTGGTCGACGATTACGCGCGCAATGTCGCAGTTGGCATCGCCAACCTACAGCAGACGATGGCACCGAACTTCTTCGTCCTGCATGGAGATGTCGTGGGCGGGGGCCAGAGGCTGGTCGACGCGATTGCGGGCCATGTCCGCGCCCTCGTCCCATGGCGTCCCGGCGGCGACATCGAACTCGTCACGGGAGACATCGAGAGCGAGGCTGCCCTTCGCGGCGCTGCCGGGCTGGTCCTCTCGGCTTTGCTGCATTTCGAGCTTTAGATGACGTCGGCGTCGCGAGCGATCGACCACCCCTCTTCGACCACGGACGGTCACCGATCGGCGTTCAAGCCCGGCAACTTCGCGCCAGGCCGTGCCGCGGGCGCCGGAAGCTCGCGGAAGGTGTCGATAGGGTTGAACACCTGCAGGGGGCACCGTAGTGAAGGCCCGTCGGGGGAGGAAGCCGCAGGGCTTTCCCCCCGCTCTGTTTTACGGGAGACGCCATGCGGGCGGTCGGGATCGATTTCGGCACCACCAACAGCGCCGTCGCGGTCGTCGAGGATGATGGAAACGTCAGAAGCCTGTCCTGGCCGTCCGCCGCCGGCCCGGTCGGCGTGTTCCGCACGGCTCTCGCGTTCTGGAGCGAAGGCCGGGCGCCCCGCGCCATCATCCGCACGGCCGGAGGTCCCCAGGCGATCGAACAGGCACTGTCGGGGTCCGGGCACGGCCGCTTCATCCAATCCATCAAGACCTACCTCGGTAGCCGCGCCTTCTCCGATACGCGGCTCTACGGCAAGCGCTTCACGATCGAGGACCTGGTCTCGACCTTTCTGGGCCACCTCGTGCCGGACCGGGACGCGATCCTGGGCTGCTCGGGGACAGGTCCCGGGATCGTGGCGGGACGGCCCGTGGTGTTCGCGGGCGAGAACCCGGACGAGGCGCTCGCGGTCGCGCGGCTGGGCTCTGCCTTCGCCGACGCCGGGTTCGGTACCGTCGAACTCGCCTACGAACCGCTGGGAGCGGCCTATTGGTATGCCCGCCATCTCAAGCGCGACGAGACCGTACTGGTGGCGGATTTCGGCGGCGGCACCAGCGACTTTTCGGTGATCCGCTTCGAGCGCCAGAACGGGAGATCCAATGCTGTGCCTCTGGCTCACGGCGGCGTCGGCATCGCGGGCGACACCTTCGACTACCGGCTGATCGACGCCTATGTGGCGCCGCAGCTCGGGGGTGGTTCGCATTACCGCTCCTTCGACAAGGTCCTGCCGATCCCGGCCTATATCCACGCCGCCTTCAGCCAGTGGCATCGCCTGTCCTGGCTCAAGGCCCCGCAGACCATGAACGAATTGAAAAAGCTGGCTGCGGCGAGCGACGATCAGGCCGCGATGGAGAAGCTGATCGACTTCATCGACCTCGACCTCGGCTTCGAGCTGTATCAGGCGATCAGCGGCCTGAAGATCCACCTGTCCGATGCCGAGGCGGCGTGGCTCGATTTCGATTGTGCGGGCATCAGGCTCTCGGCCGAGGTGACGCGCGCCGATTTCGAGCGGCTGATCGCGCCGGACCTCGACCGCATCGCGGCGGCTGCCGATGCCACGCTCGGCCGCGCGGGCCTTGCCACCGGGGACATCGACGCGGTCTTTACGACAGGGGGCACCTCGCAGGTCCCGGCGGTGCGGCGGCTCTTCGTCGAGCGCTTCGGCGAGGACAAGCTCCACGCATCCCATCCGCTGCAATCGGTGGCGTCGGGCCTTGCGCTTTACGCGGCCGACCGGGTTCGGAACCGCGCCGCCTGACGTGCGCGGCTTGCGCGGGTCGGTCGCGCCCTTTAAGGCTTCGGTCCCGATCAGTGCCGGCGCGGAGTGCATCCCCTTATGTCGATGTCTTCAGGCTCTACCGCCGACTACCTCGTCGACCGCCGCCGCCTCCGGCGCAAGCTGACGTTCTGGCGCTACCTCGCGGCCGCGATCGTGGTGCTCGGCATCCTCGGCCTCGCGATCGGCGGCCGGGGGCGCCTCGCCAACGATCTCACGCCCCATATCGCCCGGGTCAGGATCGGTGGTCTCATCACCGGCGACGACGAGACGCTGCGCCTGTTGCGCGAAGTGGCATCCTCGAAGGCTTCGGCCCTCATCCTGCAGATCGAGAGCCCCGGTGGAACCACCGTCGGCTCCGAGCGGGTCTATGACGAGATCCGCAAGGTCGCGGCCAAGAAGCCGGTGGTCGCGACCGTCGACACGCTCGCGGCCTCCGGTGCCTATATCGCGGCGCTCGGTGCCGACCACATCGTGGCGTATGGCAATTCGCTCGTCGGCTCGATCGGCGTGCTGTTCCAATTTCCCAACGTATCCGGCCTCCTCGACAAGATCGGCGTCAAGGTCGAGGAAGTGAAATCCTCCCCCCTGAAAGCCGCGCCGAACGGGCTCGAACCCACGAGCGACGCCGCCCGGGCGGCCCTCGCATCCCTCGTCTCCGACAGTTTCGACTGGTTCAAGCAGCTTGTGAAGGTTCGCCGCAATATGACGGACGACGAACTGGCGGCGGTCGCCGACGGTCGTGTCTTCACGGGACGGCAAGGCCTGCCATTGAAGCTGATCGACGAGATCGGCACCCAGGAGACAGCTGTCGCCTGGCTCGAAAGCGCCCGCAGCGTGAGCAAGGGATTGCCGATCCGCGATTACAAGCCGAAGCCGCCCGGCGGTGTGTTCCGCCTCTTCACGATGGCGTCGGGCACCGCCGATGCGCTCGGCTGGCCTGCAACGGGGCGCGTCATCGCGGCATTGAGCGCAACCGTGCGAGACCCTCGCCTTGACGGTCTCCTGTCGGTTTGGCAGGGTACAGGAGGCGAGTAGGCCTCCTCGTACGGGTATGCTGGCTGACGTTCGCGTGACCGGGCTGTCGGCGCGGAGGTGGGGGCGCAGGTGATCAAGTCTGAACTCGTCCAGCGGATAGCCGAGAAAAATCCGCATCTCTATCAGCGCGACATCGAGAAGATCGTCAATGCGGTGCTCAACGGCATCACCGAGGCGCTCGTCCGCGGTGATCGCGTGGAACTTCGCGGCTTCGGCGCGTTTTCGGTGAAGCGTCGGGACGCGCGGCTTGGCCGCAATCCGCGCACCGGCACGCATGTCGACGTGGTGGAAAAGGCCGTGCCGTTCTTCAAGACCGGCAAGGAGATGCGTGAGCGCCTCAATCCGGACGACGTCGCGTCCGACGCCTTGGCCGAGGCGCCACGCAAGCGTCGGCGCGCGTGATCCGGCCAGCGGAGCGCCGCGCCAGACCCAGGGGATCGATATAATTGTGAAGACCTTATTCAAGGCCATCGTTCTGGTGCCGATTGCGATCCTGGCGATTGCTTTCGCGGTCGCCAACCGGCAGGTCGTCGCCATTTCGTTCGATCCGTTTTCGGCCGGCGATCCGATCTTCGCGCTGGCGGCTCCCCTGTTTCTGCTCGTGTTCCTGTTGCTCTGCTGCGGGGTCGTGATCGGCGGTGCCGCGAGCTGGCTCGGGCAGGGTCGCTACCGCCGGATCGCACGCCGTGCCACGGCCGAGGCCGAAGAGGCCCGCTCCGAAGTCGAGCGGCTGAAAACCGAACTCGACATCCAGTCGCGACGCAGCCGCGAGGACGCCCGTTCAGCCCTCGGCACGTCCGGCACGATGCCGGTCCTCATGCTACATGATGCGGACTGAGGCCTTTCGCCGGGTCAGCGACCGTCAAGCCGGAACCAACCCCGATAAAGCGTAGAGGCCGGCCGCCACGAGACCCGCTGCCGGCATGGTGACGACCCAGGCCACCACGATGCCCTGCGCAACGTTCCAGCGCACGGCCGAGACCCTTCGGGCCGCCCCGACGCCGACAATGGCACCCGTGATCGTGTGGGTGGTCGAAACCGGGATGCCGAAGGCCGTCGCGGCGAACAGCGTGATGGCGCCGCCCGTCTCGGCGCAGCATCCCTGCATGGGGGTCAGGCGCGTGATCTTCGAGCCCATGGTGTGGACGATGCGCCAACCGCCGAGGAGCGTCCCTAGCGCCATGGCGCTCTGGCAGGCCAGGACGACCCACAGCGGGACATGGAAGCTGCCGCCGAGGAGGCCGTGGGCGTAGAGCAGGACGGCGATCACGCCCATGGTCTTCTGCGCGTCGTTGCCGCCATGACCGAGTGAATAAAGCGAGGCCGATACGAACTGAAGGCCCCTGAACAGGCGATCGACCCGATGGGGCGTCGATCGGACGAAGCTCCACGAGACTCCCAAGACGAGCAACAGGGCCAGGATGAAGCCCAGCGCCGGTGACAGCACGATCGCGGCCGTTGTCGCGATGACGCCATGCCATACAACGGCGTCGATTCCCGCCTTGGCGATGCCGGCACCGAGCAGGCCGCCGATCAGCGCGTGGGAACTGCTCGACGGGATACCGAGATACCACGTGACGAGGTTCCAGACGATAGCTCCCCCGAGCGCCGCGAAGATCACGCGGTCGTCGATGACCGCGACATCGATGATGCCCGATCCTACCGTACTGGCGACGTGGAGGCCGAAGACCAGGAAGGCGACGAAGTTGAAGAAGGCCGCCCAGATCACCGCATAGCGGGGTGCGAGGACGCGGGTCGACACGATGGTGGCGATCGAATTGGCCGAATCATGCAGGCCGTTCAGAAAATCGAACACCAGCGCGGTCGCGACCAGGACGACGACCACCAGCGGTGCGGCGCTCAGGAGGTTCACTAAATGCTCCCGGTCAAAGGTGCTCGACCAGGATGCTGCTGATCCGGTTGGCCACGTCCTCGAAGCGGTCCATGACCTTTTCGAGATGATCATAGATCTCGGTCCCCACGATGAAGGCCATCGGGTCGGCGCGGGATGCGAGATAAAGGCCTTTCAATCCGCCGTTATGGACATCGTCGGCGCGACCCTCGAGCTGGATGACGCGTTCGGTGAGCCCGTTCAATTGCGTGGCATTCTGGCCAATGGCGCGCAGCAGAGGCATTGCCTCGTTGGTGATCTCCGCCGCCTCCAGGATGATGGCACCCATTTCCCGCATGGGGGGCTCGAAGGTCGTGACTTCGAAGAGCTGGGCAGCCTTGGCGGTCTTCTGCATCTGGTCGATGGTGTCGTCGAGCGTCGTGACGAGGTCCTGGATGTCGCTGCGATCGAAAGGCGTTATAAAGGTTCGTCGCAAGGCCAGCATGGCGTCGCGCGTCACCTCGTCGGCCTGTTCCTCGAACGCGGCGATCACCTTGGCGCAACGGGGCACGGCCTCGCCCCCTTCGAGAAGCCCTTGCAGCCCCTTCGCGCCCTCGACGATCGTTCTCGAATGCCGTTCGAAGAGGCCGAAGAAGCGATCCTCCTTGGGCATCAGCGCACGAAACCAACCCAGCATACGATCTCCCAAAGCCGGTGCGAAGGTGTTCACCCTGCTTCTCTTAGCGGCGGCCCTCTGGCTTGTCTGCCGTTCCGCATCACGCATCTGTTCATGGCTCAGGGTTGCCCACCAAGGAATGGGTCGCGGTGAGTCCTGACAGAAAAGTTCCTGATTTGTTCTTGACTTTGGGCGGCTGATCGGGTCTATATGGTTTCACTGCAGACATGCGGTTCGGCCCGGGGCACCTCGCTTCCGGGCTTTTTGTTTGAGCTTATTCCCTCGAGTTGCCCGCGCCGGGTGAGGGCGCCGCCCTCGGCCTGAGCTGATCCACATCCGTCGTCGCTTCGCGCCGGCACCTTCTCCCGCAAGCGGGAGAAGGACACGCCCGCTCTTCTGTTCTTTTTTCATCATCAGCGAGCCGTCATGCGTCCAGCCTTCACGGCGGCGACGCGCGACAGCCTGTCGAACATCGCGGTGCGGAACCAAGGACCCTGGGACAGCGTCGGTTTGTTGGTAACCATAGATTTCCGACAGAGCTGTACTCAGACGGCAGTCAGCAACTCACCTACCCTGGTTGCCAGAACTGTAGTGACAGGCAGGGCGGATTTGTGAACAGCTTGAGGAAGAAGAAGGGGTTCCGCCTATGAAAATCATCCAATCCGATGGAGGCCCGCTGATTGGACTCGATCGCGACGATCTTCAGCTCTGGAAGGGATCGACGGTAAGAGGTTCATTGGTAGTGACTTGCCTTTTGGGACTGACTACGAAGCTGCCGGATATCTGACCGATGGACGCCCATGCGCTCGTTATACCGGCGATCAGAAGGTAGACCCGTGAAGAAGAGCGCGAGCGAGGAGACCGCGAGTCTACTTCACCACAATCGTTGAGCTCGACCCCGGGGGCACTCCGCGGCCGCTCCCTCCTTCCTTGGACGACGACATCATGGCGAGACAGCCCGGCAAGACCAAGCGTGCCGCGGCACCTTCGAGCCGAGCACCCGGTGACGAGCCGCCGGACGACGCGACACTGGCGATCCGTGACGCCATCCGGGCCCATGTGCCCGATGCGATTCGGGAACTCGCGCGCCTGGCCCACGAGGCCGCGAGCGAACAGGCCCGCGTTTCGGCCATCAACGCTCTGATCGACCGCGGCTACGGCAACCTGAAACACGCGACCGAGGGAGACGACGGCGCCCATGGCATCACGGTCCGCTTCGTCGCGCCCACCGACACATCGTGAGATCGCGCTGCCGGATGCGTTCCGGCCGCTGTTCCTCCCGTCCCGCTACAAGGCCTTCTATGGCGGGCGTGGCTCGGGGAAATCGCATTCGGTCGCGACGGCGCTCGTGCTGATGGCGGCGGAGCGACCCCTGCGCATCCTCGCGGCCCGTGAGATCCAGCGCTCCATCCGGGACAGTTCGAAGCGCCTGCTCGACGACCGTATCGCGGCGCTCGGCTTGAAGCCCCGGTACCGCTCGACCGCCGAGGGTATCAGGGGCCGCAACGGCTCGCAGTTCCTCTTCGCCGGGCTGCGCTCTAACCCCGAATCGATCAAGTCCATGGAGGGGATCGACATCGCCTGGGTCGAGGAAGCCGCGACCGTGTCGCAGCGCTCGCTCGACATCCTGGTGCCGACGATCCGCAAGCCCGGTTCGGAACTCTGGTTCACCTGGAACCCGCGCGATCCATCCGACCCGGTCGACGCCATGTTCCGCCGCGGACCGCCGCGTCCCGACGCCATCCTGGCCCGGGTGGACTATGCCGACAATCCGTGGTTCCCGGCCGTGCTTGAGGCCGAGCGATTGTGGGACCGGGCGCGGGATCCCGACAAATACGCCCATGTCTGGGAAGGCGCCTACCGGCTCCACGCCGAAACGCGGGTGTTCCGCCGCTGGCGCATCGACAGCCTCGCGGTGCCGGAGGGCGCGCGGCCCTATTACGGCGCCGACTGGGGCTTTGCGGCCGACCCGACCGTGCTGGTGCGCTGCCATCTCTTCGATGGCGCCCTCTACATCGACCGCGAAGCCTATCGGGTCGGTTGCCCGATCTCCGAGGTGGGCGCGCTGCTGCGTAGCGTCGAGGGGACTTACGGTCCCCGGGCCTGGCCCATCACGGGCGACAGCGCCCGACCGGAACTGATCGACCATCTCCGTCGCGAGGGCTTCCGCATCAAGCCGGCCCGAAAGGGCAAAGGCTCGGTCGAGGAGGGCGTGGCCTTCCTGCAAAATCACGACATCGTGGTGCACCCCGCGTGTCGGCACGCCATCGACGAGCTGACGCTCTACGCCTATCGCACCGATCCGCTGACCGGCGACATCCTGCCGGTGCTGGAGGATCGCCACAACCACGTCATCGACGCCGTGCGCTACGCCCTCGAAGGGGTGAGGCGGTCGGACTACCGGCTGTTGAACCTGGTGTGAGCGTCGGCGTGGCCGGAGTGATCGGGGAGGAGGTCGACGGCCTCGACGACCCGTAAAGGCTCGCCCGAACAGAAAACGCCGCGGACAAGCCGCGGCGTTTTCTGTTTCTGCGCCGGAGCGGCGCCCGAGGCGGGTTCAATGGGCGCGGCGCGCGCCCTTTGCGGTGCCCCGCGCGGCGCGCGGCGCCTCGAGGGCGGCGGCGGCTACGATCGCGCCGGCGGAGGCCTTTGGAACTGCGGCTTTGGCAGCGGCGGGTTTTTTCGGTGCCGCAGCCTTCTTGACCGCCGGGGCCTTGGCGACGGCGGCCTTCTTCGCAGGAGCGGTCACGACGACGGCGGTCTCGGCGGCGCCGGTCTCGGCCGCTTCGGCGGCGAACCAATGAGCCTCATGGCGGCCGTGGGGGCGACCTTCGTCTTCCCAGATGTAATAGGCGCGTAGCGCGACGCCGGCATAGTTCGAGACGGTGGCGGTCATGGATCGGACTCCGGGATGGGCCCGACGAGCGGGCCATGATGGTGGCCGGGGGCCTGCCGCCCTCAGGGGCTCGACGGGTCTCCGGGATGAACACGCGGACACCGGGCGCCACCGCTTCGCCGATGGTCTTCGAGGGCTGGCTCCGGCCCGCCGCTCCTCATCAGTGCCGGCCGAAGCTGGTGCGAAGCTGACGTCACCGCCCAACGCTGATATGTTCTGTATTTGTTCTTAACTTTGGGCGGCCCGGAAGCGAAGTGCCCCGGGCCGAACCGCATCTCTGCAGTGCAACCATTCAGACCAGATCAGCCCCTTTGTTTGAGCTCATTCCCTCGGGTTGCCCGCGGTGCCCCCCTTCCCTCGGGGGAGAAGGTGGCCCGGTCGCGGCAGAGCCGCGGAAAGGGCAGGTGGGGGCGCCGCCCTCGGCCTGAGCTGACCCTCATCCGTCGTCGTTCCACGACGACACCTTCTCCCGCGAGCGGGAGAAGGACACGCGGTCCTTCCATCATCGGCGAGGCGTCATGCGTCCAACCTTCACGGCGGCGACGCGCGACAGCCTGTCGAACCTCGCGGCCTCGCTCAACGCCGGCAAGGACAAGGCGGCGAACGACAGCTTCGTGCTGTTCGACCTCGATCGCGGGCAGATCGAGGCGATGTACCGGGGCGATTGGCTGGCCCGCAAGGTCGTCGACATCGTGCCCTACGACATGGTGCGCGAATGGCGCGCCTGGTCGGGCCACCGGGCCGACGTCGAGCGGATCGCCGCGGCGGAACGCCGGCTCGGGCTGCGCCAGGCCGTGCAGCGCGCCCTGACCTTAGGCCGGCTCTACGGCGGCGGCGCCATTATCATCGGCACACGCGAGACCGATCCCGCGGCCCTGGCGCGCCCGCTCGACCCCGACCGGCTGCCGCAGGGCGGCCTGGCGTTCCTGCACGTCGTGAGCCGCTGGCAGCTGAGCGCGCCGACTGTCGACCGTGATCCGCTGAGCCCCTGGTTCGGCGAAGCCGAGGGCTACGACGTCGTGGCGCCAGGGCGCGGTGCGCTGCGACTGCACCCCTCGCGGGTGGTGCGGTTCCTCGGTAACGCCTGGCCCGACCCGAGCCTGATGGCTTCGGTCTGGTCGGATAGCGTGTTGCAGACGCTCTACGACGCGATCCATGCGGTGGCGCTGACGACCGCGGGCGCGACGAGCCTCATGCACGAGGCCAAGGTCGATGTCGTGACGGTGCCAAACCTGTCCGAGCACCTGTCCTCGGCCGACACGACGGCGCAGCTCTCGGCACGCTTCGCCTATGCGGCCACCATGAAGTCGATCAACAACCTCTTGCTGCTCGGCGACGGCGAGAGCTGGGCACGGCAGCGGGTCGACTTCGCCGGCCTGCCCGAGATGGTGCGGACCTTCCTGCAGATGGCGGCGGGCGCGGCCGACATCCCGGTGACGCGGCTTCTCGGCCAATCGCCGTCGGGGCTGTCGGCCACGGGCGAGAGCGACACGCGCAACTACTACGACATGATCGCGGCCCGCCAGGAGATCGACCTGCGGCCGCAGCTCGAGCGTCTGGACCGGATGCTGCTGGCCTCCGAGAAGATCGACGCTGGGGCCCTGACGTTCGCGTTCCGTCCGCTCTGGCAGATGGATGCGGCCGCCCAGGCGGCGGTGGCGCTCTCGAAGGCGCAGACGACGCAGATCTATGCCGGGCTGGGGCTGTGGCCCACGGCCGTGACGGCGCGGCTCGTCGCGGCCCAGGTGATCGCGGACGGGACTTACCCCAACGCCGCGGCGGTGTTCGCCGAGGGGAGCGAAGCGCCTTCCCGAAGGCGAAGACCCCATCGTCAACCGCCTATACGGGGGTTCGCCGCATCGGCATCTCGGGACGGAGCCGCCACTCCCCGTTCCGATGGTGCCGTCAGCCGCGGCAGCGACGTCGAAGCCGAATGTGGTACCGGGACAGCTCGATCTTCCGGCTAACGTCGGCCTGGTCCGTTTGCGCGCGAGTCAATTCCTGCAGGGCCGAAGCCAAGCGCGCAGCAGCAGCTTGAGATCAACCGCCTCTTCGATCTCAATCGCAGGACCAGCGTTACCTTCCGCACTGGAGCGAGCACCTATGTGCTGTTCGATTCGGTATCCTTTCGAGGAAGTCGATGACAACCGGATCGAGTTCTTTCTGAGCGAAGGCGAGTACAGGCTCTCGGCCGCGCTTCACCAAGACGCATCCAAGGTTTGGTCTTCTGCAAGATCGAGCGGGTGTAAGCCGCGATGATATGGATGATGGAACTTCGGTGATCCCCCGAGATCGATCGACCGCGGCTATGATGACCTGAAGCACCCGGCCGACACCACCGACGTTCCAGGCCTCACGGTCCGCTTCCGACCCTAAGCCCGTCAAGGCAGCCCCCGACCCTGGCCCCTTGGTTGGTTCGACTCGGTGTGTGGACGTTCTACTTCGCAATCCACGCGGTGAACCGCCTGATAACGCGCTCCTCCGCCGGAGATCGTCATGGCCGCTCAGCGGGCGTCCGACTCTCCTCATCCATCGAACAACCCCGGCGGCAAGACCGCCTCACGGAGATCCTCCCATGCTGGTTCACGATCAGGCGACGCCGCTTGCGCAGAAGCGGACGCCCGAAGGCTTCCTGCGTATCAAGGCCCGCATCGGGCGGACGGGCCTGCAGGACTACAAGGCGGGCGAGATCGGCGGTCCGGCCGGCGCTCCGCCCGAGGCTAACGTGCGGGTGTATCGGCCACCCGAAGAAGTCTTCGATCCGGCGAGCCTCGTCTCCTTCGCGGGCAAGCCCGTGACGCTCGAACACCCGCCCGCCATGGTGGACAGCGGCAACTGGAAACAGTTCGCGGTCGGTCACTCGGGCGGAACGGTCGCGCGCGATGGCGACCATCTCGCGACCGACCTCGTCGTCACCGACGCCGCGGCGGTCGACAAGGCCCAGGCCGGGAGCGAACTGTCGAACGGCTACTGGGCGGACTTCGACTTCACTCCGGGGCTCACCCCTGCGGGCGAACCCTACGACGCCGTGCAGCGCAATATCCGCGGTAACCATATCGCGCTCGTCGACCAGGGCCGCTGCGGACCGAGTTGCACGGTCGGCGCGACCGGGGCGGGCGCCGTCACGTCAGACCGCGACGCGGCCGCGACCGACAGCGCCGGTGCTGCCAGCAGGGCGTCGGCTGCCGCGTCGGTGCTCGACTGCCCACCCGGTGAGGTTGCGGCCGAGCTGTCCCGGCTGCGGTCGGAGATCGCCACGCGGAATGGGGAGATCGCGGCCCTGAAAGCCCGGGCCGCGGCCGACGCGGCGTCGCTCGACCGTCGGGCGGCCGAGCGCACCAGCACGATCGACGTCGCCCGCATCCTTCTCGGGGCCGGCTTCGATCCTACGGGACTCGAGGTCGGCGACATCCGCCGCACCGCCGTCGTCAAGGCGCTCGGTCAGGATGCCGTGCGCGGCCGCAGCGACGACTACGTTGAAGCCGCCTTCGACACGGTCGCGGCGCTCGGCGCCGACCGGCGTCCTCCGCCCGGCTCCCGGACCACGAACCCCCTGGCGGGCCATCTCGCGGCCGGTTCGGCCGGAGCCGGCAGCCAGGCCACCGCTCTTCAGGACCGTAACGCCTATCTGGCCCGCGCCTGGAAGCCCGACCGCACCCCCGGAGATCGCTGATGCCCGCCGTCCAGACCAGCTACCCCACCTTTCAACCGGCCGCCTACCTTGGCATGATGGCCAACGGCGAGTGGGTGACGAACGTCGTCTCTCGCGTGGTCGACCCTGCCGCCACCGGACCCGTCAATTTCGGCGACCCCGTCCTGCAGGGCGCCTCCGAACAGACCGTCGTCTCGGCCAATGGCGGGGCCGGTGTGTTTCGCGGCATCGCGATCCGCGATGCCACTCTGCCGCCGACCGCGAACGACCAATATGCCGCCACCATGACGGTCGGCGTCATCACCAAGGGCGTCGTCTGGGTGAACGCTGCGGTCGCGGTGTCGTCCGGCCAGCCGGCCTTTTTCACCGCGGCCGGTCTGCTCACCAGTGTCGCGACCGGCAATACCGCGATCGCGGGCGCGCTCTGGGAGAGCGCCACTACGGGCGCCGGCCTCGCCAAGCTGCGCCTCGCCTGAGGTCAGGCAGCTTTTCGGTAACCCTATAATCTCACCTGACCAGGACCTGACCTATGCTTCGCGCAACCTTCGACGCCCAGGCGGCGCTCGGCTTTCTGCTCTCGCAAGTCACCAGCATCGAGAGCGAAGTCTATGCGATCCGCTATGCGGACATCCAATATCCCAAGCTCGTGCCGGTCGATACGTCGGGCTATCCCTGGGCCAAGACCGTCACCTATTTCACCTATGACCACGTCGGCCAAGCCGATTGGATGAACGGCGACGCGAGCGACATGCCGTTCGCCGAACTGGCGCGGACCAAGTTCGAGACGACGGTGGAATCGGCCAAGATCGGCTATCGCTACTCGCTCGAGGAAGTGAACCAGGCCATGCTGATCCCCGGCATGAACCTGTCGGCCGACAAGGCCGCGGCCGCCAAGCGCGCCGCAGACGAACTCGTCGAGCGGGTCGTGATTTCGGGGGATGCCCGCAAGGGCTTCCTCGGCCTCGTCAACCAGACCGTGGTGCCGCAGGTCGCGGTGCCGAACGGTGCCTCGGGATCGCCGCTCTGGGCCAACAAGACGCCGGCCGAGATCCTGGCCGACGTCAACAATGCCCTTGTCGGGGCTTGGTCGAACACCAATCAGGTCGAGCTGCACGATACCGTGCTGCTTCCCGTCCCCCAGTACGGCACGCTCGCCGCGACACCGCGCTCCACCACCTCCGACACGACCCTCATGACCTACCTCCAGGCCAACAACGTCTATACGTCGACGACAGGGCAGCCGCTGACGGTCCGTACGGTCCGGCAGTTGGCGGGGGCCGGAGCCGGTGGCAGCAACCGGATGATCACCTATCGGCGCGACCCGCAGGTGCTCAAGTTCCACATGCCGATGCCGCACCAATTCTTCCCGCCGCAGCAGCGAATGCTGGAGTTCATCATTCCCGGCATGCTGCGGCTCGGCGGACTCGATGTGCGGCTGCCGCGCGGCGTGTCCTATAACGACGGGATCTGACGCGATGCTGGCGCGCGTGACGATCCTCGGCCGCGGACCGCGCGGATTCCTGACCCTTGACCGCGGTACCGTGATGGTCGAGCCCGGCGCTTCGGCGCTCCTCGACCTCGCCGACCATCCGGCTCACGACGCCTGGGTCGCGGCGGGCGAGGCGAGCGTGATACCGGAGCCCGAGGATCACGCAGGCCTCTCCCGACAGCTAGCGCCGCCCGCCCGGCGGCTCCGGCCGAAGTGACCCTCATCCGTCGGCACGCCGTCCCGACACCTTCTCCCGCGGGCGGGAGAAGGAACCCCGTTCGGCATCCGCCGAGCCCCCGACCGGAACGGCCGAAGCGCGCTTCGGCTCGCTATCGGACCGGCCATTTCCACCCCAACGCCTCCTTGCCATGCACGATCGTCTCGCCGAACTGCTTCTCGAGCAGGAACTCGCGCGTCTCGGGCATGGCTCGAAGGGCGGCCACCAGCGCCGGCGCATGCGATACGACGATGATCTGCGACCGCGCGGACGCCGCCGTGATGAGCCGCGCCAGGGGTGCCAGCAGGTCGGGGTGGAGACTGGCCTCGGGTTCGTTCAGAACCATCAAGGGCGGCGGTCGCGGGGACAGCAGCGCCGCGACCAGCAGCAGATAGCGGAGCGTGCCTTCGGACAGTTCGGCGGCGCCGAGCGGTCTCAGCAAGCCGTGCTGGCGCATAGCGAGCTCGAAGTAGCCCTCGTTCTCCGCGATCCCGACCGTCGATCCCGGAAAGGCATCGGCCACGGCAGCGTCGAGCGCCGCGGTGTCGCCGATCTCCCGAATGGTCTGGACCGCGGCCGCGAGGTCGGCGCCGTCGCCGGACAGGATGGGCGTATGGGTGCCGACCTGTGGGCGTCGTGCCGGTGCGTCGCGATCGGTCCGCAGATGGTCGTAGAAACGCCAGGCGCGCATCGCTTCGCGCAGCATCAGGAGTTCGGGCGCGCCGAGCGGGTCCGCGCAATGGGTCATCATGCTGTCGGTGGGGGCTAGCTGTTCGGCCATGCGCCGCCACTCGCCCTTGTCGGACAGCACGCGCACCAACGGGCCGTTGCGCAGCGCGAAGGCGTTGGAGCGCCCGAGCCGTTCCCCTGACCATAGCGCCTCGGCCTTGATCTGCGGATCGCGGAAAAACAGCGTCTGTTGCTTGATCGGCAGCCCGAGGTCGATGGCATAGCCGTAATCCTCGCCCGCGAAGCCGAGCTTCAGGCTGACGGGGCTCTTCCGCGCGAGCCCCTGCACCGGCAGATCGCCGCGCTTGACGGCGCGCGAGATCGTTTCGGGTCCGGCCCAGAGGGTCGAGGGCAGGCCACCCTCGGCGGCCAGCGATTGTACGATCCGCCCCTGGGCGATGTCGGCCAGGAGCCGCAGCGCGCGATAGAGGCTCGACTTGCCGCTGCCGTTGGGTCCCGTGACGACGTTGAGCCGCCCCAGCGCGACGCGGACGTCCCGCAGCGATCGATAGCCCTCAACGGCCAGTGTCGACAGCATGCTCAGTATGCCTCGAAGCAGATCGGCGATGCGCTACGCCAAGTAACGCGTTGCAACAGGTCGCGCTAGTCGGTCCGGGTGCATTGGCAGCGTCACTAATGTTCTTGATTTGTTCTTGACTTCGGGCGGCTGATCGGGTCTATATGGTTTCGCTGCAGAGATGCGGTTTGCCCCGGGGCATCTCGCTTCCGGGCCTTTTTCATGCGGTTTCGAGGTCCGACGCGGCTCGGTGCGCGTCTCTTCTCCCCTCGGGGGAGAAGGTGGCCCGCAGGGCCGGATGAGGGCGCCGCCCTCGGCCTGAGGTAGCCCTCATCCGTCGTCGCTGCGCGCCGCCACCTTCTCCCGCAAGCGGGAGAAGGGACCCCCTGCCTCCTCGATCTTC